>JBJHCC010000014.1:0-80159 GCA_050485825.1 Gammaproteobacteria bacterium
CCGAGCGCAGCCCAAAGGACAACCCCGCTGACGACCGGGCGCGGCGACGCCGGCCCGGTGGGCCGTCACCCGCGGCCGACGATTCCTCGACCGACTGAAGCCAACCGGAGCTGCCGCGGGCCCGCCACTGCCGGGCCCGCGGCGCGCACCGACCCAGGCGATGCTCAAGGCGATGAAGAACGGCAGCAGGCGCTCCACCGCATTGCCCGGCGCCTGCGGGAAATAGCTGATCAGCACGGTCAGCAAGGCCCCGCTGAGCATGGCGGCCAAACGATGGCGCGGCGCCACCGGGCCGACGAACAGCAGCACGATCAGCAGCGGCCCGAAGGCATTGCCCAGCACCTGCCAGGCAAACAGCACCCGGTCGAAAATGCTGGCCGGAAAATATAGCGCCAGGCCCAGCGCGGCCAGCCCCAGCACGATGATCACCGCCCGATCCAGGGCCAGCGAGATGCGGCCACGCCTGAGGTCGTGGCTGACCGCGCTGCCGGCAACCAGCAGCTGACTGTCGGACGTCGACATGATGGCCGCCAGGACGCCGCCGGTGACCAGACCGCCGAGCACGGCCGGCAGCAGTTCCACCGACATCACCAGCAGCGCCGATTCGCCGTCGGCCAGGCCGGGCAACAGCACGCGCCCCGACCAGCCGACAATCACCATGCCGATATAGATCAGCACCGCCCAGCTCAAGGCCACGGTACGGGCAAATCGGATATCGGCGGCTGACCGCAGAGCCATGAAGCGATTGACCACATGAGGCTGGCCCGGGTAGCCCAGTCCGATCCCGAACAGACCGGCCACAAACACCATGGCCAGCGGCAAGCCGGGCTGATTGACCCAGCGCAGCAGCGCGGGGTCGTCCAGCGCCCGCAGCCCCTCCCACAGCGCCAGCGGCCCGCCGACGGCGGCCAGCGCCGCGACCGGCAGCACCAGGGCCACGGCCAGCATCATCAGGCCCTGCAGCGCGTCGGTGACGCTGGCGGCCCAGAATCCGCCCAGGAACACGTAAGCAATCACGATCAGCGCACCGATCGCCATCGCCAGGCCGGCCGGCACCGGCAGCGCCGTGCTGATCGCCGTGCCTGCCGCCTGAAACTGCGAAGCCACGTAGAAGGTGAAGCAGAACAGAATGATCACCGCGCCCAGCGCGCGCAGTCGGCGCTCGCTGGGCGCATCGCTGCCCTGGGCCAGGAACTCGACCAGGGTCAGCGCCTGGCTGCGATGGCTGGCCGGCTGCAATCGCGGCGCGATAAACACCCAGTTGATGAAAAATCCCGACACCACCGCGGGAATCAGCCAGATCGCCTGCAGGCCCCAGGCGTAGGCCGCGCCGCTCATGCCGAGCAGGGTCCAGGCCGACGAGGAACTGGCCGAGGCGCTGAGCGCGGCGACCAGCGGGCCCATGCGGCGGCCCGCGAGGTGGAAATCGGTACTGCTGCCGACCCGGCGCTGCGCCCAGATCCCGATGCCCAGCAGCACGACAAGGTAGGTCAGCAGGGTAGCGGCAACCATCGGGGCTCTCCAGGCAGGGGCAAACTGAGGCCGCCGCACTGTAACAGGCTGTCGGAAACCTGGGCAACTTTCACGGCCAGGCGCTAGGCTGAAGGTAATCACGAACAGGAACAAGCGCATGAACGCCTTCCGAGCAGGTCTGTTGCCTCCCCTGCTGCTCCTGCTCACCGCCACTGTAGCCGCGGAGCGGCCGCTGGCGGTGGCGGACGAGGAGCTGATTCCGGTGGAGCTGGCCACCGTCGGCGTAGTACCGATGACCGGGACGCCGGTGGTGCTGCTGCGCGAACCGGAACAGGGCCGCACCGTACCGATCTTCATTGGTCCGGCGGAAGCGCGCGCCATATTGCTGGCCCAGCGCGGGATCGAGCCGGAGCGGCCGCTGACTCATGACCTGCTGGTTGCCGTGATGAACGGCCTCGGCGGCCGCCTGGAGCGGGTCGTGGTCGACGAGCTGCGCGACAGCACCTACCTGGGCGCGCTGGAAATTCGCTTGAGCGAGCCGGACCGGCTGATCCGCATCGACTCTCGACCCAGCGACGCGCTGGCCATGGCCGTGCGCACAGGCGCCAGGATCGCCGTCGCACCCGCGGTGCTGGCCGCCAACGAAGACCTGCCGTTCGAAGGCCTGGGCGACGACGACCGGGTAACCGCACTCGGCATCACCGTGATGGAGGTCAGCCGCGACCTCCGCCAGGCCCTCAATCTGCCCGAGGATGCCGGCGTGCTGGTCAGCTCGGTCAGCGGCATCGCCGCCGTGCTCGGCCTGCAGCCCGGCGCGCTGGTGGTGGCGGTCAACGACACGACCCCGCCATCGCCGCTGGGTTTCCTGGAACTGGTCAACGCGACGCCGCGGGGCGAAAAGGCCCGGATTCGCTACTGGGCCGGGGGCGAGTACCGGACCATCGAGCTGGAAACGACCGTGCCCGCGCCGGGATCGGACGAGCGCCGGCGTCGAATCTAGCAGACTGCGCGGCGGAAGCCATCCGGGCCGCAATGGCGATGGCATCCGTTTCACCGCGAACGTTGCTTCCGCGCGGGCTCCTGCTGCGGCTGGGACTTCAAGGCGTCAGGGCAGCCAGTCGTGGCGCCAGGCCAGCCAGATCAACGCGCCCATCAGCCCGCCGCCCAAATGGGCCAGCGCCGACACGCGACCATCGAAGGCCAGCTGCTCGTACAGCAACAGCAGCTGGAAGCCGCCGTAAATCAGCAGATAAATGCTGACCGGATACCCCCGGGCAATCCAGCCGCGAGCCCAGAACAACAGCGCAGCGCGGCTGATCCAGCCCAGCGGCAGCCAGATCACCCGCGCCTTCGGATACTGACAGACGTAGAACACCAGGACGCCGAACACCGCGCCGCTGGCGCCAATCAGGGCATGGCCGGTAACCCAGCCGTGCAGCAGGCCGCCCAGCAGGCCGGACAGGAGGAACAGTCCGAGCAGTCGCCGACGGCCGAAGCAGCATTCGATATGGCGGCCGAACAGCACCAGAAAATACAGGTTGCCGAGCAGATGCAGCAGGTCGCCGTGCACGGCCAGGTGCCCGAACAACCCGGTCCACCAGGCCAGCCCCGATGCATCGGGCCGAAACACCAGCCAGTCCGCCAGCGTCTCGCCAGCGGTGCTGAACCAGACCATCAGGCTGACCGAAGCAATGATGACGGCCAGGCTCCAGGTCAGCCACGGCCGGATGTGAATCACCGGCGGACGTGTCTTGACCGGCATCCCGACCAGGAACAACAGCAGCTGCGGAAAGCGCAGCATCGTGCCATCGGCGTACTGCGGGCTGCCGCGCCAATGCATCGGCCGCCGACTCATAGCGGGAACAGCCAGGGCACGACCAGCAGCGTGCTCAGCAGCAGCATCAGCTGCAGGGGTATGCCCAGCCGCGCGAAATCGCCAAAGCGATAGCCACCAGGGCCCAGTACCAGGGTATTGACCGGAGACGCCATCGGCGTGATGAAGGCCGACGAGGCCGCGATCGCCACGGTCATCAGCGCAGCCTGCGGCTGGATGCCGATACCCAGCGCCGCCTGCAGGGCGATCGGCGCGACCAGCACGGTGGTCGCGGTGTTTGAAACCAGCTGACTCAAGCCGGCCGTGAACAAGAACAATACGCCCAGCAGCAGGATCGGGCCGGCCGTAGCCGTGGCCCCCATCAGCCAGTCGGCTGCCAGCGCCATGCCGCCAGCCTGTTCCAGGGCTGTTGCCATCGGCAAGATGGCAGCAATCATGACCACCGACTCGAAATTGATGCTGCGATAGGCCTCGGTCATGCTCAGACAGCGACAGAGGACCAACAGCACCGCCGCGCACAGCACGCTGATGACGTTGGCCAACCAGCCAAAAGTCATCGACAGCATCATCA
This sequence comes from Gammaproteobacteria bacterium, assembly GCA_050485825.1. Taxonomy (GTDB): domain Bacteria; phylum Pseudomonadota; class Gammaproteobacteria; order Xanthomonadales; family Wenzhouxiangellaceae; genus Wenzhouxiangella. Next base: position 3,879 of record JBJHCC010000014.1, read on the forward strand.
GTGCCAGGATCCCCAGCGCCAGCGGCGCCTTGCGCGGGTCCAGTATCGTTTCGGCATCGTCGCCGGCCAGCAGCACCAGGTCACGCGGCGAGCGCGCCACCCGCCGAATCGCCTTGACGTCCCCGGTCAGGAGCAGCCCGTCACCGGCCGCCAGCGGACGATCCAGTTCGGCCGGGCCGGGCGGTGAGCCGGGAACGCGCTGGGCCAGCACCGTCACGCCGGCGCCGCTGTGCAGGCGCAGTTCGCGCAGGCTGCGACCCAGATACGGCGAGCGCGGCGGCACCAGAACATCGACCAGCTGCAGGGCCTTGGGCAGTTCGGCCTGCGCCTGCCTGAGGTCGAGCGCAAACTGCCTGCACACCGCTTCGAGCGCGTCGGGGCTTGCCACCGCAAACAGACGATCACCCGGGCGGATCAGACTCCCCGGCTCCGCCTTGCGCAGGAATTCGCCGCGTGCCGTGCGGCTGGCAATGGCCAGCACCGTCAAGCCGTGGCGGGAACGCAGTTCGGTACTGGTAAGATTGGTTGAAGCCAGCTCCGAGTGGGCCGGCACATGAAGTTCGACCAGATTGTCATTCAAGCCATATTGGTCGAACAGATCACACCAGGACGGCCCCGCGTCCAGGCCCTCCGCGCAACGCCGTTCCGGCAGCAAACGGGGGCCCAGCAGCAGGATCCCGATCATCCCGACCGCGAGCATGATCAAGCCCGGCGCGGTGAAGGCGAAAAAGCCGAAACTCTCCAGCCCGGCCTGCTCCAGCTGGCCACTGACGATCAGGTTGGGCGGCGTGCCGATCAGGGTCAACATCCCACCCAGCAGCGCGGCGAAGGCCATCGGCATCAGCAACAGCGAAGGGCTGATCCGACGGCGGCGGGCGATGGCGAGCACGACGGGCAACATCACTGCGACGGTCCCGGTCGAGCTGAGAAAAGCCGAGAGCAGCGCCGTGACCAGCATGATGACCGCGGTGATCGCGGTCACGCCGTCTCCGGCCATGCGCTCGACCCGAAGGCCCAGCGCGTCGGCCACCCCGGTTTGAAACAGCGCGGCGCCGACCACGAACAGCGCGGCGATCATCAGCACAACGGGGTCGGCAAAGCCGGCCAGGGCCTGGTCGACGCTGACCGCGCCGCCTATCACGAGGGCCAGCAGGCCCAGCAGGGCAACGAGGTCCAGACGCAGGCGATTGCTGACGAACAGTGCCAGCATCGCGGCCAGCACGATCAGCGTAGTGCTCAGTTCAGCCGTCACGCTCCGACAGCTGAGCATCGATCTGGAGCAATTCCGCCTCGGCGACGCGGGCGATCTCCAGCAGCGTGTCGTAGTTTTCCAGCTGCGTGGCCTGGTCTTCCAGGTCGCTGGACAGTCCGCCGCGCAAATCGCGCCGGATGGCCTCCAGCCGAGCGCTGAGCTCGGCGCGACGGGCCAGCAGGGCCGCGCGGTCCATCGTCAACCGCCGCCGCGGCCGGAATCGACCGAATCCGGCATGTCGTCGCTGATTCTGAGTCCGTCATCGGCGGGCAGCGCCGGCGCCAGGGTCGGGGCCCGGGCCGCGAGACTGCCCTGTCGAACCAGTTTTTCGATCCGAGAAAACACCTCGGCGCGGCCGAACGGCTTCTTCATGAAATCGTCGGCGCCAATTCGCTCCAGGTAGAAGCGCTCCGTCGCCTGCGGATTACCGCTGATCATCACCACGGGAATCCGCGCAGTTCTCGGCTCCTTGCGCAGGCGCCGGAGAGCGGCAAAGCCGTTCAGCCCGGGCAGGATGATGTCGAGGAAGATCAGATCGGGTTGTTCGCTGATCGCCAGCGCGATGCCGGCTTCGGCATCGCTGGCACCGAAGGCCTCGTAGCCGCTCTGCCGGAGCATATGGCTCAGCGCGGCCACTACCGTCCGGGAATCGTCAATGATCAGCACACGGGTGCCCTCGCGCGCGTCCATGCGCTCGGTCTGGCGGCGTTCGTCGGTGCTTCCCAGCCCCAACAATTTGCGAAAGCGATCCAGATGGCTCACTTTGGCACCCTCATCGACTAAGGCGCCAGTGTAATCGAACGCCGGATGGGCTGCAGACCGATGCGGCAGAGAATGCGAACCCTATCTCGCTATTCATGTCCGATCACCGATAATGGCCCCTTGGCGCGACACGGCGCTCTCATTTGAACTCTGGAATTTGCAATGAATGACCTGGCTTTCAGCGGCGCGGCCGCTGCCCTTTTCGCGTTGTCCGCTGCTGTTTGGCCGGCCGACGCGCTCGGCGCCGACGTGGCCGCCAACGGCGCTCGCCTCGGCAGCTGGGGGATCGAGACCCAGCACCTCAGCGACAGCGTTCACGCTGGCGATGATTTCTTCCGTTTCGTCAACGAAGGCTGGCTGGACAGTGCGGAAATGCCTGCCGGCTTCTCCCGCTTTACCGCGTTTCGGGAACTGGAGCTGGAAGCCGAGGAGCGCGTCAACGCCATCATTCAGGACGCCAAGGCCGGCGAAGCGCCGCAAGGCTCGCCCGCACAGCAGATCGGCGCCCTGTTCGCCAGCTACCTGGACCAGGATCGGATCGAGGCGCTGGCGCTGACCCCGATCCGCGACGAGCTCGACGCCCTGCTCGCCCTGGATAGCCATGAGGCGGTGGCCCGCTGGATGGGACAGCGCCGAACCCATTCGCTGATGGCCGTGTTCATTGGCCAGGACGCCGGCAACCCCGAGCGGCATCTCGTCCATCTGGCCCAGAGCGGCTTGGGGTTGCCCAACCGCGAGTACTACGATCGCCAGGACGAGCCCTTCCCCGCCCACCGCGAAGCCTACCAGGCCTACATCGCCGCCACCCTGGCCCGGGCTGGCGTCGACCAGCCTGAGCAGCGGGCGGAGCGGGTGATGGCCCTCGAAACCGCGCTTGCCGCCAACCATTGGACCCGGGTCCAGCAGCGCGACAGGCAGGCCAACTACCGCCTGATCCGCCGCACCGAACTCGGCGAGATCGCACCGGGCTTTCCCTGGGGCGCCCTGTTCGAGGCGCGCGAATTGACCGACATCGACGAACTCGTCCTCGGCAACGACGGTGCCGTGATCGCCAATGCCGCCCTGTTCGCCGAGGTCCCGGTGTTCGACTGGACCTCTTGGCATGCCTTTCACTGGATCAACAACCACGCGCCCCAACTGCCGGAAGCGTTCCGCCGCGCACACTTTGAATTCTTCCAGCAGCGCCTGTCGGGAGTCGAGGAAGAGCGCCCGCGCGATCGGCGTGCGATCAACCTGGTCAATACCCGACTGGGCGAACTGATCGGCCAGGTGTACGTCGAGCGACACTTTCCGCCTGCGCACCGGGCGATGATGGAAACCCTGGTCGACTACCTCGGCCGCGCCTTCGCCGAGCGCCTGGCAACGCTGGACTGGATGGACGAGGAAACCCGCGCCGAGGCCCTGGCCAAGCTCGAGGCCTTCTCGCCGAAGATCGGCTACCCGGACCGCTGGCGCGACTACTCCAGCGTTCGCATTGCCGCCGACGACCTGATCGGCAATATCGCCCGCCTGAGCGAGTGGCAGTGGCAGGACTCGCTGGCACGACTGCACGAACCGGTGCGCGACTGGGAGTGGTTCATGACCCCGCAAACCGTCAACGCCTACTACTCGCCCGCGCGCAACGAGATCGTGTTTCCCGCCGCCATCCTGCAGCCGCCGTTCTTCGATCCGCATGCCGATGCCGCGGTCAACTTCGGTGCCATTGGCGGCGTGATCGGGCATGAAATGGGCCATGGCTTCGATGATCAGGGCTCCCGTTCAGACGCGCGCGGCGTGCTCCGCAACTGGTGGACGGAAGCCTCGCGCGCCCAGTTCGAAGCCCGGACCGGCACTCTGGTCGCCCAGTACGACGGCTTTGCCCCGCTGCCCGGCATGCACGTCAATGGCCGCCTGTCGCTGGGCGAAAACATCGGCGACCTGGGCGGCCTGTCGATTGCCCACCATGCCTACCAGCTGTACCTGGCAGACCACCATGATGGCCAGGCGCCGGTGATGGATGGTTTCAGCGGCGACCAGCGATTCTTCCTGGCCTGGGCCCAGGTCTGGCGCAGCATCGAGACCGAAGAATCGCTGCGATCGCGGCTGATCACCGGCCCGCACAGCCCGCCGCGCTACCGGGTCAACGGCGTGGTCCGCAACATTGACGCCTGGTATGAGGCCTTCGGGATCGAGCCCGACCATGCCCTCTACCTGCCCGCCGACCAGCGGGTCAGCATCTGGTAGCCAAGCCGCCTGGCAGTCCGGGCCGGCGCCTCGCCGGCCTGTGGCTGGCCGCCTTGCTGGCGGCACCAGCGCCGGCTGCCGCCAGCGCACTCTGGGTGGTCGAATACGAAAACGATCTGTTTGCCGGTCAGGACCGCTATTACACCAGCGGCGTCCGGCTGACCCGGGTCGCCGTCGCTCGCCAGCCGCCAGACTGGCTGGACGCGCTGGCCCGACGATTTCCGGGCTTTGGCGAGGCCGATGCGCTGCCGTACAGCCTGTCGATCGGGCACAACATCTACACCCCCGCCGACATCGAAAACCCGCAGCTGCCGCCCGCGGACCGCCCTTATGCCGGGTGGCTGCACGCGCAATTCGCCACCGGCACGACCCATCCCGGTGGCGCCGACCGGCTGCGGATCGGGCTCGGCCTGGTCGGGCCGGCGGCGATGGGCAAGCAGGTTCAACAAGGCATTCATCGGGTGATTGGCGCCGACCGGCCGACCGGCTGGAGCAGTCAGCTGCGCAATGAACCGACTCTTCTGCTCGGCTATGACCGTTTTCGCCGGCTGATTGACCGCGTCGAGCCGGAGCAGTTCGGCGCCGATCTGAGCGCGCTGGGCGGGATTACGCTGGGCAATGCGCATACTCATCTGGCAGCCGGCGGCTTCTTCCGCATCGGCCACAATCTGGCCGAGGACTACGGCCCGCCGCGGATTACGCCGGCCAGCTCGGGCACCGCGTATTTCCGGCCTGAACCTGGCCAGAGCTGGTATCTCTATCTGGGCGTCGAGGGCCGTCTGGTCGCCCGCGACCTCTTTCTGGAAGGGAACAGCTTCGGCGGACGCGGCGGCGTCGAGCTGCGAAGAGCCGTGGGTGAGGTGTACAGCGGCGTGGTCTATACCCGTGAGCGCCTGCGCCTGGCCTATACCCATGTCTGGCGCAGCCGGGAATTCCAGGGCCAGATTGACCATCAGGACTACGGCGCGCTGTCGATTTCCCTGTGGTGGTGACGGCCGGCAGGCCGCTCAGTAGCCGATGCCGCTGCCGTTGTCTGCTCGGGCCGCCGTCGAGTCAGGCCACCAGCGGCGCATCACATCCAGCAGTTCCGCCGGCGCATGATCCTCATGACAATCACTGCAGGCATTGGGCGCGCCGTCCAGGCCGAAACGCAGGCTGTCCTGGGGATTGGGCAGCGAGCTCATCTCGTGGGTCCGGGTGCGCTCCCAGATTCCAGTATTGAGCTTGGTGATGTGCTGGGGCATGTGGCAGTCGTAGCAGAAGCTGCCGGGCTGGCCGGTTTCATGGTGGGTGTGCGCGCGCAAATCGCGACCCAGGTCGACGTGGCAGCCCAGGCAGTAAGCGTTGGAGACCGGAGACGGCTCAAGGATACCCGGGCGGGTCGCGGCCTTGTTCTGGTGCGGATCGTGGCAATCGTAACAGCGCACCTCGGCTTCGTCGTAGCAGCTGGATTCGACGAAAGACCGGAACAGCATGCCGATGCCGCGCGGCCGGCCATTGTCCCAGACCTCGACGGTCGGATCCATGCGACCCGGAGTCAGCGGCGCCTGGCGGAAGAATCCGGACAGATCATTGATCCGGCCCTCGCGGCTGTATCCGGGCTCGTAGAGACGATAGAAATCCTGATTGCGGGTGAAAATGTCCGCGCCGTGACAGCGCGCGCAAACTGACAGCGCCTGCTCCTTGGGCAGCTTGTTGGCGCTGGCCACATAGGCGACCGGCACGCCGGTCAGGTGGTTGCGAAAAAACATCGCCAGGCGATTGGCCGGGCTGGCTTTCATGTAGGCCACATGCAGGCTGCCGGGACCATGACAGGATTCACAGCCGATCCCCTTTTCCTGCCATTGGACATTGGCGAAGGTGTGGGCCGGATCGCGGTCGACGATGTCCAGATTGACCACATGACAGCGGGCACAGTACAGGTTCCAGGCCGAATGCAGGGTGGTCATCTGCTGCCACAGATCGGGCAGGGTCTGGTCGCTGTTTTCCTGCAGGTTCCAGTACGGGAAATAGGACTGTTTGGCCGTCGACCATTGCAGCGGCAGCCGGCGCAGCACGCCGCCGGGCTCGCGAAACAGGTACTCCTGGCGATACTGATAGCCGACCACCAGCTCGATCGGGAAGCCGACAAACACGGCCTCATCGGGACGCCGCAACGCCATGTAATAGCGGCCGTCCCGGGTGAAGGTCCGCGCCACGACCTCACCGGCCAGGGGATCAGGGCTGTCCAGCGGCAGCCGGAACTCACCGTTGTCGAAATCGCCAACCACGCTGCCGGAATCCGGCACCCGCACCATGTTGGCGTGCGGCGAGCCGGCCCACTGGCCATGAATGATGGTGTGACAATCGCCGCAGACCGCAGAACCGACGTAATCCGCGTCGAACTCGGCCTCGAACTGCTCCGATGCCCACCAGGTCCAGGCCGCGCCCATGAGCAGCAGCGCCAGCGGCCCCAGCACGAGAGCCAGCCGCAGCGCCCTGCGCCGATCCGCTCCCGTCGGTTCGGACTGTGCCGAAGGACGGCCTGCCGGAGATTGATCAGCAGCAGCGCGCTGCTTGCGACGGCTGTTCTTGCGGCCCACGGGTCAAGCCTTCAGGGCCGCCGGCTGGCCGCCGATGGCGGCGGGCCGGGTAAAGTAGAAGCCCTGCAGCAGGTCAATGCCGATCTCCTTGCAGAGCACGGCGGCGGCCTGGGTTTCCACGCCCTCGGCCAGGGTCTTGATGCCCATATCGCTGATCAGGGCATTGAGGGTGCTGAGCAGCCGGTACTTGGCCGAGTCCCGGCTCTCCAGATCACGCACCAGCGCGAGATCGAATTTCAGATAGTCAGGGGGCACTTCAATCAGCTCCAGCAGGCGCGCCTGGCCGGCGCCGAAATCGTCATAGGCCAGCGCGATTCCCATGCGCCGCAGGCGCTTGCGGACCTCGGCCATCATCGCCAGGTCGGTGACCGCCGACTCGTGCACTTCGAACACCAGACGCAGCTCGGGATGCCGGCTGCGCAGCCGGCTGAGTTCGGCCAGCAGCGCGTCGAAGTCGGCGCATTCGGCCGGATGGTTGTTGAAGAACAGCGGCTCCCTGATTCCGGCCCGGCTGGCTGCCTCAAAAGCCCGGCAGCGCAGCAGCCGGCTCAGCCTGACCTCGGCATTCAGTGCCGCGGCCAGAGCGAACAGCTGGCCCGGGCCCTCGCTCAGCTCAGGGTGCGTGCTGCGCCCCAGCAGCTCACGGGCATACAGACTGCCGTCCGGCAGATGAATACCCTGCTGAAAGGCGCAGACCATCTCTTTTTCCAGCAACTCCAGGAAGGCGCCCATCTGCAGCGGGAAATGGCGCGGCAGCGCCGCCATGCCCACGACCGTGTCAGACGCTGCGGTGGACCGCTTCGGCGGCAGCTGCGGCGCATTATCCCGCATCAACCGAAACTCGTGATCGGCCAGATGCAGTACATCGCCAACGGCCAGCGGCGTCAGGGTCTCGATCGGCAAGTGATTGATGAAGGTCCCGTTGGTACTGCCCAGGTCCTCGACGTGCAGCTGCCCCTTGATCAGGTGAAAACGCGCGTGCAGCCGGGAAATCCGGTCGACATTCAGCTGCAGGCTGCAGTCAGGATGGCGTCCCACCGTGGCCGGGAACCCGGACAGGTCGAGGCGCCGAGGCAGATGATCCTGGCCGACCGAAGTTTCGAGGTAGTAGCGCTCGCTCATCGCCTTGGCGGATCGCAGACCGCTCCGATGGGTTGACCGAGTATCGACACAATTGCGCGCGGCTGCAAGTCTGCTAATGGAAGATGCGCTTGTCGGAACCGCTCAGCGGCCGCCCCGACCGCGTTCGGCTCGGCGTACACCGCGCATGACCAGCCGGAAGTAGCGCTCGGGAAACCAGCGCCGAATCCGCCAGATCCAGCGGGTGTTGCCGTGGGTGAGCAGCAGGAAGCGATATCGGCGCACGACGGCGTCGAAGACCACGCCAGCCACGTCATCGGCCGACACCCCGGAGTTGGCCATCCAGCGCTGGACGCGCTTCTGATAGCTGTCGTCGGGCGCGCGCATGGTCTCGGTCAGGCGGGTCGGGACAAAGGCCGGGCACAGTACCGACACCCTGACACCGGCGTCCGCCACCTCAGCTCTGAGCATTTCCGACATCGCAATGACGGCCGCCTTGGCCGTGCCATAGGCATTGATGCCCGGCGCACCGGCGAAGCCGGCAAAGGAGGCAACATTGACGATATGACCGCTGCCCTGAGCGCGCAGCAGCGGTGCAAAGGCCTTGCAGCCCAGAACGACGCCCATCAGATCGATATCCATGACCCAGCGCCAGTCTTCGACCGAGGTCTCTTCGAGCGTGCCGCCCACCGCCACACCAGCGTTGTTGATCAGCACATCGAGACCGCCAAAGGCCGCGCGGATCTGCTCGACCATCGCCGCCCAGCCGGCCTCGTCGACCACGTCCAGCGGCAGCGCCACGGCGTTCGGCCCAAGCTCACCGACCAGGCGCCGAGCGCGTTCGGCATCGATGTCGGAGACCGCCACCCGCCAACCGGCCGCGGCGAAGCGCCGGGCCATGGCCTCGCCGAGGCCCGCCCCAGCGCCGGTAATCAGAACTCGCTTGGCTGCTGCCTTCATATCATTCAAACCCCAGCCAGACCGCGCCGACCAGCACCAGGGCGGCAGCCGCGAACAGCTTCAGCATCAGCGGCCAGGCGAATCGCAGCCACTTGGCATAGGAAATGCCGGCCATGCCGAGGATGCCCATCAGGATGGCGTTGGTCGGGATGATCATGTTGGTGAAGCCGTCGCCCATCTGGTAGGCCAGCACCGAGACCTGGCGACTGACGCCAACCAGATCGCCCAGCGGCGCCATCAGCGGCATGGTCACGAAGGCCTGGCCGCTGCCCGAGGGAATGAAGAAGTTCAGGATCGCCTGGATGATCAGCATGCCCACCGCCGACAGCTCGGCGCCGACCAGACCCAGCGGCAGCGACAACACATGGACGATGGTATGCAGGATCTGGCCGTCTTCCATGATCAGCGCGATACCTCGGGCGATGCCGACCAGCAGCGCGGTCTCGGTCAGTTCGCGCGCGCCAATGATGAAGCGCTCGGCGGTAGCACTCGGCGATAGCCGACCGATCACCGCAGCGACCAGGCCAAGGATCAGAAAAGCGGCGCCGAGTTCGTTCAGATACCAGCCGCGCGTGGCGATGCCCCAGACCGCCGTGCCCAGCGCCAGCAGAAAACCGAGCACGATGACCACGTGGCCGGCATGCATGGGCGGGTAGTCGCGCGGCGGTTCAGCCGCTTCGATCAAGGCACTGTCGTTGACCAGGCTGGCGGCCGGGTCGGCCTGCACGCGCCGGGCGTAGGACCAGACATGATGAACCGCGATCAGGACAAAGGGCAGCAGCAGGGCCAGCCGCACCGGCCAGCCCGAATAGGTCGGCAGCTCGGCCACGCCCTGGGCCACCACCACGGTGTAAGGATTGAAGGCGGCCACGCCGTAGCCCACCCCGTAGCCGCAGATGATCATGGCCACGGCTGTCATCGGGTCCATCCGCATGGCCCGGCACAGGGCCACCAGGATCAGCACGAAGGGAATGTACTCGCCCGAAGAGCCGACCGCGCTGGAGGTCAGCGCGAAGCTGAAGATCACCGCCATGATCAGCAGCGCCGGGCGCTGGCTGAAACGTTCGAGCAGGCGCCCGAGCAGGGCGTCGATGGTGCCGGTAGCCCGGATCACCGCCAGCACCCCGCCAATGATGAACAGGAAAAAGATGATGTCGGCCGCGGACAGGAAGGCCCGCGGCACGGCGGTGAACAGCGCCAGCGGACTCAAGCGGCTGCGCTCCTCGGACACCGTGTAGGAGCCGGGCACCACCATCGCCCGACCGGCCTCGTTCAATTCGGTCTGGAACTGGCCCTGCGGAATGATCCAGGTCGCGATCAGGGCCGCCACCATCAGGAAGAACAGCAGGGCCAGGGTGTTGGGGACGCGAAAGCTCATGCGCAGGGCGGGATCGACAGCAACCGGGGATTGTATCGGCTGCGACCGCCGCAGACCAGCGGCAGCGCCGGCCCGATCGACTTCGAGCCGGTTGGACGCCCCATTTCAGCTCGGCGTCTGCCTGTGTCGACAGGATTTTTTTAAGCAGCGATGGCACGAAGGCGGGTGTTTTTCCGATTGCATTGACAGGCGAATTGCAAGGCCAGTGATACCCGAATGCCCGCCCGCAGCCAGCGGCGATATCGAGCTCGACTGAGCGGTTCTGCCAGGGCGCGCCTGGGCCCCTCACCCCGGCACAGGCATTTGGTCCGTGGAACGTGGCAGCCCGGCAACAAAAAACTTACTCAACTGACCTGAAGGAGAAATGCCAACATGAAGAAATGTCACTCGATGGGACCGGCCGCGATTCTGGTCTTAGCTGCCATCGCTACGGCGCAAGCCGAACCCGAAATGATCGAACCGATTCCCGCCGACGAAGCCACGCTGGCTGCGCTGGGATACCCGGCCAACGCGGGCAACCTCTTCATGCTGCCCGCCACCGACCAGACGGAGGCGGTCAGCGAACGAGCGTCGCTGGACGGAACGCCGCCGGGCGCCGCTCGTCATGCCAACATTGCCGGCTCCGCCTTTGTGCCCACCCGCGGCCCCTTGAATCATCGCAAGGGTCCGGATGGATTCATTACGGCAGGCTCGCTGGTCACCGACGTCGCCGGCGGCACCTTCGAGTATCAGCTCACGCTGCCGCAGGGTGTCAGCCTCAGATGAATGGACACCTATGGCTTCAATTCCAGCGCCGGCAATCTGGTGACGGCACTGATTCGGCGTTGCCAGACCGGGACACCGAGCTCACCCACGCCACCTGTCGAGACCATTCTGGTCACGCGGACGCGAGGCACGGTTCCCGGAGGAAACTTCGTGGATTGGGCCTCAGTCCCAGGTTCACCCACCGTCGACAACGTCACCTGCAGCTATCACGTCCGGGCCACCCTGAATCTGGCTATCGAAACGATGGCCCTGGACCGGGTTCGGGTGGAATACTTGATGCCATCGCCGCTGATCTTTCAGGATCGCTTCGAGTTCTGAGCCTCGCTCGATGCGCCCGACCCCGGGCCAGGCAGCCCGGGGTCATTCAAGCAGGCAATCAGAACCAGGACAGCATCCCGAAGCAACGACCTGACGCCCTGAAGACGCAGCGGCACCAATAGATCAGGACTTCCATTCGGCGTCCATGCAATAATTCAGGCACGGCATGGACGGCCTTGTTGCGGCCGCCGACCCGTCAACCCCAACACGGCGACCCGCTCAGCATGGCAACCCGGAAGCGCGCACCGGCCAAGGAAATCTTCGGCTGGGCGATGTTCGACTTCGCCAACCAGGCCTATACCCTGCTGATCATCACCGTCGTGTTCGGTGACCTGTTCACCCGGGTCATCGTCGGCGACGGGCCGGATTATCGACTGGGCAATCTGCTCTGGAGCGTGGCGCTGGCGGTCAGCTACCTGCTGGTCGTGGTGGTCAATCCGATCTGCGGCGCGGTGATGGATCATTCGCGGCTGCGCAAGCGCTTTTTGCTGGTCAGCTACCTGGCCACGGTCGTCACCACCGCGCTGCTTTGGCTGGTCGAGCCGGGCTGGATCGTGTTGGCGATGGTGCTGATCATCCTGTCGAATTTCTCCTATGCCATCGGCGAGGCCTTCATCGCCAGCTTCCTGCCCGGGCTCGGCCCGCGTCGCGACCTGGGCTGGATTTCCGGGCTGGGCTGGAGCCTGGGCTACGTCGGCGGCATGGTTTCAACCATCTTTGCACTGGCCTTCCTCGGCGAAGTCAGCGCCGAGAACTACGACCGGATGCGCTGGGTCGGGCCCTTTGCCGCGGTCTTCTTTCTGCTCGCTGCCCTGCCGACCTTCATCTGGCTGAAGGAGCGCGGTCGTCGCCGACCCGTTGACCCGAACCAGTCGATGATCGGGGCCGGCTTCGCCCGGCTCCGCGACACGGCCGGGCGACTGAAGGAATTCCGCGATCTGCGCGCGCTGCTGATCTCGGTGTTTTTCATGATGGCCGGGATCTATATCATCGTCAGTTTTTCCTTCATCTACGGCTCGCAGGTCATCGGCTGGGAAGAAGAGGTACGAGTGATGATGTTCGTCACCGTGCAGATCACCGCAGCCGTCGGGGCGCTGGCCTTCGGCTTCATCCAGAGCCGGATCGGCGCCCGTCGCACCTATCTGATCACCCTGGGCCTGTGGCTGGCCGCGATCCTGGCGATCTGGCAGACCCCGCTGCTGGCCAGCCTGGCCCGAACTCTGCTCGGGGTGTCCTGGGAAGCCCAGTACGTGTTTCTGTTCGCCGGCTGCCTGGCGGGCTTGAGCCTGGGCTCCTCGCAGTCGGCCGGGCGCGCCCTGGTCGGCGTCCTCACCCCCAACGGCAAGGCCGCCGAGTTCTTCGGCCTGTGGGGAACCGCCTCCAAGCTCGCTGCCGTGTTCGGCATTCTCGGCCTGGGCCTGCTGCAGGCCCTATTCGGCCTGGCCATGGCCATCCTGTTCTGCCTGCTGCTGTTCGGCCTGGCCATGCTGACCGTGCTGCCGGTCGACGAGCAGCGCGGCGCCGAGGTCGCGGAACGCTGGCGCGAGCCGCGCTGAGCAGGCCGGCATGCGTGTCGTTGCCCATACCTGCTCGAACACCGAGATTGTCTGTGCGCTGGGGCGCGGCGACTGGCTGGTCGGCGTCGACGACCACTCCGACTTTCCCGAAGCGGTGGTGGCGGGCCTGCCCCGGATCGGTCCGGATCTCGATATCGATGTCGCCCAGGTAGAGCGCCTGCGCCCGGACCTGGTGATCACCTCGCTGACCGTGCCCGGTCACGAGCGCTGCCTGGCCCGGCTACAGGCCGCCGGCCTGCCCTGCCTGGTTACCCGCCCGCAATCGCTGGCCGAGGTCGCCACCGATATTCGCCGTATCGGCGCCGCGCTCGATGCCGAAGCCGAGGCGGCAGCGCTGGCCGCCCGGTTTGACGCCGTGCTGGCGCAAGACACGGCCACGGCCGAGCGCCCGCCGGTGCTGATCGAATGGTGGCCCAAACCGGTCATCGCACCGGGCGGCCGGTCCTGGGTCAACGAGATGCTGGCCGTGGCCGGTGGTCGCAATCCCTGGTCCACGGAAGACCGCGAAAGCCTGGAGATCAGCACCGAGATGGCCGTTGCGGCGGCGCCGGCGCTGATCGTGATGAGCTGGTGCGGAGTCCAGGAACACAAGTACCGCCCGCATATCGTCAGTCGGCGCGAGGGTTGGAGTGACATTCCAGCGGTTCGCCATCGCCACATCGTACCGATCAGCGAAGCCTGGCTGGGCCGTCCAGGGCCAAGGCTGCTGGCCGGCATCGAACGCCTGCAGCGCGCAATCGCCGCGATATCGGCCGCCTGATTCTGCCCGCCGGGTCGCGGTACGGTGCAACTCGGCGATCCGGCTGGGGTGCCGGGCGGCTTCCCTACAGGCGAGCTAAATACGGGGACGGCGTCAGGAACAGCGGTGTGGTATTTTTCGGTGACATTCGTTCGAGGTCGACCATTGAACATCACGGGCATTGACGCACTTGCCTTCGCCGGACCGGCCGGCTATCTGGAAATGAGCGACCTGGCCGTCGCCCGCGGCGTTGATCCATTGAAATATCTGAAGGGGCTCGGGCAGCGGCGAATGGCGATCGCGACGCCCTGCGAGGACACGGTGACCATGGCCGTGGAGGCCGGCGCCAACGCGCTTCGCGAGTTCGACGTGGATCCGGCCGAGATCGGCACCCTCATCGTCGGCACGGAAACAGGCGTCGATCACAGCAAGCCGGTGGCCGTTTATGTCCACGAGTTGCTCGGCCTGGATCAGCGCTGTCGAACCTTCGAAACCAAGCATGCCTGCTACGGCGCGATGGCCGGGCTGACCGCCTCGATGGACTGGATCGCCTCCGGCCGGGCGCGCGGACGCAAGGCCCTGGTGATTGCCTCCGATATCGCTCGCTATGGCCTGAACACCGCGGGCGAGCCCACTCAGGGCGCCGGCGCAGTCGCGATGGTGGTCGCCGACCGCCCCCGCCTGCTCCGCATCGACCCGACCCGAATTGGTGACTACACGCGCCAGGTCATGGATTTCTGGCGCCCGCTGTACTCGAAGTATGCCTTCGCCGACGGCCACTACTCCATCCAGTGCTACCTGGACGCGCTGGTCGGTGCGCGCGTCGATGCGATCGGCGAGCAGCCCGGCCAGCTCCATGCGCTGTCGGCCTGCCTGTACCACGTCCCCTTCGTGAAGATGGCTTTCAAGGCCCATCAGCGCCAGGTCGAGATGGAACAGGGCGGCGAGATCAGCCGCGATCATGCTGAAACCTGGCAGCTGCTGAACGACAGCTACCAGCGCCTGGTCGCGCCCTGGCTCAGCCTCAACGCCGACATCGGCAATATCTATACCGGTTCGCTGTTCCTGGCCCTGATCGACTTGTTGCGGCAAGCCGACGCGCAATGGGCCGGGCGGGAAATCAGCCTGTTCTCCTACGGCAGCGGCTGCGGCGCCACCTATTGCATCGGTGAGGTCGCCGAAGGCGCCGATCAATGGCGCCGTGCGCTGGATCCGACATCGCAACTGAACACGCGCCGGCGCTTGAGCATTGCCGAGTACGAGGCCCTGGTCGAAGCCAGCGAGCAGTCAGACAGCGCGGAGCGCCTTGACCCGGCCGACTACGGATTGTCCGGCAGGCTGTTCTACACCGGCACCCGGGACCACTGCCGCCAGTACACCCGGGGCTGAGTCCAGGCGCCAGGGGCCCGGACGGCTTCTGTCGCGCAGGCTCCCGGGCCAGCCAGGAGGGCTCAGGACCCCGCCGGCAGCGCGGCCTGAAGGCCGCGCAGCAGGGTATTCGGCAGCACCGCATCATCCCAGTCCGGGTCGGACTCGCCGATGCGAACAATCACCAGCTCCGCGCTCGGCACGATATAGACTCGCTGGCCGCCCATGCCGTCAAAGAAGACCACATCGTCGGCCAGATAAGGCTCGCCATGAACCACGCGCAGGCTGCTGGCCGAGTTGTAGCGGCGCAGCCCCGACTCAGGCGCGCCGATCCAGATGTTCAAGCCATAGTTCGGGTTCAGCATCGAGGGCGACAGCATCTCGGCGATCCACCCCGCTGACACGACAGGGCGATCGCCGACCCGGCCCTGCTGCAGGACCAGCTTGCCCAGCTGCATCCAGGCCGGCGCGGTCGCCAGCAGGCAGCAGAAGCTCCGCGCCATGCCCTCTTCGCGGTCCAGCCAGACTGCGGCATCAGCGGCGCCAAGTGGCTGCCACAGACGGCTGGACAGATACTCGGCATAGCGCAGCGGACCGATCGCGCGCATCAAGGCGATGCCCAGAATCTGGGCATTGAAATTGCTGTACTCGAAGGCCGTCGCAGCGCTGTCTGCCATCGGCAGCGCCAGCGCGACTGACTCGATGTCGCCACCGATCATCAAGCGCAGTCCCGGCCGGAACGGATTGGGCCGAAGCGGTTCCAGCCTGAGGCCGCTGGACATGCTGGCCAGCTGACGGAGCGTGATCTCACCGCGCGCGTCGCCCGCCCATTCGGTGATGTACAGCCCGACCGGATCATCAATGCTGCCGACCGCCGCCTCGTCGATGGCGATGCCGAGCAGGATCGTGAGCACCGACTTGTGCATCGACGCCGTATCGAAACGGGTGTTGGCGTCGTGACCATTCCAGTACTGCTCGAACACCAGCGCGCCGCGGTGGTGGATCAACAGGGCATGACTGCCAGTGGCTTCAGCATAGGCTGCGGCAGCCTCGATTGCCGCAAGCTCGATGGCAGCGGTATCGGCGCCGTCTGATTCCGCGCGAAGCAGTCTCGCACTGCCGCCCGGTACCGCCTCTGCCGGTCGACGCCAGTCGACATTGGCAATGTCCAGCGCCTGCAGGGCGGTACCGAAGCGCGTCCACAACCAGGGATCCGATGCGTAAAGCGCCGCGGCCGCGGCCATCATCAGGGCCATGACCACCGCCGACCCGGCGACCAGAAGCCTGAACCCGCGCATCGAATCAGGCTCGATCAGCGCCCTGGCGCTTGCCGCCGACCGAACGCTCCGGCTGATGGCCCCGCCCGCTCAATGGTCGTTCGAATCATGCGCTGCCAGCGCCAGGTGTTGGGCGTCGAGACGCTCCCCCAGATCAGCCCGAAGCTGCGCGAAGGCCTGCTGAAAGGCCTCGATCGAGGAGGTCCGCATGGCAGACTTCATCGCGAATGCGCCGCCGAAGAACATCCGACCGCCACGGCCAGGCCCTTCAGCCTCGTAGAGTCGATCCAGCAGTTCCATGCCGTCAGGATCCATCAAGCGGGCATGCAGTGTCAACGAGGCACGAAAGTTGGCAAAGGTATACCTGGGTACCGCCAGATGAAGCACGTAGCTGCCGTCCTGCCCTTCGGCTGAATCCAGCAGCCGGAAGCGCTCGAACATCTGCGGGAGCTCCACCTCGGCAACCTGCACCAGCATGGCGCCCGGCTCCGCATCCCAGCTGTGGGCAACCCCGGTCATCACCGAGCGTACCGGCACGACCCGAGCGCGCTCGGCCTGACTGACCACGGCCGTCAAGGCCTCGGGCCGGGGCTGCTCGCTGACGCGATAGTTGATATCCTGAAAAGCGACTTGATGCGCACAGGCGCTGGTCAATAGCGCCAGCGACAAGACTCGAAGGAAACGATTCAAGATTACTTCTCCCGTCAACAGTGGTCGGTCATCCATCAAGAGCGGGGCGCGGACCAGTCGGCCACCCCGGTCCAGTATAGCCGAACACAGATATACCGGCACGATACGCGTCCAGGCTCAGGCCGCGCCAACGCCGGGCGAACCCGGACTGTCGGGGGCGGTCGAAGCGTCGCAAGACAGGCCCCCTGACCTGAAGCCACTGACCGGAAGTCTGGCCGCAAGAGAACGATGAAGCCGCCTATCCCCATCAACGAAAGCGAACGACTGAGCGCGGTACAGCGCCATGACCTGATCGAAAAAGGATCAGACCGCATGCTCAATGAGCTGACCCGGCTGGCTGCCGCCATTTGCAGCACGCCCATCAGCCTGGTCACGCTGATCCATCAGGATCGCCAGGATCTGATCGCGGCGACCGGCTTTGAAGTCGGCAGCACCCGACGCGAAGATGCCTTCTGCGCCCATGCGCTGGAAATCGACGATTTGTTGATTGTCGAGGATGCCTGTAGCGATGAGCGTTTCGCAGACAATCCCTACGTGGTCGAGGACCCCTCCATTCGGTTCTATGCCGGTGCGCCCTTGCGCATCGATGGCAACCTGAGCCTGGGCACGCTGTGCGTGATTGACCGCCAGCCGCGCCAGCTCGATCCGGCGCAGTGCAATGCGCTGCGGGTGCTGCGCGACACCATCGTTACCCATCTGGAACTGCAGCGCGCCCGCGCAGACATCAGCGCCATTCGCAAGCTGCTGCCGATGTGTGCATGGTGTCGCGCGATCAGAACCGAGGATGAGCAATGGGTGCCGCTGCACGAGTATGTGCGGGATACCCAAGCGGTCAGTCACGGCATCTGCCCGATCTGTTCTAACAGCCTGGCCGCCTCGACGGATCCGCCTGCCTGATCGGCACCGGCAGGCGACCGGCTCATCGACCGGAACGAAGCTCACGGCGATTCAGCTACAGTAAGTCGCAGTCCGCAGCATGAGAGGCCCATGACTCAGCGAATCGCCGTGATCGGCAGCGGCATGGCCGGCCTGACCGCCGCCTACCGCTGTCGGCAATCGGGCTTTGCTGTCACCCTGTTCGAGTCCCGGTCGGGTCACGGCATGTCGGCACACACGCTGGAGTTGGACGGCGGCCGGGTCGACGTCCCGCTTCGGGTGCTGGGAGAGTCACAGTGGGACCAGACACTGGCCCTCGCCCACGAAGCCGGGGTCGACAGCTATGCCGTCGACGTGCGCCTGTCCTGCAGCTGGTTGAACGGCCGCACCTGGCTCCGAACCTGTTACCTGCCAGTCACCGGCTGGCCGATGGTCGGCAGCTGGCGACAGCTGGGGCCCAGAAGTCTCAAGTGCGCGCTCGGCATGGCCCGCCTGATCCGGGCGACAAGACGGCTGCAGCCCGCCGAACGCGCGCTCAGCCTGGCCGAGTTCGCCGAACAGCATCAGCCCGACCGCCTGTTCTGGCGCGGCCTGATTCTGCAGATCCTGGGCACGATCTGCACCTGCCCGGATCGCCAGCTGGAGGCGTGGCCCAGCGGGCAACTACTGGATTTACTCGACAGCATCCTCCACCGCGGCCAGCTGCGCCGATTGAGCGGCGGCACAGCGCGGCTGGCGGCCGCCCTCGGTGCCGGCGTCAGGCTGCAGTCAGGCTCGCCGGTCGTCTCGGTCGAGCCTGTCGATGACGAAGTGTGGGTCGAAACCGCAGATCAGCGCGCTGTTTTTGACCGCGTCATCATCGCGACCCAGGCCAATCAGCTCGGCTTTTTGCGCGGCCCCCGGTTCAGCGAGGAACGCGCCTGTCTGGCCCAGGTGCCCTACGTAGACGGCGAACTGGTGGTTCACCGCGATGCCCGCGCCATGCCGCCACGCCGAAGTGACTGGACGGCGCTCAACTTCCTGATGGACCGCAGCCTGGAGCGTTCGATGTTCACGGTCTGGGTGAACGCGGTCGAGCCCAGCCTGGCCGGCACGGCGCCGGTTTTTCAAAGCTGGGATCCCATCATCCCGCTTGATCCGGCGCTGGTCATTCAACGCTTCCCGCTGCAGCGCGCAGTGGTCAACCGGGACAGTCTCGACATCCCGGCCACGGTCAGGACATGGCACCGGCAGCCCGGGCGGCGGGTGTTCTACTGCGGGTCCTGGGCTCACGAAGGCGTGCCCATGCTGGAAACGGCGGTGCGCTCCGCTCAGGCCGTGGTCGAGCAGATCAGGGCCCAGCCCAGCGGCTCATCGCTCACTCGGGGTGACGTCCGGCGCGCTGCCACAGCCAGCGCGCGAGCAGCGGGTCGAGCCGGGCCATGAGCAGGTGGGCGATTCGCTGGCGCACGCGGGTCCACCAGGATGACTCGCGGCGCAGTTGCGCCACAGTGAGGCATCGGGCCCGCTCCGAGTAGTGTCGAACCATGCCGCGCGCCTGCTCGGCCAGCGCGGCATCCTCGATTCTCAGCATCAGCTCGAAATCAATGTGCAGGCTGCGGGTATTGAAGTTGGCCGAACCGATGAACACCACGTCGTCGGCGATGACCAGCTTGGCATGCAGAATCTGCGGCTGGTACTCCAGAACATCGACCCCGGCTCGAATCAGGCGTGGATAGATCGCGCGCGAGGCATGCCAGGCCAGCGCCACATCGCTGATCCCCGGCACCAGCAGCTGGACCTTGCCACCGCGTCGCACCACCTTCATCAGGCGACGCCGCAGACTCCATGGCGGCAGAAAATAAGGGCTGACGACCAGCACATCGGATGCGCGCCCGAGATCTCGCATCAGACTGGCTTTGAGTGGATTGTGGCCGCGCCCGGGGCCGCTGAGCAGTAATTGCCCCTGACCGGTAGCGATGGCGCGCCGGTCGAGGGCGCTTCGCCAGCGCGGAAACCGGGCCAGCCGCTCATCGGCCAGGCCGTAGAAATGATCGAAGGACGCGGCCAGGGCACCGGCCAGCTCCCCACGCACCGCCAGACCGAGATCAAGCCAGCCCTGCTCGATGCCGTCGCCGTCGTACTCTTCGCCGATATTGAATCCGCCGACCACCGCCCGCTGGCGATCGCAAACGAGCAGCTTGCGGTGATTTCGATAGCTGACCCGGTGCAGCCTGATCGGATTGAATATCCGCAACTCGCCGCCCGCCTCCCGGAGCGGCTGGAAAAAACCCGCGCCCGTCGAGAACGAGCCCAGCGCGTCGACCAGTACCCGAACCCTGACACCACGCCGCGCGGCCGCCACCAGCTGCTCGCGCAGCCGGCGACCAACCCGGTCATCCCGGTAGATGTAGGTCTGCAACTGAACGCTGTCTCTGGCCTCGTCGATCCACCGTCCCATCCGGGCCAGTCCGGATGCGCCGCTGGGCAGCCATGTCAATTGTGAAGGATTCAACCGGTCTCCGCAGCGCTTGTGGCCAGCCATCGGCGAGTCGCCGCTGCCATCCTACCGCATGGGTCGGAATCGCCGTCGACGAACGGGCTCGGCCGGAACCTTCGGGGCGCTGCTGCGAAGGCGGGTCGAGCATGACTTTCAGCACGCCATCCAGGCCTCGACTAGTGGCAGACTTGGCCGCCCATCCTCTGGACCCCATCGACCGCATGGCCAAGCCTTCCAACCATCGCCAGCGCCGCTCGCGCGTTGTCGCCGTGTCACTGTTCGCCCTGTTGCTCAACGCCTGCGCGGAGCCAACACCGCCAGCCTTGGCCACCCTGGACCCGGAGGCGTCCGCGCCGTCCTACCGCGTTACGCTGGACCCGGCCGACCCCTTGCGTCTGCAGGCCCAGCTCGATTTCGGAGCCAGCGCCGGCGAAGCGCGAACGGTATTCGTGCGCGGCGCGGATTGGGGGCTGAATTCCCAGGTTCGCGAGCCGCGCTGCCCGGACGGGCCACTGGCGGCGATCAACGAGCATCATTGGACGCTGCCGGCGGGCTGCCAGATCGTCAGCTGGTCGATCGAGCTGCAAGCGGCCGAGCCCAACCGGGTCGACGCGGCGCAGCAGGCCAGCCTGTACTTCGAGGCTGATGGCTGGTGGCTGCTGTCGGAGCCGACCGCCCTGCTCCGCCTCTATGGCGAGAATCAGGCGGCCACGCTTCCCCTGATCGTCGACGGCCTGGCGGACAATCACCAGCTGGTCGGCGGCCAGCGTCTGGGCGAACAGGCCTGGCGCCTGCCGCCGCTGAACAGCGCGCCCGAATTCTTTGCTTTTGGCGCGCTGGCGCTCCGAAGCAGCCAGATCGGCGTGATGACGATCACTCACGTTGTTGACGACGCCGAACGATTCGCTCGACTGCCGCTGATCGAACTGCACGGTCAGGCGCTGGCCTACCTGACCCGGGTCTTTCAGGTCCCGCCCGACCTGGCTGTGGCGGACCGACATCTGCTGGTCATCTGGCTCGGCATCGACGAGCGCATCGGTGAGGCCGGCGGTGCCGCGGGCAGCCGCAGCTTCGTCGCCAACTATGTCGACGGCGGCGCGGACGGAGCCGATCTCAACGCCGCGCGCAGCCTGCTGATCCTCGCCCACGAGCAAGCCCACCAACTGCATGATCTGATGTGGCGTGGCGGCCCCGGCATGCCGACCTGGATGGGTGAGTCACTGGCCCACTACTACGGGCTGCAGGCTTTGGCACACAGCGATTTGCCACCGGAGATCGTAGCCGTGCCGATGGGTGTCTTTATTGATGTCGAGCGGCCGATCGAGGCTGGCCTGATCGAATACCAGCGGCGCCACGAGGCGGGCGATCCGGAAGCCTATGCCATGTTTTATGTCCAGGGCGCGAGCTTCTGGTCCGAAGTCAATCGGGTACTGCTCGAAGCCCGACCCGACGACGGTGGCCTGGATGCGCTGATGCCGCTGCTGCTGTCCCTGCAGCCCGAGGGGGTCGGCTTGCCCGTCGAGCTGGAGCAGCGACTGCTGGCCCTGGGTGGCGAGGCGATGCGATCCCTGCTGCTGCGCTACCTGTAGCGGCCCATGGATTCACATTTTGAATACGAGTCTAGTATTGAATATAATTCAATTCTAGCCAACATGACCGAATA
Source organism: Gammaproteobacteria bacterium (assembly GCA_050485825.1). GTDB lineage: Bacteria > Pseudomonadota > Gammaproteobacteria > Xanthomonadales > Wenzhouxiangellaceae > Wenzhouxiangella. The sequence goes on from JBJHCC010000014.1 coordinate 25,868, forward strand.
CCCATGGGAACCCGGGAGCGCCGCGAACGAGAATTCGAAGCTAGAGAGCATCTCTTTCTGGATACCGCTCGACGACTGATCAAGTCGGAAGGCATTCTGGCGCTGCAGATGGCGCGCCTGGCGCGAGACTGCGATTACGCCACCGGCACGCTGTACCAGCATTTCTCGTCCAAGGAAGACTTGCTGGTCGCCCTGGCCACGCGGCGGCTGGAAGAGCATGCCGAGCACTTCTGCCAGATCGCCTGCTGGCAGGCCAGTACGCGCGAGCGGATGTTCGCGCTGACCGTGGCGGACTATTGCTACAGCCGACGGCACCCTGGTTTCTCCAGGCTACTGCAATACGTCCTGACCGAAGTGATCTGGGATGGCGCCAGTGAGCAGCGGCGCAAGGCCCTGCAGGCAGCCCTGCAAAGACCCGCCATGGCCGTCCGTGACATCGTGCAGACAGCGCTGGAGTCTGGCGACCTGCCCAATCACGGGCTTGACGCCAGTGCCCTGATGCTCGGCCCCTGGGGGCTGTGCGCCGGCATCCAGTCAATGCGGCAGACCCGCGGGCTGCTGGAAGGGCTCGGCATTCTTGCCCCGGGGCAGCAACTCTACCGCCACGCCCAGTTCCTGCTCAACGGCCTGGGCTGGCAACCGTTGATGGACCCGATCGACGAGCCCGCGGTGAGCGCGCTGGTCGGTCGCATCAAGCGCGAGCTTCCGAGTCTGTTGGACCCGGCGACGTCGCCGGACGAGCTTGACATCTCGCCTGGAGCAAACGCATGAACAAACGCATGATCATCATGCTGCTGCTGGCCACCGTGCTATTCGGCGGCATCTTCGGCTTCAAGGCCTTCATCAACCAGGTCATTGCCGATGTCTTCGACAACATGGAGCCGGACGTGGTCACGATTACCGCCGCCACCGCCGCCACCCGGACCTGGACACCGCGCTTCGAGGCCGTCGGCACCCTGGCCCCGGTCAACGGTGCCGAGCTGAGCATGGAGATGGGCGGCATCGTCCGCGCCGTGCATTTTGAAAACGGGCAAGCTGTCGAGGCCGGTCAGCGCCTGGTCGAGCTGGATACCCGGGTGGACCGGGCAGAGCTTGCCCAGCTGCAGGCCGCGCTTGAGCTGGCCGAACAGGAGCAGGCGCGCTTGCAGCGCCTGGTCGAGCAGCGTTCGGTATCGCGCGCCGAGCTGGATCGCGCCGTCAGCGAAACGGCCCAGGCCCGCGCCGCGGTCGAGGCCCGCCAGGCCTTGATCGACCAGAAAAACCTGGTCGCCCCGTTCGCCGGCCGAGCCGGCATCCGCCGGGTTAACCCCGGTCAGTTCCTCGGCGCCGGTGACCCGGTGGTCAGCCTGCAGGCGCTGGACCCGATCTTTGTCGACTTCAAGCTGCCGCAGCGCAAGCTGCCGCTGCTGGCCGACGATGCCGAGGTCAGGATCAGCATCGACGCCTTTCCCGACCGGACCTTTACCGGCCGGGTCACCGCGGTCGAGCCCAGGCTGGATCGATCCACTCGCACGGTGCCGGTTCAGGCCAGCCTGGACAATGCCGACGAACTGCTGCGACCGGGCATGTTCGCCCGGGTCGAACTGGACATGGGATCGGCCGAGTCGCTGGTGGTCATCCCCCAGACCGCGATCCGCCACGCCACCTATGGCGCCTCGGTGTTTGTCATCGAAAGCGAGGGTGACGACACCATCGTCGTCCAGCGCTTCATCCGCACCGGCAGCCGACGCGGCGATCTGATTGCCGTCAGCGAAGGCCTGGAAGAAGGCGACAAGGTCGCCAGCTCTGGGCTGCTCAAGCTGCAGAACAAGGCCCGGGTCCGGATCGACGATGACGCCGATGTTCAGCCCAGCGAAGACGCCGACCCGCGTCCGGTCAAAGGCTAAGGGCCACGGATACAGACCATGCGTTTTACCGACGTCTTCATCCAGAAACCGGTGCTGGCCATTGTCGTCAGCCTGTTCATCGCCCTGCTCGGTCTGCGCGCCCTATTCGACCTGAACGTGCGCCAGTTCCCCGAAATTCAGAACGCGGTCATTACTGTCTCGACCCAGTACTTCGGTGCCGATGCCGAACTGGTGCAGGGCTTCATCACCACCCCGCTGGAGCGTGAAGTCGCCCAGGCCGAAGGCATTGACTACCTGGTCTCCACTTCCCAGGCCGGCTTTTCCACCATCCAGGCCTATCTGCGCCTGGATGCCGACCCGAACAATGTGCTGACCGAGGTATCGGCCCAGGTCAACAAGCTGCGCTCGGATTTGCCGGCAGGCTCGGAGGACCCGGTCATCCAGCTCGCGGTCGGGCAGCAGGTCGCGGCCATGTACCTGTCGTTCTTCTCCGACATTCTCGACGACAGCCAGATCACCGACTACCTGGTGCGCGAAGTCGAACCGCAGCTGGCCACCATTCCCGGCGTGCAGCGTGCCGACATTCTGGGTGCCGGCACCTTTGCCATGCGCATCTGGCTGGACCCGGAGCGGATGGCCGCCCTGGGCGTGACCGGCGCTGACGTACGCCAGGCGCTGAACAGCAACAACGTGCTCTCGGCGGTCGGTCGAACCAAGGGCCAGATGGTATCCGTGGACATGACCGCCAACACCGACTTGAGCTCGGAGGACGACTTCAGGCGGATGGTGGTGCGCTCGGAAAACGGCGCCCTGGTCCGACTGGAAGACATTGCCGAGGTCGAGCTGGGTCCGGAAAGCTTCGATGCCTCGGTGTCCTACAACGGCCTCGATGCGGTGTTCATCGGCGTCGAGGTCTCGCCCGATGCCAATGCCCTCGATGTGGTCGCCGAGGTGCGCGCGGTCTGGGATGCCCAGATCATTCCACGCCTGCCGGAGGGGCTGCAGGCCACCATCTCCTACGACTCGACCGAGTACATCGAAAGCGCCATCAGCGAGGTGGTGTTCACCATCTTCCTGGCCCTGGTCATCGTCGTGCTGGTGATTTATGCCTTCCTCGGCTCGGCGCGCAGCGCCATCATTCCGGCCCTGGCGGTGCCGCTGTCGCTGGTCGGCACCTTCTTCCTGATGCTGTTGATGGGCTTTTCGATCAACCTGCTGACCTTGCTGGCCATGGTGCTGGCGATCGGCATCGTCGTCGATGATGCCATCATCATGCTGGAAAACATCGAGCGGCAGATGGAGCAGGGCAAATCGCGCCTGGACGCAGCGCTGATCGGTGCCCGCCAGCTGGCCTGGCCGATTGTTGCCATGTCGACCACCCTGATCGCGGTGTTCGCGCCCATCGGTTTTGTCGGTGGGCTGACCGGGACCTTGTTCATCGAGTTTGCCTTCACCCTGGCCGCCACCGTGATCCTGTCCGGTATCGTTGCCCTGACCCTGGCGCCGATGCTGTGCTCGCGCATCCTGCGCTCGCGCCGCACCCAGTCCCGGCCCAAGCTGGCGGCCTGGCTGGACAAACGCTTCGAAGGCCTGCGCGAGCGTTTCCAGGGGCTGTTGCACGGCTGGCTGAACGATCGCCATGTGCTCGCCCTGTTCGGCCTGATCGTGCTGGTCTCCTGCTATTTCCTGTTCATCACATCCAGTTCCGAGCTGGAACCGCAGGAGGACTCAGGCTTCATCTTTGCCATCATGGAAGCCGACCCTCACGCCACCCTGGACCTGCTGGCGAGCAATACCCAGCGCCTGGATCGCCTCGGCGAGCGGGAAGACACGCTGGAAGGCGTATTCATCATCAACGGCTTCGGCGGCGGCGGCATCGGCTCGACCAACCAGGCCATTGCCGGACTGGTCCTGAAGCCCTGGGAATCGCGCGATATCGCCACCCAGAAGTTCCTGGAAGAAACGGTTCAGCCCTTCCTCGACCGCATCCCCGGCCTGCGCGCGTTTGCCGTCGTGCCACCGGACCTGCCCAGTCCGGGCGGCGGCGGGCCGCCAGTGGAATTCGTGATTGGCTCGACCGAGCCTTTCGAGAACCTGGAAAACTTCTCCAACCAGATCATGGAGCGGGCCATGCAGTCCGGCCGCTTCATCTTCGTCAATTCCGACCTGAACATTGACAAGCCACAGGAAAACATCATCATCGACCGCGAGCTGGCCGCGCTGATGGGCGTGGACATGCAGCAGATCTCAGCCGACTTGAGCACGATGATGGCCGGCGGATTCGTTGGCCGCTTTGCGATGGACAATCGCTCCTACCGGGTCATTCCGCAGGTGCGCCGCTCCGAACGGCTGAACCCTGAGCAGGTCGGCGATTTCTTTACCCGAAACCGTGACGGCGAGCTGGTCCAGATGGCCGGTCTGATCGACCTCGAGCCCTCGGTGCAGCCGCAGCAACTCAGGCGCTTTCAGCAGCTCAATGCCGTCACCATCTCCGGCGTGCCAAGACCGGGCGTAACCCTGGGAGAAGCCCTGGAGATCCTTGAAGAAGCTGCTGCCGACATCCTGCCGGTCACCTACAGCACCGACTACGGCGGGCAAAGCCGCCAGTTCCGCGCCGAAGGCCAGCAGCTGGTGGTCACCTTTTTCTTCGCCCTGATCGTGATCTTCCTGGTGCTGGCCGCGCAGTTCGAGTCCTTCCGCGATGCCATCATCATGCTGGTCACCGTGCCGATGAGTATCTGCGGCGCGCTGATCTTTATCTCGCTGGGGCTGACCACGCTCAACATCTACTCCCAGGTGGGCCTGTTGACCCTGATCGGCCTGATCGCCAAGCACGGCATCCTGATCGTGGAATTTGCCAACCAGCTGCAGAACGAAGGCCGGTCCAAGCGCGAGGCGATCGAGGAAGCGACCTCGATTCGCTTGCGCCCCATCCTGATGACCACCGCCGCCACCGTGCTGGCGATGATCCCGCTGCTGATCGCCAGCGGCCCGGGCGCCGGCGCACGCTTCTCCATCGGCCTGGTGATCGCCAGCGGCATGACCATTGGCACCGCCTTTACCTTGTTCGTGGTGCCTGCCATGTACCTGTACCTGGCCCGCGACCGCCAGCCACAAAGCGTTTCTCGAGAATACGCGGCACCGACAACAAGTTGAGTGACCAAAGACCTTCATCGTCTATGCGATCGTGACCTTTAGCCCATGCGGCTCAGCATTGGCAGGGGCAACAATGACAGCTCCTGACCACCATCCTTGAGGGAATCCGCCATGCTGATGATCGAAGGCTTGAGCAAGACCTACGCGAACGGCGTGCGCGCCCTGGATGACGTCAGTCTGAGCATTCCACCCGGCATGTTCGGTCTGCTCGGGCCGAATGGCGCCGGCAAGTCAACGCTGATGCGCACCATTGCGACCCTGCAACCGGCCGATCAGGGCCGCATCACTTTCGACGGTATCGACATCAGCGCCGAGCCCGATCGACTGCGCGCCATGCTCGGCTACCTGCCACAGGATTTCAACGTCTATCCGCGGATCAACGCCGAAGACCTGCTCGATCATCTGGCCCTGCTCAAGGGCATCGACGACCGCAAGGCCCGGCGCTTGGCGGTCGAAGCGCTGCTGGTTCAGACCAATCTGCACGAGCATCGCAAGAAGGCCGTGGCCAGCTACTCCGGCGGTATGCGTCAACGCTTCGGCATCGCTCAGGCCCTGCTTGGCGACCCCAAGCTGCTGATCGTCGACGAACCCACCGCCGGCCTGGATCCGGAGGAGCGCAACCGTTTTCACAATCTGCTGGCCGAAATCGGCCAGGACTAAGGTGATCCTGCTGTCCACCCACATCGTCGACGATGTCGCCGACCTGTGTCCGCAGATGGCTGTGATAGCGGCTGGGCGCATTCAGCTGTCCGGCGCGCCGTCCGCGCTGATCGACGAACTGAAGGGCCGAATCTGGCGCAAATCCGTCGCGCGCGACCAAATGGAGCAGATGCGCAAGCTGGTGCCAATCATCTCGACCCGACTGCAAGCCGGCAGCACCGTCGTCCATGTGTTATCCGATCAGGCGCCGGACGGCGGTTTCGAGCCGGTCCAGCCTGACCTGGAAGACGTGTACTTCTCGACTCTTTATCAGCTCAAGCAAGCGGCTTGAGGAGAGCGCCCATGATGCTGCAACTCGCTCGCTTCGAGTGGCGCTATCTGCGCCGCCTGCCGTCGTTCTATGTCACCCTGCTGAGCTTCTTTCTGCTGACCTTCCTGGCGACAGTGATCGATCAGGTCCAGATCGGCGATCCCAGCGCCAACGTCCTGCTCAATGGGCCCTGGAACATTGCCATCACCCAGCTCATCTTGAGCCTGTTCGCGATGTTTCTCGTTGCCAACTTTATTGGCAACACCGCCACCCGCGACTGGAGCCATCAGATGGACGGTATCGTCTTCAGCACACCGCTGAAGCCTGCTGCCTATCTGTGGGGGCGCTTTGCCGGCTCGCTGGCGGTGGTCCTGCTGGTCTTTGCCACGGTCCCGCTGGCGATCTGGCTGGGCAGCCTGATGCCCTGGGTCGATGCCGAACGATTCGGGCCGACCGTCATTGCCTTCTACCTGTGGCCCTATGTCAGCCTGGTGCTGCCGTCACTGCTGTTTTGCGCCGCGCTGTTCTACGCCCTGGCGGTGGCGACCCGCTCGATGATGGCGATGTATCTGGGGGTGGTCGGCTTTTTCGTGCTTTATCTCAGCGCCCAAGGTTTGCTGAGCGATCCCGAGTATCGGGATGTCGCCGCCCTGCTGGATCCCTTCGGCATCGGCGCCTTCGCGTCGGCCACGCGCTACTGGACCGCCTTTGAGCGCAATACCTTGCTGCCGCCGATGGAAGGCGTGCTGCTGTACAACCGGCTGTTGTGGCTGAGCCTGACCGTGCTCCTGATCGCACTGACCCAGTGGCTGGTCGACCTGCGCCGGCAACCGCGTATTCGGGGCCGACAGAAAGCCTCGGAACCGACACCCCGCATCGACCCCGCCGCCGCAAGAGCGCCCGCGAACCCCATGCCGAGCACGGGCGGAAACCTCAGCCGGCTGGCCCTGCGCAGCCGCTTCGAGGTCAACCAGATCGTCAAGTCCTGGCCTTTCCTGATTCTGCTGTTGCTGACCGTGTTTCAGTTCAGCAACATTCTGATGTACACGCCGAACAGCTGGTACGGCACAGACCCCTGGCCGATCACCCGCTACATGATCGACTACATCGGCTGGGCCTTTGAGCTGATCATGCTGATCATCATCGCCTACTACACGGCCGAAGTGGTCTGGCGAGAGCGCCAGTCCGGCATGGGTGATATCGTCGACAGCCTGCCCGCGCCCAACTGGGTGCTGTTTCTGTCCAAGCTGATTGGTCTGTATGTGGTGATCTTTGCCCTGTTGGCGCTGGGCACCGCCTTTGCCGTGCTGTATCAGATCAGTCAGGGCTACTGGACGCTGGAGCTGGGCCAGTACCTGATCCGCCTGAGCGCCTTTACGGCCCTGCCCTTCATGCTGATGGCCGTGCTTGCCGTGCTGCTGCAGACCCTCAGCCCCTCCAAGTTCTTCGGCATTGGCCTGTTCGTGCTGTTCATCATTGCCAGCCTGGTGTTTTTCAACCTGGGCCTGGAGCACAGCGCATTCAACTTTGCCAGCGCGCCGCGCGCCACCTATTCGGATATCAACGGCTACGGCCCCTTCGCCGAGACGCAGTTCTGGTACATGCTGTACTGGTCTGGCTTGACTGTGGCGATGGCCGCGCTCAGCTTCGGCCTGTGGCGGCGCGGCCCGGAGAGCGCACTGAAGCACCGCCTGCGCCAGCTGCCGGCCCGGCTGGGCGCACCCGGCAAGCGCATGATCGCCACCGGCCTGCTGATCTTTGCCGGCAGCGGCGGCTGGATCTACTACAACACTGCTGTGCTGAACGAATCCATCAACACCCAGGCAGGGTTCGACCGCCAGGCGGCCCATGAGCGAGCCTATCGGCAATATGAGGATCTGCCGACGCCGGCCATCACCGCAGTCTACCTCGACGTCGACATCTTCCCCGAACAGCGAATGCTGCGGGCTCAGGGACACTACTTGCTTGAAAACCGCAGCGGTGCCGCGATTGATCGCTTTCTGCTGACGCGTCCTCGACACGGGTCCAGGGCCAGCAGCGTCGACCTGGTCGTCGACCGCGGACGAGAGGCCGAGCGCGATGAGACGCTGGGCATGTCCTGGATCGAACTGGATCCACCGATGGCACCAAACGAACAGCGGCGGCTTGAGTTCTCCGTGCAGCGGATCAACCAGGGCTTCAGCGACCGGAACGGCGATATGCGGGTGGTGGAGAACGGCACTTTCATCAACAACTTCGAGCTGCTGCCGCAACTGGGATACCAGAGCTTTGCCGAACTCGACGACCGCCACGAGCGGCGCAAGCGTGACCTGCCGCCGCCACGGCGCATGCACGACCTCGACGACTCGGCCCATTACGGCAGCAATTACATTACGCCGCACACCGACTTCATCGACTTCGAAGTGATCGTATCGACCAGCGCAGATCAGATCGCACTGGCGCCGGGATACCTGGAGCGCGAATGGACTGACAATGGCCGGCGCTACTTTCATTACCGCATGGACGCGCCGATCTTGAGTTTCTTCAACATCATGTCGTCCGAACTGACCCTGACCCGCGACGAGCACCAGGGCATTCCGATCAAGATCTACCATCATCCGAACCATGCCTTCAATGTCGATCGCATGATCGAGGCTGTTCGCGACTCGCTGGATTACTTCAACCGCGAGTTCAGCCCCTATCAGCATCGCCAGGTGCGGATCATCGAGTTTCCCGGATACAGCCGGTTCGCGCAGGCTTTCCCGAACACCATCCCGTACTCCGAGGACATCGGCTTCGTCGCCGATCTGCGCGACCCGGAAGACATCGACTATGTCTACTACGTCACCGCCCACGAGATGGCCCATCAATGGTGGGCGCATCAGGTCGTCGGCGCCAATGTCCAGGGTGCTGAGGTGCTGTCGGAATCGCTGTCGCAGTACTCGGCGCTGATGGTGCTGGAGGAAAACTATGGGCCGGCCCACCTGCGCCGCTTTCTGAAGTACGAGCTGGACCGCTATCTGCGCGGCCGCACTGCCGAAGCACTGGAAGAGCAACCCCTGATGCGCAGTGAGCGCCAGGCCTATATTCACTACCAGAAGGGCTCGCTGGTGATGTATGCGCTGCGCGACCGAATGGGCGAAGCGGCGGTCAATCGCGCACTGCGCAGTCTGATCAACGAATTCGCCTTTCGTGGCGATGTCTACCCGACCACTCGCAATCTGATCGCGGCCCTGCGCGCCGAGGCTTCCGAGCAGGACCAGCAGCTGATCACCGACCTGTTCGAGCGGATCATCCTGTTCGAGCTTCGCGCCGATTCAGGCCGGGTCAGCGAACTGCCCGACGGTCGCTTCGAAGTTGAGCTGAACATTCATGCGCGCAAGCTTGAAGCCGACGGCCAGGGCCAGGAGACCGAGCAGCCGCTGGATGAGTGGTTTGACATCGGCCTGTTTGCCGTCCACCCCGACAACATCGACAATGAAGCCCAGGTACTGTACTTCCAGCGCCATCGACTCCGCGCCGGCGACAATACGATCACGGTGACCCTTGATCAGCGCCCCAGTCACGGCGGCGTCGACCCCTACGTCAAGATGATCAACCGCTTCTCCGACAGCAACGTCATCCGGTTTTAGGGTCGCATTCAAGCTTTGGGAACGACCGGATTCGCTGGCCAGGCGCGCCGCCATCATCGCGCCTGGCGGCGCCGAATCTCGGCCTGCAGGGGATGCGCGGTACCGAGCTGCTGCGCGGCCAGCCCTTCGGCAGCGCGCCAACGAGCCAGCGCCTCCTCGTGCTGGCGGCTCGCCATAGCGGCATCTCCCGCCCATAGCTCGAGTCGGACCCGGTCGTCAAACTCCAGATCATAGGGCCCCAGCTCGCGCTCAGCGATGGCGATATGCTCGCTGGCACGGGCCAAATCCCCTGCCTGCAGTGCCTGCCGGACGGAGAACAAATGCGCGCGTCGCCACAGATGATCATCGCTGCCCGGCCGGGCTTCGACCCGGCTGATCACCTCGGCCAGCACCGTCTTCGCCGCTTCAGTATGGCCAGCCTCGAGCAGGGCCCAGGCCAGGTCGTTGCGCAGGTTCATCAGGCTGGCCTCAGTGGGCTCATAGGCGCGCGCGTAAATGGCTTCGGCTTCAAGCATCGCGGCCAGCGCGGGTTCGATCTCGCCCACCTCAAGCTGGAACCGGGCCAGATTCCGCCGATAGCTGGCCGCACGCGGCGACTCGGCGCCAAACTCCGCCGCCGCGAGGACGACAGCCTGCTGATACAGCGACCCGGCTTCGTCCATCTGCCCCAGACGCAGCAGTACGTTGGCCAGATTGTTCACCGATGCCGCTCGCGGCTGACCGGAGCCGGCCAGTTCCACGTCCATGGCCTCGCGCAGCATGCGCTCGGCCGTCTCCAACCGCCCGGCCCGCCGATGCATGCCGCCGACCGTACTCAAGGCCGAGGCCAGCCGATCGTCGAGCTCGCCATACTCCAGGCGCGACGATTCCACCGCGCGCAGCCCGGCCGCCATGGCCTCCTCCAACCGCCCGCCGCGACGCAAGGCCAGGGCGAACAGAAGCTGCACACGGGGCAGCAACGGGTCGCCCCGCGGTGTCTGCAGGGCCAGCCGCTCGGCCTCGGCCAGCGCCGCAATGGCGGGCTCGAGTTGACGCAGGTTGGTGTGAGCGAGGCCGAGGTCCTTGTAGATATCGGCCTTGATCCCGGCCGGCTGGTCCGATGCCTCGGCCAGGGCCAGCGCTTCCTCGAGGAAGACGAGGCCGGCCCGGGCATCGCCGGCCTGTATGGCGACCTGGCCCTGCAGACGACGCAGGTCGACGCGCAGCGGATCGACCCCGGCCGCGCCCTGAGCGTCCAGCTGCGCCTGGGCCCTGGCCAGGCTCGCCAGCGACTGCTCGGCGAATCCGAGCTGGCGAAAGATGCGCCCCACCGCAATCAGAATGTCCGCCGCCATCCCGGGCTCGTCGACCAGAACACGGTCGATGCGCTCGATGGCCCGCTCGGCCAGCTCGCGCTGGGTGACAATGCCGCGCGCCCCGGGCGCCGGCTCGGCGGCATCGAACACGTCGATCAGGAAAGCCTGCACGGCGTTGGCGCGGGCCAGGGCGGCCTCGGCACGCTGGGTCTCGTGGGTACTCCAGACCAGGGCCGCGGACAGGCCGATCACGGTCATGCCGCTCAGCCCGACCCCAACCCAGTGCCGGCGCAGGAACTTGCCCGTCCGATACGCGACACTGGCACTGCGCGCCCGCACGGGCAAGCCATCGAGATGGCGATCGAGGTCGTCGGCCAGGGCCTCGGCCGAGGGGTAGCGCAGGGCGGGATCCGGGGCCAGCGCCTTCTGCACGATCTTGTCCAGATCGCCGCGAATACTGCGCTGCAGCTGGCGTCGCTCGCCGCCTGACAGCGCGGTTTTGCTGTCGAGTTCGCGCGATGGCGGCCCCGCCACCTGGCGGCCGGGTCGAATCATGGCTTCATCGAACGGCGGTCGGCCGGTCAGCAATCGGAACAGTACCGCGCCAATCGCAAAGACGTCGGTGGCAGTGGACACCGGTTCGCCGGCCAGTTGCTCCGGCGCGGCATACTGCGGCGTGAACACCCGGGTGATTCGGGTGGGCTGGGCCGGATCGGCGCCCGGATTCAGCGCCCGGGCGATGCCGAAGTCCAGCAGCACGACGCGCCCTTCCGGCGTGACCAGCACATTGTCCGGCTTGATGTCCCGGTGGACGATGAGATTGGCCTGGGCGAAGGCCACCGCCCGGCACAGGTCGCGGACCAGGCTGACGCGCTGCCGCAGCGGCACCGCCGATCCGTCGCAGTAACGATCGATGGGCAGGCCGTTGATCAGCTCGGTGACCATCCACGGCGTCCCGTCCGGCATGATCCCCGCATCAAGCAAGGCGGCAATGTTGGGATGGCGAAGCGACGCCAGGAAGCGGACCTCGCGCTGGAACTGCTCGCACCAGCGCGTCGACAGCAAAGCCGCGCTCAGCAGCTTGATCGCCACGGCATCATCGAAGGCACCATCGATGCGCCGAGCCCGGTACACGGCCGACATGCCGCCGCGGCCGATCAGCGCTTCCAGACGATAGCGATCAATGACCTGACCGGACAAGTCGGGCGGAACGGTCCGACCGGGCCCGGTCACGAATCCGAAATCCTGGTGATCGAGCAGGCCAGGCCGCTCGATCGAGGCCAGCAGCTTCCGCACGCAGGCTCTCACGGCATCCGAACCGGTCAAATGCGCCAGCGCCTGCTCGCGCTGTTCGGCCTCCAGATCCAGTAGTTGATCCAGGACCGCGTCGGCCGCCTGCCAATCCGACAGTTCGGCTGGCTTCCTCATGGTCGTTCACCCGGTGAGGCCTCAGCCGATTATGCCCCGCCAGGGAGCTGCCCGCCACTTGGGCCGGGCCCCTCTCGCCGTCGCGATCGCGCCGCGCCCCCCAGGGTTCAGCGCCGCTCCAGAAACACCGACCCGTCCTTCATCACAAACAGCACCTGCTCCAGCGCCGCGACATCCTGCAGCGGATTCCCGGCGACGGCGATCAGGTCGGCGCGATAACCCGGGGCGATGCGGCCGATCTCATCCTGCAGGCCAAACAGACGCGCGTTGGTCAGGGTGGCCGACTGGATCGCCTGCAAGGGCGTCATCCCGAACTCGACCATGCGCGACAGTTGCCGGGCGTTGTCGCCATGGGGAAAAACGCCGGCGTCGGTGCCAAAACCCAGGGCGACACCCGCGGCCAGCGCGCGGGAGAAGCTTTCGCGCTGTTTCACGCCGGTCTGGCGTTCCTTTTCCAGCGACTCGGGCAGGATGCCCGCGGCCTCGCCCTCGCCCAGAATGAACTCGGTCACGTAGATGTCCATGACCAGAATCGTGCCCTTCTCACGCGCCAGGCGAATGCCTTCGTCGTCGATGAAACTGGCGTGCTCGACCGAATCCACGCCGGCCCGAATGGCATTGTTGATGCCAACAGTACCGTGGGCGTGCGAGGCCACCGTGCGGCCGTGCATGTGGGCCTCGTCGACCAGGGCGATCAGTTCCTCCGGGGTGTACTGCGGCGCGCCGACCTGGGTACCGCGCGAGAGCACACCGCCGGTCGAACAGGTCTTGATCATGTCGACATCGAACTTGACGTTGCGCCGCACTGCCTGCCGCACCGCCCAGGGGCCATCGGCCACGCCCTCGCCGCTGGCGTTGAACTGCGGCGGCAGCAGATTGTTGTCGGCGCAGTGGCCGCCGGTGATGCCCACCGGCGGCCCGGAGACGATCAGACGCGGGCCGGGGATATCTCCCTCGGCGATGGCGTCGCGCAGGGCCACATCGCTGAATCCGGCGGCGCCGACATTGCGCACGGTGGTGAAGCCGGCTTCCAGGGTGATCCGAGCGTTGCGGGCGCCGGTCAGGGTCTGGCGGGGGATCGACGGCGCCAGCCCGCGAAAGCCATGCTGGTCATGATTGCCGGTCAGATGCACATGGGCATCGCTCAGGCCCGGCAGCACCGTGAGACCAGACAGGTCGACAATGCGGGCATCGGCCGGCGGCGCCAGCTCGGCTGCGGCGGCAACCGCCGTGATGCGACCGTCCTGGATCAGCACGGCCTGATCGGGACGGCGCTCGCCGCTGTCTACATCGACCAGAAAACCGGCCCGGACGTAAACGAGGTCGGACGCGGCAAGCGGCAGCGCCATGAACAGGAACATCAATGGGGTAAAGCGCAACGAGCGTGTCATGAGATGCGGCAACCGGCAGGGACTGGCATCCGGCATCGTAGCGAGCCCCGATCGGCCTGTCCAGAACGCCGCCGATCACTGGTCAAGCGCGCGGCAGCTGTGTGCAGAAAACGGTGAACCATCGACGAGCAATCTTGCAAATGTCGCCGACAAACCGCATTTTGATGGCCGTCGGGTAATCCAAGCGAACCCGACCAATACGGCAGGATCGCCGTGGCTCTGATGGGCACACGTGATGGCTAAAATTCTCTACGGTACTGTCGCCGGTGCGGTCGTACTGGTCTCCCTCGCGGCGCTTTTTCTTTTGCCGCTGTTTCTGGCAATCGGCCCCGAGCGTGTATTCAAAGGCGCGACTCTGGAATTCAACACCTTCTGGACCGGCATGGCCATGGTCGCCAGTCTGATGGCCGCCACGGCGGCTGGCTGGACCGCCCACCGGGTATCAGGCCGGCTCGCCGCAGTGATCACCCTGGCCGCTGCGGTCTTCCTGTTCGGCATGGCGGACGCGGCACTCCACCACTGGTGGATGCCGCAGCTCAGCCTTGGCGGTGATGGTGCGGGTCTGCTGGACCTTCTGATCGGATTGCGCGAACCGCTCTGGTACGATCTCAGCGGTCCGGTGCTGATGGCGATCTTCATCTGGATCGCCGGCAGCAGCCGCCATATCGAGACAACGGCGCCGCGCAAGGACAAACCTCGCGCCTGAGCGCGCTCCACCCGATCAGTCATCGGGCTGCAAGCGATCACCGAAGATGCGGAATCAGCCCCCCGATTGTTGTCAGGGCAAGGGCTCGAGGCGCGCAAGCGCGGCAGCCAGCAGCGGGTCCGGCGGCGTCAGCTCGGCGATGAGCGCCTCGGCGCGAGCCCTGCTCCGGGCCGCTGCCGGATCGGCCCGCTGCCACTGTTCACGCGCGATCAGATACTGGTTGACCGCCTGGGACTGAGGCGGCTCCGAGAGCTCAATCGCACAATAGTCGGACTCGATGCCTGGCAGCGCCAGCGCGCGGGCCAGGCGTTCGAAACGACAGGCGACCAGCTGCTCGTCAGCCTGCCAGTCAATCCCGGTCAGCGGCATCAGCTGCAGTATCAACTGTTCGGCTTCGATCAGTTCGCCGATGATGAGTTTGAGCTCGACCCGCTGCAGTAGCGCGGCGCGCCAGATCGGCAGGTCGCGGCCACCCCACTCGCCCAGCACCGAGATCGACCGATCGAGGAAATGATCGGCATCGGCCACCCTGCCCAGATGTCGATAGCTCATCCCCAGCGTTCGCAAGGACATGCCCACTGCCCGATTGTCGACCCCGAAGTGAGCGCGCAGCGTCGTCGCGGAACGCTGCGCGTAGTCCACCGCGGCGGCCAACTCGCCCTGGACAAAAGCAATGGTCGCCAGATTGCTCAGCGCAAGCCCGGCAGCGTCACTCACCCCGCCGTCCTTTTCGACATGCAGCTTGTAGAGGTCGCTGAAAGCCTCGCCAGCGGCGGCAAAGTCGCCCCGGTTGTAGGCGATGGCGCCAAGCAGGCTGTGGGCGACCGCTCCCCAGTCCGACACCGTCCGATCTGCTCGGGCCAATGCAATGATCTTGCGGGCGGCTGCTTCGGCGGCATCGATCTCGCCCAGATTGATATGGGCCGTTGACAGCAGGGCCAGCGCTTCCGCCCTGTGATCGATGGACAGATCCTCTTCGAGCAGGGCCTCAAGCTGCGCCTGGCCCTCGCTGAAGCGCCCCTTGAGATGGCTGAGTCGGGCTTCCAGCACGATCCGCCCATGGCGGGTTGACATGGATTCGCCCGGGCGCGGGTCCCGGAGCAGTTCCAGGGCAGAATCGTACAGGCCGAGATACAGATACGAGCGGGCGATCGTCAGCGCCAGATAGGCGGCGACTTCAGCCTGGCCGGCCAGCTCTTCGTCGATCCTGGCCTGGCCGCGATCCAGCAGCGCTCGCGCCGTGGTCTCAGGACCTTGCTCAAGCCCCGGTGTCGAACTGGCAAAGATACTCTCCAGAAAGGTGGTCACAGCGCGCGCTTTGGCCGCCTCTTCCAGCGCGAGATTGCGCTCCAGGTGAGCACTGTGAGCGAACCAGAGGGTCAGGCTGCTACCGATCAGGATCGCAGCGATCGCCGTCATCATCGCCGCACTGGCAAGCCGGTAGCGCTTGTGCCAGCGGCGCGCCTGCTCGCGCCAGCTCGGTGCCCGCACGCTGACCGGCCGATCCTCGAGCCAGGCGTCGAGATCCGCAGCCAGGGCGGCCGGGCCGGGA
Organism: Gammaproteobacteria bacterium; assembly: GCA_050485825.1. Lineage (GTDB taxonomy): Bacteria > Pseudomonadota > Gammaproteobacteria > Xanthomonadales > Wenzhouxiangellaceae > Wenzhouxiangella. The sequence continues at coordinate 41,824 of JBJHCC010000014.1, forward strand.
TAGCGATCCTCGAGCCGGCGGGCCAGACAACTGTGAATCACGGCCTGCAGGTCACGCTGCTGAGCGTCGCTCAAGTCGGGCAATCGCGGTAGCGGTTCCGACGGCGCCGTCAGTTTGGCCTCGGCCTGCTCGCTCGGCTCATCGCCGAAGGCTGACCGACCGTCGGCCAGAAGCTCATGAAGAACCAGGCCCAGCGCATAGACATCGGTAGCCGTGGTCGTGGCCTGGCTCAGGATCTGCTCGGGCGCCGCATATCGGGGCGTAAAGCTGGCCGAATCGGTGCGCTCGGCCTGGCCGGACTGTCCTTCCAGCAATGTCGCGACGCCAAAGTCGAGCACCTTGAGTCGACCCTCGCCATCGATGATCAGATGGTCCGGTTTGAGGTCCCGGTGCAGCACCAGGTTCTGGTGCGCGACGCCAACGGCGCGCGCGGCCTGGGCGATCCAGCGAACCCGCTCCCGAACGGCGACCTGACAGCGCGCCACCCGACGATGGACAGGCTCGCCATCGACATACTCCATGACCATCCAGGCACCCAGCTGCGGATCTTCGCCCGCATCGAGCAGGCGCGCGATGGCGGGGTGATTCAGCCGCGCCAGAATGCGGCGCTCGCGCGCGAACTGACGCCGACCGCGCTCACCGCGAATAGCCAGGAACTTGATCGCCACCTGGGCCTCGAATCGGCCATCGGCGCGCTCGCCAAGAAAGACCTCGCCCATACCGCCCTCTCCCAGCGGTCGGACCAGACGATAGGGACCAACCCGGCGGCCGGACCACTGCGTCTTATCCAGCTGGCGCGCAAACTGCTCGACCTCAGCCGCCCACGCATCAAGATCGGCTTGGCGATCAAACGCCAGCAGCTCGCTCAACTGTTGCCGAAGCGGCTGGGGCAAATCCAGTCGGGCCAGGGCCTCTTCACGGGCCCCGGGCTCGAGGTCGCACAGGGCCTCGAAATGCGCCTGAATCAGGGGCCAGTCGTCGTCCGCCATCAGGCAGCGGCCAGGGCGCGGCGCAGGAAAGCCGACGCCAGACGCATTTCTCGCGACACGGTAGCCGTCGACACCGCCAAGGCCTCACTGATCTCGACGATGGTCAGTCCGCCGAACACTCGCAGCTCGACGACCCGCTCCAGACGCTCGGATTGACGCCCCAGATCGCGCATGGCCCGGCCCAGGGCGACAACATCAAGTGGATTGGCAGCGTCCTGCAACTCATCCAGCGAGCTGACCGTCAGCTGCACCCAGTCGCCGCCCCGCCGCTGCGCGCCGCGCTCGCGGGCATAGTCGACCAGCACGTGGCGCATGACCGTGGTCATGCTGGCCAGGAAGTGAGCCCGACTCTCCCAGCGACGCTCCCCGCCCTCGACCCGGATGAAGGCTTCATTGACCAGGGCCACCGTATCGATGGTGCCGGAGCGCGCCATCCGTCCCAACTCCCGTCGGGCGATGCGATAGAGCTCGCTGTGGAACCGGGCTACACCGTCGGCGCCATCCAGCCCGCCCGGCGCGGGGGGACTGCTGTCGTCGTTCTGCATGGCCATGCCTCCCTGGAGCCCCTTGATATCGCCGAGGATAGCGTCACACCCAGCGCCTCGCCAGTCAGAACCGGGGCGCCTGTTGATCAGGCCGCTACGGAAGAGGATTGGGCGAGAGAAGCCGCAGGACGCTCAGTCCACCGGGTCGCTCGGCAAATCGGGCGGCGGCTCGGCGCGGAACCATCCGGTGATGGCCATTCGATGCCGATCGACATACTCGGGCACCACCGAGACCAGGTGGGGCACGGGGACCTCGAACACCGACATCGAATTGCAACTCGGAACGAAGCAGGCCTCCACCGCGCCGTCCTGGTTGACGAACTGGAGCTGGCCGCCGAAGTCCGGCCGCCAGTCTTCAGAAAGATGCAAGACGTAGGCAGCCACACGCTTCATGCTGGAGTCTTGATCCGTATGCAGGGTCAGAAAGTGTCCGCGGCGATAGCGGGTGATCTGGCCGTCTGCAAATTCGATGTCCGGGCGTCCGGTAATGGCCCGGCCCAGCTCAAGGAAGCCCTCGCTGCAGATCATCTGATAGGCGCGCTGCAGTACCGGATCGGCCAGCTTGTTCATCCGCCCGTGGTCGTACAGCGGGTAGCGCTCGAACAGGTACTGAAAGCCGCTCCGTGCTTCCTCGTAGACCAGCCTCAGCAACGGCGCTCGTTGCTGCTCCGGCATGGCATCGAGGGCCACAGCGTCAAAAGAATAGTGCTTGCCGGCGACTCGCGTGACCAGCGCCCACTCTCGCCAGGCTGCGACCGCCTGCCGAAGCTCCAGCAGCCAGTCCGCCCGCAAGACATCGTTCACCATCAGGCGCCCGGACGCCTGATAGCGACCCGCCAGTTCATCCAAATCCGAGCGCGAGGCAACAAACTCGCAGCCCGGGTTGACCCGCCCGTTTTCCATTGGCCCTTCGCAATTCCCAAACACCCTCGGCAAGAGCCTATCACAGCTACAGGCAGTGCTTTAATAGAGAGAATTCAGGAAACGCTGAAGGTGGCTGGAATTTCTGGCCAGGCGACTTGGCACTGATCAGGGTTCGGAATCAACCCAGCGCGTTCGGCCCCGAGCAAAACCGGGCCGCGATCAAGCTGCTGATGACCGAGCTGCGAGCTCTCGCTCCGCACCGCCCTGCGGAGCGGGTCAGGCGCTGATTGATTGCGAGAAGCCCAAGCGTGGCGATCGAAACCTGAAGCAGCCGGCGATCTCGCTCAGCTCAAAAAAAACGGGGTGTCAGCTCGTAGCGCTGCGGTGTTTGGCGACCGCATGGGCCGCAGCGGAAGGATCCGCAAGGAAGGAGCCTGCGAGCGGGCGATTCGCCGCAGACGCGGGGCCTGGAGGCCCCGCATCAGGTATCGTGCTGTGGACTGAGGTTTTCCGGTCCCAAGCCGGATTCAGGGTAGCTGGCGCAGCACGCGCTCCCGCTCGCGCTGGTAGTCGGCCTCGGAGATCAGGCCGTCATCGTAAAGCCCCTTGAGGAAGGCCAGGCGCTCGCGAATGGCCGCCTGAGTGGCGGGTAGATCCTGAGGGATCAGCGGCGCAGCCTGCGGATCGGCGGGCGGCGCGGTCGACCCGGTGGCCAATGGCGGCGGCGGGGCAGACACCGAGGCACTCGGCGCTGCAGTGCTGCTGCCCCGCTCGGCGACCGGCATTGGCGCATCCGGCCGCAGGCTGACCCACATCGGCCAGGCCGAGCCATCGCGCTGACGCCTGACCGAGAATGACGAGCTGTCAGTGGCCAGGCGCACCAGACTGCGATCGGCGGTCAGCGGATCGCCCAGCGAGAAATCCCGGAAACGGGTGTAGTCGTCATCCACCGTCATCAGCTGGCGGATGCCGGCAAAAGCGATGTTGAGCTGGCCCTGAGCATCAACGAACAGGGTGCCCTCGGTCTTGCGACTGTTGCCAATGCCGATACCGCCGCCGCTGCCGCCGAAGGAAACGAAGTCGACCCGCTGATCCGGGCGTGCGACGGCTAGCGATTCGGCCAGGCGAGGCGCCAGCGCCGCCACCTCATCGGCGTCGAACACCGGCAGCCGGCCCGCGGACAGCAGCCGACCCGTTTCCTCGTAGCGCAGCGCCGCAAGATGCGCGGCCAGACGGTCGGCCTCGATCCTGTACGGGTGAGACAGCGCCGAGCCGGCCTGACCCGACGGCCCGATCTGGACAATGTGATGGTCGCTGCTGGACCTGTCCATGGGTTGCGGCAAGGCGCCGCAGCCCAGCAGACCCAGTACGATCAGAACGAGACAGCAGACTTTCAGAAGTCGGATCATGTCAGCCGGAAACCTGCGAATATGACGTCGCGCAGAGTAGCACCTGAAATCTTTCAGGCCGATGACAGCGGCTGTCATATTTGCATCCCTGAGTCGTCCTGATGCTATCCGACTCGTTCTGCTGCTAAAATAGGGGTTAGGGGCGGGTCTTGGCGCCCTGAGTCAGGTTCCATTATTTTTTGGGGGAGTTCATGTCCAATACTCTGGCCGACTACAGCGTCGGTCTCGTTCTGTTGTCCTACCTGGTGTCGGTGATCGGATCGCTGGTCGGTTTGTTCGTGGCCAGCGCCCTACATCGTGAAGGGGAGCGTCCGCCGCTGGGCTGGCTGGCGCTGGCCGCGTTCATTTTTGGCGGCTGCGCGATCTGGTCGATGCATTTCATCGGCATCCTGGCCTGGCAGCCCGGTGTGCCGGTTTACTTCGACACGGTCGTCACCGCGATCTCGCTGCTGATTCCTGTTGTCTTCACCTTTATCGGCTTGCTGATGGCGTTTCGCGGGTCAGGCCGGGTCGGCTCGATTTTCCTGGCTGGGATCATCATGGGCGCGGGCGTTGCCTCCATGCACTACACCGGCATGGCGGCTCTTCGAATCGAGGCGGTCCTGAGCCATGACCAGACGCTGGTCGCGATTTCGGTGCTGATCGCCATTGCGGCGTCAACCGCCGCCTTGTACATCGTCACCAACATCCGCGGCCTGACGCGCTACCTGAGCGCACTGGTGATGGGGCTGGCCGTCTGCGGCATGCACTACACCGGCATGGCAGCGTTGCAGGTCCAGGACGTGCAGGTCGATGTCGACTTCTTTACCCAGGCGCTGCCACGCGACACCATGATGTTCTTCACCATACTGACTTTCAGCATCACCTGCCTGGTCGGCACGTTCCTCGGCGCCACCCGGCGTCTCCGCTGATCGCTCAGGTTCAGGCGGCGGCGAGGTGGCGACCGTGAGAAGCGGCTTGCAGGCCCTAGCGACCAGCCTGGTCCTGCTGCTGGCCAGTGGCTGCGGCGAGTCCAGGCTCGCCGCGCCGCTGGCGCTGGCGCCGGACTTCCCCGCGCTGGCGTTCACCCTGATCGACGGCGACGGGCAGACCGTCAGCGCCACCGATCTGGCCGGCGAAGTCCTGATCCTCAGTTTTGGCTTCACCCGCTGCTCGGGCACCTGCCCGATGGTCATGTGGACGGTCAAGGAAAGCCTGGACCAGCTGTCCGAACCGCAGCGCGAGCAGGTTCGGGTCGTATTCGTGAGCCTCGACTACCGCCATGACAGCCCCCGCCAGGTCGGCCGTTACGCGGCCAGTTTCGGCGAGCGCTTCCTCGGCCTCGCTGGCGAGCCTGAGGCCCTGCAGGCGCTGAACCGCCGCCTCGGCGTCAGCGCGCGCTACATCAGCACCGCTAACGGCGTGGAAACCTTGCAGCACGCCACGGGCTTGTTTCTGGTCGACGCCGTCGGCCAGCCGCGCTACCTGGCTCGTTCAGACAGCTCGCCGGAGCAGCTGGTCGTCAGGATCCGCGAGCTCCTGGACCGCGCCTGACATGATCGCAACGCTCGCTCGCACTGCGCTGGCCGCTGTAGCCGTTCTGGCGCTGGTCGGGATGGTGTTCGGCGTCACCCTGCACCGGGAGGGCCTGTATGCGCTGCCGGGCCAGACCATCCTGGTCCGCTTTGACGCCGACATTGACCACGCCACCGCCCTGGCCCATATCGCCGACGCCGGCGCGGCGCTGGTCGGCTACGGACCATGGCGCCGCAGTTTTCGCCTGCACGTGATCGACTCGGTTGCACCGCGACGGCTTGCCGTCCACGGCCTGGTCTATCGGGACCCGCTGGAAAGCCTAAAGCATTGTTTCGGACCCGCACCGGACCTGAGTGCGCGGCTGCGGCACTGAGCGAGCCCCCGGCCGTTGCGGCCGGGACCCATGAGCGAGGGCCTGCACGGACATCTGCCGCCAATGCCGCGCAACGAGAACCGCAGGGACTTCGTTGCCGATTCAATGATCGGCCGTCCGAGGCGGAACCCGTACTAAGACATTCCTATTCAAAGCCACATTCAAAAACCCCTGACACGTTCGCCTGCAAAGCAGGCTTGCGCAGGCATCGTTGCGTTACCTCAAGCAAGCGTAACCCCGGAGGCGGACCTGTCAGGGGTTCCCTTCGGGCTTGCCTGTGGGCTTCCGTGGACCGCGATTATCACGACAAGCGCGGCACTTGATGCGGGGTGGCTACATCGGCGTGCCGGCGCCTTGCCACGAACGCCCACAGACAAGCTGAACGAGGCTTTGAATAGGAATGTCTTGGTAAGCAGGACAGTGCTTCGGCTGTGCCGTCGAAGCAAAGCCGGGCGCTCAAAACAGGTAGCCCATCCCGCGCGGTTTGATCGGTTCCGGCCATTCGCTCTCGCCGTTGATCTGTCGCAGGTCGATCTCGATGCTGCGCGCAATGTAGTCCATCGGCACATCGTTGACTTCATTCTCGAAAGGTCGCTCGATGTAGCGGCCAACGTACTCGAGCAGGATGTAGGCATAGCCGATGATCAGGGCAAACGGCGCGCCCCAGTAACCCAGATGACCGGCCAGGCTCAAGGGCAGGACCAGCAGGAAAACCACCAGGGTGTAGTTGACGAACCAGCTGTACTGCATCGGAAACGGCGTGTTCTTGAGGCGCTCGCAGCCGCTCAGCACCTCGTTGAAGGCCTGGATGAATCCACTGAATCGAACCTGTCGGTAGCTGTCGAGCCGACCCTCGGCCACCAGCGCCTGCAGCGCCCGCGTCTGGGTTTCCAGCAGCGCCAGCGGCGGGGTACGCCGACGGGCGGCCACCTCGCGCTCACCTTCATCCATCAGGCCGCTCAGTTCATCACCGATGTCCAGCCGTCGCAAATAACGGTTCAGCCACCAGGCAAAAGCGATCTGCCGATGCAGCAAGGCCTGGCGCTGGGCCCGCGTCGTGTCGCCGCCGTCGATCAGACCTTCCACCAGCAGAGCAAAGGCCCGAGACTCGGACTTCAACCGCGACCACAGGCGCTGTCCTTCCCACCAGCGGTTGTAGGCGTGGTTGTTGCGAAAGCCGATCAGGAAGGCCAGCGCCGTACCCAGAAAGCCGGCCGCATAGGACAGCGCCTTCAGCAGTGCGCCGTCGACCCGATCCACCAGCAGACAGCCCAGGCCAACGAAAAAGATCAGAATCAACAGGCGCTGCCAGGTAAACAGCAACAGCTTGCGCGGCGAGATCTTGCGAGTCACGATCATGGGCGGATGATACCCCGCCGTTGACCATCGTGCCGGAAGCTTTCCGGCCGCCACCGCCGTGGCGCCAGCTCAAGACCTTGCTCAGCCGGCCGGCATGGCAGACGCTTTCCGCTAGCGCTCTCAACTATCGCGCAGCCTAGTGGTAGAAACGTTCGAGGCGAAACGGATGCCATCGCCATTGAGTGCGTCTATCGGAGAGCGCGCATAGTGGACCTATGCGAGCTCGACGATAGGCGCACTCAATGGTGAGGGCGCCGTTGCAGCCCGGACGGCTTCTGCCGCGCAGGCTCTTAGGGTCGTCGCAGCGGGCTGGGTCATCGGAGCTCAGGGTCTTTTCATTCACTGGCCGGCTGCCAGGATCGCTGAAGGCCCGGCATTCCAGATCGTGTCACCGAAGCCGGCAAGATGCTCGAACACCCGCTCGAGCTGGCCGATGCGATGCGGCTGGCCGATGACCCAGGGGTTGAGGTTGATCGCCAGCAGGCGGCCGCCGCGCTCACGGGCCTCGGCAACAAGAAAATCAGCGGCGTCGATCAGCTGGTCGGCGTACTCGGTTTCGCTGTGCAGGTTGTCGCCGATGATGAAGCGGTCTTCCAGCTCCAGCGACAGCGGCAGGTTGATCAGCTCGCCCGAGCCGGCCCGGAAGCGATATGGCAGCTCATCGTTGACCCAGTCCGCGCACCACTCCAGCCCTGCCTCGGCCAGCAGCTCAGGCGTGCGGGTCGACTGCGAACGCGCCGGGCTGAGCCAGCCGCGAATCGGGCCAGGCGAGAAGGCCGACAGCGCGTCCAGGGTGTCGGCGATCCAGGCCCGCTCGGTCGCCTCGTCGACGCCTGTGGCGTGGGCGCAATCCATGCTCCAGCCATGGGCGATCAGCTCGCCGCCGGTCCCGGCCAGGCGCCGGACCAGGTAGGGATAGCGCGCCGCCACTTCACCGTTGATCGCGAAGCTGGCGCCCAATCCATGTTTCTCCAGCAGCTCAAGAATGCGAAAGATCCCGACCCGGTTGCCGTAGTCGCGCAGGCTGTAGTGCCGCAGATCCGGATACGGCATGCTCATGTTGCCGGGCGCCCGGAAGGCGGTGCTGCCCGGATTCAGGGGAAAATGTTCGACGCTGACGTTGATCCATAGCGCCAGCGGCGCGCCGCCGGGCCAGGTCAACGACGCGCGCCGCTCCAGCATCGACCAGTCGTAGCGATCGTGATCCATGCCATGACGGAGCTTGTCGTAGCGCAGGAATTTCGGCTCCAGGCTCATGCCGCGTCCTCCTCGATTCGCCGGATCATGGCCACGGCTTCCTTGTAGTAGTGATCCAGATAGTGGCCGGCGATCTCACGCCCGGTCGCCAGCCAGACCCCGTCCTTGGAACAGATATGGTCCAGCGCGCGCTGGAAGGCGGCCAGGCGATGGGGATGGCCGACCTGATAGGCGTGCAGCGGAATGCACATCACGGTGCCCGAGCGTTCGCCCTCGGCATGGAGCCGGTCGAATGCGCGGATGATCATGTCGCCGTAGCGGCGCGGCTCGATCCGGTTGACCACATAGACGATGGTGTCGTTGAGTTCCAGCGAGTACGGCACGGAGACAAAGGGCTTGCCCGAGCGGGTCATCACCGGCGTCGGCTGGTCGTCGTGGAACAGATCGCAGGTGTAGGTCCCACCGGCTTCGGCAAACAGGTCGATGGTGTGCTCGGAATGCGACAGCGCCGGGGCCAGATAGCCGTCGCAGTGCTGGCCGGAGTAGTCCCGGATCCGCCGCATCGCGTCGACGATCATCTCGCGCTCCTGCTCCTCGGACAGGCCATAGGTATAGCGGGTGTTGTAAATGCCGTGGCTGAACAGTTCCCAGTCGCGCTCCAGCACCAGGTCGATGATCTCGGGGTGGTGGGTCAGCATGGCGGTAGACAGCGACACCGAGCCGCGAAGGCCGAACTGATCGAGCACGCGCATCATGCGCAGGTGGCCGACCCGGTTGCCGTAGTCGCGGGTGGCATAGCCCAGCACATCCGGCATCGGCCGCGGCCAGGGCTTGCGCTGCGGATTGACCGGTGGATCCAGCTCGTAGAACTCGATATTCGGCGCCACCCAAACGGCGACGCGGGCACCGTTCGGCCAGCGGATCTCGGGGCGCTGGTCCCAGGGCAGATAGCCGTACAGGCCGGGATCGGATTTCATGGTTTTGCTCCTCGTCGCAGCTTGTTCAACCTGGTTGGCGGCGGCCGAAGCGGGCCGCCCGTGACCACTGCGCATCGCGGACATCAGGCCGGGTTCTTGAGATCGTTCAGGTATCCAGCAACCGTCTCGAAGGACTCCACATCGGCGTACTTGAGCAGGATATCGGCCAGGTTGGCGAAATGCGGAATCTCGTGCTTGTCGGCCACGCATTCCTCAACTACCGTGGTCCGGTAACCGTGCGACAGCGCGTCGACCACCGCCGCGCGCACGCAACCCGAAGTCGAGCCGCCGGTGATCAGCACGGTGTCGATCCGGTGCCAGGTCAGCAGCGAGGGCAGATGGGTCTCGAAGAAAGGGCTGGGCATGCGCTTGTGGATGATCACGTCAGACGGCGCGATGGCCAGGCGGGGGTCGAGCTGGGCGCGCTCCGAGCCGTGCTTGATGTTCTGCAAGGAATCCGGCGTGTCGGTGCGCGTACCCCAGACGCCGGCGTCCGCGGCCGAGTCCAGGTAGGCCACATGAGTCCAGATCACCGGGAAGCCAGCCGCGCGCATGGCCGCCGAGAGGGCATTGACGTAGTCAAGCTGCTTTGGATCGGTCTGGTAGGCGGTCTTGAAGCACTCGATATCGGTGTAGGCGCGCTGCAGATCAATGTTGATCAGCGCCGGCCGGCTGCCAAAACCAAATTTGGCCCGGTTGGGATTCGACCGGACCTGCGCCCAGTACTCGCGCGGGGTGAGATCGGAAGTCTGCATCAGGGGCATGGCGGTTGTTCGGACCAGGGAAAAGTCCGGACATTTTAGTCAGCCTCGGGGGCGGAATCCAGCCGCCCGCTCGAGCGGACCCTCACCCGCCCCGCCAGCAGCCTCCCGACAAGGCTGTGCCGCCGCGCTCTGCGCAGCCTTGCTCAGGGTTCGAAGCGATCGTCGAAGATCCTGAAGCCCTCAATCACGGCGCCCACCGCAGCCGAGCTGAACAGCCGGCAGTCGGGGATCACGCCCACCAGTTCACAGACCAACAGTGCATCGGCGCCAAGCGGATCGTCGGTCGGATACGGGAGGAACTGTTCATCCAGCACGAAGAAGGAAAACTGATCGGGAAACTCGCCCGGCAGGAATGACGGCGACAGGCTGAACTCGAACACCAGCGTGTTGCCGAATTGCAGGGCCAACAGGCCTTCGCTGTAGAACGCAGCGTCGCCCAGCGTCAGGCTACCCGGGGCCAGACCACCGCTGGCATCGCCGCTCAGGCTCAGATCGCCGACAACGGCATTGCCGGCCAGATTGGCCACCACCACGCTGCTGCCGGTATGGTCATTGCCGTCGGCCAGGCTGAACGCCAGGTGTCCTGGCTGCGCGCTGATGACGGCGGTGTTGAGTTGCAGCTCAAGGGTGATCGACCCGGCCAGTGCCGGCCCCGACAGGGATGCGACCAGCAGCAGCGCTGGCGGCAGATGGGAAAGGCTGGTCCAAATTCGAGATTTCATGGTTCAGGCTCCGCTTGGCTGGCTACGCTCAGATGCCGGACGCGCTGCGATAGACGACCGGAACGTAGCGGATCGGCACACGCAGCGGGTTCAGAAACTCCAGCGTCAAGGTCAGCGATTCGCCGGGTTGAAGGCTGACGCCATCAGCACCGGTCACCAGACTGATGAAGGGTTCGCCGGGTGGTTGCAGGTGCTGGCTGACCGCGTCACGGTTAACCAGGCTGATCTCTGGATTCAGTTCGCTGAAGAGTAGGTGAAACGGACCGCGAACCGGAACTTCGCCGGGATTGCTCACGGTCAGCTGCTGGACGAAAAAGCCAGAATTCCGATTCAGTCGGAACCCGCTGCCACGCACCTCCAGTTGATCGCTGACTGGCTCCGGCGGGAGCGGCGCGCCCGGTGTCTCGGTGACGATCACGGTCGAGAAACTTTCCAGTTCACCGTGGCGGGCCCGAATCACGGCCTGCCCCGCTGCCAGCGCGGTCACCCGACCGTGCCCGTCCACCTCGGCAATGGCCGGATCGAGCGACTCGAAGCTCGTACCCAGCAGTGGGTGACTGATGTCCAGCTCGATGTCGTCGGCGTACTGGCCCAGCACCCAGACCCGGCCGACGGTGCGATCGAGGAGGTCCAGCCTGAGCGCCGGAGGCAGCAGCTGCAGGGCCTGCGGATCATCCTCCGGACGGACGATGACCTGAACCTCCGCGCCCTGCAGGCGCTCACCCTCGGTGGTTTCCACAAAGGCGATGAGCCGCAGCGGCCCGGCGATGCCGGCACCCACGGGAACGTCGACCTCAAAGCCATCGAGCGGTTCGTCTGAATCCTCATCCTCCGGTTCAAACAGCCCGATGCCGGGGACCAGCACGCCAAGATCGAGCGCATCCAGATTCTCGTCCAGGCTGACGGCCACCGGAATGGTCTGGCCCCAGAAGATCACCGTACCGGGGGCCGGACTGAGGATCTGAATGCGTGGATCAGCGCGCACGGCGTCACCGGCACGCCGTGGGGCGGTTTGCAGACCTGCGGGCAGCAGCGGACCCTGCGGACCGCACTCGGCCTGGTAGATGGCGGGGTTGTCGGCTCCTGGCGCACCGGGCACCGATCGGGGGGCGCCGCTGCTGTCGGACAGTGCCCCAGGCCAGTCAGACCGCCAGGCTGCCGCGCTGACCGCCTGGTCCAGCAGCGGCAGCGAATGGTTGCGGACCGGGCGCGAGTTGGTTGGCCCGCGAACCACGACCCAGACCCCGAAATGCAACACATCGAACTCGGGCGCCTGCGCGCCAGCCAGCCCCCCGCGCGCGCTGGAGGCGGGCACGATCACGTCGTTGGCCTCGCGGAAGCGGTACCCGTCGACGATGGCCTGATCGAAAACGAACTCGCGCTGGGTACAACGACGTCCATTGCGCTGCACGCAACGCCGCCGGGTCAAGGCCGACTCGAAGTTCGCCCGGCCGAGCAAACCGCCCCAGTAGGACGCAGGAGCCTGAGGTGTCCCGGCCTCGCCGCCCACAGCAACCACGGCATGGGCCGGAAGGCTGGTTCCGCCAGCCAGACCGGCCAGAGCCGGGCTGTTCTCGGCCAGATCACAGATCGCGCCTTGCCGGATGTCTTCACCGAGCAGGCCGTCGATGGTCTCGACGGTTGTTGGCGCATCACTGTTGTGCAGCGCCACCACCAGATTGGCAAAACTGCTGCCGTAGTGCGGTGTCGCCAGGCTCATCACCCGTCGCAGATCGCCCTGGCCGAGATTGTCCGGGCGGTCATTGGCGGCGCTCTGGGCATACAGGCGCCCGAGCAGGCCACCCATGCTGTGGCCAATCAGATCGGCGCGGGTTGTCGCATAGCCTTTTTCCCGCGAGCTCTCGATGGCCGCCGCCGCGAAGTCTTGCACTCTGAAGGCGTTATTGGAGAAAACCTGGGCATTGCTGGGTTCGTAATCTCCCACTTCCGTGGTGAAGTCAGGCGTGTTGCGCTGCCAGAACGACGACCAGGATCCGCCGGAACTCCATAGCCCATGCACCAGAACCACGGGTGGGCGGACCACGTCCAAGGTGGCCCGGAATCGAGTGGTGTTGCCGTTGCCGATGGTCGAGGTATAGGTGAATTCGACCTCCACCGGCCGGCGCAGGGTTTCGGCCTCGAATGCCTCAGGCGCACGATAGTAGGACGAGGCCTGAAACAACCCCTGCACCGATGCCGCCGCCTTCACCGGCACGGTGATCTGGCCGGGATCACCACCACCGGCGTCGATGATCTCGAAGCAGGCCACGCCTTGCAGCCCCGAGCGCGTGCGCATCAGCAAATGACTGGCACCGTCCGCGACCACCCCGCGGGCCAGTTCACCGCAGTTGGCAAGGACCGTCTCGTCGTTGCTCAAGTTCGGGCTGTTGATCCCCTCCCGGCAATTGGCGGCATCGGCGAAGCGGTTGGGGTCAAGAAAGCGTCGGTTGCCGTCCGGCCCGACGTCCCAGGCACCGGCCGGCACGGTGAAGCCAGTGAAGTCCGGCGACAGCGACACGGCGCTGATATTGGTTGCGCCCACCGTGCGACCAAACACAGTAAAAGGATTGCTCTGGGTCTGGCCCTCGGGTACGGTCACGACAGGCAGGAAGGACTGGTTTCGATCACCGACCGCGACGACCGATGGACTGGAAGCAGAAAGCTGGAAACTCGCGCCACCCGGCCCGGCCGGAACCGGCGTGACGATGCTCAGTTCTATCGATTCATTGACCGGCACGGAGACCGAATCCAGGATGCCGCCCTGGTTGGGACAGGCGCCCCGCTCGGGTCCCGCAGACTCGGCCACGAACAGGCGGGCTGCAGCAGACTGGGCAAGCACAGTCGATGAGGCCCCGATCAAGGCCAGAAAGGCAAACAGCAGCGCGAGGATTCGAAGCATGGCGGACTCCCTGGTTGGTCAAACACCGTCCCCCATTGATCAGGCAGCGCCGATCCTGCGCCCTGCCCGTCCGACCCACACTCCCTGCGCGGCCGGCGAAATCGTCCGCTTGCCCGAGCGCCGAGATCATTCCGGCGGCGACGGTGGCTGGCCCGATTTCGCCCAAAGTGTCTCATGGGCACACTGGCCAGCGCAAGCCAGAATCGGCCGAAAGCCGACCATCTTGCCGCCAGAGACCCTGATCCAGCCAGGCAAGCCAGGTCGAGAATGATCAGACGGTGGCTGTTTGCGGTCGCTGCTGCCCTCCTGATCGGGCTGGTGCTGCTCACCGACAGCGATGCCTGGTGGCGCTTTGACTTCATCTATCTCGCTGGACCGCTGCTGTTGACCGCCGGCCTGGCGGCCAGGCTGGGCAGGGCCGCAGACCGCCCCGGATCCAGCCCACCTGAGCTGCGCCGGGTGATGCTGGCCGGTGGCTTTGGCCTGAGCCTGTTGTTCTGGCTGCGCGCCGCGCTGGGTCTGCCGGCCATCGCGCTGGCGGATATCGGGCTGCTCATGGCGGTGATCCTGTCAGGTCCGGCGCCGGCGCTGGCGCTGACGCTGCTGCATGACAGTCTGGCCCGACCCGCCGGGGAGCCGCGATCGCCGCTGCGTAGTCTCCTCGCCACCGTGATCGCGGGCTGGACCGGCTGCGTGCTCGGGCTGGCCGCGGCTCAGCAGCTCGACGGACCTCCGCTACGCGAGCAGCGGCGTGAACCCGGCAGCCTGCCTTTCCTGCTGATCAGGCCCAGCGCGGACCCTCGCCTGCTCAGCGCCCTGCCGCTGGTTGATCGCCTTCAACTCGACCCGGAGAGCCTGCTGTTTCATCGCCCCGATCACTGGCAGGCCCGGAACATTCAGATCAGCGGGCGCAGCTTCGGCCTGATTCGGCGCGACCTCAGCCATCCGGCGTATGCGGTTGAGTTGCGCTCGCTGTCGCCGGAGCGGGTTCAGGTCTCGGTTGCTGGCCAGGGGGGCCACGCCCTGATTCCGCTGCGCCCGGGGCCGGCCGTGATCGAGGCCAGGATGGGACGACAACTGGCCCATATGGTCGTCTGGATGCTTGCAGACGCCGCTGGGCCGACGCCGGTCGTCGACGTCACGGCCGGTTTTGAAATCACCCTGGCGCAGTCTGACCGCGTCCCACCCGAGGGCGTCCTCGCGGCCGCTAGTCGAGCCCTGACTTTGACCTGGCGCGGCGATCAGCCCCTGGCCGGCCCGCTGTTCGCCATTATCGAAGCGCCTGAAGGCATTCACATCAATACGGTGCCGGCTCCATTGGCACGGCTCGACGGCCATCGAGCGCTGGTCCGTCTGCCCGCTGATACGCCGCGAACGGCCGCCGGGCAACGGGCGCCGGTCCATCTACCTGGCCGCAGAATACGGCTGAGCATTGCGCTCGACAGCGCGTCTTCGGAATGGCGCCCTGAGACGAGCATCCGGGTTCTTCAGTCCCTGGAGGCACCGGTGGCCGCCGCTTTCGACGCCCAGTGAAAGCCGGAGAAATGGGCAGGCTTGCAAGGGCTGAAATCACAACGCCAACATTGACCGGCAGGCTCAGCGCCCCTACAATTTGTCCGGACAACTTTCACGGCACGACGGCGTTTGAGCTGTCCGCCTGCAGGCAATCAAAGGAGCTCGCCTCATGACCACCATCGTCGTTCTGTTCAACCTCAAGCCCGGCGCCGATGTGGCTGCCTATGAGCGCTGGGCGCGCGAGCACGATCTGCCCACCGTCAACGGCCTGGGCTCGGTCGACCGCTTCGAGGTGCTGCGCTCGGCTGGCCTGCTGATGAGCGATGCCGCGCCCCCGTACGACTATGTCGAGCTGATCCGGGTCAACGATATGGAAAAGTTCGGCGCCGATGTGGCCAGCGAAGCGGTGCAAAAGGTGGCGGCGGAGTTCAGCCAGTTCACCGACAACCCGCTGTTCATCCTGACCGAGGCGCTGTAGGCCGTGTATCCGGAACTCAAGGGCAAGGTCGCCGTCATCACCGGCTCCGGCCGGGCCGAGGGGCTGGGCGCGGCGATGGCGCGCCGGCTGGCGACGGAAGGCTGCCGGATCGTGATTTCCGACATCGGTCAGTCGGCCGGCCCGGAAACACCGCCGGAGGCGATCGGCGCCAGCGATGAGATGAACGCCATGGTCGAGGAGATTCGCGCGCTCGGCGCCGAAGCCGTCGCGATTGCCTGCAACGTGATGGCAGAAGACCAGGTCCAGGCCCTGATCGACCGCACGGTCGAGCATTTCGGCCGCATCGACATTCTCGTCAACAATGCCGGCATCGGCTACATCATGAAGCCCATCGTCGAGATGGACAGCAGCGACTGGGACGCGGTGCTGGGCGTGAACCTGCGCGGCGCTTTCCTGGCCACGCGCGCCGCCGCCCGCCAGATGATTCAACAGGGCCAGGGCGGGCGCATTGTCAATATCGCCAGCCAGGCGGCCAAGTCGGGGTTTCCGTTTGCCTCCGGCTACTGCTCGTCCAAGCACGGCCTGGTCGGCCTGACCCGGGTCGCCGCGATCGAGCTCGGCCAGCACGGCATCACCGTCAACGCGATCTGCCCGAACCACGTCACCACCGGCTTGGGCGCCTGGCAGAACGAGTACTTCAGCAAGGCATTGGGCCTGAGCCTGGACGAGTATCTGGCAGCGATGAAGAACCGGATTCCGCTGGGCCGACCCGGCCTGCAGGACGACACGGCCAAGGCCTGCGCCTTCCTGTGCTCGGACCAGGCGGTGTACATCACCGGCGAGGCGATGAACGTCTCCGGCGGCGAGGAATACCATTGATCATGAGCAACGCCGGCACAAGCTGGAGCTGGCCCGGTGGCAAGCGGCTGGCGCTGTCGATCGTGGTCAACGTCGAGGAGGGCTCGGAGTATTCGCTGGCCGAGGGAGACCCGATCACCGAGCCGGTCGACGAGCTCGGCGTGAGCCTGAAAAAACCGATCCGCAACTACGGCAACGAGTCGAACTACCGCTACGGGCTGGGCCCCGGGTTTCGACGCATCGCCGCGCTGCTCGACGAGTACGCGATTCCGGCCACCTTCACCGCCGCCGCGCTGTCGCTGGAACGCGCACCGCACATCGCCCGCTATATCGCCGACGGGCCGCATGAGCCGTGCTCGCACGGCTGGCGCTGGGTCCACCAGTTCCGGCTCGATGAGGCCGAGGAACGGGCTTTCATTCGCAAGGCGGCCGACAGCATCGAGGCCAGCACCGGCAAGCGCCCGGTCGGCTGGCTGTCACGCTACCTGCACACGGCCAACACCCGCCGGCTGTTGATCGAGGAGGGTTTTCGCTATCACATGGACGACTATTCCGAGGACACACCGTTCTGGGATACCGGCAGCGGCGGCCCGATCGTGATCATGCCCTACGCGCTGGACTCCAACGACATGAAGTTCTGGATCGACCCGGGGCTGTCAGCGGCGGCCTGGCTGCAGTACGCCGTCGACAGCTTCAACTGGCTGTATGCGGAAAAGACCGAAGTACCGCAATACATGTCGTTGGGCCTGCACTTGAGGATCATCGGCCGACCGGGCCGGATTGGCGCGCTGCAGGCCTTTCTCCGCCATGTCCGCTCGCACAAGGATGTCTGGATCGCCACGCGAGAGCAGATTGCATCCCATTTCGCCAGCCAGGTTGCCGCGCCCGCATGAGCACCGCCCTGCCCTTCCGCTGTTTGCTGTTCGTGCCGGGCAACCGGCCCGAGCGCTTCGCCAAGGCCGAGGCCAGCGGCGTCGATCGGGTCTGCATCGATCTGGAGGACGCGGTCGCCGTTTCCTCCAAGGACGAGGCCCGCAGGCTGGCGATCGAAGCGCTGGCCGCCCTACCCGAAGCTCATCCCTTCGGCTTGCGCATCAACGCGCCGGAAAGCGAATTCGGCCAGGCCGACCTGGCTGCCCTGGCCGCCAGCCCGGCCAAGCCGCGTTTCATCATCATTCCGAAATTCGAGAACGGCCGCCAGGCGGATACAGTGGTCGCCAGTCTGGGCGCGGACTGCCCGGAGCTGATCGTGTTGATCGAAACCACCCGCGGCCTGCTGGAACTGGACTACGAACTCGATGACGGCAAGCGCATCCGCGGCGTGATGTTCGGCGGTTATGACTACAGCGTCGACGCCGGCTGCGAATTCGCCTGGGAGCCCCTGTTGTATGCGCGCTCGCGCCTGATCACGGTGGCCCGGGCGCATGGCCTGGACTGCATCGACGTGCCCTTCATCGACATCAAGGACGACGACGGCCTGGTCCGCGAAACCCGCGCCTGCCGGGCGCTGGGCTTCAGCGCCAAGGCCGCGATCCATCCGGCTCAGGTCGGGCCGATCCAGGCCCAGTTCCTGCCGACCGAGAACGAGATCGCGCGGGCCAAGGCCGTGATCGCCGCGGCCGAGGCCAGCGGCGGCGAGGCCGTCCAGGTCGACGGCCGTCTGGTCGACGCACCGGTGATCACCGCCGCCCGACGCATCCTCGCGCTGCTTTCGGCGCGCAAGTCCTGACCCAATCCATCCTCATTCAGCAACGGACACTCACGAACATGGTGCAGAACGTCAAGGAAGTCGGACCGAATCGCTATCGGGAGCATTTCGGCCGCTACTTCGAGGATTTCAATGTCGGCGATATCTACGAGCATCGCCCCGGTCGAACCATCACCGAAACCGACAACACCTGGTTCACCTTGCTGACCATGAACACCCACCCGATGCACTTCGACAAGGAGTACGCGGCAAATAGCGAGTTCGGCCGCTGCATCGTCTGCTCGCCGTTCACGGTCGCGCTGATGGTCGGAATGAGCGTGACCGACGTCAGCCAGAAGGCCATTGCCAACCTGGGCTGGACCGACATCAAGCTGACCTACCCGCTGTATGCCGGTGACACCCTGATCTGCGAGTCGGAAGTGCTCGACAAACGCGAATCCCAATCGCGACCCGGCGCCGGCATCGTCACCGTCAAGACCACCGGCTTCAACCAGGACGGCAAGATGGTCTGCACCTTCAATCGCAGCATGCTGATCGCCAAGCGCGGCCACAGCATCGAGGACCAGGTCGGGTATTGAACCTGGAACGTATGGTTTTCTAACCGCGAAGCGAAGGCATTTGCGGACACGCGCCGCAAATGCCGTGCAACGAATACCGTAGGTATTTCGTTGCCGGGTTAATAGTCATCTTCAAACGAGGCAACGATGACGGAACAGGAACTGTGGAGCGCCGAGGACGAGCAGGCGCTGTTTGACGCCATCGATCGCTGGGTCGAGGAGGCGGTCAAACCGATTGCCCAGCATCACGACCAGGCCGACGAGTATCCGCATGCTCTGGTCGAGCAGATGAAGGAGCTCGGCCTTTTCGGCGCCACCATCGGCCAGCAGTATGGCGGCCTGGGGCTGTCGGCCAGCGCGTATGCCAAGATCGTGATCAAGGTTTCCTCGGCCTGGATGGCGCCGGTGGGTATCTTCAACTCGCATCTGATCCTGGCCTCGGCGATCGAGCGCTGCGGCACCGAGGAACAGAAGGCGCAATACTTGCCCCGCCTGGCTACCGGCGAGATTCGCGGCGGTATCGCCCTGACCGAACCCAACGCCGGCTCCGATCTGCAGGCGATTCGCACTGTCGCCCGACGCGACGGCGATGACTATGTCATCAACGGCGCCAAGACCTGGATCACCAACTCGCTCAACGGCCATGTGCTGCTGCTGTTGGCCAAGACCGACCCGGAAGCCCAGCCGCGCCACAAGGGCATGAGCCTGTTCATCGCCGAGAAAGGACCGGGGTTCAGCGTCGGCAAGAAGCTGAAGAAACTCGGCTATCGTTCGATCGACTCCTGCGAAGTCAATTTCGACGACTACCGTATCCCGGCCGCCAATCTGCTCGGCGGCGTCGAGGGTCAGGGCTTCTACCAGACCGCTGGCGGCCTCGAGCTGGGCCGGATCAACGTCGCCGCCCGCGGCTGCGGCATCGCCGAGGGCTCATTGAAGCTGGCGCTGGAATACGCCCTGGACCGCAAGGCCTTCGGCAAGCCGATCGCCGAGCACCAGGCGATTCAGCTGAAGCTGGCCGAGATGGCCTGCCAGGTCGAAGCCGCCAAGCTGCTGATCGAATCGGCGGCAAAGAAGTACGATGCCAACGAGCGCTGCGATCTCGAGGCCAGCATGGCCAAGTACTTCGCCACCGAGGCCGGCGTGTTCTGCGCCAACGAAGCGATGCGCATCTTTGGCGGTTACAGCTATTCGGTGGAATACGAGATCGAACGCTTCTACCGTGACGCCATGCTGATGTGCATCGGCGAAGGCACCAATGAGATCCAGCGTCTGATCATCGCCAAACAGCTGGTGGGGCGCCACCGCGAATGAGCAGCTACCTGCCGCTGACCGGCTTTCGGATCGTTGCCGTCGAGCAGTACGGCGCCGGGCCCTACGGCTCGCAGTACCTGTCCGAGCTGGGCGCTGAAGTGATCAAGATCGAATCTCCCGGCGGCGGCGATGTCTCGCGCCGCACCAGCCCCTTCACCCTGGGCGATGCCGACAGCGAGTTCTTCCAGACCTTCAACAGCAACAAGAAGAGCCTGGTGCTGGACCTGAAGTCTAGCGCCGGTCGCGAGGCGTTCGAGAAGCTGGTGGCCACGGCCGACGGCGTGCTCAACAACCTCAGGGGCGATCTGCCGGCCAGGCTCGGGCTGGACTATGCCAGCCTCAAGCACTTGCAACCCGCGATCGTCTGCGCGCATTTGTCGGCCTACGGTCGCGACAACGAACGCGCGCGCTGGCCCGGCTATGACTACCTGATGCAGGCCGAGGCCGGCTTCTGTTACCTGACCGGCGAACCGGGCACGCCGCCGGCCCGCTTCGGCCTGTCGGTGGTCGATTTCATGACCGGCATGAACATGGCCATCGCCCTGCTCGCCGGCCTGGCCGGCGCCCAGCGCTCGGGCCAGGGCTGCGATGTCGATGTGAGCCTGTTCGATGTCGCCCTGCATCAGCTCAGCTATCCCGCCACCTGGTATTTGAACAACGGCCATGTCACCACCCGGCTGCCCAGAGGCGCCCACCCGGCCACCGTGCCGGCGCAGAGCTACCGTACCGCCGACGGCTGGATCTACGTGCTGTGCATGCTGCCCAAGTTCTGGGAAGAACTGTGCCGCGGCCTGGACCGGCCGGAGCTGATCGAGGACCCACGCTTCATCGACATTCCGGCCCGTCGCGACAATCGCGATCTGCTCACCGTGGAGCTTGATGCCGCCTTCATGACCCGGACGACAGCCGAATGGATGACGCTGTTCGGCGGCCGGATCCCGGTCGCCCCGGTCAACGATCTCGCCCAGGGCCTTGATAACCCCTTCGTCGGGCAGGTCGGCATGGTCCAGCGCATGGATCACCCGCTCAAACCCGGCCTGAAAAAACTCGCCTGTCCGATCAAGGTCAACGGCCAGCGCCCGGAATCACGCCCGGCGCCGGCGCTGGGCGCGGACAGCGAAGCCCTGCTGCGCGAACTCGGTTACGACGATGCGTCGATTGCCCGACTGCTTGAAGCCTAGGAGCCTGGGCTTCGGAACCCCAGACGCGCCTCCAGCCCGGCAAAAGCGACGCCCCTCGATACCGGAAAACGACTCAAGCTTCTGTCATCCTGGGTTCCTGCCCCTCATGCCCGCCGTCCTTTGATGAAACTTGCAGACCTGCGCGTTCTCGACTTGAGCCTGTTCCTGCCCGGCCCGCATCTGACCATGATGATGGCCGATCACGGCGCCGAAGTGATCAAGCTCGAACCACCCGGCGGCGAGCCGGTGCGCGAAGTCGGCCTGAAACAGAACGGCAGCTCGGTCTGGTTTCGCAACACCCATCGGGGCAAGAAATCGATCTGCATCAACCTGAAGCCGACGGCCGGACGCGAGGCCCTGCTGAAGATCGCCGCAGGCTGCGACGTGGTGGTCGAAGCCTTCAGACCCGGGGTCGCCCAGCGGCTGGGGATCGACTTTGAATCCATTCGCGCGGTCAACCCCGGCATCGTCTACTGCTCGATCTCGGCCTTCGGGCAGGATGGTCCCTTGCGTGATCGCCCCGCTCATGATTTGGCGGTCGAGGCCTTGAGCGGACTGGTCGCCTGCAACCTCGATGCAGAAAGCCGGCCGGTCAATCCGCATGTCCCGGCCGCTGACATGGCGGCGTCGCTGATGGCCTTGTCAGGCATTCTGATGGCGCTGTATCGGCGCACCCAGACCGGTGAAGGCGATTTCATCGACATCGCCATGCTCGACAGCCTGATGGCCTGGACGCCGAACGTTACCGGACCCGTCTTTGCCGAAGGTAGAGCGCCGCATCCGCCGCATGAGCGCTCCTTCGGCGGCAACGCCTTTTACCGGCTCTATCGGACCCAGGACCAGCGCTATATTGCACTGGGCGGCAGCGAGCAGAAGTTCGTCGTCAATCTGTTGAGCGCTCTGGGCCGGCCTGAGCTGGCGCCGCTGCACGCGCAGGGGCCCGGCCCCCACCAGCGCCCGCTGGTGGATTTTCTCGACGGCTGCTTTGCCCGCAAGTCGTTAGCCGAATGGGAGCAATTTCTGGCCGATATCGACGTCTGCTGGGCGCCGGTGCTGGATCTCCGGGAAGCCTTCGAACAGCCCCAGGTCCAGCACCGCAGGATGCGCTGGCAAGACGAGCAGGGTAACGACCATATCGGCGTACCCATCCGTTTTGCCCGGGAACCGGCACGCCCGGACCCAGACCTCCCCGCCTTGGGCGCGCACAATCACGAAGTCCTGAAGGCCTGCGGCTACTCCGCAGCCGACATCGCAGACCTGGAGGCCAACGGGGTACTGTTCTCTGGGGGTTGAATGGACTTGGCTAACCGCGAAGACGCAAAGGGCGTGAAGAAAAGCGCTTGCGTCAGAAGGCCAGCAAGTAAACCTTGGCGTTCTTCGCGTCTTCGCGGTTAGTCCAGTCCTGTGCCCTTTGCGACAGTGGCGATGCTTCGGTCGGTATCCCGTCTTCGGCCAGTCGAAGCATCGAAAACTGAAGCCTCAAACGGGATCGCCGGCGAAGCTTGGGCCGTCGATATGCTGCCAGCGGTCTGAGGCCTTGTGCTCGTCGATCAGAGTGCGCTGCACAATGCGGCCTTGCTTGTACCAATGCCAGACGCGATGCCGGTACTGGCCGCAGTCCGAGATCTGGATCATTTCGTAGAGGTAGAGATCAGGCTCGCCCTTGCGCACCCAATTCAGCATCACGGTTCTGTTGAAGTCGTCCAGCGGCACTTCCGCCGCCCAGCCTTCGATCAGGTCGCTGTCGAAGTCCAGCCGGCCGTTCTCGACACGGGCCGGGAAATCCCTGACCTCGGTCCTGCCGTCGGCCCAGCGATAGTGATTGGTCTGGTGATAGGGATACTGGCCGCCGTCCGGAAAACGACAGACCAGCCGCGAGCTGTGCTCGTCGATCTTGTTGCCTTCCGGGTCGAAATAGCGATACATCCCGTCCCAGACGCCTTCGTGCCGGGCGAGGATGGGCATTTGCTCTCTCAGACTGCTCATTGGACGTACATTCTCCTGTCAACACGCCGCGATCAGGCGCCATGGTTCAAATACCACAAGTCTTCCTGATTACGCACATGACTCCGCCATGAATTCGGGGCAGAGGGCCCTGCGCGCTTCGGCTGCACCTCAAAGGCCTGAAGCACAAGGCCCTCTGGCCGATGACTGAGTCATGTACGTAATCAGGAAAGTCTTTTGGACGCGAAGCAGCCAAGCAGCAACGACGCAAGAAAAACGATCGATAGGCTGATCACCAAGCAAGCTACCCACCCTTTGCTGCCTTGCTGCTTCGCGTCTCTAACGACCTTGTTCCGACAAGCGCCACAAGGCTGCTCCGCGTCAGATATTGGTCAGCTCGCGCATCACCGCTTCCATCGACCGGTCCACACCTTCGGCCTCGGCGGCGCGGCCCTGGGCCGACTGAATCAGCACCCGCAGCACCCGGGCGATGTAGTCGCGGTTCCACTGCTGGCGGGCGGTCTCGGCCTCGGGCGCCGGTCGGAAGCTTTCGATCTCATCCTGGGTCAGCAGTCCCTTTTCAGCGAGCAGCCGCTCGACGGCGTCCAGGCGCTGGCGGGTCACCGCCAGCTCCATGGCCAGGGCCATGCTGATGTTGAGAACGCGCTCGACATCCGGATCATCGAAGAACCAGGGCCGCTTGCCCTTCGCCTTGGCCGCCCCGGCCAGGGTCGGGTCGATGCCCTGCGCGCTCATGCCGCTCGCTTCCAGGCGCCAAAAGCCGTCCACTGCGCGGATCGACCGTAGTCTTCCTCGCCCTTGCCGGCCTCGGGGAAAATGCTGGCGTCGACCCAGGCGCGGATGCCGGTTTCGAAGTATTCGGTATCGCTGAAGCCGGCCTTGCGCATCATCTCGTCAAGGTGATAGGAATGCATCACCGACCAGAATGGCTCGTTGTTGTTGAAGGCATCCCAGTCGCGCATGAACTGTTCGAAAGGGTCCATACCCTCGTGATACTGGGGCTGCTCGAGGTGTACGGTCAATCCGCCCGGAGCGAGCAAGCGATGAATTTCCTGCATGATCCGCGGCAACGCCTTGGCCGAAGTCTCGTGCCAGAACATGCTGGTGGTGATCAGATCGAAATGGCCGTCCGGAAAATCGAGCTGCTCGCCGTTGGCCTGGCGAAATACGATGTTCGTCACGCCGAGCGCGCGGGCGCGGGCATGGCCATAGCGCAGCACCGGGGCAGCCGTGTCGACGGCGATCACCTCGGCCTCAGGGAAGGCCTGGGCCAGCGGCACGATGTTGTGGCCGATGGTGCAGCCGATATCGAGGATGCGCTTCGGTTCGAAATCAGGATAATCCCGCTTCAGCCAGCGTGCCAGGGCCTGGCCGCCGCCGTCGTTGTAGCGCCCCAGCATGCCGCCGGTGGTGGCGAAGATGCCGCTGTCGTAGTTGGCACCGGCCGAGATGTCGCCCTCGGTCAGTTCACCATGGTAGCCACCCGGCATGCAATGGATGTCAACCGCCGCGGCGTAGCGTGGCTGCTGCACGGACGCGTCCAGCTCCAGGCCCGGCTCGGCGTTGTAGCGCCGCGCCTTGTCCAGCAGCTGGTCGAGCTGGCCCAACACCAGCCGACTGCCGGTCTGCTGGCGCATTTCCATACTGCAGCGGCGCAGCGCGCTCCAGCTCTGATAGTTGAAGCTGCCGCTCATCGCCTTGCGCACTTCGTGCCGATCCGCCGGCGCCCGTCCCTCCGCCTTTTCAAAGGCCGGCTTGACCTCGTGTTGGTAGGACGTCCGCACCTGAGGTGCCAGTTGGCCGGCCAGAAAACCGTTCAGGTTGGCCAGAAAATCAAAGCGGGCCGTGTCGTCGTGACCTGCCTCGGGGAACAACTCGTGGCGACCCACGTGCTGCCAGCTAGGGGGTAGCGTGCTCATCTCCACAACACCTCATCGATCCGCCGCCGGCAAAGAAACCGCGCGGCCAAGTCTTTACAAATCCGTATGAAACCGGTAAAAAGTCCGGACAAATCTTCCAGCCCCAAGGATATGCCAAGCGCGTCGATCGCTCAAGCGAAATCGCGCCAGCAAGCCTGCCTGAGCCGCTGGACGTCTGTCGATCAACCGGCCCATTTGGAGAACACCTGCCCATGACCTCCCGCCTCAAGCTGACCGCACTGGTCCCGCTCACCCTGCTACTCGGCACGGCCTGTGCCGACTCTGCCGATCAATCGCCGGCCGCGGCACCACAGGCCGCGGCACCGGAAGCGGTCGAGTCCGCGCCCGCCATCAACGGCGCCCTCGATCTGGGCGACTCGGCCGACTCGCTGACCGCGTTTGCCAAGATGCGCTGCAGCCTCGATCCCGAAGAAACCACGATCGCCTGGTGGTACGGCACCTTGTTTGCCGATTTCCCGGACAGCCAGCCGCAGCCCCTGATGCGTTTCGAAGGCTTCAACGCCTGTCGCATGCTGCCGCACGAGGATGGCGGCTTCAAGATGGTCACCCGCGAGGTCACCTACTACCAGGACCTGGAATCCGGCGAGATCATGGAAACCTGGGACAATCCGTTTACCGGCGAAACCGTGGAGATCATCCAGGTCGCGAACGATCCCGTCAGCCACCAGATGCCGCTGGCCGGCCGCGACTACACGACCTGGCCCTGGGTCCAGATCGGCGATCAGCTGATGCTGACGATGAATATCCCGCTGGCCTACCCCAATCCGCTCAGCGTCGAAGAGTTTCCGGACGAATCCAGCGGCCCGATGTATTTGGCCTCCGAGCATTTCACCTTCTTCGCACCGATCGCCGAGATCAATGATCCGAGCATCCAGTCCACTCATGCCACCTATGGCTGGGCACGGACCGGCCCCTGGCTGCCCTGGATGCGGATGGGCCAGCGCCCTGGCGGCCTGATCTATTCCGGCCAGGGCATGAAACTGCCCGAGGGCTACGGCCAGCTGCCGGAAGCGATTCGGGCCTATACCAACGCCCACTTTCCCGACTATGCCACTGCGCCGGACAGCTTCTACAGCCCGAACGCGACCAGCTGGACTGAATTTCGCCGGATTGTCCGCGAACAACGTGCTCAGGCCGAAAACAATGACGAATAAGCCGGCCAACCGCGGCAGGCCGGGCCCTGCCAGCGCAAGAGTGAAAAAGGACCCCGGCAGCCTCAGGCGCCGGGGTCTTTGCTAGTGGCAGAAGCCGGGAATCGGCCATTGACCTGCCGATCGACAAATCTTACAATCGGCGTAAGGCCAGAATTTGTCCGGACATTTAACCGGCCCATCACGCTCCGAAAACCGTCACCGAGGGAGAACCTGAGGACATGAACACCGCCCTTGCAAGAAACGCCCGTCGGGCCGAAAACCGGCTCGATCGGACCGCCCTGAAGCCCAAGCTGCTCGCCACGGCGATCACCATGGCGCTGTGCGCCCCGGCCACTTCCTGGGGCCAGAGCGGCGCAGCGGACGACGATGAGTTGACGTCAGGCCGACTGGAGACGATTACCGTCACCGCCAGAAAGGTTGAGGAAACCATCCAGGACGCCCCGGTGGCGGTATCTGCGTTTACCGCCGAAGACATTCGGCGCCAGGGCCTGGTCGACGTCGACAGCCTGGCGCGCCTGACACCGGGCCTGTCCTTTTCACAGGCCTTTGGTCGGTCCAGCGACCGCCCGGTGATCCGCGGGCAGTCGAACGTGCTGGCCCGCGTCCAGTTCGGCGTTGAATCCGGTACGGCCTACTTCATCGACGGGGTTTACTACAACGGCGATCTTCAGTCGATCAACTTCAACGCCCTGGAGCGCGTCGAAGTGATCAAGGGCCCACAGAGCGCGCTGTACGGCCGCAACACCTACGCCGGTGCAATCAATTTCATCACCCGCGACCCGACCAATGAATTTACCGGCAGTTTCAAGCTGCTGGGCGCCGAATACAACGAACGTGAGTTCGCCGGCTGGTTGTCGGGCCCGATCATTGAAAATGCCCTGTATTTCCGCCT
Organism: Gammaproteobacteria bacterium; assembly: GCA_050485825.1. GTDB lineage: Bacteria > Pseudomonadota > Gammaproteobacteria > Xanthomonadales > Wenzhouxiangellaceae > Wenzhouxiangella. The sequence goes on from JBJHCC010000014.1 coordinate 68,957, forward strand.
CGGTGCGCGCTACTACGAGTACGGTGGCCAGTACGTCAACACCTTGACCGGCAACAAGGTCGGGGACGAACAGACCCGGTCGCTGAACGCCGCCCTGATCTACAACGCCGGCGGCATCTTCGACGCGCGTCTGAACATCATGTACAACCGCGACGACGATGGCCCGCTGGCCTTGTTCCTGCAGCCGGCCATCGACAACAATTGCGAGCCCGGCTTCCGCTCGGCCGCGTTCCGCCGCGCTTTCTTCCCGCCGATTCGTGGTGGCGGTCCGCGCGTCAGCACCAACAACTTCCAGTATTACTGCGGCGGCATCAAGGCCCGTCCGGACCTGCTGGCGCTGAACACCGACCCGCTGCCCGACGGCACTCCCGACGGCACCGCCTTCGACGGCATCTTTGCGCGCAATTATTTCACCGCGCTCAGCATGAACTGGGATCTGAACGACTGGACGCTGACCTCGCAGACCGGCTGGCGCGGTCAGAGCCGGCGCTTCGGAACCGACTCCGACCACTCAGACGCTTTCGTGGTGTTCGTGCCGGCCGGAGTGCCGGTACCGCCTGGCACAGCCCCGCTGTTCATGAACACCACCCGCAGCGAAACCGAAGAGTGGTCGCAGGAAATCCGCCTGGCTTCGCCGACCGATCGCCGCACCCGTTTCATGGTCGGCGCCTTCTATTACGACTACAACATGGACGATTGGGCGCTGACCTTCCAGCAGCCCGTGCGCGGCAATCCTTTTGGTGCGACCGACGAGATCACCAACCAGGCGCTGTTCGGGCTGGTGAGCCACGACATTACCGATCGACTGACCCTGACCGCTGAAATCCGCTATCAGGAAGAAGACAAGTCGCGTCTGGAGCGCAACCCGACCACCGGCGCCCAGACCTTCTTCGCCGAAGAAACCTTCAAGGCCACGACACCTCGTCTGACCCTGGATTACACCATCGACGATGACCGCATGGTGTACTTCGTCTATGCCAAGGGCGCCAAGCCCGGCGGCATCAACGGCTCGATCGGGCAGCTGATTGGCTTCCCCACCTACGCTCAGGAAAAGTCGGACAATCTTGAAGTCGGCCTGAAGAGCTTCTGGCTCGATCGTCGCCTGCAGATGAACGCGGCGGTATTCTTCATCGACGCAAAAGACGTGCAGTTGACCACGGCTCTGCCCGACCCGGGCGGCAGCGCAATCAACTCTGTGGCCACCAACCAGGGCGCAACCGAAACCTTCGGGCTTGAGCTGGAATTGAGGGCATTGCTGACCGACAACCTCATCCTGAACGCCAGCTACGCCCTGGCCGACTCGGAATTCACCAGCGGTTGCGACGACGCGGAGTACACCCTGAACACCGGCGGCCTGCTTATCCCGGCCGGCTTTGACGGCCCGGAATGCAGCATCAAGGGTCGGCAAACCCCGATCAGCTCCAGACACCAGGCAACGCTGGGGCTGGACTTCCGGATGCCGTTCAGCGGCAATCTGGAGTTCTTTGCGGCGCCCACCTGGAGCTACGAAAGCAAGAAGTATATTCAGGTCCACAATCGCGCTTACATCCCGGCGACACATATCGTGAACCTGCGCGCCGGTGTACGCAGCCAGGGCGGCTGGGAGATCGCGGCTTTTGTTCGCAACCTGTTCGACGACGACACCCCGACCATGGCCACGCGCTGGTTTGATCTGCGTCACGGCTTCGACGCCTTCGGAATTCCGCCCGAGCAGCTGGTGTCGCAGGGTTGCAACATCAACTCGGGCAACTGTGCCGACGCCGGTACACCGCGTGCCTTTTTCGCCGGCTTGCGCAAGGGCCGGACCTTCGGCATCGAGCTGAGGTACGACTTCTGAACATCGAAGCACGTTCATCAAAGTTTCATTGGTTCTCCTCCCTTACCCCCGGCTCGTCCGGGGGTTCTTTTTCGGAGCTTTTCAAAATGCGCAATATCCACCTGATTCTTGCACTGAGCCTGCTGATTCCGCTGGGCCTGGATGCCGCCCCGGTTGCCGAAGCCGAGCGCGGCCCGGTCGACGTTCGCCGCACTACCCTGATGGTGCGCGATATCGACCGTTCGCTGGCCCTGTACCGCGACGCACTGGGCCTGACCGTGATCTACGACCAGGAATTCGGCGGCGGTGTAGACGAACAGGGCAATCCGTTACCGCCGACCGTTCGGCTGGCGCTGCTGCGCGCCAATGACGATTTCGTCGGCGTCATCGGCCTGTACCACCGCTACACCGACCCGGAACCGCCGCCGCCGGAGAATCGACGCCCGGTCGCCGGCGACATCATCATGGTGATCAACGCCACCGACCTGGAAGAACGCTTCGAGAAAATCCGCAACGCGCCAGGCGTCACCGTCCACACCGAGCCCGAGCTGCGCGAGTATCCGACCCCGGACGGCAGCGGCGTGATCCCGGTCATGTTCAGCGCCATCTACGATGCCGACGGCTTCTTCATCGAAGTCAACCGGATCATGGGCACGCCGGCGGGCATGGAAGACTGATCAATCATCAGACTGAAAACCTGACAAGCTGGCGGAGCCCGCTTTCTCAGTCAGATCGAATGAAACGGTAGGGTTCGGTGGGCGGCACGCGGAAAGCATAGCCGCCGCCGGGCAGGCGGCCGGCTTCCTGGTACTCGATGCTGCCGTCGCTGTGGATCACCACCTTGGCATCGATGCCCATGCGTCGCCCCGAGGCGGCAACCAGCTCGCACTCATCGGCCGTGATGCGCCCCTGCCAGACCTCATCCTCACGCTGGAAACGGAGCGCGCAATCCGGCCCGTAGCCGCGCAGTTCAGCCTCGCCAAGATCGACAAAGGCACCCGGCTCATCGCCACGCCCGACCCACGGTCCGCCGTCGGCAAAGGCGAAAAAATCCATCCGGACCTGGCCGCCCTTGTCGCGCCGGAACGACCAGATCCGCTGCCGCGACACCGGTCCATCCGCGCTGCCGCTGCGCCACTCCAGATAAAGGACCTCGGCGCCTATTGCCGCGGCCTCGACCCGGTAGAAGCGGGCGTGCTGCAGATCCAGCCAGTCGCCTTCGACGCTGGGCGGCACTTTCAACTGATCGGGCGCGGCGGCGTACTGGGCCGCATTGTCGAACTGGCCCTGCAGCGCGGCAACCAGGGCATCGAGGTCCGGGTCGGCCGGGCTCTCGGCAATAGCAACGGCGCTGCCGGCCCAGATCAGGGCCGGCAGCAGCTGGAAGCCAACAGCCTGGCTCACGCCGCCGGCTTGCGGAACTTCAGGGTCATGCGATGCGACTCACCGATCGCTTCCATCTCCGCCCGACGCTCCGGGTCCTCGACCCGCAGACTGGGCGGCAGACGCCAGACGCTGTCTTCAATTCCAGGCAGGTCGGCCGGATTGGCGTTCAGCTCGCTCTCGGCGACCAGCTCGAAACCGGCCCGCTCGAAAGCCGCGACCACGGCGTCACGCTTGATGTAGCCGTTGGCGCCGTCGGCCCAGTCGTCCGGCATGTCGGGGCGCGCCTCGTGCTGAACCACGCCGACGATGCCGCCGGGCTTGAGCACCTGGTAGACGTCGGCCAGCGCAGGGGCCAGCGTGCCGTGCTCGGCGTCGAAACGGAACAGATTGTGCAGGGCGCGAATCATCAGCACCGCATCAGCGCTGCCGTGCTTGTCCTCGGGCAGTTCACCGATCACGAAGGCCTCGAAGGCTGCGGCATCGGCCACCTCCCAGGCAGCGGCCTGCCCGGGCCAGTCGGCCGCCCAGGTCGCCATCGCGGCAATCCGCTCTTCGCTCATGAAGCCGAACAGGGCCCACATGCCATGGGCGTAGTTGGCACCGATCAGGGTGCCTTCGGGTCCAAGATACTCGGCCAGGATGCGCGAGTACCAGCCGCCGCCAGGCAACAGCTCGACCACGGTCATGCCGGGCTCGATGCCGAAGAAGTCCAGCGTCTCCGCGGGGCGCCGTTGCGGGTAGCGGGCGCGCACCTCTTCCGGCTGGGCGTTCAGGACCCGGGCCAGGCGCTCGCTGGCGCCCTCGACCACCGTCTCGTCGGCGCTTACCGCCTCGACGGCGGGGGCCTCAACCGGCGCGGGGGGTGGCGCGGCGGGTTCAGCATCGGCCGGGCCGCTGTCCGTGCCGCAGGCCATCAGGCCGCCGGCCGCCAGCAGGACCATCAGCAGTCTCGTTCCGTTCATCGTCTATTCCTCGCTAGGATGCATGGGGAAACTCAGTCGCCGAGCACGAACAGCTCGTCCGGAATGGGCTGGTTGATCACCGCCTCGGTCCAGCGTATATCGGCGACCTTGACACCATCGTAATACAGACGCACCCGCCCCGGTTGCAGGAAACCCGGGTCGTCGACCCAGTAGAACGCGCTGTAGCGCCGCTCGTGGAAGCCGCGCGGCGTCGGCCAGGCGGCGGCGCGGATCGCGCCGCTGTCGCGATCAATCCAGAACAGGGTGCTGCCGCCTGCGGGATCGCGAACGCGAACCGTGTAGCAGGCCTGTCCGTCGACTTCGTCATCGACCAGTCGCTCGACCGGGAAGCCCTCGCGGCCGGCGAAGCGGATCGCGCTGAAACCAAAATTGCTGGCCTCCAGATCGCGGGCGGCGTCCGGCGGCAGACGGCCTTCGTGGGTCCACGAATGCTCGCCGTCGTAGGCATTCTGAAACAGGATCCGCCCGTCGACGCGCGCGTCCAGACGAAACTTGCCGGTGCCGGCGTGGGCATCGTCCAGGTCGCTGGGATAGACCCGGTACATGACGTAATCGTCGGCATGAACGCAGGCGTCGGGCCGGCCGTCGCGGCACAGGGTCGCGTGGCCGCGCATGACGTTGGTCTCGGCGTGCAGCCAGGCCTCGCCGCCGGCGGCGGCTGCGGCCCAGGCGATGATGTCCTCGCCGCTGCGCTCGGCCGTGGCGGGTGTCGCCAGCAGCAGCGCAACGCTCAGCATGACCATGCCACGGTCTCTCGGCTTCATCGGATCGGTCTCCGGTTCAGGTCTGCTCAGACGGCACCGGGGCCGGCGCACGGCTGAACCACCAGGGATCATCGACGCCGGGATTGACCAGCAGACACTGCTGGCGCAGAAAGCGTCGGATCGACGCCGGCCCCATCCGCGAACCGCCCAGGCCGGAGAGCTTGAAACTCTGTTTCTCGCCGCTGTGAACCAGGCTGGTCAGGGCGGCGTCGTTGATGCTGATCGCGCCCGCTTCCAACTGGCGCGCGATTCGCTCGGCGCGCGCAGGATCGGCGCAGAACACGGCAGCGGACAGCCCGTAGATCGAGGCGTTGGCGCGGCGCACCGCCTCGGCCTCGTCGGCCACCCGCATCACCGGCAGGATGGCGCCGAAGGTTTCCTCGCGCATCACCGCCATGTCCTCGCTGACGTCGACCAGCAGCGTGGGCTGACACCAGGTGCCGCCGTGCCGGACCAGGGCGCCGCCGGTCAGCGCCCGGGCGCCGCGGCTGAGCGCGTCGGCCAGGTGACGCTCCAGGATGTCGATCTGGGCCGAGGAGATCACCGGGCCGATCTGGCCGGCTTCCGGATCATCGTGGTTGAGCCTGAGCGCGCCGATCTCCTCGCTCAGAGCGGCGACCAGGGCATCGTGAATCGCGTCGACCACATAGACCCGCTCGATCGACATGCAGCTCTGGCCGGCGTTGACCATGCTGCCCCAGGCCAGAGCCCGTGCTGTGCGCTGAGGATCGGCGTCCTCCAGCACCAGCGCGGCGTCCTTGCCGCCCAGTTCCAGAAAGGCGGGAATGAAGCGCGCCGCCGCGGCTTCGCCGACCTTGCGGCCGGTCGCCACGCTGCCGGTGAAGCAGACCAGATCGACCTCGCCAATCAGCGCCACACCGACCGGGCCGGCGCCCAGGCACCAGCTCAGGACCGCATTCAGGGCCGGCACTTCGGCCTGCACCGCCTCGACGATCTCGACGAAACGCGGCGTGACCTCGCTGGGCTTGACCAGCACCGCCGAGCCGGCGAGCAGGGCGGGCACGGTGTCGATCAGGGACAGCAGCAGGGGAAAATTCCAGGGGCTGATCACGCCGACCAGCGGATAGGGGCTGGCAAAAGGCCGGCTTTCGATAAACGGAATATTGGCCGCTTTCGCCGGCCCCTCGGCCAGCAGATCGGGGGCCTGCTCGGCCCAGCGCTCGATAGTCGACAGCGCAGCGTCGACTTCCAGCCGCGATTCGTGGAGACGGCCGGTGTCGGCGAACAGCGCCTCGACCAGCGCCTCGCGACGGTGCAGCAGCGCTGCGGCGAAGTCCTTCAGCACCGCCGCGCGATCGGTCGCCGGGCGCGACGCCCAGGCCGGCTGAGCCTGGCGCAGGGCCCGGGCCTTGATCGCCAGCTCATCACCGGAGGTCACCGGCCGCTCGTAATCGAACCGCCCGGTGCGGGGGTTGCGCGCGCGCAGCAGCTCAGTCATCGCTTGCGTCTCCGACGATGGTGCCGGCGGCCTGCAAACGGGCGATGGTAGCCGCCTGGGTGCGGGCGAAGATGGCACGCTCGGGCACCACGGGCTGGCCGTCGACCAGCAGGCTGTCCGGCGGATGGATGCTGCCCTCGTAGCTGGCCCGGAACAGCTCCAGGCGCTGGCGGGCGAGCAGGTTGCCCATGCCCGGGCGGCGGCGCCAGGCGCGCAGCGCGGCCAAGTCGATCTCGGCGTTGGCGACCATGGATTCGCCGAAGCCGGCCTCGATCAGCACCCGGCCCTGCCAGTCGACAATCTTCGACAGGCCGTCGGTGGACTGGCTGGGGATGGGGTAGTCGAGAATGCCGGCGGAGTTGGCCGAGATCACCACGGCCATGTTCTCGATCGCGCGGGCACGCTTGCAGATGTCTTTCGGCGTCAGCTCGGTGCTGCCGATCTCGCTGGTTGAATGGAGGAAGATCTCGGCCCCGCGCAGGGCCAGGGCGCGGGCAATCTCGGGGTAGAGAATTTCTTCCGAGGCAATGCAGGCCAGCCGGCCCAGCGGCGTGTCGGCGACCGGGAACAGCGCCTCGGCACCGTGGACCTCGAGATAGCGGCTCAGCACATCGTGCGGGGTCGGCGCAAACATCGACACCAGACGGCGGTAGCGCAGCACCAGCGCGGCGCTGTCGCTGAACACTACCGAGGCCTGGAAATACAGGCCCGGGAAGGCCGGATCGGTCTCGTAGGCGTTGACAGCAAGGTAGACGCCCCGACGCTCGGCCACCTCGGCCAGGGCCGCGTACTCCGGCCCGTCCGGCGCCAGGCAGGCGCAGGCGATCCAGCGCTCGAAGGACTCGCCCATGGGGAAGCTGCTCAGCGCATACTCAGGCAGCACAACCAGCTTCAGATCCTGGCCGATAAAGCCCTTGCTGCCGGCGATCTGGGCGTCGATCCGGGCAATGGCCGCCATCATCCGCCGGCGCGCCTCGGCCGGTTCCAGACCGTTGATCGCCCGGCAGGCGGTTTGCAGGGCAAGGGCGCGATAGCGGCTCATGCGGAAGACTCCTGTTCATCCGGGGGCGTTCCGAAGCGAGGCGAACGCTTGGCCAGGAAGGCGGCGGCGCCCTCGGCGAAATCCGGCCCCGAAAAGGCCGCTTCGAACTGACTTTGCAACTCGGCCTCGTCCAGGGCCTCGCTGCCGTCCAGGGCGGCCAACACGCGCTGGGTGGCAGCCAGGGCATCCGGCGATGCGCGACTCCAACTCGCGGCGATGCGATCGGCTTCCTCGGCCAGTCGGGTCTCATCCTCCAGGACGCGATTGACCAGACCCCAGCTCGCCACCGTGACCGCGTCGAGGGTAGCGGCTGTCATCAGCATCTCGCGGGCGCGGGCCAGGCCGACCACCGCAGCCAGGCGACGGGTATCGGCCAGCGAGTAGTGCAGGCCCAAGCGAATCGGGGTCAAGGCGAAACGGGCGTCGGCGCTGGCCAGGCGCAGATCGCAGCACAGCGCCAGCCCGACGCCACCGCCGACGCAGGCGCCGCGGATCAGCGCCAGCTTCGGCCGGCGCAACCGAGTCAGGCGCTGCTGCACGCGCTGGACCAGGGCGGCATTGGCGCGCAGCGCGGCGGGGTCGCTGAGCTGGGCTTCGAGTTCGGCGATATCGGCGCCGGCGCTGAAGTGGCCGCCGCTGCCGGACAACAACACCGCGCGCGCCGGACTGGACTCGATCGCCTCGATGGCGCTGTCCAGCGCCTGCCACATCGCCGTGGTCAGGGCATTACGGCGCTCCGGCCGGTCGATCAGCAGGCGCGCGACCGGGCCGTCGAATGCCAGGTGAATGGGGGAGCGGTCGGCTGGGGCCATGGCGGGCATCTGGCTTCAGGGCGGGTCGCTGATGGGTGGCTGAGAGATTATAATATGTCCGTACAAATTTTCTTGCCCAGCCGAGCAACGTGCCGACGCTAGCCGAAAAGATTCTCAGCCGCGCATCGGGCCAGGCCCAGCTGCGACCCGGCGAGATCGTCACCTGCCGGGTCGATCTGGCCATGATGCACGACTCCGGCGGGCCGCGTCGGGTGGCCGCGCGCCTGGCCTCGCTGGGTGCAAAAGTCTGGGATCCGGCGCGGGTGGTGCTGGTCGCCGATCACTTCGTGCCGGCGGTCGATATCGAGAGCGCCGAAATCCTGGCCCTGACCCGGCGCTTCGCCCGCGACGAAGGCCTGCCCCATTTCTACGATCACGACGGCATCTGCCACGTGGTGCTGCAGGAGAACGGCCACCTGCGCCCCGGCCAGTTCGCCGTCGGCGGCGACTCGCATTCGACTTCCGGCGGCGCTTTCGGTGCCTTCATGGTCGGCATCGGCGCCACCGAGATGACCGGGGTGCTGGCCACCGGCGAAATCTGGATCAAGGTACCGAAGACCGTTCGCATCGTCTGGGACGGGCGCCTGGGGCCGGGCGTGAGCGCCAAGGACATGATGCTGTTTCTGTGCGCGCAGCTGGGCATGAACAACAACTACATCTGCTTCGAGTATGCCGGCGAGGCCGTTAGCGCCCTGGCCATGCCCGAACGACTGGTGCTCTGCAACATGACCGCCGAGCTGGGCGGCAAGACCGGCCTGGTCGAGCCCGACCTGACCACGCTGGCCGCGCTGGAAGCCGCAGGCGTGACCCCCGACCCGGACGCGCTGAGTTGGACCAGCGATGCCGACGCTGCCTATGCCGCGGTCCATCACTTCGACGCCGCGAGCCTGGCGCCCCAGGTCGCCGCGCCGCACTCGCCGGCCAACAGCGCGCCGGTCGCCGAGCATCTGGATACGCCCTTCGATGTCGCCTACATCGGCGCCTGCACCGGCGCCAAGTTGACCGACCTGCACATGGCCGCGCAAGCGCTCAACGGCCGCAAGGTCGCCAAAGGCCTGCGCCTGCTGATCGCCCCGGCCTCGGCCCGGACCACGGCGGCGGCCGCCGCCGACGGCAGCCTGGCCATCCTGACCGAGGCGGGTGCGAAGATCCTGCCGACCGGTTGCGGCGCCTGCGCCGGCATGGGTGCCGGCGTGCTCGCCGCCGGTGAGGTCTGCCTGGCTTCGACCGCGCGCAATTTCAAGGGCAGGATGGGTTCTCCCGAGTCGTCGGTCTATCTGGGCTCGCCCTACACCGTCGCTGCCAGTGCCGTACGCGGCCGGATCAGCGACCCGCGCGAGTTCCTGGCATGACTATCGAAGGCCGCTGCTGGGTGTTCGGCGACCAGATCGACACCGATCTGCTGGCGCCGGGCCCCTATATGCGCAAGCCGTTGAACGAACTGGCCCGCCACTGCCTGGAAGCGATCGCACCCGACTTCGCGGGGTCCGTTCGGCCCGGCGATATCCTGGTCGGCGGCGAGGCCTTCGGCATCGGCTCCTCGCGCGAGCAGGCCGCGCAGGTCCTGATCGAACTGGGCATCCGCGCCGTGGTCGCGAAATCCTTTGCCCGCATCTTCTATCGCAACGCCCTCAACCTCGGCCTGCCGGCCCTGGTCTGTCCGGACATCGAGGCCGACAGCGGCGAGCGCTTGCGGGTCGAGCCCGTCAGCGGCCGCATCCTTAATCTGGACCGCGACCGGAGCTTTCAAGCCGAACCGATCCCCGCGCAGCTGATGGCCATCGTCAGCGCCGGCGGCCTGCTGCCCTGGCTGAAGGCGCGCTTTGCCGGACCCTCCGGCGCGTGAGCCAGCCTGCGCAGCCCAGGCCCGCCATCGGCCCGATCCTGGGCGCCACCGTGATCACTGATTCATTGCGCAGGGTGCTGCCCGCCTATGCGGCCATCGGCTTGACGCCAGTCGATCCAGCGCCCTGGGGACAGCTGGAGATTGAAGGCTCATCCGAGCACCGCAGCGTCTGGCTGGCTGCCGCTGGCGCCGAGCCCTGGCTGCGCCTGCTGGAGCTGCCCCAGGCTCCAGTCGCAGCCCGCTACGGCCGCCCCGGCTGGTTTGCCCTGGAGGTGGCCACCAACGATGTGCACCGCCTGGCCGAAACCGTGCTCGCAGCGCCCGGTTTCGAGCATCTGGGCGGACCGGCGCCGCTGGCGGTCAGCGAGCATATCGTCGCCATGCAGGTCGCCGGCCCCTGCGGCGAGCTGTACTATTTCACCGAAGTTCGGCGCGAGCTGCCGCCGTTCGACCTCCACCAACCGCGAAGACTGCTCGACCGCCTGTTCATCGCCGTCGCCACCGTTCGCTCGCGGGCCGACAGCATGGCGTTCTGGTCCGACTGGAGCGGTGTTCCCGGCCTGGCCTTCGACACCCGGGTGAGCGTGCTCAACCGCGGCCTGGGGCTGGCTGCCGATCATCCGCTGCCAATCGCCACCATGCAGCTGGCCGAGGGCGCCTTGGTCGAGATCGATCAGCTGCCACCGGACCGCATCCTGCCCGCCACAGCCGCCACCGACTTCGCCCAGGGCATCGCCCAGATCAGCGTAGCCGGCCTGCAGACGGGCTGGCTGCGCGGGCCGGATGAGGAGTTGATTCAGATACTTGGGCAGGATTCCTGAGACCGAAAATCCGCGCCGCGCACTCTGCTTCTGGACGAAGGCCAGGGCCTGGCGCGGTATGCCGAACCCAGGAGCCTGCGCGGCCCTGAACCACTTGAACCTGACGAATAGCAGAGCGGCAAAAAGCACCCACCTGCCCTTTTTCTTTCCTGATTACGCACATGACTCAGCCATCGGACAGAGGGCCTTGTGCTTCAGGCCTTTGAGGTGCAGCCGAAGCGCGCAGGGCCTTACCGGAAAAAGGGCCGCCGGTGTCTGAGCGGAACGCCCTGAA
>JBJHCC010000015.1:0-79173 GCA_050485825.1 Gammaproteobacteria bacterium
AGACAGTATCAGAATGATCCACCGTCGCCAATCGCCTTTCATACCCTGAACCGAAGACATTGACACCGGAGAACAAAAATCGGAGAAAGTAGTTGACAGGTCAATCCATATCAGGAGCTACCGATTTTGGAGAAGCTTGAGCACGATAGGCAGCTTGAGTTTGCCGAGCCGGGTGTTTCACCGCAGGCCCGCCAATTGCCGACCTCGTTTGCTAGTTTTCCAGTCGGAAGTCGATTGCCGTTCGCAATCCGAATCGCGGTTGCGGCTCGTTGTCCACGAGTCTGGGCTGATAGCGCCAGCGCGCCACGGACTGCATGGCGGCACGATTGAAGCAAGCGTTTGATGAACTGACGACGCGAGGATTATTGACGGTTCCTTGCGGCGTGACATCAAACTCCACCACCACGGTCTCCAGCGCATTGGCCCGGCCTTGACACTGGGTTGGATACTGCGGCGGCGGCCGAACGATGGGCTGCGCATCAAATCCCGGGCCAGCTGCCGGGCCGATTGTCACGCCTTCACCGCTGAACTCAACCCCTTCCGAGAATCCCGGGTTCAAGGTGGCTCGGAAGGATTCACTGCTCAATACCGGTGCTTCAGGAGGCGAAACGTTCAAGACTGGCCGTGGCGTTGGCGCGCGCTCGTAGGACTTGCTGTCGTCGATCTGGCGGATGACGGTGATCACAAAGGGATCCGAGTCTTCAAACATCAGATCCTGATTCTGGGCGATCAGCAGGGCGAGCATCAGGAACAGCGCCGCCGTGGCAAGGAAGGCCAAGGGCAAACTGCCCGCTACTCGAATGGTCACATTCATGGCTTGGTTTGCCTCCTCATCAGTCCATGAGAAATTCAGCAGGCCTTGTGCTGGATTCTGGCGGCGCCCCTGGGTAATGTCAAGAAAGTCCTGGCTTTAATCTATATCGGCCCTGGAGTCGCGCCTGTCCGTAACACGCCTCTGAACACGCCGTTTACCAAGCGCATGGGGTCACGGTTGCCCGCAATGAATGGCAATGCGGACCTCTTCGATACCTGGATCACTCAAGGCTTCAATCATCGATGTCTGGCCTAGTCGACCAACGAAGGTGGCCTGGTGGCCTCGTGGATGCACGCGAATACCCGGGACCGGATCGTCATCATCGGCGATTTGGGCGGGCTGGTCCATCGGCCGAGCAATCATGACCGGCTCCGAAGGCGTCAGACGATGCAGGGTATAGGTCCACATCTCACCGCCATCCGGCAAGGTCAGCGAAATCAATTCCTGCTCGTGAGCCGCGGTGGACCACAAGTCTTCATCCAGCAGGATGCTGCGTTGAAACTGGAGGGTCGCGATGCCCTGTTGGAGTTCGAACTGTGGTCCGGCAGAAAAGAGATGCGGCTCCCAGGGTCGATCAGCCGGCGGGGGTTCCGCGCTGGCACTGCAGTCCGAGAACATTGCGGTTTCGAGGGTCTGACCTCTGAATTCAAGCCGCGCGCGTCCCGGCGCGGGCATGGCGATGTCGTGGACAGCGTCGCTGAACAGGCTGGAAGTACTGGCAGCGTCGCTGGCAGGGGACAGCACAGCCGGGCGGTCATCCGCCGGGCCGCAGCCGAACAGTGTGGCAGCAGCGAGCAGTGTGAGTGGTCGAAACAGGTGCATGAGTAGCGGTGTCCAGGGATTTCTGCGGTGATGTCGCTTGCTACGGAAACGAGCTTTCAACACGGACATCAAGCGTCAGTGTTGAACCTTGCAAGCCGAGCACTGAGGCTCCTCGCAGGTTTTTGCGGGGTCAAGCTGCCTACAGATCGGGGCAGGAGCCACGCGGGCCGCCGAAAGCTTTTTTTCGCGCCATGGGCTAGACCGAAGCCCCTTCGAGAGCGCAAAAGCGATAGCTCAGGGCTGTTTGGCGCGTCCACCGTTGCGTTAGCTGCGAGCACAGCGTGGCGCCGATCTGGCGCCGAACGTTCTGCCTTTCCTGATTACGCACATGACTCAGCCATCAATTCGGGGCAGAGGGCCTTGTGCATCAGGCCATCGGTTTGTCGACCGCCTTGGCAGGCGGTCGATGCCCTGCAGTGCTCGGTCCAGGCGGGGGCCGCCGAACTCGCTCCACGCCCTTTCAGGGCGTTCCGCTCAGACACCGGCGGCCCTTTTTCCGCCTGGCCCTGCGCGCTTCGGCTGCACCTCAAAGGCCTGAAGCACAAGGCCCTCTGTCCGATGGCTGAGTCATGTGCGTAATCAGGCTGCCTTTTGTTACGGATTTTTCGGAAGGCTCAGCATGTCGGCAAGCACGCTTTCGACCGCTTGCCAGGCCTCGGTCCACGGCGCGACGAAGTCGAAGTGGCCGCCCGGCACTTCAATGAGTTCGGTGGCGGGGAAGCGCGCCAGATAGGCGTCGGCTTGTGATCTGCGAACGATGAAGTCCTCGTCGGCGATGATCAGCGCCACGCGGGTTGTGGCTGGCGGTGCGGGGCGAAGGACGGGTGAGTAGGCCCGGTAGGCGTCGGGTCGCTCATCCGGTGTGCCGCCGAGCAGTTGGCCCACCGATGCGCCGCAGCCGCTCGGCGCGGCATAGGAGACCAGATCGGTAATGCCGGCCATGGACACCACGGCGCGGGCGGCGACTCCGGGCTCGCTGGCAAGCCACAAGGCCAGCTGCCCGCCGGCAGAGTGACCGGTCAGCGCGATGCGATCCAGATCCAGCTGGTAGCGCGGCGCGATGTCGTGCAGCGCGTCCAGGGCGGCGCGCAGGTCGTCGAAGGTACCCGGCGCGCCACCGCCCTCATCGCCCAGGCGGCGGTACTCCACGTTCCAGACCGCCATTCCGGCGCGTCGCAGCGACTCGGCGATGGCAACGGTGGGCTCGATATCGAACTGATTGAGCCAGCAGCCGCCGTGGAAATGCACCACCACCGGATGCGGGCCGGGACCTTCCGGGACGCGAAGCTCCGCGAACTGCGACGGCGCGCTGCCGTAGGCGATGCGGGCAGCGGCCGGCGGCGCGAGGGCGGCCGCTTCCAGGATGGCTTCAGAAGTGACCTGGGCGAGTGCGTTGACCGCAGTTCCTGTCGCAATAGCGACCAGGAAGGCCACTGCCGCGACCCGTGCGCCGCGTCGGTGCCCAGAGCGAAGGTGTGTCGTGATACTCGGGTTCATCCTGCTCGACCTGTTCGCCTTGGGACGCGTTCAGTTTACGCGGCGGCTTTGTCGTGCACCAGCTGGCCTTTTGGCGGCAGTCGGGGCGCTTGCCCTTATCAATGAGCCGGCCTGGCCCGGATCAGCGCCCAACAACCGGCTGATGACTCAATGGCCTCTCCGGTCGACAGTTTTCGCTGTTACGGGGGAACGCTTCTGGCATGCGGCTGCATAGGTCTGCAGAGTGATGCTGGGCCAACGGGAGAGCGAAAGTGAGCACTACAGGATCAAGCAAGAGCAGTCCGGCAGGATCGCGCTTCTACTGGATTGTCGGGATGATCGCGACAGGGATCATTCTGATCGGCTTCAGCCGCACTTACTTCCTGAGGCCGTTCTTCGGTTTTTATCCCTTGTCCTGGCTGGCCCATGCGCATGGGATCAGCATGATGCTGTTCTACGTGCTCTTTCTGGTTCAGACTTACCTGATCAGCCGGGACCAAGTCGCGCTTCACCGGCGCTTCGGCATGGTGGCTGCGTTTCTGATTCCTGGTTGCCTGCTGATCGGCATTCCGAACATGATCATCGGGGCCAGGCTGGGCCATACGCCGGTGCCGGCAGTGCCGTTCATGGCGATTTCGGTCGTGCTGTTCGCGCAATTCGCCATCCTCGGCGGACTGGGACTGGCCCTGCGTCGGCAGCCGGAAACTCACAAGCGCCTGATGGTGTTGGCCCTGATCAGCACCCTTCCGCCGGCAATGACGCGAATGCCATTCGAGTTTTTCTTTGTCGGCTTTCCACTGTCCATGCTGTTCTGGTCGAACGCCCTGGTTCTGCTGTGCTGGGCATACGACTGGCGCAAGACCGGTCGCATTCATCCGGTCTTGATCTGGGGCGGCGCTTTTCTGGTCGGATTCCAGTTTCTGTCGCTGCTGCTGGCCGACTCTGCCGCCTGGGCTGTGATTGCCAACTGGATGCTGGAGACTTAGGCCGGTATCCCGGCGCCACCCGGCAGAACCAACAAAACAGCGACGCTCACCATCTCGGCCAGGCTGTTTGGCAGCACTCTCCGCCGAGTGGCTCTTCAGAACGATTCCCTCGTGCTGGACACTTGGCTTCGCTATGCTTTCGATCTGGCCGTCGGGCGTCCAAATCACGGAATGGATCGACTATGAGTCTTGCCTCCGAAGGCGGCCGCTTACGCAGTTTCGCCGGCGTGGCCGCGGTAGTTGTAGCGAGTTTTTGCGCGGCCCTGTATCTGGAATTTCTCGGCTGGAGGATCATCGAGCCCGGAGCCGCCTGGCAGGCAGCCCTGAGCATGGACCTGTTCTACGGCGCCTTGAGAACGACGGCTGGCGCGCTGAGTCTGGGCCTGGTCTTGGTGCTGCTGGGCTGGGCCCTGGGCTGGTTTCTGCCGCGATTGCGGGGAACAGGGGTCCGGTGGCTGGCTGCCGGTTCCGCCTTGTTCCTGGCCCTGATGGGCGCGCTCCTGGCCTGGGCGCCGGCGTGATTGCTCGCTGAATCACAACCAGCGCGTCCGGAATCCGAGACGGATTCCTGATTGCCGAAGACCAGAAGCTCTCCCCGATCGATCCTGCGGTTCTGGAATGTCGCTTAGCGCGAGCGGCACATCGCTGTGGTGGTTTCTTCCCGGTCGCCGTCGTCATAGTTGACGCGGATGGTCGAACCGTTGGCGCTGACCGCGGCAATGCGACCCGGGTACCAGTCGCGGCCGCCGGCCCAGCGGCATTCGACTCGAGTGCCCAAGTCCCAGTCGTAGGCCTTGACCTGGCGGATGGGGCGGGTTTCGCGGGTGCCGTCGTCGTAGGCCACGGTCACGTTGCTGCCGTCGCTGCGCTCGACCACACCGGGGAACCAGTAGTCAGCGCCCTGCCATCGCGCGAGCACCCAGTCGCCGGGCTGAAAGGCAAAGGCGGAGCTGGATACGAGGAGAGCGGCAAGGATCAGCAGTCGCGCAGTCATGGTGGATGCTCGGCAGAAAGAGACGCTCAGCTTAGGGCAAAGCCGAGCGTTTGGGAACGGGTCCGAGATCGAGCTCCTGCGACCGGACGCCGGATGTGGTCCGATTCCCGTCGCCGCTCAGGCATACTCGATCTTGTCACCCACCCGCAGGCCCGATCCCATGAAAGACGAAGTCCTGACGTTCTGGTTCGAGACCCTGGAGCCGCCGATGTGGTGGCAAGTTGATCCGATGCTGGATGCTCGGATAGAGAAGCAGTTCGGGAATTTGCTGGTATCAGCCGCAGCCGGTGAGTTGTTCGACTGGCGCGGTGATGCGCGCGGGCGGCTTGCCGAGGTGATCGTGCTGGACCAGTTCTCGCGCAATGTCTATCGCGACACGCCGGCGGCCTTTGGCCAGGATCCGATGGCGCTGGCGCTGGCTCAGGAGGCGGTGGCCGGCGGCTGTCTGGCGCTGCTTGATCCGATCGAGTGTGCCTTTCTGCTGCTGCCCTACATGCACAGCGAGTCGCGGCGGATTCATGTCGAGGCCGAGCGGCTGTACCGGGCGCATGCGCCGGAGGACAACTACCAGTTCGAGCTCAAGCACAAAGTGATCATTGATCGCTTCGGGCGTTACCCGCACCGCAACCGCATTCTTGGGCGTGAGTCGACGCCTGAGGAGATCGAGTTTCTGAAGCAGCCGGGGTCGAGCTTCTAAAGCCCCCGTTCCGCAGCCTCAGCTGACCAACGCCAGCGCGCGGTCGAGGCCGCGCCCGAGCTTGCCGACCAGTTCCTCGATCTGGTCCGGATTGATGATCAGCGGCGGGCAGATGGCGATGGTGTCGCCGACCAGGGCGCGGACGATCAGGCCTTCTTCCAGGCAGGCGGCGGCGACCTTGAAGGCCATTTTCTCAGCCGGCGGAAAGGCGCGACGCTCGGCCTTGTCGGCGACCAGTTCCAGGCCGGCGATCAGGCCGACACCGCGCAAGTTTCCGACCAGGGGGTGATCGGCCAGGGGCTTCAGCGCATCCTGCAGGATGGGCTCCATCCGGGCGACGTGGGCCATCAGCCCGCGTTCTTCCATCAGCTCCAGATTGCGCACCGCCACCGCGGCGGCGACCGGGTGTCCGGAGTAGGTCAGGCCGTGCGCGAACATGCCGATTTCGGCGGCGGCGCGCTCGATCGCCTCGTACATGAAAGGCGGCACGGCCACGGCAGAAATCGGCAGGTAGGCCGAGGACAGCGCCTTGGCCATGGTCATGGTGGTGGGCTGGATGCCGAAGCGCTGGCAGCCGAAAGGCTGGCCGGTGCGGCCGAAGGCGCAGACCACTTCGTCGTCGATGAACAGGATGTCGTTCGCCGCCAGCACCGGCTGGATGCGCTGGTAGTAGCCGGCCGGCGGAATGATCAGGCCGCCGGCGGCCATCAGCGGTTCGGCGATGAAGGCGGCGATGTTGTCTGCACCCTCGCGCGCGATCACGGCTTCCAGCTCCTGGCCCAGCCGCTCGACGAACTCGGCCTCGCTCTCGCCGGGCAGGCCGTGGCGGTAGTGGTGCGGTGCGGTCAGGTGAATGACATCGTCCATGGCCAGACCGAAATGGCGGTGGAAGGCCGGCAGGCCGGTCAGCGCCGCGGTGGCGATGGTGACGCCGTGGTAGCCGTTGTTGCGGCTGATGATCTTGCGCTTGTTCGGCTGGCCGATGGCGTGGAAGTAGTAGCGGACCAGCTTGATCTGGGCGTCGTTGGCGTCCGAGCCGGAGCAGCCGAACAGAAAGCGCGCGCCCTCGATCGGCACCCACTCGGCCAGCTTGGCGGCCAGGCGGATGCTGGGCTCGTTGCTCTTGCCGGCGAACAGCGGGCCGTAGCTGAAGCGCCGCATCTGTTCGGCGGCGACCCGGGCCAGCTCGTCCTCGCCGTAGCCAATCGCCGTGCACCACAGCCCGGCCATGCCTTCCAGATAGCGGCGGCCGCGAGTATCGTGCACGTACACCCCCTCGCCGCGATCCCAGATGATCGGCCCGGCCGCAGCGTGGCCGGCCAGGTCGGTCGAGGGGTGGAAGAGATGCTGCAGGTCCAGCTGTTCGAGTGGGGTGCTCACGGTCTAGGGGCTTCCGTTGGTGGGCAGGTTTGGTTGCGGCTCAGCGGCCCGGTCGCCGGCGCACGGCGAGCAGGCGGATTTCGGTGAGATCCTCGATCGCCGAGCGCAGGCCCTCGCGGCCCAAGCCCGAGTCCTTGACCCCGCCGTAGGGCATGTGGTCGGCGCGGAAGGAGGGCACGTCGTTGATCACCACGGCGCCGACCTCGAGCCGGTCCCAGGCGCGGTGGATGCGGTCGATGTCACGGATGAACAGCCCGGCCTGCAGGCCGTAGCGGGAGTCGTTGATGGTCGCGAGTGCCGCCTCGAAGTCCGACCAGGGCGCCAGGCAAACCACCGGCCCGAAGGCCTCGTCGCGCCACAGCCGGGCCTCGTGCGGCACCGCTTCCAGCACCGCCGGCATCAGCGTCGTGCCGTCGCGCTGGCCGCCGACGAGCAAGCGGGCGCCCTGACCGACCGCCTCGTCGATCCAGTCGGCGACGCGCTCGGCGGCTGCGGCCGAAATCATCGGGCCGATGAAGGTGTCCGGGTCGCGCGGGTCGCCGCGCTTCAGGCTGCGCACCTTGTCCACCAGGCGATCGCGCAGCGCTGCATAGACGGCCTCATGCACCAGCACCCGCTGCACCGAGATGCAGCTCTGCCCGGCCTGGTAGTAGGCGCCGAAGGCCAGGCGCTCGACCACATCGTCGAGATCGGCGTCGGCGTCGACCAGGCAGGCGGCGTTGCCGCCCAGTTCCATCACCACCTTCTTCTTGCCGGCGCGAGCCTTCAGCGCCCAGCCGACCGCATCAGAGCCGGTAAAGCTCAGCAGCTTCAGGCGCTCGTCCTCGACCAGGCGCGCGGATTCG
This sequence comes from Gammaproteobacteria bacterium, assembly GCA_050485825.1. Classification (GTDB taxonomy): domain Bacteria; phylum Pseudomonadota; class Gammaproteobacteria; order Xanthomonadales; family Wenzhouxiangellaceae; genus Wenzhouxiangella. The sequence continues at coordinate 8,015 of JBJHCC010000015.1, forward strand.
TCGCGCGGCACCGGCACGATCGAGAACGCGCCCTTTGGCAGCGCATCGCAATCGGCCAGCACCTCGCCGATCAGCAGGGCGCCCACCGGCGTCGCCTCGGCCGGCTTGAGCACGAAGGGGCAGCCGGCGGCAATGGCGGGCGCGACCTTGTGCGCGACCAGGTTGTAGGGGAAGTTGAAGGGCGTGATAAAGCCGACCGGCCCCAGCGGCACCCGCTTCCAGGCGCCCCAGTAGCGCTCGCTGCGCTCGGACAGGTCCAGCGGCAGCACTTCGCCGCCGATGCGGACGGCCTCCTCGGCGGCAATGGGGAAGGTCTCGATCAGGCGCCCGACCTCGCCGGCCGCGTCGCGCTGCACCTTGCCGCCCTCGCGGATCAGTACCTCGATCAGTTGCTCGCGGCGCTCGCCGAAGCGCGTCGCGCAGTGCAGCAGCACCTCGCGGCGTCGCCAGGCCGGCAGCGCCGCCATCGCCTCCCGCGCCGCGACCGCGGCGGCGATCGCGCGGTCCAGCTCGGCATCGCCGCCTTCGGCGACCACATAGGCCTGCTCGCCGGTGTGCTTGTCCGTCACCGCCAGCCGGCGGCCGGTGAGCACCGGCGCGTTGGCGATATAGCAGGGCATCTCTGTCGTTTGGGTGCTCATGCGGCTCCGGCGGGCGTGGGCTGTGCCGGGAAAAGCCTACCAGCCTCCGGACCTGGAGTCGGGGTTGATCGGCGAATTCATCTGCTGCCTCGCCCCTCGGTCCCCGACCTCACTCCGACCCCGCCAAGCCGCATCGTCATCCCCGAAACATGGAGAAGCCGGTGCTTGACCAGACCGCTCCGCTTGGCGATAGTTGACCCTGGATGCCGCGCCGATGACGGTGCTGCGATGTATCGGTGGTTCTGACGGGCAGGCGCGGGACATGGACAGTACTAAAAAGGGGCAACGCCGAGCCTTGCCGACGCTGATCGCAGGCATGCTCTGGCTGCTGCTGGCTACACCGCTGGCCGCCGAGGAGCCGCTGCTCAGCGGCGACGAGGTAACGGCCAATGCGCTCTTGCCCTGGACCGGCGACCTGGACGGCATGGTCGAGCGCCGCATGGTCCGCGTGCTGGTGCCCTACGGCCGCACCCTGTACTTTCTCGACGGTGCGACCCAGCGCGGCATCGCCCACGACGTGATGCGCGCCTTCGAGGACGCCTTGAACGAAGCCCTGGGCACGGGAACGCGGAGGCTCAGCGTCGTGTTCTTGCCGACCACGCGCGACCGGCTGATCCCGGCCCTGGAAGAAGGCCTGGGCGACGTGATCGCCGCCAACCTGACGGTGACGCCGGAGCGCGCGGGGCGCGTCGCGTTCACCAATCCGGTGGGGCGCAACGTCCGCGAATTGCTGGTCTCGCACCGCGACGCCCCGGCGCCGGCCGACTGGGCGGAGCTGTCCGGTCGCACCCTGTTCGTCAGCGCACTCAGCAGCTACTTCGAGCACCTGGGCCCGATCCAGGCCGAGTTGGCGGCGCGCGGGCTGGCGCCGATCCGGGTGCATGAGGCGCCAGCGCACTTCCAGACCGAGGACGCGCTGGAAATGGTCAATGCCGGGCTGGTCGAGTACACCGTCGCCGACAGCTACCTGGCCGAGTTCTGGCAGCAGGTGCTGCCGGACCTGGCGGTTCATGAGCACCTGGTGCTGTCCGACCACAACGACATCGCCTTCGCCGTGCGGCCCGACAGCCCGCGGCTGCTGGCGCAGCTGAACGCCTTCCTGGCGACCACGCGCAAGGGCACGGCCACCGGCAACATCCTGTTTCGCCGCTACCTCGAGAATACCCGTTTCGTCACTGGCGCTACCGCCGAAGCGGAGCGCGCGCGGCTCCAGGCCGTCGCCGATCTGTTCCGCCGCCATGCCGACGCCCACGAACTGGACTGGCTGATGATGGCCGCCCAGGGTTACCAGGAATCCCGACTCGACCACTCGGTGGTCAGCCCGGCCGGCGCCATCGGCATCATGCAGCTGCTGCCGGCCACTGCCGCCGACATGGGTGTAGAGGACGTCACCGACCTGGAAGCGAACATCTTCGCGGGCATTCGCTACGTGCGCCACCTGCTGGACCGCTACTTCGACGACCCGGCGCTGGACGCGTCCAACCGCGTCCTGTTCGCGCTGGCGGCCTACAACGCCGGGCCCAACCGGGTGCGGCAGCGGCGCCGGCAGGCGGCCGAGCGCGGCCTGGACCCCGACCAGTGGTTCAACCACGTCGAGCGTATTGCCGCCGAACGGATCGGGCGCGAGACCGTGACCTACGTGGCCAACATCTATAAGTACTACATCGCCTACCAGCTGATCCGCGAGCAGGCACTCGCAAGCCCGAACTCATGAGTCGGCGGCGATGGCAGGCCCTGGCCGTGCTGGCGGTCTCGATAGGCGCGGCCCCGGCCCCGGCCGCGGAGCAGCCGCTGGATTTCGGCAGTGCCTGGGCGCGGATGGAAACCAGCCTGCCCGAGCTGGCGGCCGCGCAGGCGCGGCTGGCGCAGGCCGAAGCCGCGCTGCAGCAGGCCGAGGCACGTCGCTTGCCCAGCGTCGAGCTGATCGGGCGCGCCACCCATCTGGACGGCCCGCTGGAAGCTGACCTGAGCCGCATCGGCGATGTCTTCGCCCTGATCGGACCGCCGTTGGGCCTGCCGCCCGATCTGCTGCCGCCCGCCTACCGCATTCAGGAGCGCCAGTTCTACAACGCCGCGCTGCAGGCCACCCAGCCGCTGTATGCCGGGGGTCGCATCCGCGCCGGCGTGCAGGCGGCCTCGGCCGGGGTCGATGCGGCGCTGGTGGCGGCACGGCAGACCCTGTCCGAACATCGCCTGCTGCTGCTGCAGCGCTACTTCCAGGCGGCGCTGGCTGCGGATGCGCTCAGCCTCAAGGAGCAGACCGCCGCCAGCCTGACGCGCCACGAGGACCAGGCGTTGCGGCTGGAGGAGGCGGGCCAGATCGCCCGCGCCGAGCGCCTGCGCGCCAGCGTCGCCCTGGCCGAAGCGCGCAACGAGCGTGACCTGGCCCGCGAGCGGCAGCGGCTGGCCACCCAGGCGCTGGCGGCACTGATCGCTAGCCCGGATTCCATTCGAACCCTGACGCCGATTCCCCCGCTGCCCGAGCCCCCGGCCAGAGCCTGGCTGCACGAGCAGGTGCTGAGCGGCAGCCTGCCGCTGGGCGAGCTGCGCCACCGCCAGCGCCAGGCCGAAGCCGGCATGGATGCTGCTCGCGGCGCGCGGCGCCCAACGGTGGGGCTGTTCGCGCGCAGCGAGCTGTATCGCGAGGACCTGACCCTGATCGAACCGAACTGGGCGGTCGGCATCGAGGCGCGCTGGACGCTGTATTCCGGCGGCCAGGCGCGGGCCCGGGTGGCTGAGTCGGCCGCCCGCCTGGACGAACTGGACCAGCGCCTGAAGGCGGCCGAGCGCGATCTGGTGCTGGCGGTCGATCAGGCCCTGGAACAGCTGGACGGCGCGCGCTCGCGCCACGCCAGCCTGAGCGCGACCGATGAGCTGGCGCGGGAGAGCCTGCGCGTCCAGCGCCGCGCCTTCGAGGAAGGTATGGCCACCTCGCTGGACGTGATCGACGCCGAACTGGCCCTGGGCCGTCTGCAGCTCGGCCAGGCCTCGGCCCGGCTCGAGGCCTGGCTGGCCTACGGCCGGCTGATGGATCTGATCGGCCGGGCCGAAACCCTGTTGCAAGCCATCGAGGAAACGCATGCCGACTCAAGCCCCTGACCGCCGCCGCTGGCCCTTGATGCTCCTGGGCGTGCTGCTGCTCCTCGCCCTGGTCGCGCTGCTGATCTGGCTGAGCCGGCCCGAGCCGGTCTGGCTGCAGGGCCAGATCGAGGTCGACAGCGTGCGCGTCTCGGCCAAGATCGGCGGCCGCGTCGCGGACATCCTGGTCGAGGAGGGCGACCGGGTCGAGCCTGGACAGCTGCTCGTCGTGCTGGCCACGCCCGAGGCCGAGGCGCGCGAGCGCCAGGTCGAAGCCCAGATCGCGGCGGCCCGTGCCATGGCCGATCTGGCCCGGGAAGGCGCCCGAACCGAGCAGATCGAGGCCGCCCGCGCGCAGTGGCAGGCGGCCAGCGCCCAGGCCGAGCTGGCGGCCGAAACCCTGGCCCGCATCGACAGCCTGCACGCCGACGGGGTGGTGCCGACCCAGCGCCGCGACGAGGTGCGGGCCGCGGCGGTAGCCGCTCAGGCCCAGGCCAATGCGGCCCGCCAGGCCTACGACATCGCCCGCAGCGCCGTGCGGCCGCAGGAGCTGGAGGCGGCCCGCGCCCAGCTCGCCCAGGCCGAAGGCGGGCTGGCCGAGGTCCAGGCCGCGCTGGATGAAGCTCGCCAGCTGGCGCCGGCGGCCGGCGAAATATCGGTTCGGGTGGTCGAAGTGGGCGAAGTGGTCGGCCCCGGCTTTCCCCTGCTGGTGATCGCCCGCACCGACCGGCCATGGCTGACGCTGCAGCTGCGCGAGGATCTGATGCCGGGAATGCGCATCGGGCGCCGGCTGGAAGGACGCGTTCCCGCCTTGGGGCTGGAGGGCGTGGCCTTCGAGATCCACTACATCGCCCCGCTGGCCGATTTCGCCACCTGGCGCTCGTCGCGCGACATGGGAGCCTTCGATCTTCGAACCTTCGAGCTGCGTGCTCGCCCGGTCGCAGAAGTCCCGGGGCTGCGCCCCGGCATGAGCGTGCTGATCGACGAGCGGACCCTGAGGGATGCGCCGTGAGACGCGTCTGGGCGCGGGAGTGGGGGCGTTTTGTCGCCACCCCGCGGCTCTGGTGGTTTCTGCTGATCCTGCCGCTGGCCCTGCCGGCGCTGTTGCTGCTGGTGTTCGTCGAGCGCGTGCCCGAGGGCCTGCCGATGGCGGTGGTCGACGCCGATCACAGCGCGGCCTCGCGCCAGCTGGTTCAGGCCCTGAACGCGGCGCCGGGCCTCTCGGTGCGCCTGCAGCTGGCCGACCCCGGCGAGGCCGGCCGTGCCCTGCAGCGCGGCGAAGTCTATGCCGTGATCATCATTCCGGCTGACTTTGCCCGCGACCTGATGCGCGCCGAGCAGCCGCGGCTGCAGCTGTTCTACAACCGCCAGACCCTGACCGCCGGCAATCTGGTGCTGCGCGAGGTGCGCACCGCCGTCGCCACCCTCGGCATCGGTCTCGGCCTGGCCCAGGGCGTGCTGCCGGCGGTGCTGGTCGATACCCATGCGCTGTTCAATCCGGGCCTGGATTTCGGCCGCTTCCTGGCGCTGCCGCTGGCCGTGGCCCTACTGCATCTGCTGATGGTGATCGTGGCGATTGACGTCACCGGGCGCGAGCTGAAGGACGGTTCGGCCGGCGACTGGCTGGCCGCGGCCGGCAGCGCGCCGACGGCGCTGGCCGCCAAACTGATGCCCCATGCGCTGTGGTTTGCGCTGTACGGCCTGCTGATCCTTGCGCTGATGCTGCGCCTGCTCGGGCTCGAGGTCCAGGGCAGCGTCGGCGTGCTGATGCTGGGCTGGGTCGGACTGGTCCTGGCCAGCTTCGGGCTGGGTGTGTTCCTGGTCGGCCTCCTCGGCAATCTGCGCCTGGCCACCAGCATCGCCAGCGTGCTGATCAGTCCGGCCTTCGCCTACTCGGGAATGACTTTCCCGACTGCGGCGATGAGCGGCTTTGCGGCGTTCTGGTCGCAGGCCCTGCCGCTGGGGCATTTCCTGCACCTGCAGGCCGGGCAGGTGGCGCTGGCGGCGCCGCCGGCCACCGCCCGGCTTCATCTGCTGGCCCTGCTGCTGTTCGCCCTGGCACCGCTGCTGAGCCTGGCGCGCTGGCGGGTGCTGCTGGCCGACCCCTCGACCTGGGGCCGCGCGTGAGCGGCCTGTGGCGGGCCGCACGCGCCGAGCTGGGTGCTGTCTTCGGCGACAAGGCCGTGCTGGTCGTGATCATCGGCGGCAGCCTGTTCTATGCCCTGTTCTATCCCTTGCCCTACCGCGCCCAAGTGGCCAGCGACCTGCCGGTAGCCATCGTCGACCACGACGGCAGCGCGCTGTCGCGGCAGCTGGTGCGCTGGATCGATGCCACCGAGCAGCTGCAGGTGGTGGCAAACGGCGGCAGCCTGGCGGAGGCCCGGGCAGCGGTACGCCGCAAGGAGCTGGCCGGCTACATCGAGATCCCCGAAGGCTTCGAGCGCCGGGTGCTGCGCGGCGAGCCGGCCCGGGTCGGCGCCTTCGCCAACGCCGCCTACATGGTCCTGTTCTCGCAGGTCGCCAACGGCACCGTCAACGCGGCCATGGCGATGAACGCCGAGCTGATCGAGCGTCGCCAGCTCGGCGCCGCGCGCTCCCCGCAGCTGGCGGCCAGCCTGGCCGCGCCGGTGGTGATCGACCTGCGCGAGCTCTACAATCCCGACGGCGGCTACGCCAACTACGTGGTGCCGGCGGTGCTGGTGCTGATCCTGCAGCAGACCTTCCTGATCGGCATCTGCATGGTCCAGGTCAGCCGCCGCGGCGACCCGCTCGCGCCCATCGGCATCGGCGCCCTGCTCGGCCGCGCGCTGGTCTACCTGGTCCTGCAGCTGCTGATCTTTGCCGTTTACCTGCTGGTGGTCTACCGCCTGTTCGGCTTTCCGCACCAGGGCGCGCCCGGGCTGGCGCTGCTCGCGCTGCTGCCGGGCTTCCTGGCGGTGAGTTTTCTCGGCATGGCGCTGGGCAGCCTGTTTCTGAGCCGCGAGACGGCCTTGCAGGTGATGATGCTGGTCAGCGTGCCGGCGCTGTTTCTGGCCGGTTTCGCCTGGCCGGCCGAGGCCATGCCGCCGGCCCTGGTGGCGCTGGGCCAGCTGCTGCCCTCCACCGGCGGCATCGACGTGTTCGTCCGGGTCTACCAGATGGGCGCCGGCCTGGCCGACATCCGATCTGTCTGGGCCGGGCAATGGTTGCTGGCTGCCGCGTTCCTGGTGCTGGCCGTCTGCGCCGAGCGTCGTGCCCCGACGCGGCGCCCGGTGCCCTCGGTGGCCGGCCGATCGACAGAGCCAAGGATCGACTGAGCCGGCGGCCCGGGTGGTGCTGAGCGCCGCCCTCAGTCTTCGCCGATTTCCCGCAGCAGCTGGCGGCTGCGCAGCACGCGCGGATCGTCGTCGGCGAACAGCGCGCTCAGGCGCTGCTCGGCGGCGAGCAGGCGTTCGCGCGCCTCGTTGGGCTCGCCTTCCAGGATCAGCATCTCGGCCAGGTTCATCGACAGCATGGCCAGCACCCAGGAGTCCTCGGGCATGGCGTTCGGGCCGTGGGACAAGGCGCGCCGGTAGAGTTCGATGGCCTCGGCGTGGCGGCCCTGGTTGCCGTAGGTGCGGGCGAGATTATTCATTGCGATCACCGCCCCGCTGTGGTCGGGGCCGGCCACCCGCAGATAGGTCTCCAGTACCGCCTCGTACTCGCGGGCGGCCTCGTCTAGCCGGCCCGAGCCGCGGTACAGGCCGGCCAGGTCGTTGCGTGACTCCAGGGTCTGGAGGGCGTCCGGGCCGAACAGCTGGGTCCGTCCGGCGATGGCCTCCAGACCCAGGGTTTCGGCCTCGTCGATCCGGCCGAGCGCGCGGTAGACGCGGGCCAGATTGTTGACGGCGCCCAGGGTTTCGCGGTGCAGCGGGCCGAGCTGCTCGCGCGCCAGCGCCACGGCCTGCTCGCCGCGAACCAGCGCCGAATCCATGCGGCCGCGCTGCCAGTCGAGGATCGCCAGGCCGTTGAGCGAGGCGATGCTATCGGGATGGCCGGGGCCCAGCGTCGCCAGCTGGCCGGCCAGGCTGGCCTCATACAGCGGTTCGGCCTCGTCGAAGCGACCGAGGTGGTGAATCACGCTGGCCAGCTCCTTGCCGCTCCTGAGCGTGTCGGGATGGCTCGCACCCAGGGCCGCCTCGCGCAGGGCCAGCACCCGCCGGAATTCCTCCTCGGCGGTCTGGTGCTGGCCCAGGCCGCGCAGGCTGATGGCCAGCGCTTCGCGCACCCCGGCTTCGATGGCCGGCTCGTCGGCGAAGCGTTCGCCGGCCCGCTGGCGCGCCCGCTCCAGGGTTTCCCGAACGGTCAGCTCGCTGCCTTCGGCGGCCACCTCGAGGTCGGCGGCAGCGAGCAGGTCCTCGACCAGGAAGCCGTTGACCGCCTCGGCCAGGGCCAGCGCCGATTCGGCCCGGTCGCGCTCGGCCGAGGCCTGGATGAAGCCGCTGATCGCCGCCGTCAGGCCCAGCACCAGGGCAAGCGCGACGGCCGTGGAGGCGGCGACGCCGAAGCGATGCCGGGCGATGAAGCGGCGCAGCCGATAGGCCGAGGAGGACGGCGCGGCCTCCACCGGATACAGGTTCAAGAGGCGCTCGACATCGTCGGCCAGCGCGGCGGCCGAGGGATAGCGCCGCTCGCGATCCTCGGCGACCGCTCGCTCGACGATCCAGTCCAGGTCCTCGCGCAGGCGGCGCGCCAGCGCGCGCGGGCTGAGGCCGAGTGCGACGGCCAGTTCGCGTTGCCCGGCGGCGCCGAGCGCGGCAAATGATGCCGAGGGCTTGACGGTTCGGGCATTGGCGTCATGGTGCTGTCGGCTCAGGTAGCCGCTCTGCGCCGATTCCGCCAGGTCGAGCGCCAGTTCGAACAGGATCGCCCCCAGCGCGTAGACGTCGCTGCGCGCGTCCAGATCCGTATCGGCCTTGGCCTGCTCCGGGCTCATGTAGCGCGGCGTGCCGGCGCTGGGGAGCGCGCTGGCGCCACCCATCGCGCGCCGCGTGGCGGTAGCGATGCCGAAGTCGATGATCTTCGGCTGCGCGCGACCGTCGATGGTGGCGACCAGGATGTTGGCCGGCTTCAGGTCGCGGTGGACGAAGCCTTTCTGATGCGCGTGCTGAGCGCCCTGGCACAGGCGGATGAACAGGCGCAGCCGGGCCTGCAGGTCGAGACCGCGCTCGCGGCAGAAGGCCAGCAGCGGCTGGCCGTCCACGTATTCCATGGCCAGCCACGGGCGCCCGCTCTCGGTCACGCCGGCATCGAACATCTGGGCGATGCCCGGATGCTGCATGTTCGCCAGCATCTGCGCCTCGATCGTGAACCAGGTCAGGCGCTCGCGCTGTCCGGCGGCGCTGTCCGGCAGCAATTTCAGCGCCACCTGGCGCTGGACCGGTTCGAGCTGTTCGGCCAGGTAGACCTCGCCCATGCCGCCGCGACCCAGCTCGGCGATGATGCGATAGGGTCCGATGCGACTGCCCGGCGGCAAGGGCTCGCCCGAACCCGGCGCGGGCGCACCGTCGGGTCCGGCGACGACCACGGTTTGCAGCTCTGTCGGCGGCTCGTCGGCCGGGGGCGCGCTGGCGGGTATGTGCTGGTTTATCGACACGATTCGGTGGCAGGACGTTCCGGCGACCATCATCGCCGCCGAGCGCTGCGGATTCTAGGGTGTCGGCGTGATCGGCGCTTGGCAAGCTGCGCCGGAGTCGTCGCAGTGCTTGACCCGGCTTGTGACATGCCCCAACATATGGTCCCCACGGTGCCCGAAAGACACAAGATATTGGGCTTTTGAGGGAATCCGGTGCGAAACCCAGGGGGTTTCTATTCCGGAGCTGTACCCGCAACTGTAGGCGGCGAGTCAGCCGATCCAGCATCCGCCACTGGCCCACGGGCCGGGAAGGCCGATCGGACGACGTCATCAGCCGCGAGCCAGGAGACCTGCCGTGAATGCGTATCACCGACCCCGGGCGGGAGTTCCCGGCGGATCGATGCTGCCGGCCCGTGCTCGGGCCGGCATGTCGCTCCGTCGCTGATCCCGGCCCGCAGGCCAGACCACGGAGAACAACGACAAATGGAATCTTTGGCACACCCGATTGCAGCACCCGAAGCGATCGCACCCGAACCGCGGCGCGCGCCGGTGCCCGCCCCGCTGGGGCCGCGCCCCAAGGTCGAAGCGCTCAAGCTCGATCATGCCCGCGACGGCCTGCTCACTGCCTTCGGCCTGCAGACCCTGAAAGATCGCTACCTGCTCGAGGGCGAGGGCCCGCAGGACATGTTCGCGCGCGTTGCCTGCGCTTTTGCCGACGATGTCGAGCATGCCCAGCGCCTGTACGACTACATGTCGCGGCTGTGGTTCATGCCGGCCACGCCGATCCTGTCCAACGGCGGCACCACCCGCGGACTGCCGATTTCCTGCTTCCTGAACTCGGTGCCGGACTCCCTGAACGGCATCGTCGACACCTGGAACGAGAACGTCTGGCTGGCCTCCAACGGCGGCGGCATCGGCACCTACTGGGGCCAGGTGCGTTCGATCGGTGAGTCGGTCAAGGGCTCGGGCCAGACCTCCGGCATCATGCCCTTCGTGCACGTGATGGATGGCTTGACCCTGGCGATCTCGCAGGGCTCGCTGCGGAGAGGCTCGGCGGCGGTATATCTCGATGTCCACCATCCCGAAATCGAAGAGTTCCTGGAGATCCGCAAGCCGTCCGGCGACTTCAACCGCAAGGCGCTGAACCTGCACCACGGTATCAACATCACCGATGCGTTCATGCAGGCGGTGACCGAAGGCACCGATTTTGCGCTGAAGAGCCCGAAGACCGGCGAGGTGATGAAGCGGGTCGACGCTCGAGGCCTGTGGCAGCGCATCCTCGAGACCCGGCTGCAGACCGGCGAGCCCTACCTGCTGTTCATCGATACGGTCAACCGCGACATGGCCGCGCACCAGAAGCAGCTCGGCCTGAAGGTCTCGACCTCGAATCTGTGCGCCGAGATCGTGCTGCCGACGGGTGTGGACATCGACGGCAATGAGCGCACTGCGGTGTGCTGCCTGTCCTCGCTGAATGTCGAGACCTGGGCTGAGTGGCATGACGAGCCGGAGTTCATCGAGGACGTCGCCCGCTTCCTCGACAATGTGCTGACCCACTTCATCGAGGCCGCGCCGGAGGGCATGAGCCGGGCGCGCTACTCGGCCCTGTGCGAGCGCTCGATCGGCCTGGGCGTGATGGGTTTCCACTCCTTCCTGCAGTCAATCGGCGTGCCCTTCGAATCGGCTGCGGCCAAATCCTGGAACCTGAAGATCTTCCGCCACATTCGCGGCCAGATGGACGCAGCCTCCAGGAGCCTGGCCGAAGAGCGTGGACCGTGCCCGGACGCGCTGCGCGTCGGTGCCAAGGAGCGCTTCAGCCACAAGCTGGCGATCGCGCCGACCGCCTCGATCTCGATCATCTGCGGTGGCGTGAGCGCCTGCATCGAACCGATCCCGGCCAATATCTACACCCACAAGACCCTGTCGGGCTCGTTCAGCGTGCGCAACCGCCACCTGCAGCAGCTGCTGGCCGCGCGCGGCCGCGACGATGCCGCCACCTGGGCCTCGATTCTGGAGCACGAGGGCTCGGTGCAGCATCTGGACTGCCTCGACGAGCACGAGAAGGCGACCTTCCGCACCGCCTATGAGCTGGACCAGCGCTGGGTGATCGAACTGGCCGCCGACCGCGCGCCGATGATCTGCCAGAGCCAGTCGCTGAACCTGTTCCTGCCCGCTGACATCGACAAGTGGGACCTGCACATGCTGCACTACACGGCCTGGCAGCGCGGCATCAAGAGCCTGTACTACTGCCGCTCCAAGTCGATTTCGCGCGCCGGTTTCGCCGGCCAGCTCGATGCCGCCAAGGCGACCGCGGCCATGACCGCGCCGACCGACTACGAGGAGTGCCTGGCATGTCAGTGATCGATCTGTCGGGTCTGAGCCCGAAAAGCCTGATCGGCAGCGGCCGTGTCGGCCTGCTGGAGTCGGCCGGCACCTACGATGTCGAGCGCTACGGCTGGGCTTATGAATTCTGGAAGCGCCAGCAGCAGACTCACTGGATGGGCGAGGAAGTGCCGCTGGGCGACGACATCAAGGACTGGGCCGGCGAGCGCCTGACCGACGCCGAGCGAGCCCTGCTGACCCAGGTGTTCCGTTTCTTCACCCAGTCCGATGTGGAAGTCTCCGACAACTACCTGAAGCGCTACATCCCGATCTTCCAGCCGCTGGAAATCCAGATGATGATGGCCGCCTTCACCAACATGGAGACGGTGCACATCGATGCCTACGCCCTGCTGCTGAAGACCTTGGGCATGCCGAAGGCCGAGTTCGAGGCCTTCCGCGACTATTCGGAAATGAAGGCCAAGGCCGATTACATGCAGACCTTCGGCGTCGACACCTGCGCCGATGTCTCGCGCACGCTGGCCATGTTCGGTGCTTTCACCGAGGGCATGAGCCTGTTCGCCAGCTTCGCGATGCTGCTGAACTTCCCGCGCTTCAACAAGATGAAGGGCATGGGTCAGATCGTGTCCTGGTCAGTCCGGGACGAGTCACTGCACTGCGAAGGAGTGATTCGCCTGTTCCACGCGTGGAATCGCGAGACCGGCGCGCTGACCCCGGCGGTCAGAGATGACATCATCGACGTCGCCAGGACCATGGTCCGCCTGGAGGAGAATTTCGTCGACCTGGCTTTCGGGCTCGGCGATATCGAGGGCATGCGCGCGGAAGACATCAAGGCCTATGTGCGCTACATCGCCGACTGGCGCCTGACCCAGCTCAAGCTCCCGACCGTGTTCGGCTGCTTCGAACAGAGTGAGGGCAGCTACCGACCGCTGGTCGAGCATCCGCTGCCGTGGCTGGTCGAGATCCTGAACGGGGTCGAATTCGCCAACTTCTTCGAGCAGCGCGCCACCGAGTATGCCAAGGCCGCCACCCGCGGTTGCTGGGACGGCGAGGAAGGCGTCTGGGCCCGTTTCGAGCGCCAGCGCGCACAGGCCGTGCGCGCGGCCTGAGCCCGCGCCAGGGTTGATCGTGCCCGGCCGGCCCGCCGCAGGCGAGCCGTACACATCTTCCTCATCCCGGCGCTGCTAGCGTTCTGGTCCGTCCAGGACGCTGGGAGTCGCCCATGGTCTGTGTTCCGATAGCGCTTGTTCGGCGTGCTTCAGCGGCCTGCCTGGCTGCGCTGCTGTTGATGGCGCCGGCATGGAGCGCGGCGGCGGAAATGGTCGCCGACTCCGGCCTGTGGGCACTGGCAGCAGTCGGCACGCCTTCGCCGCCCGGCCCGTCCAGTCCGGCGCCGGGCTGGGTGGCGCCGCTGGCCGTCGCTGTCTTTACCGTGGTCATGCTGTTCGTGATCCGGCACTATGGCCGTGACGATGAGGCGGCCGACGACTGACAGCGCGGACGATTCGATCCGTTCGCCGGCGGCCAGCGTGCTGGCTTTCCTTGCCGGGCCGCCCCGACCGCCACTGCTGCCCCACTGGCTGAGCGCACCGCTTCGTTTCCCCGCATGCCAGCTGCTGTGGCTGCCGCCTTTGGCCATCATCCTGCTCGATGCCGTTGCCCCGATTCTCCCCGGCTTGCTCGGCGGTTTCGTGCTGCTGCTGGCGACCATCGGCCTGTGGCTTTGGCTGCTGAGCATGGCCAGTCGGTTGCTGCTGGGCCAGCTCGAGGATCGGCAGGGGCGGGCTGTCGATCTGCTCGATGCGCCGGCGGGCGTCGGCCTTGGTCATGTGCTGCTTTGGCTGATCGCCAGCCTGCTATTGCTGGCCGCCGCGGTGGTCTCGGGCTGGATGCTGGCGCTGAGCGCGCTGGTGCTGCTGCTGGTGATGCCGGCCGCGACCCTGCTGCTGAGCCGCGATGGCCGGCTGAGCGAGGCCCTGCATCCGCCGGCCTGGGCGGCATTGGCAGCCCAGCTGGGTCGAGCGGACTACGCCCGTCTGAGCCTGATGCTGGCGCTGGCGGCTGCCAGCTATCTGCTGTTGGCGGCCCTGATTCAGCCGCTTCCGGTCGGCTTGCGCAATGCCTTGAGTCTGCTCTGCTGGGGCTACGCCACATTGGCCTGGTTTGCCCTGGCCGGGCAGACGCTGGCCTGCCATCAGCCCGCGGCGCCGGCTGCGCCGACCGCGCCGATCCCGAACGACCTCGACGCCGAGTGGGCCGAGCTGATGCGGCACGGGGCGTCGCTGGAGCGTCAGCGGCGCCTGGCCACCGGGCTCGCGCTGGCTGGCGATCGGGATCGGCGTCTCGAGCACGGGCGCGTTTTCGTCGCGGCCCTGCTGGAGGGTTTCGACCGGCCCGCCGAAGCGCTGGAGCAGACCGCCGCGCTGTTGGCGCTGGATCCCGATTTTTCGCTGGCGCGTCCCAGCAGCATGCTGGCCCTGATCGAAGCCGCCGAGCGCGAGGCCCCGCCCGCCCTGGCGCTGCGGCTGTGCCGCAATTTCCTGCAGGCGTTTCCGGCTGCGCCGCGCGCCGTCGACGTGCGCCGCATTGCGGCCCGAGTCATCGACCGGAAGTCGACAGCGGCAGGCTGAGCTTTTCGTCATAATCAAGCCATGCGCCCGGATGACCCTGCCGACAATGCCGCCGATAATGCCGCTGACAGCGACAGCACTGTGCTCGCCGATGCGGACGGGGCGATCGCGGTGCTGCCGCGTAATGCCCCCGAACGCATCGGCCCTTATCGCTTGCTCGAGCTGCTGGGAGTCGGTGGCATGGGCGAGGTCTACCTGGCTGAGCAGCGCGAGCCCGTTGAGCGGCGGCTGGCGATCAAGCTGATCCGGCGCGAAACCGAGCAAGGCATCAGCAGCGCGCTGTTCGAGGTCGAGCGTCAGATGCTGGCGCGCATGCAGCATCCCTACGTGGCCCAGGTCTTCGATGCCGGCGCGACTCAGGACGGTCGCCCCTGGTTGGCCATGGAATGGGTGCGGGGCGAGCCGATCATTGACTTCGCGCATCGACACCGGCTCGATCGCGAGGCGCGCGTTGCGCTGTTGATTCGGGTCTGTCAGGGCGTTCAACATGCCCATCAGCGCGGGGTCATTCATCGCGATCTGAAGCCGGCCAATATTCTGGTGGCCGATGTCGACGGCCGGCCGCTGCCGAAGATCATTGATTTCGGTATTGCGACCACCCTGATCGGTGATTCGGCAACCGGGCTGCGCGCGAGCGGTAGCGAGCGCGCCGGCACCCGCGCTTACATGAGTCCGGAGCAGCTGGGGGGCGACCCGGCCGCACTGGATACCCGGGCTGATGTCTATGCCCTGGGTATTCTCCTGTTCGAGCTGCTGAGCGAAACCCGGCCTCTGGTCGAGGTCTCGGCGCGCGGCCTGGCGACGCTCTACGAGCTGCTCCAGGCTGCGGGTGGAACCAGCCGGGAAACGGCTCGGGGTTCCGCGCTGCTCAGCCCGGAAGCCATTCAGGCTGTCTGCGGGCTGTCCCTGGAGCTGCGCTGGATCATCGCGCGGGCGATTGCCCCGGACCGCAATCGCCGCTATCCCTCGGCCTCTGCGCTGGCCGCCGATCTGCAGCGCTTTCTCGACAACGAGCTGGTTGAGGCGGTACCGCCGGCCCGAGCTTACCGTTGGCGCAAGTTCATCAGTCGCCATCGTTTCGGGGTCAGCGCCACGACCCTGGTCGGACTGGCCCTGGTGGCCGGGCTGACCCTGGCGGTCTGGGGGCTGGGCCAGGCCCAGGCCGAGCGCGACCGCGCCCGCCAGCAGGCCGAGCGCGCGCAGCGCGCGGCCGAGTTCGTCCAGAACATGCTCAAGTTCGTCAATCCGGTCTGGGCCCAGGGCCTGGACAATCGCCTGTTTCAGCAGGTGCTGGAGGACGCCGCCGGGCGCCTGGCCAGCGAACTGGCCGACCAGCCCCAGATCCGGGCCGACATCGAGCTGACCATCGCCCTGGCCTACCGCGGCATCGGCGAGTATCAGCGCGCATCCGGTCACATCGACAGCGTGTTGGCCCTGAGCGCCGCGCACCGACTGCCGGCTCTGGAAGCGCAGACCCTGGCGCATGCCGCGCATCTTGCCACGCTGATGGACCGCCAGGAAGAAGGCCTGGCGCTGTCCGAGCGCGCGCTGGCCCTGGGAGCCAATGTTTTGCCAGCCGACGATCCGATCCTGCTGGCCGCCCGGGTAACGCGCGCCTATGCCCTGGTCCAGCTCCGCCGCTTCGACGAGGCCGAGCCGATTCTCATCGACGTGATCGAGCGGACCGACGGCAGCAGCCACCCGGAGGCCCGCGCCGAGCGCTTGCAGGCCCTGCGCATCCTCGGGCAGCTCTATTCGGACCAGGTGCTGTACGAGCCGGCCGCGCGGTACTTCGGGCAGCTGCTGGACGAGGCCTCGGCCTGGGACGACCCGCGCGCCCAGGAAAGCTTGATGAGCGGCATCAACGACTTCGCCGTGGTCTATCTGCGCCAGCAGCGCTACGCCGAGGCCGAGCCGCTGCTGCGCCGCTCGCTGGCACTGAAGGATGCGGTGTTTCCCGAGGACCACATCGCGATGGTTCCTGCGCTGGGCAATCTCGCTGCCGCGCTGCGAGCGCAAGGACAGGCCGAAGCCGCGCTGCCCTACTACCAGCGCTCGCACGCCATCGCCTCCGCCCGGCTCGGGCCGGAGCATATGCAGACCTTGATGGCCGCCTCCAACCTCGGCAATGGCCTGCGTGAGACCGGCGCCGTGGACGAGGCCCTGGCGCTGCAGCGCGCAGTGGTCGAGCGCGCCTGGACCATCGTGCCCGACAACGAGTTCCTGATCGGGATGTTCCATCTCGGGCTGGGCCAGAGCGAACTGGCCGCTGGCAATCTGCCCGCCGCCCACCGGGCGCTGAGCCTGGCCGTGAGCCTTATCGAGCGAACCATGGGAGCCGACTTCGGCCGCGCCCGCGAAGCCCGTGAGTACCTGGCCCTGACCGAAGCCCGCGGGGGCGCCAGCGATCGCTGAATCCCTGGACGGCCTGGCCGGAGTGAGCTTGACTAGTCGCGAAGGACCCCAAGAAAAGACAAGTGTTTTCCTTTGCGCCCTTTGCGTCTTCGCGGCAAAAAAAACTGTCTGGCTTCAGGCTGACGGTGTGAGGGTTTTCCCTCTCCCTTCTCCCCTCGCTTCCTCTACCCCCCGCACGGCGGCGCCATCATCAGGCGCCGTTGTCCAGCAGATACCCCAGCAGTAGGGGCAGAACGATGCTGGCGTCGGAGTGGATGCTGAAGCGTGGGCTTCGCGGGGTGAGTTTGCCCCAGGCGATTTTTTCTCCGGGCGGCGCGCCGGAGTAGCCGCCGTAGCTGGGCTGGGCGTCGGTAATCTGGCAGAACCAGGCCCAGGGCGGGACCTGCGGATGCTGCAGTTCCTTGGCGATCAACGGGATCACGCAGATCGCGAAGTCACCGGCGATACCGCCGCCGACCTGCAGAAAACCGATCCCGGGCTCGGGCTGGCAGTGGTCGAGATACCAGCGCACCAGGCGGTTCATCTGGGCGGTGCCGGTCTCGACGCAGCCGTGCTCGCCGAGCTCGCCGCGAATGACCGCGGCGCTGAAGGCATTGCCGCAGGTCGAGTCCTCCCAGCCTGGCGTCCAGATCGGAACCTGAGCGTCGCGCGCGGCCAGCAGCCAGCTGGATTCCGGCTCCTCGAAGCGGACCACGAGCTCGGATTCGCTCAGCGCATCGAGCAGAAAGTCGGCCGGCCCGGCCTGGCGCTGGCTTAAGGTCGCCGCCTGCCAGCGCGGGATCAGCTGCTCTTCCAGCGCCAGCATCACCGCGTCCGGGATAGTGGTATCGGTGACCCGGTTCGCGCCGCGCGCGTGCAGGGTGGCCTCGTCGGTTGCCGACAGCGTCGACCAGTCGGGCACCGCTTCATAGCGGCTGGCGCCGATCAGGCGAAAGGCGTCCTCTTCCAGATTGGCGCCGGTGCAGCAGATGCCGTGAACCAGGCCGGCGCGGATCGCCGGGGCGAGGCTGCGGCCGATCGCGGCCGTGCTCATGGCCCCGGCCAGGGTCAGAAACAGCCGCCCGCCGCCGTCCAGGTGCCCCGCCAGCGAGCGCGCCGCCGCACGCAGTTCGCGGGCATTGAAATGCGCGTAATGGCGCTCGATGAACTCGCGGATGCCGCGCATGCCTGTAACTGGCGCCAGGCCCGCGGTTAGCCGCCACCGCCGAAGGACCCGCCCGAACTTTCCGACGGCACCGGCACCCTGCGGCCGAAACCGCCGACCTGGGATTTCGGGTAGAACAAGCCGGACTGCTGTACCGGCAGCGGCGGTTCCATCGGCAGCAGCCGCACCCAGCTGTCCAGATCGGCCAGCGCCGCGCGCCGCAGGATCAGGCCGGCGCGATGGCTGGCGGCGAGAAACACGCTCAGGTCGTCGGAGACCGGGCTGTCGGCCTCATCGGCGAACAGCACCACGCGGCGAATGCCGGCGCGCAGCAGCTGCTCGGGCGTGGGCAGCAGCGAGTCGTCGATGTAGTAGCGGTTGTCGAAGTGACCCGGTCCCGGCTTCACTGCGCGCATCCGCCGTGCATCGCATAGCCAGACCGGCGGGGCGTCGGCGGCCAGGCCGAGGCGGCGGCGCTGGTAGACCTCCGGCGCCAGGCTGATCATCGAGTCGATGACGTCGCGCGAATCGATCGCGACCCGGTTGTCGACCTGCTCCGGTGGCCACGGCAGCGGCGCCATGTTGACGTAGCTGGACTCGGCGAAGGGTTTGAGCGGATTGGGCTGCGGCCAGTGATCGAAGGTCGAGATCAGCTGGGCACCGGCCTCGATCGCCAGGCTGGCGCCGAGCTGCACGCTCAGGCCCCCGCGCAGGTCGACGACGACCGCGGTTTCCCGATCCAGCCAGCCCCAGGCGCCGTCCGGTCGATCCGAACTGAGTTCGGGCGCCAACTCGGTCAGGCGCGGCATCAGCTTCAGGCGCTCAATCGCGGCGAACAGCGTCGGGCAGTGGAACGGATACCAGGGGCTGTCGGCGGGCGGCCCGTAGAGCTGGAACAGGATCTCGTGATGGCGAAATTCGTGCCAGGCGCCCTGGCGAATCCGCCCCGGGGCAAAGGGATCCTCGAGTTCGCCGGTGCGCTCCAGCGGCGCACCCAGGCGTTCAAGCAGTTTCAACCAGTGTGGCGACATGGCAGGCATCGTAGTCGATCACGGGCCAGGGCGCGACCCTGCTGTAATGGCCGGCGAAGCGTCCGTCGACCAGGTAGACGCCGACGCTGGCGTAACCCAGGCCGCTGGAGAACCACAGCGGCACGGCGTCGAAGCGGGCCTGGATGGCGAACTGGCTGTGCTCGGCAATGGCCTTGTCGACCACGCGCGCCCATTCCTCGGGGCCGTAGCCGATGCCCAGATGGACCGAATCGCCGATCCGGCCGAAGGCGCCCTTGAGCACCCAGTGTTCGCGTTCCAGGATCAGTCGCTCGCGCCAGGTCGGGGTCAGCAGGTGCGACTCCGGCAGATAGCGCGCCAGCAGCTCGCGCTCGGCGGCCGGCAGGCCGGGCAGGGCGTGGCTGACCAACGCATAGAAGCGCTTGGACTGGGCGGCCAGGGCGCCGAGGTCGTTCATCATCGGCAGCTCGGCCGCGGCCCGCTGCCAGTCCTCCAGGTTGGGCAGGCCGGCCAGCCATTCGCCCGGATAGTAGCGAAACAGCGCACTGATGGGCTCATCGAACAGAGTCCAGGCGCTGCCTGAGCGGACCAGGTTGGCTGGTGAGCCGCAGGTCGCCTCGCGGCTATCGGCGCGCAGCCAGTCGGCGATCAGCGCGGCCTGCTGCAGATCGCGGGCATAGCCGGTCGGGTAGACCACGCCGATCTGCTGATGTGCGGAGAAAGCCTTGCCGATCGCGGCGCGAAGGTCGCCGGCGAAGCGCAGGTCCGGCAAGCGCTCGCCGCACAGGCTGCCCAGCACCGCTTTCAGGCCTTCGCTTTCGGTAAAGCCGCCGGGCCCGTCCTCGTTGAACTCGCTGATCACCCACTGCCCGCCCACGGCGAGATGGAAGTCGCAGCGGCTGATGCGTGGAAAGGGCGGTGCCAAGTTCTGCAGCAGCGGGATCATGGCGGGCTCGATGCCGATCGCCTCCAGGCTGTCCCGGCAGGCCAGTACCTCGGCCTCGACCAGCCTCAGCGCGGCCCAGACGGACTCCGCGGAAGCCACCAGCTCGGCATGCTCGGCGGCGCTGAGCACGATCGCATCGGGCAGCAGGTCGCTGCGGCCGCGGTGGTAGACATCCCACTTGTTGTGCTCGAAGCGCAGCCGCCGGAAGACCTCGGCGATCTCGTTTTCATCCAGCGGCCAGGCGATGGTGCGCACGGTTCGAGCTTCCCTTTGCCGCTGCGGGCTTACTGACGACCCAGGGACGGCTCAACGGCCGCGAAAGCGAGGGAATTCATCGAGTGCGAGTCTATCCGCCCAGGCCGATCAGCCGGCCCAGCGCGGGCAGAATGGCGATGCCGGCCAGCGACATGGCAATGTAAATCAGCCCTTCGCCCCGCTGCCGGCGGGTGCCCGGGGTGGCCGGGCGCAGGATCTCGTGGGCCAGGATCGGCAGGGCGATGACGCTGAAGCCGATCAGGCTTTCCCAGAAGCCGAGGTAGTCTCCGTGGACCGCGTAGGTGATCGGGATGGCGATCGAAATGGCGAAGCAGCCGGCTGCCCAGGCGTCGTCGAGATTGCGCTCGCGCGCCAGCCGCTGGCGCGGGTCGAGTTGTTCACGCCGGAACCAGAACCGCAAGGAGAAAAACAGGATCAGCCAGCCCATCCCGAAAAACCAGGGTGTGATCCACCAGCCGTCCTCGTAGCCGGGCAGGAAACGGAACAGCCAGCCGTAGGCCAGCGATTCCGGCTCCATCTCGCCCCACATCGCGCCGCCGAAGATCAGGCCGGTCGCCAGGGTGAAGGCGCCGACGAAGGTCCCGGCCGCCAGGTTGCCGCGCTCGTAGATGTCGATGCGCAGGCGCGGGCCGAAGTATTCGGCGCCGAACTGGCCGAACACCTTGATCGCGGCCAGGGCCATGACGGCGTAGAGCACGGTCCAAAGACCGGTGATGGTCGGATCGGCGTGGCGAATCAGCACATAGCCGCACCACAGCAGCGACACGATCACGCCCAGCCGCGCCGCGCCGATGGCGGCGTTGCCACGCAAATACATGGGATGGAGCCTGCCTTTCCGGGTTCGCCAGAACCCCCAGACGCAGGCCACCAGCGACACGCCGAATACGAAGCCCGTGTCCTGCCAGAACACATCGGCCTCGTAGAAGATGGTCATCGAAAAGAAGCCGGCGATGAATGCCGCGATGGCAAAGCCAGGCAGGCCGCGGAGATGGTTGGCGCGGGTGAGATGTTCGGTGGCCGGGCGATCGCCGGCCTTGCGCGCCATCAGCTCGGCCTTGGTCGGCCATGTGCCCGATGTATTGCTCATGACTTTCTGTCTCCCCGCCGCAGGCCGGCATTCAAGCCCGCATACCCTGCCACAAACCCCCGCCGCGCGCCAGCTCAGACCCCGCCTTCGACAACTTGCCGTCGTCCTGAACCGGACTGAGGTAGGGTATAGGCTGGTTCCAGTGGAGAAATCCCATGAAGTCCATCCAGTATCTGGCTCTACTGCTGTTGATGACGGCCTGGTTTGGTCTGGCCACGCCGGTCTCTGCTCAGGCACAGGAAGATGTGCAGGACGAGACGCCGGTGCCGGTGGTGGAGGAGCCAGTGCCGCCGCCCAATCTGGACAGCTCGCCGCTGGAAGAACTGAACCCCGCCGAAGCTAGCTGGGAGGCCTGGATCGGGCCGATCGTGATCGGCGTGTTCGCGATCGTGCTGGTGTTCCTGATTCGTCGTTTCAGCCGCAAGCGCGGCGGGCAGGGCCGCTGACCCGGCTGGGAGGCCGCTGCAAAACCCTACGAGCCTGTGCGGCAGAAGCCATCCGGGCTGC
This sequence comes from Gammaproteobacteria bacterium, assembly GCA_050485825.1. Lineage (GTDB taxonomy): Bacteria > Pseudomonadota > Gammaproteobacteria > Xanthomonadales > Wenzhouxiangellaceae > Wenzhouxiangella. The sequence continues at coordinate 29,679 of JBJHCC010000015.1, forward strand.
AACGGCACCCTCGCCATTGAGTGCGCCTATCGTCGAGCTCAAAGTTACAGGATTAACGACGGGGTACGCTAGCCCGAATCATTCATGAACCTACGCGCGCTCTCGCTAGTCTATTGTCCGTACAACGGATTTTCCTCAGTCGGTCGTATCGCCCGATACGGCGCTCCGTCGGAAAATCCACTGTACGAACAATATCCTGCGCGATCATCGCGCGAGTTCATGAATTATCCGGGTTGGCTCTGGCTACCCGCCAGCGCCTGCTCGGCGACGATGACGCCGTTGGCGTCGGCGTAGAGGTGCTGCCCGGGCCTGAAAATCACGCCGCCGAAGCTGAGCGCCACCCCGGTCTGGCCCTCGCCGCGGCGCACGCTCTTGATCGGTACCGAGCCCAGGGCGATGACGCCGAGCGGCAGCCGGGCCAGCGCCTCGACATCGCGTACGGCGCCGTGAATGACCACGCCGGCCCAGCCCTGGGCGACGGCGCTGGCCGCGATCTGGTCGCCGAGCAGGGCATGGCGCAGCGAGCCTGAGCCGTCGACCACCAGCACCCGACCCTGGCCGGGTTTGGCAAGGGCTTCCTTGACCCGGCTGTTGTCTTCGAAGCATTTGATGGTCTCGATCGGCCCGTCAAAGCGGGTCAGGCCGCCGTAGCATCGCCAGCTCAGGCCGGTGACCACGCGAACCAGGTCGGGATGAGCGTCGCAGAGATCGGGTGTCGACAGCGCCATGGGGCCTCCCGGATTGAGACTTGGATTTTCCCGATTATGGCGCTGGCGCCCGGTGGATGCGAGCGCTTTCAGGGTCGGCGATATTTGCCGATAATTTGGTTCATTTTGCCATTGATGAGGCTGAAATAGGCGCCGTTTTCCTTCTTATTCCCTGCAAATCATGAGCTTGCCTGGTCTCGTCTACTATGGCACGGCGATTGCTTTACAGAACCGGTCCATCCATTCCGTCGCGAGCCACGCCATGACCAAGCCCGATCCGACCGACACCCGTAGCAATGTGCATCCCTGGCCCGAGCAGCGCGGCGCCGAGCCGCCCTCGTTTGGCGTGCCGGTCGAGCGCCTCGAGAAGCTGATTGCGCGCGCCAGCGTGCTGCAGCACGCCGCCGGTGACGGCGAGCAGCGCCAGCTCAGCGAAGAGGAGGTGCTGGCCATCGGGCAGGAGGTGGGCCTTTCCGCTGAACATGTCCGACGGGCCCTGGCCGAGTACCGCGCCGAGACGCTGTCGCCGCCGGCGCCCGAAGACCATCCTCTGATCGAGCGCCTGGTCGGCCCGGCCTATGCCCGCGCCCGCCGCGTCGTTCCCGGCGGCGCCGATGCCGTGCATCGCCAGCTCGAGCGCCTGCTGACCGAGCAGGAGCGGCTGCGTCCGCGCCGCCAGCGCGGCACCGCCTCGGTCTGGGAACCTGATCAAAGCCTCGGCAGCAAGATCACCCGGGCGCTGGATTTCGAAGGCCGTGGTTATGAGCTGTCGCAGCTGGAATCGCTGGAGATCGCGGTGGCCAACGCCGACGGCCACTCCAGCCTGGTCACCCTGACCGCCGACCTGCGCGAGGCGCGCAAGGAGCAGATGCATGGCTGGGGCATCGCCGCGCCCATCGTGCTGATCGTGCTGACCGTCACCGGCGTGCTCAGCGCCTGGCTGTCGGTGCCGCTGCTGCTGGCCAGCCTGGTCGCGATCCCGATGGCGGTGCGCTGGACCCTGGACAGCCGTCGGCGCCGCAACGCCTTGCTGCTGGAAGGCGTGCTCGACCAGCTCGAACTGCGAACGCGCGCCGGCTGAGGCTGGCCTCCTCGGTCCTTGCCGCGGACTAATCGACCGGTTTGGCCAGCCAGATGTAGTGCCGGGCGCCCTTGCCGGCCCGGTGCGGGCGGACGACGATCAGTTCCGATTTGAAGCCGGCCCGGCTCAAGCGGCGGTCGAACTGGGCGTCGGGACCGGCCGACCAGACCGCCAGCACGCCGCCCGGGCGCAGCGCGGCCCGGGCCACGGCCAGGCCGGCGAGGCTGTAGAGCCAGTCGTTTTCGCGCCGGACCACGGCCTGAGGGCCGTTGTCCACATCCAGCAGAATGGCGTTGAAGCCGCCCGGCTCGGCGCGCAGCAGCTCGGCCACATCGCCGACGACCACCGTGCTGCGCGGGTCGCTGAGCGGATGACCGGCGGGCGCGCCAATCCACTGGCGATGCCAGTCGACCACCTCCGGCACCAGCTCGGCCACCACCACTTCGGCCTCGGCGCCGACAGCCGCCAGCGCCGCGGCCTGGGTAAAGCCCATCCCCAGCCCCCCGACCAGCAAACGCGGTCGGGCAGGCTGGCCCATGCGCGCGCAGGCCAGCTCCGCCAGGGCCTTCTCCGAACCGTGGACGCGGCTGTTCATCAGCTCGCCGCGGCCGGGGATGACGATCGAGAATTTGTCCTTGTGCTGGTACAGCAGCAGCGACTTGCGAGTATCGGGAATGCGGGCCTCGGCCAGCAAGACGGAACGGCTCATGATGGTCTGCGGGCCTGCTTCAAGCCGGCCAGTGTACCCTCACGCCCACTGTTTTGGGTCCGGCCACGATCGGCCGGAACGGTGCCGAAGAGTCGATGCGGGTCGACCGAAGAGCAGGCGCAGTCGTCAAGCGCTATACGGTCGATGCCGACTGCCAGCATCCCGTTGACTCCCCTGCCGGGCCGGATTTGACTATGCCTAAGGGGGGGATAAAATATCCAAAATCATCTGTAACAGAAAACAAGTTTAGGACGATCAACGATGTTCGGAATCTCCAACAGGTTGGGCCAATTGGGGGGTGCTGCTTTGCTGCTGCTGTGGTCCATGTTGCCAGCCAGTGCCGAGGACTTTCTCGTCGATTTTTGCGGGCACTGCAGCTCCGCACAGGACTTTCTCGAGCGGGCTGAGCATGCGGCGCCCAATTTTGCCCCGGGCGATGGATCAGTGCGGTTCTACGATGTCTTCGTCGTTCGCCCGGGTATCCAGGAAATTCGGTTCTATCAGGTTCAGGTCTGGTACGACTGGGGTGGCGCACAGCCTGATTACTTGCCCGAGAATCCAGAGTCGGTGGCCGAACTCCTGCTGCATGCGCGTTTGACCCAGTCGGCCCTGCAAAAGCTGGCCGTCGAGGGCGTGCCTGATCCGGCAGTGGCGCTGGCCATCGGCAACGCTATGGATCTGGCAGAAGATTTCGTTCTGACCACCACCATAACCGGCGTCGACAGCTCCCTGCTGCCGCATGTTCCGGACTCGGCGCTGGACTTGCTTGGGCCGGAAAACAGCCCCGCTGGCTTGGCCAGAGCGCAACTGCGTGGCGCATTGAACGACTACATCAATGACAACTGGCGGGCCTGGGGCGTCGCCGCTGGCTCCCTGGCGGGAAGATTGATGAATCAGTATGCCGGCCAAAGCGATATCTTTAACTCCTGGTTCATCACCGTTCGGTTTCCGGATGGCACAGAGGTCACTTTCGAGGTGACGCAAGCCTCACAGGGCTGGAACAGCATCACTATCATGGGTGATGTGCTGCAAAACACGGCCAAGCTTCCGGACGGACGATTTGCGCCTTGGCTGGGAGAGCAATTTCCCGGTTTCGACTATGAGGGTGGCATGGACTTGGGTCAGTCGTTGTGGGATCTGGCTGGACGATTGGGTGCACGACCCTACTGCTCGTTTCGCTGCGATCAGGAGGATGGAGACCCGTACCCAACCTGCACCTTGAACTGTCGGTTGCCATAGCTCAGTTTGATCAGCGCCGCTGGTTGGCAGGCACGGAACGCCTCCGCAAGGTCTCGTTCGGCCCGCTCGCCGAGCGCCGGGTGATCGAGCAGTTCCTTGAGCCAACTCGCGGCCTCGCAAGGCGCGTCTCGTCGGAGCGCGAGACGAGCCAGGTTGTAGCGGGTTGGTGCGTGCTCGGGTGCGCGTTGATGGGCGCTGAGGAAGGCTGCCTCGGCGCCGGGCCAGTCGCCGCGGGCGGCGCGGCCGTTGCCGAGCCCGAACCAGGCCAGCGCCTGATCCGGCCAGCGCTCGACGCTTGCCGCCCAGGCCGGCTCGGCCGAGGCGGCGCCGGCGGTGGCTTCGAAATCGGCCAGTGCGCTGATCCAGCCCGCCGGATCGTCGGCCACCGGCAGTTCGCCCGGCGACAGCGCCACCATGGCCCAGCGCCCGGCCCGCCGCCAGCGCAGCAGCCAGCGGCGCAGCGAAGAGGCTTGCGCGCGCTCGCCGCCGGAGTGCTGGACGATCAGCGCTTGCTCGGCCGAGTAGCCGATCACCACGGCGTAGTGCCAGATCGGTCGCCGAACCAGGCCGAGATTTTCCAGCACCAGCACCGGCCGCCCCGCGGCGACCTCGGCCAGGATGGCATCGGCGGTGGGCGGCAGCCGATAGGCGACCCGGCCGAGGGCGCGGCTGGCAGCCAGCATCTCGGCCTGCAGGCTGCCCTGGCGACCGGGCAAGTAGACTCGCTCGATCAGCGCCTCGGGGCTGGTGTCGACGCCGCCGAAGTTCAAAATGCTGGCCAGCGCGGCCGGCCCGCAGTGAAAGTCGGTCTGGGGATGAAAAGGCACCCCGTCCAGCGTTGCCGCGGTCGGCAGCCCGTCGAAACTGGGGCGCTCGGGTCCGTCGCGCCCGGTCGCGCAGGCGGCCAGCAGCAGCGCGGCGGCGATCGGCAGGGCGAGACGCCCCGCTCGTCGAGCCCTCACCGCGGTGGCGGTCGGCTCAGCGGCCGATGCCGAACAGATTGATCACGCCAATCAGGTCCAGCACGATCAGGACCAGAAAGGTGATCCCCAGCACTTCAATGACGCCGGCCCCGGCCGGCAGCTCGTCGATGCGCTCGGCCAGTTCGGCGAGTTCGGCCGGGCTCATCGCGGCCGCCCGCAGACGCGCCATCTCCGGGCTGACGCCCAGTGCGGCCAGCTCGGTGGCGACATCGTCGCGCAGCAGCCAGGTGTCGACGGCATGGGCCGGGCCGGCATCGATGCGCAGCGCTTCCTGGGTCCCGATCAGGTCGGCACGGGCCTCGAAGCTGCTCAGCGGCACCAGTGCGGTGGCAAGAAACAGGGCGAGCAGAGCATGGGTCAAACGCTTGGCGATCATCATCTTCTCCTGGATGGTACGGGTTGACGAAACGCAGGCCCGACAGGCGGCCCCTCATGCGGAGGCAAGATATCACAGGCCTGATCTTGAAAAAGCTTGATTTCAAACGGCTACTGGCGTATAAAGGCGGGCTAGTTTTAATTTTTCCAGGAATTGTGTCATGTCCCGAGTGTGTCAGGTGACCGGCAAGCGCCCGCTGGTCGGCAACAACGTGTCCCACGCGAACAACAAGACCAAGAAGCGCTCGCTGCCCAATCTGCACAGCCACCGCTTCTGGGTCGAGAGCGAAAACCGCTGGGTGAAGCTGCGCGTGTCCACCAAGGGAATGCGCATCATCGACAAGAACGGCATCGATCAGGTCCTGGCCGACCTGCGTGCCCGTGGCGAACGAGTCTAAAGGAGAGCAGGCATGGCAGGCAGCGCCCGTGACAAGATCCGGATGATTTCCAGCGCCGGCACCGGACATTTCTACACCACCGACAAGAACAAGAAAAACACGCCGCAGAAGCTGGAAATGAAGAAGTACGATCCGGTGGTCCGCAAGCACGTGATGTACAAGGAAGGCAAGATCAAGTGAGGGTGGCCTTGGCCGCTTGAGCGGGTCTGCGAAGCGCCGGGCATTTCCCGGCGCTTTGCGTTAAGGGGGAAGAAGGGGAGAGGGAAGAAGGGAGAGGGTGGGTTACGGGGATGGTCCGGACTCGCGGTGGCTGATCAGCGCGTTGATCTGGCCGTAGAGCTGGCGGATAAGTCCGTAGGCTGTTTTCTCCTCTTGCGTTAGGCCCAGCCGGCGGCAGATCAGCAGCTGGGTGTCGAGTTCCATCAGCGAACCTCGTGCAATCTTCAGGAATCTGATCAGTTCGGCGCCGCCGCCTCGACCCGCCCCTTCGGCGATGTTGCTGGCAACGCTAACTGCCGAACGCCTCAGCTGCGCCACCAGGCCGAAGCGCTCGCCGTCTGGCAGCCTGGCGCTCAGCTGGTAGATCTGGCCAACCAGCTCGATCGCATCCCGCCAGACGCGCAATCGATAGTGAGAGGGAACATCGCCCTGCTTCCAGTGCTGGCGACGTGCCTGCAAGGCCTTCCCTCTCCCTTCTCCCTTCTCCCTTCTTCCCCTCTCCCCGCGGCATCCCCCGGGTGCCGCTCACACCAGCCCCCTTTCCGCCAGACTCACCACCTCACTATCCCCCACGATGAAATGATCGAGGAGGCGGATGTCGACCAGGCCGAGGGCGTCGCGCAGGCGGCGGGTGATGGCGAGGTCGGCCTGGCTGGGTTCGGCGATGCCGGAGGGGTGGTTGTGGGCGACGATCAGGGCGGCGGCGCGCTTTTCCAGGGCCTTTTCGACCACCACCCGGGGATGGACGTGGGCGGAGTCGATGGTGCCGGTAAACAGTTCTTCGAAGGCGATGACGCGGTGGCGGGTGTCGAGCATCAGGGCGCAGAACACTTCGTGCGGTCGGTCGCGCAGGGCGGCGCGCAGGTATTCCCGGGTCAGCTGGGGGCTGGTCAGCGGTTTGCCGCGACTCAGGGATTCACGCAGGTGGCGGCGGGCGAGTTCCAGCGCGGCCTGGATCTGGGCAACCTTGGCCGGGCCCAGCCCGGGCAGCTCGCAGAGCTGGTCCGGTCTGGCTTCGATCAATGCCCGCAGGCCGCCGAACTGGTTGATCAGCTGGCGGGCCAGGTCGAGCGCCGAGCGTCCGCGCAGGCCGGTGCGTAACAGGATGGCGAGCAGCTCAGCGTCGCTCAGGCTGGCCGCGCCGTGTGCCAGCAGCCGCTCGCGCGGTCGTTCAGTCTGGGGCCAATCGGCGATTCGCATTACAATTCCTTGTTCATTGAGCGGTGACGGACTCCAGATTCTGCGCGTCGACCCTGGCTGTCGGCGATAGGAAAACGGCGCGATCCGGCACAGGAAATTCACCCCACGGACGCTGCCATGACGGGCCTTGCCAACAAGCACATCCTGCTCGGCGTGACCGGCGGCATCGCCGCTTACAAGACCCCGGAGCTGGTTCGGCGCCTGCGCGATGCCGGCGCGGAGGTGCGGGTGGTGATGAGCCGGGGCGCTGAGGCCTTCATTTCGCCGCTGAGCCTGCAGGCGGTCAGCGGCCAGCGCGTGCACGACAGTCTGCTCGACGCCGATTCGGAGGCCGCCATGGGTCATATCGAGCTGGCTCGATGGGCCGATGACTTGCTGATCGCTCCGGCGACCGCTCAGCTCATTGCGCGTCTCGCCCACGGCTTCGCCGACGACCTACTCAGTACGCTGGTTCTGGCCACCGAGGCGCGGGTCTGGCTGGCTCCGGCGATGAATCGAGTGATGTGGGCGCATCCGGCGGTGGTTGAGAATTGCCGGCGCCTGGAGGCGCGCGGCCTTCGCCTGCTCGGGCCGGGCAGCGGCAGCCAGGCCTGCGGCGAGGAAGGCCCTGGCCGGATGCTTGAGCCGCTGGCGCTGGTTCAGGCGCTGGCTGGGTCCGCTCTGGATCTGGCCGGGCGTCGTTTCGTGCTGACCGCTGGCCCGACCCGCGAGCCGCTGGACCCGGTGCGATATCTGGGCAATCGTTCCTCCGGCCGAATGGGCTTTGCGCTGGCCGCAGCCTTGCTGGGACGCGGCGCCGAGGTGGACATTGTGGCCGGTCCGGTGCGGCTGTCGACGCCGCGCGGGGCCAACCGTATTGATGTCGAAACGGCCGCGCAAATGCTTGAGGCCGTGATGGGCCGGATCCAGGGCGCCAGCGGCTTTATTGGTGTCGCGGCTGTTGCCGACTACCGGCCGGCGCAGTCGGCCGCGCAGAAAATCAAGAAATCCGAGGCCGAGCTGACGGTCCGCTTGCTGCCGAACCCTGATATTCTGGCCACGGTGGCCGCCTTGCCTGAACGTCCTCGGCTGGTCATGGGCTTTGCCGCTGAAACCGAGGCGCTGGCGTCGTCGGCGCGCGCCAAGTTAATGGCCAAGCGCCTCGATCTGATTGCCGCCAACCGGGTCGGGGAGGGCCTGGGCTTCGATCGCGACGACAATGCGTTGGAGGTGTTCAGCCCGGCGCGTCACTGGTCGCTGGATCAACGGCCGAAGACGGCGCTGGCCGAGGCGCTGGTCGACATCATTGCCGAGCAGTTGCAGACCAGGGAGCCTGCCAGCCCATGACACCACTGAAGGTCCGCATCATCGATCCGCGCCTGGGCGCGGACTGGCCCCTGCCCGACTACGCCACCTCGGGCTCGGCCGGCATGGACTTGCGCGCCTGTCTGGACCAGCCGCTGATCCTGGCACCGGGCGATGCGGCGCTGATCCCCTCAGGTTTGGCCATTCACCTCGACGATCCCGGCCTGGCCGCGATGCTGCTGCCGCGTTCGGGGCTTGGCCACCGCCAGGGCCTGGTGCTCGGCAACCTGGTCGGACTGATTGACAGCGATTATCAGGGCGAGATCAAGATCTCGTGCTGGAATCGCGGTCAGGCCCCGATCGAGATCGAACCGGGGCAGCGCATCTGCCAGTTGGTGGTTGTGCCGGTCGTTCAGGTTAAACTGGAGCCTGTGGAGGCCTTTCGGCGCAGCGAGCGCGCGGAAGGGGGGATAGGCCACACCGGGACCCATTGACCATGAGTAATCGCGCACCACTCGGCTCCGACTCGCTGACCAGGCTGCTTCGACTCAGCAGCCTGGTTGCCATTGCCGTCGGCCTGTTCGCCATCATCGTCGGCGCCACCCTGCTGTACGGCGGCATGCAGGGCCAGCTCCACATGGAGCAGGCTACGCGCGCTGTCGAGGATCGTGCGCGCGCCATCGGCGGCGCGCTCAACAGCATCCAGGCAACCCTCGGCGATCCGCAGGTGCAGCAGTTGGCGCGCGAACTGATTGCCCGCGACGGGACCAGCGGCGATGCCTTGCTGCAGGCTGTTCGCGCGCGCGGGGTCGCCAATGTGCTGGAACTACGCGCCTTTCCGCCGGCGGTGGAAGAGATCGAGCCCGGTCAGTATCCCAACCCGGATTTCCCCGTGATTGAAATGCTGCTCGAGGCACGTCGCACCGGATCGGCGCCGATCCAGGTTCAGTACCCGGGCACCGCCAACGAAAACCTGGCCTTCGCCCAGGGCATTGGTACGCCGGGGGAGGCCGACGGCGTCTTGTTCCTGCGGGTCCCGGTCAGCGTGGTCACGGCGCTGCTCAACGACCAGGGGCCGCTGGACTATGTCGCGCTGGTTCAGGACACCGGTGCTGCGCCGGCGGTGTTGCGCTCGCTGGGCTCGCCCGGCGGTCGGCCACAAACCACGGAGATCAGCGGCAGCCGGCTGGTTCTGCAATGGAGCCGAAGCGCGATGGTTGATCCGATGCGGGGTTCCGACGCGGTCATCGTCGCCGCCATCGGCATCCTGCTGCTGATGGGCGGCATCCTGATTCGCCAGCGCACCCGGGTTGCCGCCGAATTGCGTACCGATTCCCCGCCGCAGGCGCCCGCCGTGCGCGTTGAGCCCGCCCTCGTCGAGCGCCCTGCTGATCGCCCGCCGACGCGCCCGGCGAAAGCCGCGGCGCCGCCCGTCGAGCCCGAGGGGACGGTGGTTGATGATTTACCTGACTGGCTGCTGGATTCCGAAGAGCCCAAGCGCGCCGATCGGGCTCAACGTCTCTACGAGCTGCCGGATCCGCTGTCGGAAACACAGGCCCCCGAAACCGACGAGCTGCCGGATGCTGCCGAGGACAAGCCGTCCCGGCCGACTCCGCTGGATACGATCCCGTCGCCGGAAACCGTGGTGCTGTCGGAAGATATCGACAGCTGGTTCGAGTCGTCCAGCGAGTCCACCGCCGAGCCGACGCCGGGGCCAGCAGCTGCCGCCAAATCCAAACCCGAGCCGGCTCGCGATGAGGCACCGGCCGGTTTCGATTTCGATTTCGAGAAGGAACTGGAAGCGCTGGCGCGCCTGGACGAAGTGGACGAGCCGCCCGCGGTGGGCACGCCGTCGAAGGCTGCGCGCAGCGGAGCGGAGGTGCCTGAAATCGTTCCGGAACCCGAGCCTGATCTTGATTTCGGCATCGATCCGCTACCGCCCGCCAAGCCGCCGCAAGCGGCCAGCCGCGACAAGGCAGCCCCGTCCGCGCCGAAGCCCGAGCCGGCGCCCGTTGCCCCGGTCGCCAAAGCGCCCGCCGCCCAGCCCAGCGCGCCGAAGCCGCCGGCCCAAGCCCCGGTGATTGATCCAGCGCTGTTCCGCACCGGCAATATTGGTGGTGTTATCGATGAGACGCTGGACGCGCGCAGCGCCACCCTGATTGGCCAGGCGATCGCGGCCGAGGCGCGCGAACGTGGCATCGACCGGATTGCCGTCGGACGCGATGGCCGGCTGCATGGCGCCGTGCTGCTATCGGCGCTGACCCAGGGGCTGCGATCCGGCGGCATCGATGTCATTGATGTCGGTGCGGTACCGATTCCGGTGCTGCGTTTTGCGGCGTTGGAGTGGGCCGCCGGCTCCGGCGTGATGGTGACAGGGTCCCACTATCCCTCGGATCAAAACGGTTTTCGCATCCATCTGGCCGGTGAGACCCTGCATGACGAGGGCATCCGGCGGCTGTTCGACCGCATCCAAACCTCTCGCTTCGCCAATGGCGAAGGCGCTCTGGAGGAGCAGTCCGTGGTTGATCGCTACCTCCAGCGAATCGGTGCCGACGTTCAACTGGAACGCCCGCTGAAGGTCGTGGTCGATTGCGGCAACGGCATCACCGGCAACGTGGCGCCGGAAGTCCTGGCGGCGATCGGCGCCGACGTCATCCCGCTCTATGCCGACGTCGACGGCAGTTTCCCCAATCATTTGCCCGATCCGGCAGACCCGGCCAATCTGGAAGACCTCAAGCTCTGCGTCCGCAACTTCCAGGCCGATCTCGGCATTGCCTTCGATGGCGACGGCGATCGCCTGGCGGTGCTGTCGAGCAGTGGTGACCTCATCTGGCCGGACCGGCTGCTGATGCTGCTGGCACCCGACATTCTCAAGCGCAATCCCGGCGCCGCGGTGGTCCATGATGTAGCCTGCAGCAGCAGCCTGACCAGCGCGATCGAGGGGGCCGGGGGAAAATCCGTGCTGACCCGCAGCGCCGACCCCTTTGTGGCCGAGCAGATGCGGCAGGAAGAGGCGCCGCTTGGTGGCCTCGCCAACGGACACCTGTTTGTCGCCGAACGCTGGTACCCGATTGACGATGCCATTTATGCGGCGGCCCGCCTGCTGGAACTGCTGGCCGCCGACACCCGGCCGCCGGCCGAGATACTCGCCATCCTGCCGGGTCGTGAGGCGACCCCGCAGATCCGCTTGCCGATGGCGGCCGGCGAGGCCGAGGATCTGGTCATGGCGCTGATTGCCGAGGCCAACTTCGGCAAGGCCCGGCTCTCCACCCTGGACGGCCTGCGCGTTGACTTCGACGATGGCTGGGGCCTGGTCCGGGCCTCCCACACCGGAAACGATCTGGTGCTGAGATTCGAGGGCGAAGATGGCAAGGCGCTGAATCGGATCAAGTCGCTGTTCAAGAAGCAGCTGAAGGCGGTCGCGCCCGGTTTGGCGCTGATGTTCTAGCCCGAACAATTCATGTAGTGGCGGACTTCACTGGTTCTCTTGTGCCGACCCTGCTGTTCAACAAGCCCTTCCGGGTGTTGTCGCAGTTCACCGACCGCGAGGGGCGCTCGACCCTGGCTGACTTCATCCAACAGCCCGGCGTCTACGCCGCTGGGCGCCTGGATTACGACAGCGAAGGCTTGCTGCTGCTGACTGACGGCGCGGCGCTGAAGGCGCAAATGGCCGATCCCAGGCATCAGACCCTGAAAACCTATCTGGCGCAGGTCGAAGGCCTGCCCAGCGTATCAGCGCTGGAGTGGCTGGCTCGCGGCCCGACACTGAACGACGGCCCGACGCGTCCCGCCGAGGTCCGCTTGCTGGGCCGTACCCCGGGCTGGCTGTGGTCGCGCCAGCCGCCGATCGCCCCCCGCCCCGGCAAGACCACAGCCTGGCTGGAAATCACCATCACCGAAGGCCGGAATCGACAGATCCGACGCATGACCGCCGCCGTCGGACTGCCGACCCTGAGGCTGATCCGGACCCGAATTGGACCCTACCGGCTGGGTGATCTGAAGCCGGGAGAGGCGAGGGTGGCTGGGTAGAGGAGGAGAGGGAAGAAGGGAGAGGGGAAAAACGGATTAATCGCCGTGCTCAATGTCGGCGCCGACCCTCCTCTCCCTTCTCTTCCCCTTACCCGGTTTTCAGTAGGCATACTCCCGAAACAAGCGCTCCAGATCCCCGCCCCAGCGCCCTTCGAAGGCGGCGAGCTTGACTTCGGCCGGGCTCAGGCCGCGGTCGACGACTTCCTGCAGGGGTTGCAGAAAGCCGCCTTCATGATCGCCTGCGGCGTCGAAGCGGCCGCGGCGGGCCAGGCCGGCCTGGGCAAGATCGAGCAGCTCGCGGGCAAGCTCGCGGACACTGCGGCCGCCGATCCGGGCGCGGAGGCCGTCCCGCGGCACGGCATCGCGCAGGGCTTGCTGCTCGGCCACGGTCCAGCCCTTGATCATGTCGAGGCAGGCGCTCAGGGAGTCGCTGTCATACAACAGTCCGACCCAGAATGCCGGCAGGGCGCAAAGTCGCTTCCACGGCCCGCCGTCAGCGCCGCGCATTTCCAGGTAGCGCTTCAGCCGAACCTCTGGAAAAGCCGTCGTCAGGTGATCTTCCCAGTCCTTCAGCGTCGGGCGCTCGCCAGGCAGGCCGGGCAGCCGTCCGGCCAGGAAGTCGCGGAAGGACTGGCCGGCAACATCAATGTAACGGCCGTCGCGGCGAACGAAATACATCGGCACGTCAAGCATCCAGTCGACATAGCGTTCGAAGCCCATTCCTGATTCGAAAACCCAGGGCAGCATGCCGGTACGGTGCGGGTCGGTGTCGGTCCAGATATGGCTGCGATAGCTCAGGAAGCCGCTGGGTTTGCCTTCGACAAAGGGCGAGTTGGCGAACAGAGCGGTGGCGATCGGCTGCAGGGCCAGCGAAGCGCGGAACTTGGCCACCATGTCGGCTTCGCTGCCGAAATCGAGGTTGACCTGGACGGTACAGGTGCGCTTCATCATGTCCAGCCCCAGCGAGCCGACCTTGGGCATGTACTCGCGCATGATCCGGTAGCGGGCTTTCGGCATCCACTCGATGTCGTCGCGCCGGGCGGTGGGGTGGAAGCCCAGGCCGATGAAGCCAACGTCCAGGGGTTCGGCGATGGCGCGCACCTCACTGAGATGGCCATTGACCTCGCGGCAGGTCTGATGAAGATTGTCGAGCAGGCCGCCGGACAGTTCCAGCTGGCCGCCAGGCTCCAGCGTGATCGAACAATCGCCCTTGGCCAGGGCGATCGGAAACTCGCCCTCGTTGACCAGCTGCCAGCCGAAGCGCTCGGCCAGCCCCTCCAGCAGTGCCCGGATGCCGTGCGCGCCGGCATAGGGCAGGGGCTTCAGGGTCTGGTTGCAGAAGCCGAATTTCTCGTGCTCGGTTCCGATCCGCCAGTCCGCCTCGGGTTTGGAGCCGGAGGCCAGCCAGGCCGCCAGCTCGCGCGGGTCGCTCAATTCCTCATTGCGGTCGGCCATGCTGTATTCCGCGTATTGATCCAGGGACGGCAATTATCACCGCTGGCACGTGCTGATGCATGCGTGGGCGCGTTCTGTGGGCGGTCAGTCAGGGTCGCCGGCAAGCCTTCGGGTATCGGCGCGCGCCGCGCCAGCTCCCCTTTTTCGGGCCGGGTTCATGCCGGGATGACGGCGAAGCGGGCCGACTGGACGCCGGCTACAATGCCGGCCGGCCCTTGGAACGGGTCGGCGGCTGAGTGGCCATTTCGGGTAAGGTCAGACGATGAGGCAATCCCGGGATCATTTCCAGCCCCGCCGGCGGCCCAGGCGCTGGCATTCTGTCAGACGCCTGCTGCGAGCCAACTCCCTGTTTGGCTTGCTGTTGGCCGGATTCCTGCTGGTGACCGCGCCGCTGGTGGCCGGCCTGCTGATTTCGGGCTTGCAGATCGAGCGGGTGACGCGCAACAGCGAGCGGCTGCTCGACCAGGCCGTCACCGGGACCCAGGCGGCCCGCGCGATTCAAGACCGTTTGACGACCTACCAGCGCGCTGCCCGCCAGTTTCTGGTGCTGCACGATGTCGAGGCCCGCGCGCACCTGCTGCAGCAGGCCGAGGCCTTCGACGCGGAGCTGGCAGGCCTCCGCAGCCTGACCGCCGAGCCCGCGCTGGTCGAGCCCTTGGCGCGCATGCAAACCGCCAGTCTCGAGCTGCTGGCTCGCCTGATCGAGCATCCGCCAACGGATCAGTGGCCGGACAGCCTGGCTCGCGACTTTGCCGCACTGGATCAACTGACGCTGGCCTTGCTGGCCCAAAGCGACGCCGCAGCCGAGCAGGCGACCCGTCGGCTGGAACGGCTGGGCGATCAGGCCCGCTCCGGCGCCTTGCTGCAGCTGGCGCTGTTCATCCCGGTTGCGCTGATCCTGGCTTTGCTCGTCACGGCGCTGATTTCGCGGCCGATCCGGCGTCTGGACGATGGCATTCGGGCGCTGGCTCAACCCCGGCCCGGGCCGCTGCCCAAAGTCTCTGTTCCGCGCGATCTGCGCGCGCTATCGGTGCGGCTGGAGTGGGTCCGACGCCGGCTGGCGCGAACCGAGCGTGATCGGCAGCGCTTGCTCGGCCATGTCTCCCACGAGCTGAAAACACCGCTGAGCGCGATTCGCGAGGGGGTGAGCCTGCTGGATGATCAGGTCTTCGGGCCGCTGGGACCTGAGCAGGCCGAAGTGGTCGCTATCCTCAAGGACAACGCGCAGCGGCTGCAGGATCAGATCGAATCGCTGCTGCGCTTCAATCGGCTGCGGGCCGGTCACCGTTCCAGCGAGCCGGTCGAGGTCTCGGTGGCCGCCCTGGTCGCCGAAGTTCTCGACCAGCATGCGCTGGCTATCGCCGGCGGCGATATCGAGCTGGTCGTGGCCGTGGATGAGCCGCTACGGCTGCGGGTGGATCGCGATCTGCTGCTGACCGTACTCGACAATCTGGTGTCCAATGCCATCAAGTACGGGGTCGCGGGGCGACGTCTGGGTCTGTTTGCGGAGCGCGATCAGGACGAGCTGAGAATCGACGTCGCGGATCAGGGCCCGGGCATCAACCCGAAGGATCGCAGCCGCATCTTTGAACCCTTCTTTCGGGCGCATCCGCAGCGTTGCGGGGCCGTCCCGGGCAGTGGCCTGGGCCTGGCGATCTGCCGCGATCTGGTCCAGATTCTCGGCGGCGAGCTCGAGCTGGCTCAGCGCCGGGGTTGGCAGACCGTATTTCGAGTCAGACTGACAGGGGCATTCAAGGATGAGGAAGTCGATACCCATGATTGAACGATGCTTGATCGTCTGCGCGGGCCTGCTGATCGCCGCGGGCGCCGGGCTGGTGAACGCCGATGAGAACGAGGCGCCTGCCGCCGAAACCCGGCTGGCCGCCACCGACGTGCTCGAGCTGATTGACCGGGCGCGCCGCTTGCAGGCCGACAGCGCGGTGCTGATGCGTGACAGCCTGGCCCAGCTGGCGCGACCGACCGCCGAACTGGAGCTTGCCCTGCTGGAAATCTTTGGGCCTGAGCCGGTCCTGGATCCCGGCGCCGGCCTGGCCAGGCTGCTGGCCGTCGCGCCGAGCGGCAGCGGCCTGCTGAGCCCGGAGGCTGCCGTTCTTGTCGAATCGGTCCAGGTGCTCGTCATTCGCCTGCAGGCCCAGAGTGAGCGGCACCAACGCTTGCTGGAAAATCTGGAAGCCGAACGCCAGGCGCACCGTGAAACCAGCCAGAAACTCGAAGCGCTGCGCCGCATCGACCAGCAGCTGGAGCAGCTATCTGGCGACGACCTGGCGCCGAACGGGGGGCCGAACGGTGGGGCGAACGAGGAGCCCAACGAGGAGCCGAACGGGGAGCCGTTGCGGTGACGGCGCCTTCCGCTGCGCAAGCCGGTCGCGCCGGGCAGATTCTGCTGGTTGATGATGACCCGGGCCTGCGCCGTCTGATCAGTTTGCGCTTGCAAGCCGCCGGCTATGCGGTCGATGCGGTCGACAGCGCCGAGGCGGCGCTGGGGTCGCTGGCGGCGCGGCGCCCGGACCTGATGATCAGCGATGTGCGCATGCCCGGCATGGACGGCCTGAGCCTGTTTCGCAGCGTTCGGTCGACCATGCCTTCGCTGCCGGTGATCATCATCACCGCCCACGCCACCATTCCCGATGCCGTCGCCGCCACCCGTGACGGTGCCTTCGACTTTCTGGCCAAGCCATTCGACAGCGCCGAGTTGCTGCGGGTGGTTGGCGAAGCCCTCAAGCCCGAGCGCGGCGCGGCGCCTGATGAGGCCGCCTGGCGCCGCCACATCATCACGCGCAGCCGGCTGATGGAGAGCCTGCTGGCCGACCTGGAGCTGATTGCTCAAAGCGAGGCCAGCGTGCTGATCCAGGGCGCCAGCGGCACCGGCAAGGAAGTTTTTGCCCAGGCCATTCACGCCGCCAGCGATCGCGCCGGCCGCGCCTTTGTGGCGCTGAACTGCGCCGCCGTGCCTGCTGATCTGCTGGAAGCCGAGCTGTTCGGGCACCGCAAGGGCGCCTTTACCGGCGCCGACAGGGATCGGGAGGGCTTGCTGCTTCAGGCTGATGGCGGCACCCTCTTTCTCGACGAGATCGGCGACATGCCGGTGGCGTTCCAGGCCAAGCTGCTGCGGGCGCTGCAGGAGCGGCGTTTTCGACCGGTTGGGGCCAGCGCTGAGGTGGAGGTCGATGTCCGTCTGGTTTCGGCCACGCATCGCGATCTGGAAGCGGCCATCGCGGCGGGCGAATTTCGTGAGGACCTGTTCTACCGCATCAATGTCGTCTGCCTGCGGCTGCCGCCGTTGCGGGAGCGGCCCGAAGACATTCCGGTGCTTGCCGAGCACTTTCTGGCCCGTGTGCAAACCGGCCAGCCGGCCGCCCGGCGCATCGCCGGCTTCTCTCCGGAAGCGATCAAGGCCTTGTTGGAGAGCGACTGGCCAGGCAATGTCCGGCAGCTGGCCAACGTTGTTGAACAGGTCTGCGTGCTCTGCCGCAAGGGCCCCATTCCGGCCGATCTCGTCCACCGGGCCCTGCGCCGCGAGCGGCGCGAGTTCACTCCGCTGACCGAGGCCAGGGCGGCTTTTGAGCGCGACTATCTGGCTGGCCTGCTGACCATCACCCGCGGCAATGTCAGCGAGGCGGCCCGGCTGGCTGGTCGCAACCGCACCGAGTTCTATCGATTGCTCAAGCGGCACCACCTCCAGCCCGACCAGTTCAAGCGCTGAACCGGGCTGTCGTTGATTGGCGACAGTTGGAAAGGCCGCCAGCCGTTGGGTTGGCGCTGAAATGGCCCACCTGACTGTCGCCAGAGCCCGACAGGTGGGAGGGGCTGGCGTCCCGGTCTGAATCACAGACTATTGATTAATAAAGATTTATCCGAATTGGTACGATTTGTGCATTATGGTCTGCGGGTTCGTCAGGAGCCCACCCCAAACCCAATCACAATCAGGAGAAAGACCATGCACAAGTCAACCGCAATGATGACCAGCCTGTTGTTCGCCCTGATCCTTGGCGTGGCCCCGGCCTTGGCCGCCGTCCCCAGCTTCGACGATCTGGATCGGGACGGTAACGGGTACATCAGTTCCAGCGAGGCCGCAGCCCTGCCCTGCCTGGCCGAAAACTTCAACCGCATCGATACCGAGAGCGATGAAGGACTCAACCGGCGCGAATTCCAGCAGGCTGTCGCGCAGTATTGTCAGCGCGCCGGCATCGAATAATGCCGTCGTGTTGACCGCAGCGGGGCGCTCTGCGCCCCGCTTTTCGCCAGGGCCGACCGGCTTGCTTGCGGTCGGCCGTTTGTCGTTCTGGCGCGCATCTACCGGGATTGGCTCGGCACCCGCGGGCCGGACTTTATAGAATCGACCATCCGGACTCCGAATCGGCCAGCCCGAATCATTCATGAACCTACGCGCTCCCTCGCTAGTCTATTGTCCGTACAACGGATCTTCCTCAGTCGACCGTATCGCCCGATACGGCGCTCTATCGGAAAATCCACTGTACGAACAACATCCTGCGCGATCATCGCGCGAGTTGATGAATCATCCGGGCTAGAGCGACGCGACCATGAACGCACAGCGACTACGACAGCCCGGGTTTGCCGTGCGCCTGCTGCTGGCCACCTGCCTGATGCTGCTGGGCATCGCGGCCCAGGCGGGCGTGCTGCATCGCGGCGTGGGGCCCGAGCCTGACGCGCTGGACATTCACCTGGCGCAGTCCTTGAGCGCGCTCAATGTTCTTCGTGATCTGCATGAGGGCCTGATCGCCTTTGATGCGCGAGCGCGGCTGATTCCGGGCGTGGCCGCCGAGTGGACGGTCAGCGCCGATGGCCTCAGCTGGGCATTTCGGCTCGACCCGGAAGCGCGCTGGTCGGACGGCCGCCCGATCCTGGCCGAGGACATCATTGCCGGCTGGCATCGGGCGCTGGATCCAGCCACTGCTTCGCCGACCGCGGCGCTGCTCGACGGCGTGGTGGGTGCCCGGGCCCTGCGCCTGGGCCAGGGCCGGGCCGAGGACCTGGGCGTGACGGCGCCGGCGCCGGACCGGCTGATTGTCCGTCTCAGCCATCCCGTGCCCTGGTTCGACGAGCTGCTGACCCATCCGGTGACTTACCCCTGGTCGCCCGGCGTTTACAGCGGCGCCTTTCAGCTGGCCGAGCGGGTCCCCGGTGCGCATCTGCGCCTGGTTGCCAATCCGCACCATCGCGAGGCTCGAGCGCTGGCCTTGAGCGAGGTGTTCTGGCACGTCATCGAGGAGCCGGCAGTGGAGCTCAACCGCTATCGCGCCGGGCAGCTGCACATCACCGAAACCGTGCCGCCCGGGCGGCTGCAGTGGCTGCGCGAGCAGTTCGGCGATGAGCTGCGCATCTCGCCCTACCTGGGCAGCTTCTTCCTCGCCTTCAACGTCGGTCGGCCGCCGTTCGAGGACCAGGCCGGGCTGCGTCGGGCCTTGAGCCTGGTGATCGATCGCGAGCTGCTGACCGAACGCGTGCTGGGCGCCGGCGAACAGCCGGCCTGGGGCCTGATTCCGCCCGGGATGCCGGGTTGGCCGGATGTCGATCCCGGCGACAGCCGACCGATCGCCGAGCGGATCGAAGAAGCGCAGCGCCTGTATCGGGAGGCTGGTTATGGCCCGCGGCGACCGCTGCGGGTAGAGCTGCGCTTCAATACCTCGCTGACCCATCGTCGGATGGCCGCGGCGGTGGCGGCGATGTGGCGCGAGCATCTCGGCGTCCAGACCCGCCAGGTCAACGAGGAGTGGAAGGTCTTTGTCGCCAACCGTCGCCAGGGCCGGATCACCGAGATCGTGCGCGGCGGCTGGATCGCCGACTGGCGTGACGCGGCCAACTTTCTTCAGCTGTTCGTCTCCGACAGCCCGCTGAACTACAGTTTCTGGAGCGATCCGACCTTTGATCAGCTGATTCGCGACAGCGAGCGTCAGTACGGTAGCGCGCGCCTGAACAGCCTGCGCGCAGCCGAAGCCCGGCTGCTGGACGCGCATGTCATCATCCCGCTGTACTACTATGTTTCCCGACATCTGGTGAAGCCCGAGGTGCAAGGCTTTGAAGACAACCTGATGGATATCCATCTGTCGCGCTGGCTGACCCTGCCATGAGGCAGCTGCTGGCCCTGGCGGCCGCGCTGACCCTGGTCGCCTGCGGCCAGTCAGACAGCGATGGCGACGCCGGCCCGGCTGCGCGCAATTCGCGCCTGGCGCAGCCGGTCAGCCTGGTGGTGGACGAAGACGGTCGCCCGTTGGCGGCATTGCTGGCCGCCAGCCAGGTGCTGCATCGCGGCAACGGCGATGAACCGCAAACTCTGGACCCCCACCTGGCCGAAGGTCAGGCCGCGGCCCATATTCTGCGTGATCTGTTCGAGGGCCTGACCACGATCGAGCCCGATGGCCGCATCGTCCCGGGTGCAGCTGCTCACTGGGACATCTCGCGCGACGGCCTGACCTACACCTTTTATCTCGACCCGGAGGGCCGCTGGAGCGACGGCGAGCCGGTCAGGGCCGAGGACTTCGTCTGGTCCTGGCGGCGGCTTGTCGATCCGCGTACCGGCGCCGGCCATGCCCGCATGCTGGCGGTTGTCAGCAATGCGCGCGCCGTCCTGAGCGGCGAACTGGCGCCGGAGGAACTCGGCGTCAGCGCCCTCAACGACACTACCTTCCAGGTCAGCCTGGACGCGCCGACGCCGTACTTCCTGGGCCTGCTCAGCCATCCGGTCACCTATCCCGTGCACCGGGCCAGCTTCGAGGCGCACGGCTCCGGCCACGTCCGCCCGGGCCGGCTGATTTCCAACGGCGCCTTTCGCCTCGATGACTGGCTGGTGCGTTCGCGCATCGAGCTGGCCCGCAATCCCTACTACCGCCGCGCCGACCAGGTCATCATCGAGCGGGTGGTGTACTTTCCGCTGGAAGATGAAAACAGCGAGCTCAACCGCTTTCGCGCCGGCGACCTGCACTGGACGCACCAGGTGCCGAGTGGCCAGTTTCGCTGGCTCGATGAACACATGACTGACGCGCTGCAGATCGCGCCGCTGCTGGGCAGCTACTTCCTTGGCTTCAACCTCGGCCGCTATCCGTTTCGGGACAATCCCGAGCTGCGCCAGGCCTTGAACCTGGCCATCGACCGCGACATCATCACTGCACAGGTCACCCGTTTTGGCGAGACGCCGACCTTCAATCTGGTGCCGCCCGGCCTGCCGGACCATGAATCCTTCATCCCCGAGGCCGCCGACTGGACCCAGGCGCAGCGCGAGGCGGAGGCGCGTCGCCTCTACACCCGCGCTGGCTACTCGGATATGAAGCCGCTCAACCTGGAGCTGCGCTACAACACCTCCGAAAATCATCGCCGTATCGCCGTCGCCATTGCGGCGATGTGGAAGGAAACGCTGGGTGTGCGAACCCGTCTGGCCAACGAGGAGTTCCGGGTGTTCCTGCAGAACCGCGCCCAGCGCCGCAACACCGAAGCCTTCCGGGCCGGCTGGCTGGCCGACTATGACGATCCCTTCAGCTTTCTCGATCTGTTCCATTCCGGCCACGCCCGCAACGACGCCGGCTATGACAATCCCCGCTACGATCGCCTGCTCGACCAGATCGCTGCCGAGCGCATTCCCTCGCGCCGCCGCAACCTGATGGCCGAGGCCGAGCGCATGCTGCTCGCCGATCAGGTCATACTGCCGGTGTTCGTCCATGTCTCCCGGCGCCTGGTCGACCCGCGCCTCCAGGGCTGGCAGCACAATCCGCTTGATCAGCATCTGAGTCGGCATATGTTTTTCTTGCGCGACAGGAGTGAGAGCGACCTGGACGTTCTGGCCGATTCAGAGGAGGAGCAGCAGTGATGCGTGGTCGCGCGGGGAGAGGGGAAGCGGGGAGAAGGGAGAGGGTAAGCGTGGGTCTTTGCCCTCTTCCCTTTCCCCTCTCCCCCGCTGACCGCGCTCCCGCCGGGAGCGCGCCATGCTGAGATTCTCACTCAAGCGCCTGGGCTCCGCGATTCCCACGCTGCTGCTGCTGATCACCTTTGCCTTCTTCCTGATCCGGATCGCGCCCGGCGGGCCGTTTGATTCGGAGCGCGCGCTGCTGCCGGAGATCGAGGCCAATCTGGCCGCCAAGTATCAGCTCGACCAGCCGCTGGTGGTGCAGTACCTGCGCTATCTGTGGCAGATCCTGCGGCTGGACTTCGGGCCTTCCTTCCACTACCTGGACTGGAGCGTCAACGACCTGATCCTGCAGGGCGCGCCGGTCTCCTTCACCCTGGGCACGCTGGCCCTGCTGCTGGCCCTGGGGCTGGGCATTCCGATCGGCGCCTGGGCGGCGCTGCGCCAGAATCGGCCGTCGGACTATGCGGTGATGAGCGTGGCGATGATCGGCATTTCGATCCCCAACTTCGTGATGGCGCCGCTGCTGATCCTGCTGTTCGCGATTGCCCTGGGCTGGTTGCCGGCCGGCGGCTGGGAGTTCAGCTTCTCGCGCATGGTGCTGCCGGTGGTTACCCTGAGCCTGCCGATGATTGCCTACATCGCCCGCATCACCCGCGCCTCGATGATCGAGACCCTGCACTCCAGCTTCATCCGCACGGCGCGGGCCAAGGGCATGCCCGAGCGGCAGATCCTGCTTCGGCATGCGTTGAAGCCGGCGCTGCTGCCGGTGATTTCCTATCTCGGCCCGGCCGCCGCGGCCATCCTCACCGGCTCGGTGGTGGTCGAGCGCATCTTCACCATCCCCGGCATCGGCTCCTATTTCGTCCAGGGTGCGCTCAACCGCGACTACACCCTCGTGATGGGCGTGGTCATTCTCTACGGCGTGCTGATCATCCTGTTCAACTTCCTGGTCGACCTGCTTTACGCCTGGCTCGATCCGCGCATCCGCTACGACGAGGTCGAGTCATGAACGAGACCGTGCGTGATGCCTTCGACCAGGCCCTCGACCGCCGCGTCATTCGCGGTCGCTCGCTGTATGTTGACGCCTGGCATCGCCTGCTGAAGAACAAGGCCGCGGTGGCCAGCCTGGTGGTACTCGGCCTGATGGTGCTGCTGGTCCTGGTCGGGCCGATCCTGAGCCAGTGGGATCACGAGATTCCCGACTGGGACAACTACTCCACCCCGCCCTCGCTGGACACCGGTCACCTGTTCGGCACCGACGCGCTGGGTCGCGACCTGTACGTGCGCACCCTGATCGGCGGCCGCATCTCGCTGCTGGTCGGCGTGGTCGCGACTCTGGTCTCGCTGATCATCGGTATCAGCTACGGCGCGGTCGCCGGTTACTTCGGCGGCCGCATCGACAACGTCATGATGCGGGCAGTGGACGCGATCTACGCCATGCCCTTCATGTTTTTCGTCATCCTGCTGATGGTGATCTTCGGCCGCAATATCTTCCTGATCTTCATCGCCATCGGCGCGATCAACTGGCTGGACATGGCCCGTATCGTGCGCGGCCAGACCTTGAGCCTGAAGAACAAGGCCTTCGTCGAGGCGGCCCGCGCCTGCGGCGCCACCGAGCGCGAGATCATCCAGCGCCACATCATCCCCAACCTGCTCGGCGTGGTGATCGTCTACGTCACCCTGACCATTCCGCAGGTGATCCTGGTCGAGAGCTTCCTCAGTTTCCTTGGCCTGGGCGTGCAGGAACCCCTGACCTCCTGGGGCGCCCTGGTCAACGAAGGCGCCCAGGAACTCGAAACCGCCCCCTGGTCCCTGCTGTTCCCCGCTGCCTTCCTCGCGCTGACCCTGTTCGCCTTCAACTTTCTCGGCGATGGACTGCGGGATGCGCTGGATCCGAAGGATAGGCAGTGAAAGCCGCGCCTGCGCCGTGGGGAGAGGGGAGAGGGGAGAAGGGAAGGGCTTGCAGGACATTCGAATCGGGCGAGATTGAGGATGAGTGAACAGATGGCAGCGATGAGGAAAGTGAGCAGGCGATCGGACAGGTGCGGCGGAGCCGAACGCCTTTACCCTCTCCCTTCTCCCCTCTCCCCCTCTCCCCGTCCGGAGCGCCAGCGGAGGACTTCCCCATGGCCCTCCTAGAAGTCCGCGATCTCACCGTGTCGTTCGACACGCCCGACGGCGTGGTGCATGCGGTCAACGGCATCAGTTTTGATCTGGAGCCGGGCGAGTTGCTGGGGCTGGTCGGGGAGTCGGGGTCGGGCAAGACCCAGACCGCGCTGGCGATCATGGGGTTGCTGGCGAATAATGGCCGGGCCACGGGTTCGGTGAAGTTTCGCGGTCAGGAGCTGCTGGGCATGTCGCCACAAGAGTTGTCGCGCGTGCGCGGTTCGAAGATCTCGATGATTTTCCAGGACCCGGTCAGTTCGCTCAATCCCTACATGACGATCGGCGATCAGCTGATCGAGGTGCTCACCCATCATCGTGATCTCAAGCGTCGCGAGGCGCGAGCCCGCGCCATCGAGATGCTGCGCCTGGTCCGTTTGAGCGATCCCGAGCAGCGCATGCGCCAGTATCCGCACGAGCTTTCCGGCGGCATGTGCCAGCGCGTGATGATCGCGATGGGCTTGCTGTGCCAGCCCGATCTGCTGATCGCCGACGAGCCGACCACGGCCCTGGACGTGACGGTTCAGTCGCAGATCAACAGTCTGATGGGCGAGCTGGCCGAGAAGTCATCGACCGCGATCCTGCTGATCACGCACGATCTCGGCGTGGTCGCCGGCCTGTGCGACCGGGTGCTGGTGCTGTATGCCGGCCAGGAAATGGAGGCCGCGCCCGTCGATCCGCTGTTCGCCGACCCGCGCCACCCCTACACCGAGGGCCTGCTCAATTCGGTGCCGCGTCTCGATCGAGTGCGCTCGGGCATCCTCAACGCCATCCCCGGTCATCCGCCCAGCCTGCTGAATCTGCCGTCCGGCTGTCCGTTCTCCAGCCGCTGTCTGTATGCCTGGGAGGCTTGCCAGCAGCGGCCCGAGCTGCGCGCGCTGGATGAGGATCGGGCCGTGCGCTGCCATCTCGACGCGCTGCCCTCGCATCAGCAGGAGGCCGGCTGATGCGCGCGCCCGTGCTGGAAGTTCGCGACCTGGCGGTGCATTTCCAGGTCGACACCGGCGGTCTGTTCCGCCGCGAGCAGAAAACCATCAAGGCCGTCGACCAGGTCAGCTTCGACGTCCATTCCGCCGAGACCCTCGGCATCGTCGGGGAGTCCGGCTGCGGCAAATCCACCCTGGCCCGCGCCCTGCTCGGCCTGGTTCGCCCGAACCAGGGCTCGATTCGCTGGCGCGGCGAGGAACTGGTGGGTCTGTCCGAGGAGGCGATGCGGGCCCGCCGGCGCGAGATCCAGATGATCTTCCAGGATCCGCTGGGTTCGCTGGACCCGCGCATGACGGTCGGCGACATCATCGCCGAGCCCCTGCGCAGCTTCTATCCCTCGATGTCCTCGCTGCAGGTGCGCGAGCGGGTCCAGGGCATGCTGCAGATGGTCGGCCTGTCGCCGGAGCAGATCAACCGCTATCCGCACGAGTTCTCCGGCGGCCAGTGCCAGCGCATCGGCATTGCCCGGGCGCTGGTGGTCAATCCGCGCCTGGTGGTCTGCGACGAGCCGGTCAGCGCCCTGGACGTGTCGATCCAGGCCCAGATTGTCAATCTGCTGAAGGATCTGCAGAAAAAGCTGCAGCTGTCGCTGATCTTCATCGCCCACGATCTGTCGGTGGTGCGCCACGTGTCCGATCGGGTGCTGGTGATGTATCTCGGCCGGGTGATGGAAGTCGCCGATCGCGACAGCATTTACCTGCGGCCCGCGCACCCCTACACCCGAGCGCTGATCGAGTCGGTGCCGATTCCCGATCCGGTGCAGGAGCGGGCCCGCGTTCGCCGCGCCCTGGAGGGCGACATTCCCTCGCCGCTGGATCCGCCCTCGGGCTGTGTGTTTCACAGCCGCTGCCCGCAGGCGCGCCCGGCCTGCGCTGAGCAGCGGCCGCTGCTGGAGACCCTGGACAGCGGCAACCAGGTGGCCTGCATTCGCCACCGCGAACTGGCCCTTGCTACTGTGGAGCCCGGCGAATCAGGCACGGCAACGGATCCGTTGGCCTGACCCGCCCCCCGATCAGGGTGCGGCTGGCGTTGGCGTCGGCGAATAGATCAGTTCGAAGGCGGTGTCGTCGTAGCTCAGCCAGCCCCGTCGGCTGAGCTCGTCGAGGCTGTCGGCCAGCCAGATCAGGGCGCCCAGGCGGTCGCCACCGTGGGCCAGGGTGATGATGGGCAGCAGGCTGCGCTCCAGTTCGCCCATCAGCCCGGATCCGCTGACCACGGGGCCACCGCTGTCGGTCTGCCAGCGGCCCTCGATCCGGCTCTCGGCGCCGAGGTCCAGCGCCTCCAGTTCGATCACCAGGCCGGCGGCGGCCAGCTGCTGCCAGGCGCCGGCCAGACCGAGCAGTGCCATGCGCTGGTCGAAGCTGTCCGGCTCGGCCGCCTGCAGCTGCTGTTGCGCGGCCAGCAGCTCGGCGGCGGGAGCCAGCGCGACAGACCTGGCACTGAGCAGCAAGCGCAAATCATCCGGGCCGCCGTCGCCAGCCGCCAGCGCCATCTGCAGATCACCTTTGTCGTCGGCCAGCGCGCGCCATTCCAGCCGCGCCTCGGTCAATGGGTAGCTCAGCGGCTGTCGCGTCGGGTCGCCGAACACCGGTTCCTGCAGGCTCAGGCTGAGCAGGCTGGTGCCGCTGCGGCGAAGCGCGAGCTGGCCGGACTGGACCTGCAGGGGGAACGGTTCATCAAGCCGCAGTGCGGCGGCATCGAGCTGGAAGTCGCTGGCGCCGGCCAGGCCGATCTGACCGCGCAGAGCAATCGGCTGGTCTGAGATCGGCGCCTGCAGTTCACCGTCCAGACTCAGCCAGGCGGCCCGGCCGGGCGGCAGATGGCGGGCCTGGATCCGGACCTCGAGCCCGTCCGCGGTCTGCGCCTCAAGGCGCGAGCCAAACCAGCCGATCCGGTAGTCGACCACGGGCGGCGGTGCCATGCCGTCATTGGCCTCCTCCAACCACAGCGGCAGCGCACCGCGCAGATACACGCCCACCAGCCCTGGTAGCAGCAGCAACCAGATCACCAGCAGGACGCTCACTATAATCAGCAGACGTTTCATCCAGGGCGCACAGTGGACAGACAACAGCAGGGCAAGGTCCAGGCCGACCGGATCGCACTGGCCGATCAGTTGGCAGCAGGCTGCGAAGGTCTGAACCTGGCGCTGGCGGCTGAACAGCGTGAGCGCATGATCGACTACCTCGATCTGCTCGAACGCTGGAACCGGGCCTTCAATCTGACCGCGGTCGACCAGCCGCAGGCGATGGTAGCACGGCACCTGCTCGACAGCCTCAGCATCCTGCCCTGGCTAGACGGCGAGCGGATCATGGATTCGGGCACCGGCGCCGGGCTGCCCGGGGTGCCGCTGGCGATCGCCTGTCCGGCGCGCCAGTTTCTCCTGGTCGACAGCAACGGCAAGAAGGTTCGCTTCCTGCGCCAGGTCCGACGCGAGCTCGCCCTGGCCAACATCGAGCCGCTGCATTGCCGTCTGCAAGACCTGCCTGATGAGCCCATTCCCGCCACAATCACGGCCCGGGCCCTGGCGCCGCTGGCGCAGCTGGTCGAGTGGCACGCCCGCTGGCTGGATCGCGGCGCCCGCCTGCTGGCGATGAAGGCCGCACTGGCCGAAAACGAGTTGGCCGGTGTGCCGGGCGCGTACAATGTCGAGCTTGTGCATCTTGAGGTGCCGGATTCAAGCGGCCAACGCTGCCTGGCAGTCATCACCCGGACATGAGCGAACGACAAACCCGAATTCTGGCGATTGCCAATCAGAAGGGCGGGGTGGGCAAAACCACCACCACCCTGAACCTGGCCGCCGGCCTGGCCGAGCTGGAAAAGCGTGTGCTGCTGATCGACATGGATCCGCAGGGCAACGCCACGACCGGCTCCGGCACCGAGCTGGCCGAAGGCCAGCCGACCGTCTGCGAGCTGTTGCAGGGCGAGGCCACTGCCGAACAAGTCCGGCTTCGGGTCGAATCGATGGGCTTCGACCTGCTGCCGGCTGACGGCAACCTGACCGAAGCCGAGGTCAGCCTGATGCAGCATGACGAGCGCGCCTTTGTGCTCAAGCACGCGCTGGCGCCGCTCAAGGGCCGCTATCACCACATCCTGATCGATTGCCCCCCGGCCCTGAATGTGCTGACCCTGAACGCGCTCAGCGCGGCCGACGCCGTGCTGATTCCGATGCAGTGCGAGTACTATGCTCTGGAGGGCCTGACCGCCCTGCTCAATACCATCGAGCAGATTCAGGCTTCGGTCAATCCGGACCTGGAGATCGAAGGCCTGGTACGGACCATGTACGACATCCGCAACAATCTGTCCGGGGCGGTGTCGCGCCAGCTGCAGGAGCATTTCGGCGACAAGCTCTATGGCACCGTCGTACCGCGCAATGTCCGGGTCGCCGAGGCACCGAGCTTCGGCCAGTCGGTGATCCACTACGACCGTGATTCACGCGGCGCGGTAGCTTACCTGGGTCTGGCCGGCGAGTACCTGCGGCGCCACGGGGCGGCTGGCCGATGAGCAAGAAGAAGGCCCTGGGCCGCAATCTGGGCGCGCTGCTGGGCAAGACGCGGGCGGCGACTGAGGCCACAGAAGCTGGCGCCGAAGCCCAGGCCTCGGCGCTCAAGGAGCTGCCGCTCGACGCCATCCAGCCCGGCCGCTACCAGCCGCGCTCGGCGATGGACCCTGACAAGCTGCAGGAGCTGGCCGACTCGATTCGGGCCCAGGGTCTGGTTCAGCCCGTGGTCGTGCGGCCCCTGGCCAAGCCGGATACCTATGAGCTGATCGCCGGCGAGCGGCGCTGGCGAGCCACTCGCATGGCCGGCAAGGACAGCATCCCGGCGATCATCCGCGAGGTGCCGGACGAAGCGACCCTGGCCCTGGCCCTGATCGAGAATATCCAGCGTGAAAACCTGAATCCGCTGGAAGAGGCTGTGGCGCTGAAGCGGCTGATCGAAGAATTCGAGCTGACCCATGCCCAGGCCGCCGACAGCGTCGGCCGCTCGCGCGCCGCGGTTTCAAATCTGCTCCGCCTGCTGGAACTGGCGCCGGAAGTCCGCGAGCTGGTCGATCGCCGCGAGCTCGATATGGGCCATGCCCGTGCCTTGCTCGCCCTGCCGCGTGCAGATCAGCCGCGAGCGGCAGCCCAGGTCGTCAATCTGGCCCTGTCCGTGCGCCAGACCGAAGCGCTGGTGCGCCGCATGCTCGACGATCAGGCCCAGCTTCCCGCGCGCCAGCGCCCGCGCGATCCGGACATCCAGCGCCTGGAACAGGAGCTCACCGAAACCCTGTGTGCCCCGGTCGCGCTCAAGCACTCGGCCTCCGGCAAGGGTCAGGTCACCATCCGATACACCAGCCTCGACGAACTCGAGGGCCTGCTCGAGCGCTTTCGGCGCTGAACCACCGCCTGGCCGGTCGCGGCCGCCTGCTCGCGCTGTCGCGGCGGGCCGGACGCCAATGGCGCCTGACGCTGGGCTCGCTAGCCGTCGCTTCACGGCATCTTTACAAATGTGAAAAATAGGCAGAAGATACGCATCTTGCGAACCTGGTGAGCGGAGCGCCAAGGCGCCTGGGGGTTCGCCACAGCCAGCGGGGGACATGAATGCCCGTTCGTTTCCGAAATCTGCTTCCGGACGCGCGAACAGCGACGGCTCGCCCAGGGCCCCTGCGTGTCTAGCCCGCTGACTTCAGCGATTCATCCCGCCACTGTCCGCATTCAGTTCCCTCTCGTTTTGCCGATTTTCCCCGCGCTCGGGGCGATTGGGCTGCCGCTTGTCCCGGTTTTTGCTTCCCGTCTGACTATCCGCCAACCGCACGGACCCGGCGGTGAACGCCCTGTCCAGTGTCCTTTCCCGCAATCGGTGCCCGCCCGGGTCGCCGACCTTTCCTTGGCTGCAGGTACATCTCGATGAACAACCGTTCTCTCTGCAAACATGTTGCGCTCAGCTTCGCTGTTGCCTGGTCCTGCCTGATGGCCGGGATGATGCCGATCGAGTCTGGCTTGTCGCTGGCCCATGCCGCTGTCATGCCGGCCAGCAGCGCGGCCGCCCAGCTGCAAGGGCACAGCGCCGGCGGGCTGGCCCGGAGCGAGACCGGGCTGTACATCGTTCAGCTCCGCGACCCGTCGCTGGCCAGCTATACCGGTGGCATTGCCAATCTGCGCGCGACCAGCCCGCAGGCGACCCGCGCATCCAGGCTGGATCCGACAACGCCGCATTCGCGCGCCTACCTCGATTTTCTGGAGCAGCGCCAGGCGGAGTTCCTGGTCAGAGCGACCCAGTCGCTGGGGCGCAGCGTCCCGGTGCTGCACCGCTACAAGGGAGTGCTCAATGCGCTGGCCCTGGAGATCAGTCACGACGAAGCCTTGGCTCTGAGAGATTTGAACGGCGTGCGCGCGGTGTTTGCCGACACCGTCCGTGAGCTTCAGACTGATGAAGGCCCGCTGCTGATCGGCGCGCCCCAGATCTGGAACGGCGACACCGGGGGCGGCACGGCCACCCGCGGCGAAGCCATCGTGATCGGTGTTCTCGACACCGGTATCAACTCACAGCACCCGGCATTTGCCGCCACCGACGGCGATGGTTACACGCATACCAATCCGTATGGCGCCGGCGTCTACCGCGGCTGGTGCGTCGCCAACCCCGGATTCTGCAACGCCAAGCTGATCGGCGCCTACAGTTTCAATCCGGTCGGCGGCGACCCCGAAGACGACGATGGGCACGGCAGCCACACCGCCGGCACCGCCGGCGGCAACAGGCACATCGCCAGTTTCGACGTGGGCCCCACGCCCTACAACATCGCGCTCTCGGGCGTGGCCCCGCGAGCCAATATCGTCGCCTACAAGGTCTGCAGCCCGGGCTGTCCCGGCACGGCCAGCATCGCTGCGATCAATTCCGCGATCCTCAATGACGAGGTCGACGTTCTCAACTACTCGATTTCCGGCTCCGACAACCCCTGGAATGACCCGGTCGACCTGGCCTTCCTCGATGCGAGCAATGCCGGGATCTTCGTCGCCGCTTCGGCGGGCAACCAGGGTCCAGGGCCAAGCACCGTGGCCAAGACCGGCCCCTGGAACGCCGCGGTCGCGGCCAGTACCCACCAGCGCGTCATAGCGCACACCCTGGATGTGACCGGGCCCAGCTCGCCGGCGGCACTGCAGGGTCTGGCGGCAGTGCCGGGCGAAAACACCGACATCGCGGCCGACATCAGCGGCTCGCTCCGATTTGATCCCGTCAATCCGCTTGGCTGCACGCCTTTCTCGGCCGGGTTCTTCACGGCTTCGCTGGCGCTGATTCAGCGCGGTACCTGCACTTTCGCCGTCAAGGTCAACAACGCGGTTGCCGCTGGCGCCACCGGCGTGGTGCTGTTCAACAGCGTGGGCGGCCCGCCGACCACCGCGGGCGGCCTGACCGGCACGCCGCCGGTCGTCATGCTGGAACTCGACGATGGCATCGCGCTGCGCGACTATGTCCTCGCCAATCCCGCCACCACGACCATCCAGATCAATGTCGCCACCGCCTTGATCATTCGTCCGGAGTGGCAGGACATCGTCGGGGGCTTCAGCTCGCGCGGTCCCAGCCAGTTCGAACTGTTGAAGCCTGATTTCACCGCGCCGGGCGTGAATATCCTGGCCGCGGTCGATCAGGCCGGCGGCGATCCGGTGCAATACGGGTTCCTGCAGGGCACCTCGATGTCTTCGCCGCACGCCGCTGGTGCGGCCGCGCTGTTGATGAGCCTGCATCCCGACTGGAGTCCGGCCGAAATCCGCTCGGCCCTGGCCACCACCAGTGTCGGCGGCCTGCTCAAGGAGGACGGCGCCACCCCGGCTGACCCCTTCGACGTGGGCAGCGGCCGCCTGGCCCTCGGCGGCGCCGGTCGCGTCGGCCTGGTGCTGGATGAAACCGGCGCCAACTACGCCGCCGCCAACCCGGCCCTGGGCGGCGATCCCAAGACCTTGAACCAGCCGAGCATGGTTGACTACCAGTGCGCCGGCAGCTGCAGCTGGACGCGCACGGTTCGCAGTGTCCTGCCGGTCAGCGCCGACTACAGCGTCATCAGCTCGGCACCGCCGGGCATGAGCATCACGATCACTCCCGACAACTTCAACATCCCGGCTGGCGGCACCCAGGTGCTGACGATCGAGGCCGATGTGTCCGGCTTGCCCGTCGATGTGCCCGCCTTCGCCTCAATCACGCTGGAAACGAGCACGACCTGGCCGGACGGTTCGCGGATCGCGCCGACCCGGGTCGGCCCGGGCGGCCGCTTCAGCGGCGACTTCGATCTGGCCAACTGGAGCTTCACCAACAATCCAGCCGGCGTCAATGGCAGTTTCAACACCAATCCCGGCCCGCCGATAGAGCTGTTTGTGGTCGGCGGCAACGCCGGTACCGGCGGCGACAGCGATTTCTGGATCGTCGTTCCGGAAGACGGCGAAATCAGCTTCAACTGGGGCTACCAGACCTCAGACACTGATTGCTGGGACTCCGGCGGCTACCTGGTCAACGGCGTCTACACCACCCTGGCCTGCAACGATGCTGCGGTGCCTTTCTTCGACGGGTTCGTCAGCGTCCAGGTGGCGGCCGGCGACAGCTTCGCCTTCCGCGTGTTCACCGATGACGGTGCCTTCGGAGCCGGCACCCTGGGTATCACCAACTTCGACTTCGCGCCGGCGGGAACAGGCGGCAGCGCCAGCTTCAGCTCGACCCCGGCCGCCGCCATCCCCGACAACGCCTACAACGGCAGCCTGGCCAGCATGGTCTGCGATGTCATCGATGCCTCGTCGATCCCGGCCGGCACGACCATCAGCGACGTCACCGTGGAAACGGTGGTCGCGCATACCTGGGTCGGCGACCTGACCTTCAAGCTGCAGACGCCGGACGGCACCGTGCTCGCCCTGGTCGAGCGGCCGCAAGGCGATGCCGCAACGAACAATACCGGCGACAACGGAACCAGTAGTCCAGTCGGCGACAGCTCCAACATGTCGATCGACTTCCCGCTCAGCTTCAACGACGCCTACACCCACGATCCGGAGCACATGGGTCTGGGCATCCCGACCAGCGAGAACGTCTGCCAGCACGACGGCCGCTGCGAGTTCTTCCCCAACCCCGACCAGGCCCTGGTGGTCGGCAACAGCGTGGCCAACTTTGCCGCCCTGGCCGGCGAGAACGCCTCCGGCGACTGGACCCTGTGCATCGGTGACGGCGCGGGTGGCGATGTCGGTACCTTCCAGGCATGGACACTGACCGTTGACTATGAGGGCGGCACCGGTGCCACCCAGAACGTCGCCTCATCGACGCTGCCGGTGGTGGTCGTGCCCAGAGGGACCTTGCCGGCAATCAACGTCACCCCCAACAGCATGGCCGCGACATTGCCGCCCGACGACTCGACCAGCCAGGTCCTGACCATTGCCAACACCGGCGCGGCGCCGCTTGACTGGACGATCGAGGAAGCACCGGTCAGCCTGCCGCTGCAGCTCAGCCTGCAGGGTGGCGGACTCGACGCTGCCAACCGCGCACCGTTGCAGCTGGTGCTGGACGACGGCTCGGGCGAGAACGCCATTGGCGTTGGCGGCGTCCAGTTCATCTGGTTCAATCGCTTCAGCCCGACCGCCGGTCAGTTCCCGGTGACGCTGGATCGGGTGGATATCATGTTTGGCTACCCTGGCAGCACAGGCGGCATCAGTGTCGGCCAGCTGGTTGACATCTACCTCTACGAGGATGCCGACGGCAACCCGGCCAATGGTGCCACCCATCGCGCCTCCTTGAACAGCCAGGCCGTACAGGCGACCGACGGCACCACCTGGTCAAGCTACGATCTGCTGGCGCCGGTCATCTTTGACGGCCCCGGCGACATCCTGATCGCCGTCGTCAACCGTACGGCCGGCGTCACCCCTTCTACCTTCCCGGCGGTGATCGACCAGAGCTCGCCCAGCCAGCTGCGCTCCTGGGTGGGCTTCGGCGCGGTGCCGGGCGACCCGCCGGTGCTGCCATTGCCGAACTTCGGCATCATCGACAGTTTCGGGGCGGCTTTCGCCGGCAACTGGTTGCTGCGCGGTTTCGGCACTTTCGAGGCGGCCTGTGACAATCCGGACGACGTGACCTGGCTGAGCGTGGCGCCGAATAATGGCACCACCGCCGCCGGCGGATCCAGCAATGTCGATGTGACCCTGGATTCAACCGGGCTGGGCGCGGGCGTCTACGAGGCCATGCTGTGCATCAGCAGCAACGATCCGGACAACCCGCTGGTCGAAGTGCCGGTTACGCTGACGGTCGAGGCGCTGGGCCTGGTTCCGGATATTGATGTCGATCCGCTGGCGCTGGCCGCCACCCAGGCACCGGACACAACGACCGACCAGGCCCTGAACATCGGCAACACCGGCGAGTCCACCCTGGACTGGACGATCCTGGAAGCGCCGGCCAGCGTGCTGGTACAGCCGGTGGTCGCCGGCCCGGCACTGCCGGCCACCGCTGCCGCTGCTGCCGTCAGCCGCGGTGGCGTTCCCGACCTTGCCTCGCAGCCGGTCGAGTACGCGCTGCTTGGCGGCTTCGGCCAGGGCTTCGAGGACATCACGCTGCTGCCTGGCCAGGGCTGGTTCTTCCAGAACAATTCTTCACCGTTGGGCACCAGCAACTGGTTCGAGGGCAACCCGGCGGTGTTCCTGGCCCATGCCGGCCCGGACAATGCCTACATCGGCGCCAACTACAACAACACGGCAGGTGGCACTGGCACGATCAGCAACTGGATGCTGACCCCGGAAATGGTGTTGAGCAATGGCGACACGATCTCGTTCTGGACGCGAACGGCGACTGGCAGCACCTGGCCGGATCGGCTGGAGCTGCGGTTGAGCCTGGCCGGCGGCAGCACCGATGTAGGCACGCTCGCCACCGACCTCGGTGACTTCACGACGCTGCTGCTGTCCGTCAACGAGACCTTGGTGCAGGGCGGCTATCCGGAAGTGTGGACGCAGTACGTGGCCACACTCACCGATATTCCGCCGGGTGCCACCGGCCGGTTTGGGTTCCGCTACTTCGTGACCAACGGCGGCCCCAGTGGTTCGAACTCGAACTTCATCGGCATCGACACCCTGGAATTCGTCGCTACGGGTGAGCCGGGTGTCTGCGAGGCGCCGGCCGACGTTCCGTGGCTGTCAGTCAGCCCGGATAACGGCACCACAGCAGCTGGTGAGACCACCCCCGTTCAGGTGAGCTTTGACTCGACCGGCCTGGCCGAAGGCGTCTATGAAGCCAACCTGTGTGTGCTCAGCAACGACCCGGATCCTGGCCCAGGCAATGGCACCGAGCTGGTCATCGTGCCGGTCACGCTGACCGTCGAGGCGGCGCCGGTGGAGCCGGCGATCGAGTTGGTCAAGACCGTGGGTACCGTGCCTGGTGTCTGCGCCGCAA
This sequence comes from Gammaproteobacteria bacterium, assembly GCA_050485825.1. GTDB lineage: Bacteria > Pseudomonadota > Gammaproteobacteria > Xanthomonadales > Wenzhouxiangellaceae > Wenzhouxiangella. Next base: position 64,769 of record JBJHCC010000015.1, read on the forward strand.
CGGATGAGATCACCGTGGCGGCGGGCACGACGGTCTACTACTGCTATGAGGTCACCAATACCGGCAATGTGACGCTGAACAGTCACGATCTGGAGGACGACGAGCTCGGCACCATTTTCAGCGGCCTGAACCATGCGTTGACGCCGGGATCCAGTGTCAATACGGTGCAGGCGGGGCTGTCGATCCCAGCGGTGATCAATGCCACGACCACCAACCTGGCGACCTGGATGGCCTACAACGTCAAGGGCGCCGACGAGGTCACCGCCCAGGCCAGTGCCACGGTCAACGTGCAGCTTGAATCGGGCATCTCCTTGCAGAAGACCGTGGGTACGGTGGACGGTGTCTGTGCGGCGACCGACGAGATCACGGTCACGGCGGGCACGACCGTGTACTACTGCTACACGGTGACCAACACCGGCGACGTGACGCTGAATTTGCACGACCTGGACGACGACCAGCTTGGCACGATCCTGAACGGCTTCAACCATGCCCTGACGCCGGGATCGAGCGTGAGCACGGTGGCGGCGGGGCTGTCGATTCCGGCGGTGATCAACACCACCACCACCAATGTCGCCAGCTGGACCGCGTTCAACGGCAGCCCCACCGCCCCCAGCGATGTGGCGACGGCCCAGGCCAGCGCCACGGTGAACGTGCTGCTGCCCGCCAGCGTCAGCGGCACCATGGTTGTGGCGGGTGATTTCGTCGAAGGCGGCGCCATCACCTACACGGTTCAGCTGAGCAACAGCGGGCCCGGCGATCAGGGCGACAACCCGGGCGACGAGTTCGTGAATGTGCTGCCCGCCAGCCTCAGCCTGACCGGCGCCAGTGCCAGTGCCGGTCTTGCGCAGACCAGCGGCAACCAGGTGCGCTGGAACGGTGCGATCGCCGATGGCGCCAGCGTGACGATTCAGATCACGGCCACGATCAACCCCGGCACCGCCGGGACCACGATCGCCAACCAGGGCCAGATCAGCTACGACGGCACCGGAGACGGGGTCAACAACGCAACGGCGCTGACCGACTGGCCGCTCACCGCAGCGCCGGAAGATCCGACGCTGCTGGAAGTCCCTGCAGATCTTGAGCCGGCGATTCCGGTGCCGACCCTGTCGATCTGGAGCCTGCTCACGCTGATGCTGCTGATGCTGGTCATCGGCGCTCGGCGTCAGCGCAGTCTGCAGCCCTGAGCTCAGGCCAGCCGGCCCCGTCCGGGGTCGGCTGGCTCAGGCTTTATCGGCTGACGCACTGATCCGGGCCTCCTCGCGGGGCCCTTTTTTCTTCGGCCTGGGAGCCTGCGCGGCAGCAGCCGTCCGGGCTGCAACGGCGCCTGTGCTTCAGTCAGGCCTCAAGGCGCGGGTCGATTCGGCCCGATATGGCGGTCGAAGAAGTCCAGGGCGCGGCCGTAGAGTTCGAGACGATTGTCCAGCTGGTAGAAACCGTGGCCTTCGCCGCGGACCGCCAGGCGCTCATGGGCAATGCCGGCTCGATCGAGGGCGCGGGTCAGCGCTCGATACTGATTGAAGTGAGCCTGGCGGTCTTCCATGCCGTGGGCGATGAACAGGGCGGCCTGAATCCGATCGACCGCATGGATCGGGGAGCGCGCGCGCAGCGCTTCGGCGTTGTCGCCGACCGCCTGGGCCAGATAGCGGCGTCCGCGCTCGGTGGACGGGATATTGCCGCTTCTGCGCATCAGTTCCAGGTCGTACACGCCGACAAAGGCGAAGCCGCAGCGATAGAGGTCGGGCTCGTGGGTCAGACCGGACAGCACGGCATAGCCGCCGTAGCTGGCTCCGGAGATGCAGACGCGCCCGGCATCCGCGATGCCCTGCTCGATCGCCCAGCGCGTGCCGTCGGTGATGTCATCCTGCATCGCCAGGCCCCACTGGCCCCAGGCGTCGCGCTCGAAGTCCAGTCCGCGCCCGCCGGAGCCGCGGAAGTTGATCTGCAGCACCGCAAAGCCCCTGAGGGCCATGGCCTGCGCCCACGGATCATAGAACCACTGATCGCGGACACCAAAGGGGCCGCCGTGCACTTCGACCACCAGGGGTAGCGGCTGATCCTGGTCGGCGCCAGGCGGCCGGGTCAGAAAGCCATGCAGTTCCAGGCCGTCGCGGGCGGTGAACTGGATTGCTTGGCGTGAGGCCAATGCGGAAGGGTCCAGCCAGCGCTTGGTGGCGGCCAGCTCGGCCAGCTGCATGCGCTCGGTATCCAGCAGCAGGAAAATGCCCGGTTCGCGGTCGCTGCGCGCGCGTACCACGGCGCGACGACCGTCGCGGGTGTAGCTGGTGATTTCCGCGAAATACCCGGGCAGGGCCGCCTGCACGCTGCGCCAGAGCCGCGCGGTCGGGTCGCCGGGATCAAGAAAGCGGGCTTCGGGAATCGGCGTATCGAAGATGGCGCCGATCAGCTGCTCGTCGGCCGGGTCGCGGATCGGGCGCGCCGGGGCGAATACGGAATCACCCAGCAAGGCCTCGGCCGAGCCGTCGGCCGGATTGACCCGCCAGACCCCGAGGCGACCGGCATCGCGCGAGCGCACGTAGACCTGCTCGCCGGACTGGGTGAAGCCCCAGAAATCGATGTCGCCGGAAAACGGGCTGGCGAACTGGCTCCAGTCGGCATCTGCCGACGGTCGCCACGCCATCTGCTGCTGCAGCGTTTCGTCGAGGCCGAAGGCAAATCGCACCGCCCCCGACTGGTCCGCGGCCAGCGCCCCCCAGGCCAGCGGCGAATGCTCGATCTCCGTCATCGGGCTGCGGTCGTCGCTGCGCGTATGCCGCCGCTGGTAGTTGCGAGTCAGGTTGACCACCCCGGCGAAAGGCCGCTCGCGCCGCCCGGTCCGCTCCTGGACGAGAATGTGGTCCGGGCGTTGGGGCAGCAGGTGGATGACGCTGGCCAGGCGCCAGTCCGGCCCCAGGCTCTGGCCATAAATCTGGCGCAGCCGGCCACCGTCTGAGTCGATGGCAAAGATATCGCCGGTCAGGAACAGCTGTGCATAGCTGCCGAACTGGCGATAGGTGGTGAAGACCAGCCTGTCGTCCGATGCCCACAGCAAACCAAAGGCGTTGACGTTGCGCTCCATGCGGAAATGAGCAGTCACTTCAGGTGCTTCGGGCCGCCGGATGTCGAGGATCACGACACCGGTTTGATCTCCGGCCGGCACGGTGGCGGCCAGATGTTCGCCGGTCGGGGAGATGACGACTTCGGCAAACTCCGGATCGCGCATCAGGTCCTCGAGGCTGACGCCGGCAAGCAGCGGCAACGACGCCAGCGCCAGGCCAATCCCTGTCACAAGCTTCAGAATCATGGTGGTCAGGACTTCGATATATAGCCTGCAGAATCTATTAATGCGCCGATCGCTTGTCAAGCCGGCCATCGTCAGGCAGATCGTCTCGGTACTTTTCGCCCCAGTTTTCTTGTAGCTTCACGCAACAGCCTGCTATACTTAGCAGGATTTGCAGCAGGCCAATAAGGTTCATTGGTCTCGCATCGCCCGGGACGGCGCTGCGGCTGCCGGGATGATTCATCAAGGCTGCATCCGGGTCGTGTACGAAGCTCAATTTGCGAAGACCATCGCCTGGCTGATGCGCATACAGGCGCTGATGACCGCGCTCTGCGGTCTGGGCTTTGCCATGGTGGGCGGCCTGGGATCGGCCCTGGCGGCATTGGCCGGCGGTGCCGTCGGTGTGTTTCTGACGGTGGTCACGGCGGTCAGGATCGGTCTGGCGCTGGGGCAGGAGCCGCGCGTGATGGTGCGGGCTTTCTACGGTGCCATGGCGCTGAAGTTTGCTCTCGCGGTGATGCTGTTTGTCATCGTCGCGATCTGGTTTGCCGGTTATTTTGTGCCGGTCTTGAGCGGATATGCGGTCACCGCGGTGGCCTACTGGCTGGCAATGCGCAAACTGGCGCATCTGCCGGGTACGGAAACGGACTAACGAGCAAGGGAACGCTTCGAAACGACCATGGCTAGTGGTAATCAGCAAGCGGCCGCGCTGGCCAGTTCAAGCGCGGAGTTGAGCCCGCCGGCATCCGTCACCGGTGCCGAAGCAGTCGCCCAGCTGGGCGCTTCGCAGGGCTGGTGGGCCGAGACCAAGGCACGAGCAAGCTACGTGTGGAACGAGCAGGCTGACGCCGGCGCCTACGTCAATCACCACATCACCAACCTGCGCTTTCCGAAAGGCGCTGACAAGATGGACCCCTTGGTCTGGCACGTGGACACCATGCTGGTGTCCTGGGTGCTGGGCCTGTTCTTTGTGTTCGTCCTGTTCATGGCGGCTCGACGCGCCACCGCCGGCGTGCCGGGCAAGCTGCAGAATTTCGTCGAAATGATGGTCGACTTCGTCGATAACTCGGTCAAGGAGAGCTTCCATGGCCCGCGCAATTTCGTCGGCCCGCTGGCCCTGACCATCTTCGGCGTGGTGTTGCTCTGGAACCTGATGGACCTGGTGCCGGTGGACTATGTGCCGACGCTGATGTACATCATCGGTTTCGATTACTTCCGGATCGTGCCCTCGGCCGACATCAACGCGCCTTTCGGCCTGTCGATCACGGTGCTGGGCCTGATCATCATCTACGGCATCAAGGGCAAAGGCTTCGGCGGCTTCGGCAAGGAGCTGTTCACCCATCCCTTCGGCGGCAATCCGCTGCTGTGGATCCCGAACCTGCTGCTCAATCTGGTCGAGCTGATCGCCAAGCCGGTGTCGCTGGCGATGCGACTGTTCGGAAACCTGTACGCGGCCGAGCTGATTTTCGTGCTGATCGCGCTGCTGCCCTGGTGGATTCAGTTCATCCCGGGCGGCGCCTGGGCGATCTTCCACATCCTGGTCGTGCCACTGCAGGCCTTTATTTTCATGACGCTGACGATTGTGTACCTGTCGTTGGCTTATGAAGAACACTAAGAAAAGCTAGAGAAATTCATTACTTCGCTTCAGCTCTACAACAGTCATTGTCCTAGGAGAACGTTATGGAAGGTATTGAACTGGCCGGTCTGCTGGCCCAGATCCAGGCTAACACCGCGATCGCCGTCGGTCTGATCTTCGCCGCCGCTGCCCTTGGCACCGGGATCGGCTTCGCCCTGCTGGGCGGCAAGTTCCTGGAAGGCGCGGCGCGTCAGCCGGAGCTGGCCGGGATGCTGCAGGTCCGCATGTTCATCATCGCCGGTCTGCTTGACGCGCTGTCGATCATCGGCGTGGCCTTTGCCGCCCTGCTGCTGTTCGCCAATCCGCTGCTCGGAGCCGTACAGGCTGCCGCCGGCGCCTGATCAGGCGCCAGCCCCTCTCTGACTCCAAACAGACGCTAAGGCTTAACCATGCTACCGAGTATCTGGACAATCGTCGGTCAGGCCGGCACCTTCCTGGTCTTCATCTGGGCGGTCATGAAGTTTGTTTGGCCACCGTTGACCCAGGCGATGGAGGAACGGCGGCAGAAGATCGCCGAGGGCCTGGCTCAGTCCGTGGAAGCGGAGCAGGCGCTGGACCGCGCTCGCGCGGAGGCAGAAGTCGTCATTCGTGAGGCGCGGATCAAGGCTGGCGAGATCATCGACCAGGCCAGCAAGCGCGGCACCCAGATCGTCGAGCAGGCGCGGGAAGAAGCGCTCGCCGAGCGCGATCGGCAGGTGACGGCGGCAGAAGCGGAGATTCGTCTGGCCACCAACCAGGCCCGCGATGCCCTGCGCGAGCGCCTGGCCGAGCTGGCTGTCGCCGGTGCCAGCCGCGTGATCGAAAAGGAAATCGATCCGCGCGCGCATCGCGACATGCTCGACAAGCTGGCCGCGGAGCTCTAAGCCATGCTCAATCGCACCACGCTGGCCCGACCCTATGCGCGCGCTGCTTTTCAGGCCGCGCGCGAGCGGGGCGAGCTTGCCCGCTGGACCGACAGCCTGAGCCTGGCTGCCGGCATCGCCGCCGATCCGCTCGTGCGCCCGCTGCTGACCGACCCGCGCTTGAGCCGCGAGCAGGTGCTGGAGATCTTCACCGATGTTGGCCAGGCCCGTTTCGACGGTTCCTTCGTCAACTTCCTGAAGGTCCTCGGCGGCTACGGACGCTTCGAGCTGCTGCCGGATATCCAGGCCCAGTACGAGGCGCTGCGCCGTGAGGCCGAGGCCCGCGTACACGTGCAGGTGACCTCGGCCCAGCCGATGGACGATGAGGCCGCAAGCCGCTTGAGCGAACGCCTGCGTGCCCGCTTCGGTCGCGAGGTCGATCTCGAGATCGCCGTTGACTCGGCGCTGATCGGCGGCGCGGTGATCCGGGCCGGCGATCAGGTGATCGACGGCAGTGTTCGCGGCCGTCTCGAGCGCCTCGCCCGCCAGGTTGCCGGCTGAGCAGCCCTTACCCGTCTCAAGGCAGAGATTCAAGAATCCTTCAAGGAACGCAAGCATGCAACAGACCCTCAACCCCACTGAAATTTCCGAACTGATCCGCAAGCGCGTCGAGCAGTTCGAGATCTCCTCCGAAGCCCGCAACGAGGGGATGGTGGTCAGCGTGTCGGACGGTATCTGCCGGCTGCACGGACTGGCCGATGTCATGCAGGGCGAAATGATCGAGTTTCCCGGCGACACTTACGGCCTGGCGCTGAACCTAGAGCGCGACTCGGTGGGCGCGGTGGTCATGGGTGCCTACACCCACATCAAGGAAGGCGACACCGTGCGCTGCACGGGCCGCATTCTGCAGGTGCCGGTGGGCCGAGGCCTGCTCGGCCGCGTGGTCGATGCCCTGGGCAATCCGATTGATGGCAACGGCCCGATCGAAAACGACGGCTTCGAGCCGATCGAGAAGATCGCGCCGGGCGTGATCTGGCGCCAGAGCGTCGACCAGCCGGTGCAGACGGGCCTGAAGTCCATCGACGCCATGGTCCCGGTGGGTCGCGGCCAGCGTGAGCTGATCATCGGCGACCGCCAGACCGGCAAGACCGCGGTGGCGATCGACGCGATCATCAATCAGAAGGGCACCGGCATCAAGTGCATCTACGTCGCCATCGGCCAGAAGGCTTCTTCGGTCGCCAACGTGGTGCGCAAGCTGGAAGAGCACGGCGCGATGGATCACACCATCATCGTCGCCGCCAACGCCGCGGAGTCGGCCGCGCTGCAGTACATCGCACCGTATGCCGGCTGCGCCATGGGCGAGTACTTCCGCGATCGCGGCGAAGACGCGCTGATCGTCTATGACGATCTGTCCAAGCAGGCCGTGGCCTACCGCCAGGTGTCGCTGCTGCTGCGTCGCCCGCCCGGCCGCGAAGCCTACCCCGGCGATGTGTTCTATCTGCACTCGCGCCTGCTGGAGCGCGCTGCGCGCGTCAATCCCGATTATGTCGAGCGCCACACCAACGGTGCGGTCAAGGGCAAGACCGGTTCGCTGACCGCGCTGCCGATCATCGAGACTCAGGCCGGCGACGTCTCGGCTTTCGTTCCGACCAACGTGATCTCGATTACCGACGGCCAGATCTTCCTGGAAACCGACCTGTTCAACGCCGGTATCCGCCCCGCCATCAACGCCGGCCTGTCGGTCTCGCGCGTCGGCGGTGCGGCCCAGACCAAGATCATCAAGAAGCTTGGCGGCGGTGTCCGTCTGGCTCTGGCTCAGTACCGCGAGCTGGCGGCGTTCTCGCAGTTCGCCTCCGACCTCGACGAAGCCACCCGCAAGCAGCTCGAGCGCGGTCAGCGCATCACCGAGCTGATGAAGCAGCCGCAGTACTCGCCGCTGTCGGTGGCCCAGATGGCGGTCAGCCTGTTCGCCGGCAACGAAGGCTACCTCGACGATCTGCCGCGCAACAAGGTGGTGGACTTCGAAAAGGCCCTGCACGCGCACATGGCCAACACGCAACAGCTGCTGCTCGACCGGATCAATGAAACCGGCGACTGGAACGACGAACTGGCCGGCCTGATGCGGGCCGCCCTGGACGAGTTCAAGGCCACCGGAAGTTGGTGAGGTGAAGGGGTAGAGGGGTAGAAGAGTAGAGGGAAGAGGGACGAGATGCTTTCCCTCTCCCCTCTCCCTTCTCCCCCTCTACCCGTCGAAGACTAGCGAAGGCGAGACAAGCGCAAACCGGCACGATCGCGACAAAGGCAGACATTCATGAGCGGCTCCAAGGAAATCATCGGCAAGATCAAGAGTGTGCAGAACACCCGCAAGGTGACGCGCGCGCTCGAAATGGTCTCGGCCAGCAAGATCCGCAAGGCCCAGGACATGATGCAGGCCGCGCGGCCCTATGCCCGGATGATGCGGCAGGTGATCGGTCACCTGGCCAACGCCAATCTCGAGGTGCCGCATCCCTTCACCCAGGACCGGCCTGAAGTCCGTCGCGTCGGCTACATCGTGATTGCCACCGACCGCGGCCTGTGCGGCGGCCTGAACAACAACATGTTCCGCCATCTGCTGGGCGAGTTCCGGCAGTGGCAGGAGCAAGGCGTGGAAGTGACCACCGTGATCGTCGGTCGCAAGGCCGCGCAGTTCTTCCGCCGCTTGAAGGTCAATATCAGCGCCAGCACCCAGGACCTGGGCGAGCGCCCGCGTCTGGAAGACCTGATCGGCTCGATCAAGGTCGTGCTCGACGATTTCCGCGAGGACCGGCTGGATCGCCTGTTCCTCTGCTACAACCAGTTCATCAATACGATGAGCCAGAAGGCGACGATCGAGCAGCTGCTGCCGCTGCCGCCGTCCGAGGAAGACAATCTCAAGCAGTACTGGGACTATCTGTACGAGCCCAGCCCGGAAGTTCTGCTTGACGATCTGCTGGTGCGTTACATTGAATCCGTGGTCTATCAGGCCACCCTGGAAAACCTGGCCAGCGAGCACGCCGCCCGCATGGTCGCCATGAAGAGCGCCTCCGACAACGCCTCCAACCTGATCGACGATCTGAAGCTGGCCTACAACAAGGCCCGCCAGGCCGCGATCACCCAGGAGATCTCGGAGATCGTGGGTGGGGCGGCAGCGGTGTGATCGTGGGTGAGAAGGGGAGAAGAAAGAAGGAAGAAGGAAGAAGGAAGAGGATAAGTGCCGCGGCCTTTCCCTCTCCCTTCTTCCTTCTACCCCTCTCCCCCGCGGACAAATTTTGAATAACTGTGCTTCGGCGTAAGCAACGAACGAAGCCACCCAATACCGAGGTATAGCGCATGAGTTCCGGAAAGATTGTTCAGATTATCGGCGCCGTCGTGGACGTGGAGTTTCCGGTCGGCCAGGTGCCCAACGTCTACGATGCCCTCAAGGTGGACGATACCGAAATCACGCTCGAGGTCCAGCAGCAGCTTGGCGACGGTGTGGTCCGTACCATTGCCCTGGGCTCGACCGATGGTCTGAAGCGTCATCGTCCGGTCAGCAATACCGGCCACCCGATCAGCGTGCCGGTCGGCAAGCAGACGCTGGGCCGGGTGATGGACGTGCTGGGCCGCCCGATCGACGAAGCCGGCGATATCGGCGCCGATGAGCACTGGGCCATTCACCGGGCCGCGCCGAGCTTTGAAGAGCAGGCGGCCAGCAACGAACTGCTGGAAACCGGCATCAAGGTCATCGACCTGATCTGCCCGTTCGCCAAGGGCGGCAAGGTTGGCCTGTTCGGCGGCGCCGGCGTGGGCAAGACCGTGAACATGATGGAGCTGATCCGCAACATCGCCATCGAGCACTCGGGCTACTCCGTGTTCGCCGGCGTGGGCGAGCGCACCCGCGAGGGCAACGACTTCTATCACGAAATGAAGGAGTCGAACGTACTCGACAAGGTCGCCCTGGTCTACGGCCAGATGAACGAGCCGCCCGGCAACCGCCTGCGCGTCGCCCTGACCGGCCTGACCATGGCCGAGTTCTTCCGCGATGAAGGCCGCGACGTCCTGATGTTCATCGACAACATCTACCGCTACACCCTGGCCGGTACCGAAGTGTCCGCGCTGCTCGGCCGCATGCCGTCGGCGGTGGGCTACCAGCCGACCCTGGCCGAGGAAATGGGTGTGCTGCAGGAGCGCATCACCTCGACCAAGACCGGTTCGATCACCTCGATCCAGGCCGTCTACGTGCCGGCCGACGACTTGACCGACCCATCGCCTGCGACCACCTTCGCCCACCTCGACGCCACCGTCGTACTGTCGCGTAACATTGCCGAGCTCGGCATCTACCCGGCCGTCGATCCGCTCGATTCCACCTCCCGCCAGCTCGATCCGCTGGTCGTTGGCCAGGAGCACTACGACGTCGCCCGCAAGGTTCAGGGCACGCTGCAGCGCTACAAGGAGCTGAAGGACATCATCGCCATTCTCGGCATGGATGAGCTCAGCGAGGAAGACAAGCAGACCGTGGCGCGCGCCCGCAAGGTGGAGCGCTTCTTCAGCCAGCCGTTCTTCGTCGCCGAAGTCTTTACCGGTTCGCCGGGCGTCTACGTGTCGCTGAAGGACACGATCCGCGGCTTCAAGGGCATCGTTGAAGGCGAATACGACCATCTGCCGGAGCAGGCCTTCTATATGGTCGGCACCATCGAGCAGGCGGTCGAAAAAGGCCAGAAGATGCTGGACAAGGCCGCCTGACCAACCCCTGACCGACCGGAACGGAGCAGACTATGGCATCCACCATTCATTGCGACATCGTCAGTGCCGAAGCGGAGATTTTTTCCGGCAAGGCGGCCATGGTCATCGTCCCGGGTGAAGAGGGCGATCTCGGTATCGCCCCGCGCCATGCGCCGCTGCTGACCCGGCTGCGTCCGGGCCAGGTTCGAGTCATCCTGCCTGAAGGTGGCGAGGAGTTCTACTACATCTCCGGCGGCATGCTGGAGATTCAGCCGCATGTCGTCACCGTGCTGTCGGATACCGCCCAGCGCGCGGGTGATCTCGACGAAGCCGCGGCGCTGAAGGCGAAGGAAGAAGCCGAGCGCGCCATTGCCGACCGCGGTGCCGGCATGGAAGTCGCCCAGGCCCAGGCTCAGCTCGCCCAGGCCATGGCCCAGCTGGCCGCACTGGAACGATTCCGCAAGCAGCTCAAGCGCTGATTCGGGCCTCTCGTCACCCCATTCTCAGCGCCACCTGACGCCGCAGGGGCCCGTATTGACCGGGCCTTTTTTGCAAGCTTCGGGCACCTGTTTCCTGTCCTGCTGTCGAATTTATAGACGCAAGCCAATCTGTTAAGCTGGACGGATAAAAAGGAGGACAAGCCATGCTGAGACACTTCGGGGTAGTCTTGGTAGCGTTTCTCCTGCCACTGGGGGTCGGGGGATGTGGCGGTAGAGAGGATCTGCCGGATAATTCAAGGTTGCTGGCGGCTTTTGCCGAGGGGCGTACGCGGGTCTGGGTCACCGGGCACGGGGTCGTTCAGCGGGAGCTGGGTTCAGACGCCACTTTCCAGCGCTTCCTCGTCAGGGTCGGCGATGATGACCTCGCTGTCGAGATTCGCCACAACATCGTTCAGTCCCGCCCGATTCCGGTTCAACGCGACGACATCGTGGTTTTTCAGGGCCGCTATGAGTTCCACGGCGGCGGCGGGGAAGTCTGGTTGACCCATGCCGATCCCGCCCAGCCGGGCGGGGGCGGCTGGATCCGCCATAAGGGCGTGATCTACGACTGACGGGTTAGGGCGTCGGGCCGCTGTAGCGCTCGACCTCCGCGCCGCTGACCTCGCCGATCCGGGCGCTGTCGTGGACGCGCAGACGAACTTCGCGCTCGAACACCAGCGGGCCGACGACTTCCACATCCGGTCCGATGACGATGTCGGGCGTGCGCTCGGTGGTGGCAGATCGCGGTCGCCGCACCCGCAGTTCGCCGCCAACCCGGCTGCCTTCCTCAAGCAAGATCGAGCCGGACGTGGTCACAATGCTGGTGGCCTCGGCACCGCTCAAGCCAATATCACCGTTGACGGTCGCGACGCGGCCGGCCACCGTGCTGCCGGCGCCGATCTCGACGCTGCCGTTCACCGTCTCCACATCACCGCCGATCCGCACTGACTGCCCGATCCGCACGCGGCCGTTAACTCCGGACGTCTTGCCTTGCACCACAACACCGTCGCCGAGGCTCAGCGAACCGTTGACGTTCTCGACGCTGGCCACCTCGGTTTCGGCGCCGATCCGCACCGATCCGTTCACCGAGGTCACCGCGCCGGACCGACTTCGTTCACCGAGCTCGATCGATCCGTTGACGGCGCTAAGCTTGCCGCTCACGCTGCTGTCATTGCCGACCCGGATCGAGCCGTTGACCGTACTCAGATCGCCATTGACGACTGAGCCGTCGTCAATCTGAAAGCTCTGGTTGACCGCGCCGCAGGCGGCGAGAAACAGACAGGTCAGCGAAATTGTCAGAACACGAATCATGGGCTCACTCCTGTTGCATCGGACAACTAGCCTGCCACCAACTCAGGGCCAGCGCCAGTGAAACAAGTCACGCCTGGGAGCCTGCGCGGCAGCAACGTTCGAGGCGAAACGGATGCCATCGCCATGGAGTGCGTCTATCGGAGAGCGCGCATAGAGGACCCATGCCAGCTGGACGATGGCGCAGTCGATGGTGAGAGCGCCGTTGCGGCCCCGATGGCTTCCGCCGCGCAGGCGCCTAGCCAGCGCGAAGGCTGGCAAAGTCAAACAGCGATCGATCGCAGAGCTGCGACGGCTCGATCTGGCTCAGAGCGCGAAAAATGCTCATCGTCCGGCCGGGCTGGATGCGCTCCCAGTCGGCCAGCATCTGCTTGACCCGCACCCGCTCCAGGTTCGGCTGGCTGCCGCACAGGTCGCAGGGAATGATCGGCCACTCCCGAATCCGCGCCAGGCGGGCCAGATCGGCCTCGCGGCAGTAGGCCAGCGGCCGAATGACGATGTGCCGGCCATCGTCGCTCTTCAGCTTCGGCGGCATCGCCTTAAGCGTGCCGCCGTGAAACAGGTTCAGGAAAAAGGTCTCGACGATATCGTCCAGGTGATGGCCCAGCGCGATCTTGGTCATGCCGTGCTTAGCCGCGAACTCGTACAGCGTGCCCCGGCGCAACCGCGAGCACAGCGAGCAGGTGGTTCGGCCTTCCGGAATCAGGCGCTTGACCACCGAGTAGGTGTCCTTTTCGATCACATGCCACTCGATCCCCAGGCCTTCCAGGTAGTTCGGCAGCACATGGGCCGGGAAGCCCGGCTGCTTCTGGTCCAGATTGACCGCGATCAGCTCGAACGCGACCGGCGCGTTGCGCTTGAGCGACAGCAGCAGGTCTAGCATCGCATAGGAATCCTTGCCCCCGGACAGGCAGACCATCACCCGATCGCCATCCTCGATCATGCCAAAGTCGAGGACAGCCTGGCCGACCTGGCGGCGCAGGCGCTTGACCAGCTTGTCGGTGTTATATTTCTGCTTGCGCGGATCAGCTGCGGCGGCGTTGGCCTTGAGCTTGATCTGGATTACCTGGCTGGCCATGCTCGACGGGGCCCTGGCTCGTGGTTTGAGGGAGCATTGTAACGATGTCGATGAGCTGGTCGGAAATCCAGGCCCGAGTCCTCGAACTCCAGCAGGAACACCGCGACCTCGACCACGCCATCGGCCGGCTCTCCGACCAACCCGGTACCGACCAACTCCAGCTGCGCAGAATGAAGAAGCGCAAGCTGCGCCTCCGCGACCAGATCGCCTACTGGGAATCGAAGCTGATCCCGGATCTGGATGCTTGAACCGTCTCATTCTGCCAAAGGGCACAAGACTCTCTGGGGTTAACCCGTCAGGCGGCCCAGCTGCTTGGGCTGCCAAGCGCTGGCCACACCGCCAACAAAAGCCATAAGAGCATACTTCAACTTTCAGCTATACATTTTCTCAGCTATGCGATACTGTGGCTTCCATTGATTCAACGGAATCGGCTCATCACCGCTATTCGCTTTAGGTTCCCCGTCCTCATCGGTCTCGTTCTGGCCGCCACCGTGGTTAACGCAAACCCCAACTTGCCGTGGGAGGAGTACGGTGAATTCGTCAATGCGCGGCAGACCTTGGCGACGCTCGGTCCGGACCTTTTTGGTGATCAGATCAACCTCTATGACCGCGGCCTCTCCTTCTCGCTGACTGATATCAGCCTGCCGAGCCAGCATTCGCTTCCAGTGGAGTTGACGCGGCGCTTCTCGATACAGAATAAAGCACCTACCACCCCTCTGGATCACCAGCTCGGCGACTGGTCCCTCGACCTGCCGCGAATTGAGGGTGTCTTCGCGCTCAGCACTGGCTGGCCGAGCGCTCGTTGCACCGGTCCTGGCGAGCCCCCCCGATATTTGTGCCAAGTCAGGTGGTTGAAGATGAGGAGGACCCAGAAGCGCCTCCCCGTGAACTGGAATCTGCTTCCTATTCGGCGACTCAGTACTGGCATGGCAACCATGCGCATATTAATACTTGCATAAGTAAAGCCTCATAGGTTATACTATGGAGGATGACAGGCCGAAGCAAGATTGATGCACGGAAGTTGCCGCCCAAGGCTCAAGAGTTGCTGCGGCGCTCGGCAATGGAA
>JBJHCC010000016.1:0-77067 GCA_050485825.1 Gammaproteobacteria bacterium
CCAATTTCAGGAATGGAAACTTCAAACCACTGGCGCATGAAGCGCTCATTGTCACCAGTACCAAGGCCTTGCTTGGCATCAAGATGATCTTTCATTGACGAGCTTGCAAACATATCAACTACTGGCTGCGGCAACCAATAAACGATTGGGCTTGTGGGGATTTTTCCGAAATCCGACTGCTTGAACTCAAATCGACCAGAGGTTTGGTCCAAGAAAATTTGCCGAATAGTTTCAGGGCTTCGGACTTGGACGTGTTGCTCAAAAAGACGTCTGTATATGCCCGTCGAACCATCCGAAGGTTCAGCCTTCCGCATCGAGAATGCGACAGTGCCAAAGTCAGAACCGAACAAGCCTCTCCCCAAGTGCAAGAGAGTGCCAACTATGTTGGAACTGAGTAGATCGCTTCGGAAAGCCTCAAAAGTAACGAGGAACATCCACGAAGGCAGGTTGATCATGCTCCAGTAGCCCAATGGCTTCAGGAGTGCTTCAGACCTCACCATGAAGCAGGTCATTAAATCGTTCTTGGCCCGCTTGTAATGCTTCTTCGTCCATGTACCAAGTTCGGCGTTCATCCCCTTCCCGCCCATATACGGCGGGTTGGCCACCACCACGTGATATTTCGGCGACAGCGCCTCGGCCATGCGCAGCACCGCCAGTATGCGCTCCTGCACCTCCTTTAGCAGCAAGTCAGAGCCGAAATCCCGTGCCGCCACTACCCGCAGTGTCTCGGCCGGGTCGCGCAGTTTCGGCACGATCAGCGAGCCGAAGTGCTTGGACTGTTCGAACTGCCCCAGCGTCTCGCGCAATTCATCGGTGAACCGGTCGATGCCCACCACGGCGGCCACGTCCTGCATCTCGGCCGGTCTGAAACTCACGTCCTGCAGCACGACGATGTCGGGCTTCACCTCCATCCGCAGGAACCGCCGTCGCCCCAGCCGCGCCGCCGCCTTCATCGCCAGCGCAAAGGCCGCCAGTGCGCCTGCGCGGTCGTCGATCTCCACCCCCGTCAGGTTGTTTGCCAAGATCAGTGCGGGGATCCTGTCGACCTCATACCCCTCTTCCTCGTAGATCGCGTAGAGCAGATCGAAGGCATAGGTCAGCATATGACCCGACCCGCAAGCCGGATCGCAGACCTTGATCTCCTCGGGCTTGCCGATCTTCAGGAAGTCCGTCTCGGGCTCTTCCGGCGCGATGTAGTAATCCATCCGCTCGGCCAGCCTCGACCCCGGCCGGTTCAGCAGCCACAGCCGGCCCAGCGAGTTCTCGACCAGGTAGCGCACAATCCAGTGCGGGGTAAACAGCTGGGTGGCGGCGGGGATGTTTTCAGGCGTGATCTTCTTGCCCTTCTTGAGCCCGGCGAAGACCTCGTCCTTTTTCTCAGAGATGTAGAACTGGTACAGCCAGCCGATGACTTCCACGTCCTGGCAGTCCTCGGCGGTGAGCACGCTGCGGATGCGGGTGCGCACGGCGGTGTCGGAGAGCAGGTCGTCGGGCATCAGCAGCTCGGTCCAGTCGCTGATGCGCTCGAAGAGGAAGGGCATGGCCTGGTGCCAGTAGTTGCACACCGCCACCAGCAGCAGGCGGTAGGCCTCGGCCTGCGGATCGCGGCTGGGCGCGCGCCCGTCGAGCAGGGCAAACACCTGCTCGCGCACTTTCTGCGGCACAGTCTGCTCGTCGATATGGCCCTGCTTGGCCTCGGCCAGGATCTCCGGCTGGCTTTGCTCCGCGGCCGGCGAGACCGCCATGATGCGGTTGTAGCCTTTGGCATCCATGAAGCGCAGCGCGGTGAGCCGATTGAACCAGGTATACGCCGCCCGCTCGATCACCGCCTCGCGCCCGTGCGCCTTGATTTCCTTCTCCAGCTCCGCAACCGCCCGCGGCTGCTCCCGCCGCGCCGCACTGTCTTCCGCCAGCACCAAGGCCAGCTTACCGCCCACCTGCTGAATCAAATCCCGGCGCGCAGCCTGGGCAAATCTCTTGAGCTTTCCGGTATCCATGGCTTCTCGATTGACTCTTACTGGTTGCTCATTTCGTGGGCTTGTTGGCAATCGACCGTCCGGTCGCGGTCAAGCGGTAACGCTGCAGCGGGCTGGTGGGCTTGTCGGGCAGCGTCGGCTCGATCCAGCCCGCCTCGAGCAGCGGCACGAGATGGCGTTTGTAGTTCATGTAGACATTGGCGAAGCCGGCGGCGGCCAGCAGTTCCGCACGGGTCGCCGGTGCTTCGGCGCAGGCCCGGAGCATGGCGACAGCTTGCTCACCAGCTTGCTCACCAGCTTGCTCACCAGCTTGCTCACCGACCTGGTCGGAAGCTGGTTTCTCAGCTTGCCCATAGCCCTGCGCTGCGGGTTCTTTCGATTCGCCCGGACGCCGCAGCCAGACTGTGAGCCTCAGTCCTGCCGCGGTTTCTTCGATCCCGGGCTCTGGCAAGCCGCGTTCTGCAGCCTCGGCCAGGATGCGCTGGATTCCGCTGCCCCATTGCTCGATCAGACCAAGCTCCCGGAAGACCCGCGCAATCACCGGGTTGCGAATCCGTGAAACGCCGCTTTTCATGTCCGCGATCGTCATGCCGGGCAGCAGCAGGCCTGGACTGTCGATTTCGATCCGATCGTCGAAATAGGCGATCCGGATCGGGGCGCCGCGCTGGGAGTAGTCAGCGTGGACCAGTGCATTGATCACCGCCTCACGCAGCATGACCAGCGGGATGTCCCACTCGTCACGACGTCGCATGCCATTGATCTCGGCGCGCCGGTTGGCGTGTTTCTTGAGGAAAAACTCGATTTGTTCTGGCGCTCTTGGGAGGTGGTCCCGAATGTCCAGCTGGTCGAAGATTCGTCGCTTGTCCAGGCCATGGAAACGCCCGCACTGCACCCAGGCATCCGGAAAATGCTGCTCGCGCTTGCGTCCGAAGAGCAAAACCGCTCCCTGGGTGGGCACCAGCCGACCCTGGTCGGATCGCAGCAATTTGAGCGTGAACAGTTGCTGCTCACTCAGTGGCTGGTCTTGCTCGAACAGTTGGCTGGCGGCCTCCAGATCAAGCTCGTCGGGCGAAAGCTGCGGCATCGGAACTTCATCAAAGGCAATCCCCTCGGCCGAACGTCTGAGTTCGGCGATCAGTTGCGCATCGGCTTGCCGGTTGGTGGAGCCCAGACGGACGAATACGCCATCCTGCGGGCCAAGCCGGGTGAGGTGATGTGGCCTGGCGCTGCTCGGGAATACTTCCGCGATGAGCAGGATCTGTTGGTCTACCGTGGCAATCTCCACGTTGGGAACGAGCCGGGGAGAGATGTTGTCGGCGATGAGGTTGCAGAGCCGCTCTTCCTCGTCGAGCGGATTGTCCAGCCCGATGATCTCTCCCTCATCGTCGACACCGATGACCAATTTCCCTCCGGCGCTGTTGGCAAAAGCCACCAGCGTTTTCAACAGCGGCTGCGGCGATGACAGGTCGCGCTTGAACTCCAGCGTCTTGCCTTCCGGCTGGCTCAGCAGCATTCGCAGTTCGGTGTTCATCGCTGGCTCATATCTGGATGTGCCTGCCCTGGCGCAGTTCCTCCAGCAGCACCTCGCGCAGCGCCTTTAGGTAGCTGTCCACCGCCTGCTCGTCAGCCAGCCAGGGGCTGGCGTAGTACAGCGGCACGTTCCGGATATGCACGAACTGCGGCACGGGGGGCGGCTGGACGTCTGGCTGTTCGTTGTCATCTGATGCCGGCACCGGTTTGGCCCACTGCACCACGCGGTTGAGCCACTGGCCGTACTCGTGCTGCTCGAAGCGGTTGATGCGGTCGCGGATCAGGGGGATGACCGGTTCCTTGCCGATTTCGGCCTCGACGGTTTCGAAGGCGGTGACGATCTGGCGCTGCTGGTCGGCGCTCAGGTTGGCGCATTCGGGCAGGCCCTGCAGGCGCTTGCGCAGGGCCTCCAGTTTGAGCAAGGCATCCTGGGCAGTGGACTGGCGCTGCTGCTCGATGCGCTCGCGAATGGCTTCGAGCTGGCTGCGGACGCCGCTCAAGCGGTTACCCTTGAAGCAGGCAGGGTCCTCCAGCAGTCGCGCCAGGGCGGTGGGATCAAGTGCCGTGTCGGACGGGTCTGTTTCGCTAACCTTGCCGGAGCCGTGGTTCAACTCCGCAATATTGGCGGCCTGGGCGGACAGGAAGCTGCGGGCCTCCCGGTACAGCTCTTTTTGCTGGCCGGACATGAACGAGCGGATCGGGTCGATCAGCGCTTCCTTCAGGTCCAGCAGCTCGTCCTCGAAGGAAGGCAATTCTTGCAGGTACCAGTCGTAGGGCCGGTCGCGCAGTTCTTTCAGGCGTGCCAGCGCCGGGTCCAGCGCCTTGAGGAAGGGGAATTCGTGCGCCTGGCCGGCCAGCACTGCGAGTTCCTGCTGCAGGTTGCCAAAGGCCTTCGCGGTGGCCTGGCCCAAAGGCTTGGCTTCGCTGGCCGGTGCGATCTCGTTGAAGAACTCGGCATAGAAGTCCTTGAGGGCGCGGACCTGGCCGGCGCTGAACTCGACCTGGGGTTCGATCCAGACGTTGGCGTAGCCGTGGCTGTTGCGCAGCGCCCGTTCCAGATCGCCCTGCTCGATCAGGTTGCCGTCGGCACGCAGGTCGATCTTGCCGCGGGCCAGCAGGCGGGCCAGGTTGCACAGGATGGCGGCCGGGTACCAGCCGTAGGGCTTGCGCTCGAACTTCTCCAGTGTGGATTTGATCGTGCTGCGTACGCCGATGCGCTGGTTGCCGTGGATGTGGGAAAGGATTTCCTGCTCCGGCTCCGGCAGCTGGGTTGTTTCCCCGTCCAGCAGGCCGCCGTCCCGGTATTTAAGGTTGGCGGCAATCTGCTCTTCGGTATAGACATGGTTGCGCAGCATGCGCAGGCTGGGGTAGTTGCGCTGGATCAGCGCCTGGAAGCCCTGGATGATGCGGGTGCGGCCGTCCTCGCTGCTGGACTCGTGCTCAGTGCCGGCCACGAATAGCCGCGCTGCTCCCATGAGGCGGCGCACGCGCTCCTGCAGCTCGACCTGGCGGCGCTGGTTGAGGGCGTTCTTCTCGGTGAGGATGCGGCGGATTTCTTCCTTCTGGGTGTTGGAGATCTGCTGGCGGAAGTATTTTTCGGTCTTCAGCAGCATTTGCAGGTCGCGCACCATGCGGTGGTCATGCGGCAGCAGCACGACCAATTCGGCGTCATGGTAGACGGAGTAGCCGCGCACCCATTCCATGTTGCCGGCCTCGTCGTGCAGCGGCGAGATGATGTGGACTGCCAGTTCCTGCTCACGGTTGTATAGCTTGCCGTCGAGCTTGCGCGAGTAGGCGTAGTCCTGGCCGTTTTCCTCGTAGCGGATCTTGCGCTGGTTCAGGACCTGGTCGAAGCACAGTTCCTGCAGCTTTTCGAGCAGGTCGGCGGTGTCGACGTCGGTGGCCTTGATTTCGTGCTCGACGTCTTTCTCCTCGTCGGTCAGGTACTCGTAGAGCTCGCCGCTGCGCTGGATGTAACTTTGGTTTTCCAGCCAGTTGAGTGAGCCTTCGACACTCTTTTGCAGGGCGCGCTGGTCCTGGTCGAAGCTTTCCCGCATGAGGATGCACAGGTTGTGCACCGTGGCCTTGAAGCCCTGCACGTACTTGACCAGGAACAGGCTTTTCAGCAGGCGCGGGGCGAAGTCGTCCGAGGCGTGTTTTTCCAGCGTGAGGATCGGCCGGATGGCGTTGGCCTTGATGGCGGTCCGCATGCCCTCGAACATCAGGTCGAAAGTGGCCAGCTGGCCCATGGTCCGGCCGCCAATCTGCTTGGCGACATCCTGGAATACCGCCAGCATGGAACGCTCGCCCACCGAACTGTGCTTGCCCTCGAAGACGTTGTGCACCGACAGGCTCTGAATGACCGACTGGAACAGGTCGAACTGGTAGGGCAGGAAGGGGTAGGCATCGACGAAGTGGTCGACATCGCGGAAATTCTTGTAGCTGGTCGAGCCGTCGGTGAAGCCGAGTGCGGTTTTGAAGTTCCCGCTTTGTGCTTCGTACAGGCTGACCAGCTCGGGCCTCGCTTCCTCTGTTTTCTGCAGCAGGCGGCGCTGGATGACCTCGGCAACGTTGGTGCTGGTCAGTTTGAGGCGGTTGCGGAAGCGGGCCTGAATCTTGGTGAAGTCGTCGCCCTCGCTCTTGCTCATGCCACCGATGACGCTGTCCATGTCCTCCTGGGCGGTGACGATGATCCAGGACCGGCCCTGGCACTTGGTGGCCAGGCTCTCGGCGATGGTCTGCAGGTTGAGCATCAGCTTGATGTTGCCGGCGATGTACTGGCCGACTTCGTCAACGAAGAAGTTCAGCCGAAAGCCCGGCTCCTGGGCGTCGATGTGGCGCTTGACCATCTCGGCGAAATCCTCGATGGAGACGCGGTAATCGTCGCGGTATTTCTTGAGCAGATCCTTGGCCGCGGCGGCGTCGTTGCCGCTGATCTCGGCGTAGGCCCGGGCGACGTTGCTTTCTTCCAGCAGCCACTGTTCGCGCCCGCGCTCCCAGGGCAGGTCGGCGATTTTCTCGAAGGCCTGGCGGAAGGCCTGCAGGCGGCCGCGCTCGTCCAGATCCCGCTCGAAGCGGGCGATGTAACCCTGCTTACCATAGTAGCCGCAAGCCTCGTCGAAGACCTTGACGAAGACCGACAGCAGCGCGTCGATCTGGGTCTTGCTGATCACATCGGCCTTCTGGTCGATGTTGAACAGGATGCTGTGCGCGGGCACCGAGGCCGCCTTTTGCATCTCGGCGCGCAGGAACTGGTTGTCGCCGCACTTGACCAGAAACTCCTCCAGCACCCGCCGGCCGTCGACCTCGCGGTTTTCCAGCAGCAGGGCCAGCATCTTGAGCAGGTGGGACTTGCCGGAGCCGAAGAAGCCCGACAGCCAGACGCCGTTGGCGCCCTGGTAGTCGTTGTAGGCCGACAGGAAATGATCCAGGCGCTTCTGGATCTCGTTGGTCAGGACGTATTCCTCGACTTCCTGGCGCAGGCTCTGGTTGTCGTCGGCCTTGATCACGCCCTCGATGGGACGGTCGATCGGCTTGGCGAAAATCCGGTTCAGGCTCATGCGGGCTCCGATGTCAGACGTGGTAATCGTCGATGTTGAATGCGCGGTAGTACTTGTCGTCATGCAGCCGGCCGAACAGGTCCAGAGACGCGCCCTTGTCCAGCGAGTGGGTGAAGGTACCTGGGAAGAACATCACCGTCGGATGGTCCTTGGCCGTGCTCTGCAGGTTATTAAGCACGGTGTGGGAGCGGATGTACGGGTAGATCTCGCCGACCCCGGTCAGGAACAGGACATCGAACTCTCCTGCTGCCATGCGCCGGGCGATGGCCGGCACCAGGTGCTGTTCCGGATCGAGCACGCCCTGCAGCAGCTCTTTGAGCTGGTCCCGGCTCCACTCGGACTCGTTTTCGAGGATGCGGTCGAGCAGCTTGCGCTCGGCGAGCAGGTCCAGGCACAGGTTGTAGAGGTTGATCTCCAGGGTCTGGATGCCGGTCTGCTTCAGTTGTTGGACGAGCTTGCGCTGGACGGCAGCCATTTCGACGGCGTCGGCCGGGTCGAAGGGGGCAATGAAAAACGGGACCTCGTTGCCCAAGCCCTGGCGCTGCAGGAAACGTTGGCTGGAAATGGCGCGGAACAGGTGGTCGAAGCGTTCCTGCATGGATCGGCGGGCGGGGTCTGCGGGCATCAGGCTCTCCGGGCCAGGTTGGACTCGAAAACGGGAAAGTACAGCAGGTCGGCCGGCCGGGTCTGGCCGACCACCCGGCACAGGCGCTCACCCAAAAGGGCCGGCTGGATGCTACCGTTGTCGCTGATCAGCCCGGTCTCGCGAAGCATGCGGAACAGCACCTGGCGCAACTTCTTGCGCGTGACGGGGGCCAGATTCTCCAGCTCCGGCGCCCAGTCAGCCTTGCGGTTGTAGAAGCTGTCGAAGTCGGTCAGCGTCAGCGGTGCGCCGAAACTTGAGAAGCGCTCGCGCAGGACCTCGAGGGCGAACTCGGCGACCAGCCGATAGCGGCGGCAGATGGCGATCCAGAGCAGCTGATCCTGCTCCGGGCCGGTACCCTCGCGCAGCAGGGCTAGCTCACCGGGGCTCAGCCCCTGCAGCCGAAACACCAGCTCGCGACAGACCCGAACCGCCGAAGCGGTCTTGCGGGCCTGGAGGAGATTGTCAGCCACCGCCCGCTCGCGCACCGCGTCCCAGTCCTTGAGTTCCGCATGGAGGCGCGCCAGACGCACAGACTCGGCCCGCAGCACGCTGGCGGCAGTAAAGGAGAGAATGTAGGTCTGATTCTGCATCTTGCTCCTGCCCCCAACAGGTCCTGCCGCCGTTGACCCCGGATTCCCCAACTGCACCAGCCCAAAAGCCGAGACTACTGGCCGGGATTCTCAAACTGTGAGAACACCGGTGAAGCTTACCCCAAGCAGTTAGCCGGGATGGGAGTTTGGAGCGCGGTCGTGAAGCCATTGGCGGGGGGAATTTGCGCCGAGCACGGGGGCCTAGGCTGTTCAGCCTCAGACAGATCCGTCAAGGGACTGACCACCGATGATGCCAGTACTACCTGACCCCAGCCAGATTGACCATCTGCTCGCCTTCCTGCCGCGCCTGTACGCCGAGGGCGTGTCGCCGCACCGCAGCGAGGATTCGGGAAGTGCGGAGGGGAGCGTGTATTCCTGGGTTTCGTACACGGCGGTCTTGGCAGCCTTCTTCGCGATGGCTTCGAAGGAATGCTGGGCGGATCACGAGTACTGCCCGGAGGAGACCCGCGAGATGCTGCTGCAGCCGGGTTTCGTCGAGAGCGCCGGCCTGGCCGAGCTCAGGACGGGGCTGACTTACTGCGTGCGCTGCGAGCGCTGTTGCGACGGTTTCTGGGTCAGCATGATCGAGCAAGGGCACATCCGCCGCATCCTGCAGCGCCTGGCTGTTTTGCGCGCGTCCGCGCCCTGAGTTCGAGCGTGCACGCAGGCCCGGTCGGCCACGAGATGCGGCACAAGGGTCGCAATCGGTAGCGCGCGATGTGGCCTTCGTGGCGGCTCATGCGCTTGGAGCCTCAACACTTGCTCAAGCCGGCTCCTCGAAGCCATAGGCCCGGATCAGCGCCTTGAAAGCCGGGCTGATCCTGTCGTCAGTGGCCACTCGCATTCGAAACTCACGGGCCAGCTGCACCGCTTGGTCCCACACCGCCAGCAGTGCCGCACTGGGCTTGGGCCGCGCCGGAGTCCGCTCGGGCAACATGCCGTTGGCGGCCGGGGCCAGGGCCATGGGCAGCATGTCGTAGACTGGCGCCAGCTTCAACCGGGGGGCTTCGGCGGTGGGCTCCCAAAAGAAGGCAAGGAAGCCTGCAAAGTTTTCTGCCAAGCCGTGGCTTATGAGCCTGCGGCAAATTTCATTGCACAATGCTCCCTCGGTTTCGTTAGGCCTGCAGATTTCGGTACATGAGCGACTTGATTGCCGTTTCTGCGGGAAAGTGCCGTATTGTCTATCCAGGGTGGATAATCAGTCGGAGTGCTACAGAGGGATCGACAGAATCTGTGAATAAAGTCTATTATGTCCACTATGAGTAGACATGAACGACAAAAAATACAGCATCTGCTGGAATCCGTGCCGCCCGGTTACATCGTGGACTCAGGATGGCTGCGGGCACAAGGTATTGGGCGGCGGTCCGCTCATGCCTATGCCCAGAGCGGCTGGCTGGAACACCTTGCCCACGGCCTTTACCGCCGACCGGTCCCGACCGGCAGCGACTCGGACCGACTGGATTGGCAGACCTGCGTTCTCTCCATGCAACACATCATGGATTACCGGCTCCATGTCGGCGGCATGACTTCGCTGCGTCTGCAGGGATTCGGTCATTTCGTCGCAACTGGAGGGCAGGAGACCGTCTTGCTCTATGGGGAAAAAATGCCGGGCTGGCTAGCCAAGATCCCGATTGATGCTTTCATTGAAACCAGAAAGGCTTCCTTGCTCTCAGATTCGCAGCTGGGCCTTGTGGACGATGAGTTTTCGCCTCGTCCCGCCTGGGGCTGGCGGCTGCGGATTTCCGGGCCGGAACGGGCCATTCTGGAAGCACTGGATGAACTGCCGGAGCAGGAAAGCTTTGAGCATCTCGACCAGGTCTTCGAGTCGCTTGGCACCCTGCGGCCGAAGCTGTTGGCTCAGCTGCTCCAAGACTGCACGAAGATCAAGGTGAGGCGCCTGTTCTTTGTCTTTGCCGATCGCCATGGACATGCCTGGCGGCGCCAGCTCAGTTCCGAGGCGCTTGACCTGGG
This sequence comes from Gammaproteobacteria bacterium, assembly GCA_050485825.1. Lineage (GTDB taxonomy): Bacteria > Pseudomonadota > Gammaproteobacteria > Xanthomonadales > Wenzhouxiangellaceae > Wenzhouxiangella. The sequence continues at coordinate 10,274 of JBJHCC010000016.1, forward strand.
CCGCGGTGACCGTGTCTTCGTCAAGGGTGGCCGGATCCATCCGCGCTATCGGATCATGGTCCCCGAGGCTTTCGCCAAGTCCAGCCCGGAGACTGGCCATGACGGGTGAGGGCTATCTGCGTCAGGTGGCCCTGCTGGTTAGGGTCCTTCCGATCATTGCGCGGGAGCCGGTGTTTGCTCTGAAAGGCGGAACCGCGATCAATCTCTTTCTGCGCGACCTCCCCAGGTTGTCTGTGGATATTGATCTGACCTTTCTGCCGGTCAAGGAACGAGCCGCGAGCCTTGGGGAGATTGACGAGGTGTTTGAGCGGATTGCTGCTGCGGTACAGCGTCAGATTCCGGGTGCGACCGTGCAGAGGACTTCCCCGCAAACCGGCGCCGATATGCGGTTGCTGATACAGCAGGCCGGTTCTATGGTCAAGGTCGAAACTTCTCCAGTCGCTCGCGGTGTTGTCCACAAGCCAAGCAAGCTGGAAGCGTCCGAGTCGGTCCAGGCCCAGTTTGGCTTCGTGGAAGTTCAAGCCGTTTCCTTCGAGGATCTGTTCGCCGGCAAAATGGCGGCTGCCCTCGACCGGCAGCATCCGCGCGATTTGTACGACATCAAGTTGTTGTTCGAGGAGGAGGGGGTTAGCGAGGCGCTGTTCCGGACATTCCTTGTCTACGCGGCCTCGTCGAGCCGTCCGCTGCACGAACTGCTGGCCCCGAATCTGAAAGACCTGGAGCAGGTTTACGCTCGCGAATTCGTCGGCATGACGCGGTTGCCTGTGGGACTGGACGATCTACACCGGGCGCGGACTCGGCTGATCCGAGAGATCCATGGCCGAATGGACGAATCCGCCGCGAGGTTTCTCCTTTCCATCCACGATGCCGATCCGGCATTTGACCTTCTGGATCTTCCGCAGGCCGGCGCGTTGCCTGCGGTTCGCTGGAAGCAGCAGAACCTCCAGCGCCTGCTTCGGGAAAATCCGAAAAAGCACGCGGCTCAACGCGATCTGCTCAAAAGGTCTATTCAGACCCAGCGATCTGGTTGAGGTCGCTTAGCCTCAACCAGATTGGGGCCCATTTCAAGCGTCGTGCCCCCGGACTTGCTGGATGTTGATCGGCCCATCCGGGCTGCCGGGCTGGATCAGCCGCTTGCACGCCGGGCTGATTGCCTCGTCCGCCGCCAATCTCGATCGAAAATCAAGCACCAGTCGCACGGCCTGGTTCCAAACCACCAGCAAGGTTGCAAGGGCTTTGGCGGCTCCAGAGTCCTCTCGGGCAGCATGCCATTGGCGGCCGTGGCCAAGGCCGTGCGCAGCATGTTGTAGGCCGACGCCAGCTTCAGCCGAGCGTCTTCGGCAGTGGGTTGCCAGAAGAAAGCCAGGTTGCCGAAATGGAGGTCGATGTTGTGGATGAGTGGGCCGAAGGCATGCAGCAGCAGGAGGCGTCGGTGGACTTCTGGTGTGATCCAGCCGCGATCGGCCAGTCGCCGGGCGGCCTGCGCCTGGTTATCTCGGTGTCCGAATCAGGCATCGTCGACAGCGCCCAGGGTGAGCACCGCCGCCGGCTTTACTCCCTGCTGCTGCAGGATGTGGTGCAGGTCGTCCTTTGCAGCCTCGTTGAAACGATAGCTGCAATGTTGTGTGAAAAGATGAACCCGGGCGACAGACTGATTTTCTGTGATTCCCTGGCCAGCCTCGGTTCCAGAACGAAAAGATTCCAGGGATAGGGGGAAAGAATCGGGCCGCAGCTCGGCGGTGGGCGCTCTCCATTCGGCGCTATCCGCCGAACTGAAACACGCCCATCATGAAGCGCCGGGTGACCGATTGCGGGGCGTCGAGGTCGGGCCATTGTTCGCTTGCAAAGGCGTCGAGGCGGCGCATGGTTTCGTCGAGTACCTCGTCCGGCAGCACCCAGCTTTCGGCGTCGTCTCTGGAGCGGATGCCGTCGAGTACCTGCCTGGGGGTCAGCTCAGTGCGCCATTCTGCGCCGATGATTTCGCCCTGGCTGGTCGGGCGGGCGCCGAGCCCGATCAGGGCCTGAACGATAGCGCCGCCGCTGGTCGGCGGTGCGCCGGCCGAGGCGCCGGGTGGCAGCATGTCGGTGCCGACCTGGACGACGGTCTGACGGAAGACGTTGCGGATCATGCCGGCAAAGGATTCCGGATCGACCCAGTCGCGGCCCAGCACCAGCGTGCCGCCCGGCCGGGTCAGGCGGCTGACCTGGGCCAGCACACCGGCCCAGTCGGCGACCAGATGAAGGACATGCACGGCGATGGCGCCGTCAAAAACCCCTTCGCGAAAGGGCAGGGCGGTGATGTCAGCCTGGGCCAGCTGGATGTTGCTCAGCTGATCCTTGGCGACCCGCTTGGCCAAGGCCGCCAGCATGTGGGCCGACAGGTCAACACCGACGACTTCGCAATGTGCCGCAGCCAGCGGCATCGCGATGCGTCCGGTGCCGACGCCGAGCTCCAGCACCCTGGCTGATGACGGAAACTGGGCGGCAATGGCCCGGCCGATCTCCGCAGCGACCTCGGGCGGGTGTCCGCGCAAGGCATCGTATTGCACCGCGACGCGGGTATCGAAACGATAGTCGAGACCGGATTCTCCACTCATGAGGCAGTATTCGCAGACCAGAACAGCGGTTGATGATACCCGTCGAAGCGGGCCGGCGGGCCGGCCGCGCGCGCGGCCGTCAGGCCTTGACGGTGGTCGGCAGGTCTGATGCTTCCCTGGTCTCTGTAAAGACCGGTTTGCTGGCGCTGGCGGCGAAGCTCTGAATACTGACGCGGTAGAGAATGTAGCCGGCCGCCACCAAGCCCGCGCCCTCCAGCAAAAAGATGCCAAAATAGGCGTACTTGGGCGCGAGCAGGCCGCTGCCGATCAGGGTGGTGTGCAGGGCGCCGCTGCAAACGGATGCGATACCCATGCCCAGGGCCTGAGCGGTTCCCCACAGCCCCATGTAAAGCCCGGTAGCACCGGCAACGGTCATCTCCATCATCAGGGCCAGCGCACCGACATTGAACATGCCGAGGAACAGGCCCATGAAGACCAGGCTGGGCTTGACGATGGGCTGAATCTCCAGCAGCGACGAGGCAGCCAGCATCGCAAAGCCGACGGATGCGCCAGCGAGGCCCACCAGCACCAGCTTCTTCCTGGAAATCTTGAAGATATAGCTGAACACGCCGGTAAGGATCATTCCGATCAGGATTCCGCCGCCCCAGAAACGCTGGAAGGTCGATGTTTCAGCAATCGACATGGCAAACACTTCAGCGCCGAACACCTCGATGATGTTCTCTTGCAGGAACACCGAAAAGATGGCGACAAAGATGAAGGCGAAAAAGCCGCGCGTCTGCGGATTGTCGCGCAGCAGCTTGGCAGCGGACACCAGCGGGTTGCCGGGCGGCGCCAAGGCTCTGGCCTTGATGCGGGCTTCTTCCAGCTGCTTCGGATTCATTCGCCGTTCGATTCCGATCACGCCCAGCAAGGTGCTGCCGATAACGATGAACGGGGTGAGGTTGTAAAGCCGCTGCATGGCCTCCGGGCTGAACTCGGGCCGCACCATGTTCATGACTACAGTGGCCAGGATGGTGCTCATGATCATGACGATCCAGACCGTGGAAATGACCAGACCGCGCGATTCCGGCGTGGTGACCTCGGCCAGCAGCGAGTGATAAGTGTCGGCCATGACGGCCAGCGACAGCCCGAACAGGGTAAACAGCATGATCGCGCTGAGCATGGCCATCGCCGAACCTTCCCCCATGCCCATGGTGACTGACGGCAGCGCCAGAAACAGCAGGCTGGCGCTGATGCTGCCGATCAACAGGTAGGGTGTGCGTCGATAGCCGAACAACGGCTTGGTATCGGCGATGCGGCCGACCACCACCTGGAAGGGCGCCATGAAGTAGTGAATGGATAAAAGCGCGGTGACGACAACCGCGGCAATCCCCAATTCAAAGATAGCGACCCGATTGAAGTCGATGGTCAGTAGCGCAAACATCCAGCCGGTAGCCACTTTGGGCAGGGCGATACGCAAGGTCCAGAAAATCGCCCGAATGGCTTTCCACATGGTGTTCACGCGCCTTCACATTTTCTTGACATGTTGTATCGCATCCGCGCAATTATTTCAAGCTTGACATATGGAGTAGCGCGGAGTTGAGGGCCAAGATCAGGGTTTCGCGAACGTCTCAAGGCAAGCGCTGAAACGCTGGCGGCGCGCCTGCGCAAGGCGCTCGCGCACGGTCAGGCAAACTGAGGCGGCGTCCACAGCCCGACCCGCTCGCAGGCGGTGGCGCTGCGGCGTGGGGCCAGCGCGCCGGGGGCTGAGGTAATGACCCGCCAGGCCTTGCGCCCTTTGCCGGTAACGCTGCGTTGGCTCAGGGCATCGGGGCCGCGTCGCAGCAGTTGGCGGCCGATATCGCGGTACACCGCCTGCGCAGTCCCGATCGCCCAGCCCGCCCGGCGGGGCAGGGCGCGGGCGCCGATCCTGGCCGATCGATAGTAGGGTTCGGCTTCGTTGAGCAGGCGCTGCACCAGTGGGAAGACGCGGGGATGGCAGGCTTTGTCGGCCAGCTCGGCGATCTCGAGGCCGGATTGATTGAGCCAGTCGTGGGGCAGATAGCTTCGTCCAGCGGTGGCGTCTTCAACCACGTCTCGGGCGATATTGGTGAGTTGGAAAGCAATACCGAGGTCGCTGGCACGAGACAGGATTGATGCCTTACGGACGTCCATGATGGTGGCCATCATGATGCCGACGGTGCCGGCGGTGTGATAGCAATACTGCAGCGTGTCCTCGAAAGTCTTCGGCTGCCAGCCGGCAACATCGAGTTCGAAACCCCGGATATGGTCTCCGACCATGGTGTCGTTGATCGGGTGTCGTTGCGCCACCGCGGCCAGCGCCTGGTAAGGCAGCTCTGCCGCTGGCTGCCCGTTCAAGGCGGCCAGGGAGTGAGCGCGCAATTCGTCCAGACATTCGCGGGTCGCCGTCTGAATGCGACCCTGTCCCAGTTGCTGGCCATCGGTGAGGTCGTCGCAGTGTCGGCACCAGGTATACAGGAAGACCACGTCGCGGCGCATCTCGGCCGAGAACAGACGGGTGGCTGCGGCGAAACTTTTCGAGCCCTGATCAATGACCTGCTGGGCCTGACAGAACAGGCGGTCGGTGTTGAGCGCTGGCCTGGCCATCAGCACACGGGAACCGGCAGGTCGAAGTCTTCGAGCATCAGGCTGGCCGTTGCGCGGGCCGAGCCGACAACCCCGGGAATGCCCGCGCCGGGATGAGTGCCCGCGCCGACCAGGTAGAGGTTGGTTATCCGTGCGTCTCTGTTGTGTGGTCTGAACCAGGCGGACTGGGTCAACACGGGTTCTACCGAGAAGGCGGATCCGAGATGCGAGTTCAACTCATCGCGAAAGCCAAAGGGATGCAGGGTCCGGCAGGTCACGAGATCATCCTTGAGTCCGGGGAGATAGTGCTTTTCGAGGTAATCGAGGATGCGGTCGGTGTACTTCGGGCCCACTTCATCCCAGTCAATGTTGGCGGTGCCCAGATGGGGCACCGGCGAGAGCACATAGTAGCTACTGCAGCCTTCGGGTGCCAGCGAGGGGTCGGTCAGCGTTGGCGCGTGCAGGTAGAGGGAAAAATCCTCGGCCAGTTCCGGCGCCTGGAAGATGTCGTCGATCAGCGCTTTGTAGCGTGGACCGAACAGCACCATGTGGTGCTTGAGCTGCGGATGGACGCGCTTGAGACCGAAATAAATCACGAACAGGGACATGCTCCAGCTGCGCCGGCTTAGCGCCTTTTTCTGCTTCTGGCCGCGCTCGGTGTGCCCCAGAAGGTGGCCGTAAGTGTGGAGGACATCGGCATTGCTGGCAAGGGCATCGACTGAGCAGCGGTAGCCGTCGACTGTGGTGAGGCCGGTCACGCGGCCGTTGCTGACATCAATTCTTGCCACTTCACTGTTGAGGCGGACGGTGCCGCCCAGGTCCTCGAACAGTTTCACCATGCCCCGAACCAGAGCGCCAGTGCCACCGCGCGCGAACCATACGCCCCACTCGCGCTCCAGGGCATGAATCAGGGTGTAGACCGATGAGGTCTTGAAGGGGTGACCGCCCACCAGCAGCGGGTGAAAGGAAAAGGCCTGGCGCAGGTGCTCGTCAGTGATGAACCGCGCCACTTGCGCATAGACGCTGCGCCAGGCCTTGAGCTTGATCAGCGCCGGCGCGACTCTGAGCATGGACCCGAAGTTCAGGAACGGGACGTGCCCCAGCTCCAGATAGCCTTTTTCGAACACGGCACGCGAGTACTCCAGGAAGCGCCGATAGCCATCGACGTCGTCCGGGTTGCGCCGCCGGATCTGCGCTTCCAGCTGTTCGGCATCATTGGTGTAGTCGAATACATCGCCGTCTTCCCAGCACAACCGATACATGGGGTTGACTGGCAGCAGTTCGACATAGTCCGACATCTGCTTGCCGGCAAGTTTGAACAGGGCTTCCAGCGATCCCGGGTCGGTGATGACGGTGGGACCGCCGTCAAAGGTGAAGCCCTGGTCCTGGTAGACATAGGCTCGACCGCCGGGCTTGTCGCGTTTCTCGAACAGGGTCGTGTCGAAGCCTGCGGCCTGCAGGCGGATGGCCAGGCTCAGGCCGCCGAAGCCCGAGCCAATCACGGCCGCACGTTTTCTGGATGTCATTCGTGATGATTGCCTTGGTGATCGTTGTTGTGTGCGGATCGATCTGCTGACGGGGTTACTGTTCCTGGCGCAGAAAGGGGCGTTCGCGAACCAGCGACAGCGCCTCGAAAAAGGGTACCGGCGGTTTGCCGACCAGCAGTCGGGTCTTGTCGCGCAGCCTCAGCTTTGCCGCATAGAAATTGCTGATCAGCGGCGCTGACAGGGTATAGAAGCGCTCCATGACCCGATAGCGCTGATCTGGCGGCCCGGCCCGGAACAGCATTCGATTGAGCAGCCGAAAAAAGCCGCTGTCTTCCCAGAAGGCCAGCGCAAAGCGGCGCGTGAAGGCGGCCAGCTCGGCGCCGTCCATCGGCCAGTGCTCGGCGATGGCGTCGGCCAGACTCACCGCCTGCGGCAGTGAGTAGCCGGTGGTCGGGTGGAACAGGGCCGCGCGCAGGCCGGCTCGAGCCACGTCATCCGCCTCCGGCCAGAACTGATCAAACCGACCCGCCAGCAGTATCGGCAGGATGCCACGCTCCTCGCGCAGGGTGCGGGTGATCGCCCAGCCCTGCGCCGCGGCATACTCGTCAATGGCTCCGGACAGCTCGCCGTCGGCCAGCTCGGCGCCATCGCTGTAGCGGGTGTCTTCGATCAACAGTCGGTGCGCGCTGAACGGCAGCAGGTAGATGAAGCGGTAGCCGTCGGATTGTGACAGGGTCGCATCCATGATGACGGGGTGCTGGACGCCGTGTGGACCGGCGGTTTCAACTTCCCGGCCGAAAAACTTTTGAAAACCCAGGATCAGACCATCGGCGCCGCCCTGGCCGCGCCCGTCGATAACCGCTGATCCTTCAAGGCGCTGCTTCCGGCTGGTTTCGACGAAGTCGCCGCCCAGGGCACGGACCTGCGTATCGGTATGAATTTCAGCGTCGACAGTCAGCATGTGGCGGCGCAGGGCCTCCGAGCTGATGCTGCAGTAGCCGGCTTTGAGCGTGCGTCGATAGCGCGGAAAGCGGACTTCCTGGGCCGGCCAGCGATGCTCGACCAGGGGCGCCAGAAACGCATGTTGCGCCGGGCTCAAGTCGCCCGCGTGGAAGGACCAGGTATGGTTTCCGCCCAGCTCAGCGCCGGCCTCGATGATGGAGATGCGCGTGGTCGGATGCTGGCGGCTCACGCGCATCGCGATCAGGCAATTGGCCAGACCGCCGCCGGCCAGGATCAGGTGTTGCGAGCGAGTTCCCATGGCGCTATTGTGCAGCACTTGGGCGCTCCAGCCTTTCACAATCAGCCCTGTTCAATCGATGATCAAACCTACCTCGCCATCCGCTCCGCGCCCGATGGCCCGCTCTGCCGGAGACTTGTGCCTGGCGAATCCCGGGCTGGCCGCTCCCTGATGCCCCCGCGCCTGCAGAACAAGGGCCTGCCGCTGTCGTCGGGCGACCCAGCGTGTCGGCACCGATTCAGATCGGATTCGGCGTGCTGATGCTTCAAGATCCCGCGGAGCCGATTCTGGATGTCACTCAGCTGGCCTTTTCATGGCGCGACAAGGCGGTGCTGCATGACATCGACCTGTCGCTTCACGTCGGGCGGATTGTTGCCCTGCTGGGCCCCAACGGCGCCGGCAAGTCCACTCTGATTCGCTGTATCTGCGGCCGCCTGCAGCCGGATGCCGGACGGATACGTGTCGCGGGCCAGGATCCGATCCGACAAGCTGCGGCGCGTGCCGCCATCGGACTGGTGCCGCAGCAGATCGCGCTGTACCCGCATTTGACCGTGACCGAGAATCTACGAGCTTTTGCGCGCCTGGCCGGCGTCAGTCGGCAGCGGCTGGACGCGGCCGTGGCCGAAACGATCGCGGTCTGCGATCTGGCCGAAGTGGCCGGCCGCCAGGTCGGCAAGCTGTCGGGCGGCTGGCAGCGCCGCGTCAATATCGCCAGCGCCCTGTGCCATGCGCCGCGCTTGCTGGTGCTCGACGAGCCGACGGTGGGGATCGATCCGCCCGCCAGGGCCGATATCGAGCGCCTGCTGCAGCGCCTGGCGGGTCGCGGTCTGGCGATCCTGATGACCAGTCACGATCTGGCTCAGCTGGAGATCCTGGCCGATGGCGTCGCCTTCCTGGTCGGGGGTCGCATCGCGGCGAACGGCTCGCCATCGGCGCTGATCCAGGAGCGCTTCGGTGCCGCCCTCGAGTGCCGGCTGCAGCTGGCCACGCTGCCCTCCTCCGAAACGGCCGAAGCGCTGGCCGCACTGGGCCTGAAAGATGCTGAGGCCAATGCGCTGGCCTGGTCTGGACTGGTCGAGAAATCGCTGGCGGCCGGCCTCCAGGCGAGGCTTCCGGCGGACGCCGCGGTGATCGAATTCCGGGTCCGTCGCCCCGGGCTGGATACGCTGTGGCGGCACTTGTACGGCAGCTCGCCGGGGGTGTCCTCGTGATCGCTACCGTCGCCCGTGTCATGTGGCTGGCGCTGTGGCGCGATCGCGGCGCTTTGCTGCTGGCCTTTGTGCTGCCGCCGATGCTGTTTGTGGTCTTTGCCGAGGTATTTTCCAGCGCCGGTGACAGCGATCTGGAGATGCGTATCGCCGTGCTCGACAGCGCCGGTACGCCGCTGACCGAACGGATGCGACAGGCGATCGAGGCCATGGACGGTGTCATTCCGGTCGCCCACGAGCTGGATTCCGGCCCGGCTGGTCCGGTCGAGCTGGAGGACCTGGTGCGCCAGGGCAGCGCGGACGCGGCCGTTTGGCTGCGCGCCGAGCCTGATGCCAGCCCCGCGGCCGATGCGGCCGTGGTGGTGATCGGCGATGCCGCACGGGCCCTGGCCGCCGCCATCGTAACCGGGCGGGTTCAGGCGCTGCTTGATGCCGAGTTTCCTGGTCTGGCCGTGGACCGCGCAGCGAGCTTGGTCGATGCGCTGGCCGGGCCCTTGAACCCGCGGCAGCGAGAGGCGCTTCGGCAGACCGCGGCTGAGTTGAACGCCGAACCCACGGCCCCGGAAAGCGCTGAGGCGGCAGCGGGCGGTGCTCTGGTCAGCCAGGTCCTGCTCGGCGGCGAGCGTCAGGTGGACCCTGGTGTCAGCTACTACGCTGGCGCTGTGGCGATCATGTTTCTATTGTTCGCGGCCATGCAGGGGGCGATCTCACTGATTGACGAGCGCAATTCCGGAATTGTCGATCGGCTGGTTGCCGGCCCGGGCGGCTATACCGTTGTGGTGGTCGGCAAAGGGCTGTTTCTGACCCTGCAGGGTCTGGTCCAGGTGACGCTGATCTTTGCCACGGCCTGGTGGCTGTTCGAGATCGACTGGTTCGGGCGTTTTGGCGCCTGGCTGATCACCGCGATTCTGGCTGCCGCGGTCGCGGCCTGGCTGGCCTTGCTGCTGGCCTCGATGTGTCGGACCCGTCAGCAGGCGAACACGGCGTCTGCATTCCTGGTCCTTATACTGTCGGCGATCGGCGGCAGCATGATGCCGCGGTTCCTGATGCCGGGCTGGCTGCGCGATCTGGGCTGGTTTACCCCGAACGCCTGGGTCATCGAGAGCTGGCACGGCATGCTGTGGCGCGGCGATACCGCCGCCGAACTGGCCCTGGGCTGGGCCGTCCTGCTGGGCCTGAGCCTGGCAGCCATGCTGGCGACGATCGTCATGGCCAAGCGGATGGCCAGTGAGAAATGAGGGATTCCTCATTCATTATGAGAGCACGATATGAACCTGATGATCAATGCCCTTCTGTTTGTCGGCACCCTGGTGGCGATGGAGGGCGTGGCCTGGTGGGCGCACCGTTACATCATGCACGGCTGGGGCTGGGCCTGGCACAAGTCGCATCACGAACCGCAGGCCGGGCTGTTTGAGCGGAATGACCTGTTCGCGGTCATCGGTGCCGCGATCTCGATCGCGCTGATCGCCTATGGCGCTCATGATCATGGCCCGACCTGGTGGATCGGCTGGGGCATGACTGCCTACGGCGTCTGCTACTTCGTGCTGCACGATGGCCTGGTGCATCGACGCTGGCCGCTGAAGTGGCAGCCCCGGAGCGGTTACCTCAAGCGCTTGATCCAGGCCCACAAAATGCACCATGCCGTGCGCGACAAGGACGGGGCGATTTCCTTTGGTTTTCTGTATGCCCGGCCGTTGCCTGAACTGAAACGCGAGTTGCGGGCAGCCTCCGGGCGACGGCAGCCTTAGTCGAACCCGCCAGGCAGGGGCTTGTCATTGACTTGCAGGCTCCTGGCCCCCGCCCCGCCAGCGCTTCCGACGCGGCATGCGAAACGGCAGCATCAGCTGCACCCACCAGGCTGAAAAGCGACTCAGCGACAGGCTTTCGTGGACCGCTGACACCGCTTCTCCGCCCAGCTGCGTGGCGACCACGGAGCGAGCATAGAAGGGTGTGTCTTCCCAGACCGATTCGATGCGCGCCTGGCCGTTGTCGGAACGAGTGGGTCGGGCAATGCCCCAGCGGCTGCGGGGCAGATCCACCGGTAGCGGCGTGGCCAGCCGGTGCGTGTTGCCGCTGCGGTCGAAATGCAGCGCCAGCGAGCTGTGCTGGCCATCGCTGCGCAAGGTGTCATAGGTCACGACCGGGCCGCGACGGGTAGTGGCTCGCGACCAGTACCAGCTCTCGAAACAGCGCTCCAGCGGCTCGACACCGGCGTTGTGGTCGAGATAGCCCGAGCCCGACCAGGACAGGCTCGGGCGGTCGAGCTGGACCTCGACCCGGGCTTCGGGAAACACCGGCGTCCAGCGATGACGGCCGTCTGGATCCAGCGTGAGGGTGTCGCCGTTGCCGACGGCGGGATGAACCAGAATGCGGCCGCGGATCGGGCGCGGTAGTGGCACTCCCCACTCTCTGAGGTCGATCCGCAAAACCTGGCCGTCCCAGTGCAGTGCGCTGGGGCCAATCGCCAAGCGTGCGGATTCCCGTGACAATGCGGCCGAGCCACGCTCGGTCATGCACCAGCGACCGCCGGGTCCATACAGTGCAACATTGATCGCACAATGCGCGAATGGATTGCCCTGGCCCCGGCCGCGCGCCCAGGCATAGTAGGGTGAGAACACGCTGCCGATAAAGGCAATCAGGGTCAGGCCGTGGCGCCGGTCAGAGCTGATCGCATCGATGTACCACCAGGCATAGCCGTCAGCAGGTACTTGCTGGTCAAAAGCTGGAATCATGAGCCGGCGCCGATGCCCAGGTCGGCGGCCACCGCGGCGGCTGCCAGCCTGCCCGAGGCCGCCACCATCGGCACGCCCGGGCCGGGATGCACGCTGCCCCCGGCCAGATACAGCCCCGGGATGCGACTGCGCGCACCGGCACGCGTGAAAGACGAACGCCAGCCGTGAGCGGCAGGCCCGTACAGCGCGCCACCAGTGGCTGGGAAGCGCGCGTTGAAATCAGCCGGCGAGGTCACGATGCGTTGGTCCGGCGGACTGTCGATGCGCAGGCCGCAGTGTTCGAGCAGCTCGAAGGCCGCTGCTTCCAGCGCCACCACCGTTGCCTCCTCGTACTGGCTTCGATCGCCATTGGCCGGCGCGTTGGTGATCATGAACAAGCGCTCCTCGTTATCGCCCGGCGCCGACCCTTGACCGCGGTCCTGGGCGCAGATATACACGGCCGGCTTTGCAGGCAGCCGGCCGTGCTCGAAGATATCCCTGAATTCCCGCGGATAGTCATCTGGAAAGAAAACATTGTGGTGAGCGAGCTCGAACCCCGAGGTTCTGGCCAACAGCGAAAAGCATACTGCCGACAGCGATCGCTGTTTTGGACCATAGGGCGGGACTGCTGATTCGAGCTGCCGACCCAGCCTGCCGGTTTGAATGGCGGCGACATCGACGTTGGCGACAATGGCGTCGGCGCTCAGGATCTCGCCATTGTCGAGTCTGACGCCCGCTGCCCGGCCGGCGTCCATGATCACTTCGCTGACGGGGGCGTCGCAGTGAATGACGCCGCCGTGGGCGACGATCAGATCGCTCAGCGCCTGGGCCAGGCGCTGGATACCCCCTTCAACCTGCCATACGCCGCACTGTTCGACATGGGCGATCAGCATCAAGGTCGCCGGGGCCTTGAGCGGGCTCGATCCGCAGTAAGTGGCATAACGGCCAAACAGGGATTGCAAGCGGGGATCCCGAAACGCCTTGCCCAGCCTGTCCCAGAGGGTTTCGAAGGGCCGGATGTGCCAGAGATCAATCAGGCCGCGCAGCCCCGATCTGGCCACCAGCGACAGCATCCCTGGCCGCTGGCTGCGAATGAAAGGCCGGTAAAGTGATCGATAGACGCGTTCGGCATGCGCGCAGAAGGCGAGGTACCGTCTGGCTTCAGCCTTGTCGGCAAAATCTTCGATGGCTGTCGCCGAGCGCTGAATGTCGGCAAACAGATCCAGCGTGCTGCCGTCGGGCCACGCATGACGCGCCAGCACCTCGGCAGGGTAGAGCACAAGATGCTCATCCATGCGACTGCCGGCCGCTTCGAACAGCTCTTCAAAGATCCAGGGCATGGTCAGCACCGTCGGCCCGGAGGCTATGCGCCGACCCTGGATCTCAAGCTCGCGCATCTTGCCGCCCGGCGTTGCCACCGCTTCGATCACCGTGACCCGACAGCCTCGACAGGCCAGATCCAGCGCCGTGGCCAGGCCGCCGATACCGGCGCCAACAACAATGACATGGGCGGGTCTCAAGTGACTCATCGCAACGCCTGCAGCCGCGCTTGCCGGCACGGCACCAAGACCTGAAGCGAATGAAGGCCGGCAATGGTCCAATGCGTTTCGCAGGCCCGGCAAAAGAGACATGAACGGCAGGCGGGCCAATTAATGCTTAATTGATGCAAGTATTGACTACCAACGGATCCAATGTTTAGTCTACTCGACAAGCGTTGATATCCAACGTGCCAAGCCGCCGGCCGGATCAAGCAGTATCAGGCCGTCGTGACCAGGAGGGTCAGGGATGGAAGTTGCCGAACGGATCGAACGATCCCTTTGGGATAGTTTGAACGCGGTTCGCGGCGCCTCCTGCCCACCGGGACTTGATCAGGCCATCGAATATGCGGTGTTTCCCGGTGGCGCCCGGATACGACCTACCATTTGTCTCGCGGTGGCTGAAGCCTGCGGTGAAGACCATCCCGACATCACTGATGCGGCAGCGGCGGCCATTGAGCTGATGCACTGCGCGTCGTTGGTTCATGATGATCTGCCTTGCTTTGATGATTCGCCATTGCGACGGGGTCGGCCCTCGGTCCATCAGGCGTTTGGCGAACGCCTGGCGGTGCTGGCCGGCGATGCCTTGATCGTGCTGGCGTTCCAGACCTTGACCCGCGGCATCGCCCGCGCGCCGGAGCGGCTGCCGGGTCTGGTCGACATCATTGGCCGCTCGGTTGGATTACCGCGAGGCATCGTGGCCGGCCAGGCCTGGGAATGTGAGTCCAGCGTAGACGTATCGGCTTATCAGCAGTCAAAGACCGGCTCGCTGTTTGCGGCGGCAACGGCCGCCGGTGCGGCGGCCGCCGGCGTTGACGCCGGACCCTGGCATGCGCTGGGCGAACAGATTGGTGGCGCCTATCAGGTCGTTGATGACATTCTCGACGTGGCCGGTGACGCTGAGCAGCTTGGCAAGCCCACTGGGCAGGACGAGGCGCGCGGTCATCCCAGTTGCGTCCGGGAGCTTGGTCTGGACGGCGCGCATCGGCGCTTGCGGGAGATCATGGCTGGGATCGTTGCGAGGATTCCGCCGTGTCCCGGCGCCGTCCGACTGGAGGCCCGAATCATCGCCCAAGCCAGCCGGTTTCTGCCGGCAACGCTGACTGATCGTGCTGCCTGAGTACACTGGCGATCAAGTCGACTTGATGAAGGACGGCGCTTGAGCGCCTCCCAAAGTGGATGGATCGAGGCGCTGCTGCGCTGGCGGGACCAATGGCTGATCGATCCCGGTTTTCAGCGGTGGTCGCTGCGTTTGCCGCTGACGCGCTGGATTGCGCGCCGCCGCATGCGAGCGCTGTTCGATCTTTGCAGCGGCTTTGTCTATTCCCAGGTGCTGCTGGCCTGCACCCGCCTCGACCTGTTCAAGCGACTGGCCCAGGCGCCGCAAAGCACCGCGCAGCTGGCCGTTGATCTTCAGCTGCCACAGCCTGCCGTCGAGCGTTTGCTGGAGGCTTCCGAATCGCTGGGCCTGGTCGAACGGCGCAGGCACCAGCGTTATGGTCTCGGTCCGCTGGGTGCGGCGATGCTGGGCAATCCTTCCGTGGCGATGATGATCGAGCATCATGGCGCGCTGTATGAGGACCTCCGCGATCCGGTCAGCCTGTTGCGTGGGCAGCGTGAACGCACCGCACTCGGACAGTTCTGGGCGTATTCAAGACATGCCGGTGGCGCCGAGATCGACAGTGAAGCGACCCGGGCCTACAGTGATCTGATGGCGGCCTCGCAGGCGCTGGTTGCCGAACAGGTGTTGACCGCCTACTCGATGCGCAGGCATCGCAGCCTGCTCGACCTTGGTGGCGGCACCGGTGCTTTCGCCGCAGCCGCTCTGCAGCGTTGGCCGCGGCTCAAGGCCTGCGTGTTCGATCTTCCGTCGGTTGCTGAACGGGCTGCAGGCCGCCTCCGGCAATTGGGCCATGCCGATCGGTCGAGCGTATGCGGCGGCAGTTTCCTGGCCGACCCGTTGCCAACTGGACATGACCTGATCACCCTGATCCGGATTCTGCACGATCATGATGATGCAGCGGTGCTCGCAATTCTTCGTGCAGCACGCGCGGCCATCTCACCGCAAGGCGTCGTCTTGATTGCCGAGCCGATGCTTGATACCCGTGGTGCCGAACCGGTTGCAGCCGCTTACTTCGGCTTTTATCTGATGGCCATGGGGCAGGGCAGGGCACGTTCCAGGGCAGTTATCGAAGCGATGCTTCGCGAAGCCGGTTTCAGCGGCGCGCGGATGCATGGAACTTCAGCGCCATTGATCGCTAGCGTCATCACGGCCAGGCCCGATCCTGGCGTGAATTCTTCTTGACAAAATCTTCATTTACTGTATGTTCACAACTGGGAGAGTCGTAACTTGAAAAACCAGGGGTCAAGATGGGTCCGCTCATACAAATAGATGTCTCAAGGTTCGGTGCTGGGTGAATGCCCTTTCAACCTTAGCCGTCGTAGTTGAAGCGCCTGAACGTATAGGCCTAAGACAAATCGAACTTGATCCGCCGGGGCCGGCCGATGTTGTTGTCGAGATCGAGTTCAGCGGGATCAGCACGGGCACCGAGCGACTGCTCTGGTCCGGCGACATGCCCCCCTTTCCCGGAATGGGTTATCCCCTGGTCCCGGGTTATGAATCAATAGGAAGAATCAGCCAGGCCGGGCCTCAGTCGCAGAGGGAGCCTGGCCAACTGGTATTTGTTCCGGGCGCGAGCTGCTATGGCGATGTGCGCGGATTGTTCGGTGGTGCGGCATCGCGCATCGTCGTGCCGGCCAGACGTGTCGTGGCTATCGAAGAGAGCCTGGGCGAGCGCGGCGTACTGCTTGCGCTGGCTGCCACGGCCTACAGTGCCATGCGCGCACCCGAAGGCGGCTTTCGAATTCCCGACCTGATCATCGGCCACGGCGTCCTCGGCCGTCTGCTGGCGCGGCTGGCGCTGACGCTCGGTGAGCGGCCGCCGATGGTTTGGGAAATCGATCCGCTGCGCGTGGCTGGCGATCATCCTTATCCGGTCAGTCATGCCGAGGAGGATGCGCGCAGCGACTACCAGGTGATTGTCGACGTCAGCGGCGCGGCCAAGCTGCTGGATACCCTGATCGGGCGCCTGGCGCCGGGCGGTGAAGTCGTGCTGGCAGGCTTTTACAGCCAGCCGCTGCAGTTTGCCTTTCCGCCGGCCTTCATGCGACGGGCAAGAATTCGAGTGGCCGCCGAATGGCAGGCCGAAGACCTCGCGGCAGTCAACCGTCTGGCCCAAAGCGGCGCATTGCCGCTGGATGGCCTGATTACCGACTGCCAGCAGGCCCAGGATGCGCAGGCGGCTTATGCCACTGCGTTTGCCGATCCGGCCTGCCTGAAGATGATATTGGACTGGAGATCCGTGCAATGATTGATTCTGGACGAGCCGCATCCGCAGCGAACCCGATAGATACCCTGAAGGTGACGCTGCGCGCCGAGGCTTCGCAGGATCCTGATCCTGTCTTCACTTCGCCAGCGGCGAAGAAGACGCAGGTCATCGCAATCTATGGCAAGGGCGGTATCGGCAAGAGTTTCACCCTTTCCAACCTGTCCTACATGATGGCGCAGCAGGGCAAGAAGGTTCTATTGATTGGCTGCGACCCGAAAAGCGATACCACCTCCTTGCTGTTTGGCGGCCGTGCCTGTCCCCCGATCATCTCTACCAGCTCGGCCAAGAAGGCGGCTGGCGAGCAGGTCACCATCAGCGATGTCTGCTTCAAGCGCGACGGCGTGTTCGCGATGGAGCTGGGCGGGCCCGAAGTCGGTCGCGGTTGCGGCGGCCGCGGGATCATCCATGGTTTCGAGACCCTGGAGCAGCTTGGCTTCCACGACTGGGACTTTGACTATGTCCTGCTGGACTTCCTCGGCGACGTGGTCTGCGGCGGCTTCGGATTGCCGATTGCCCGCGACATGTGTCAGAAGGTGATCGTGGTTGGTTCCAACGACTTGCAGTCACTGTACGTGGCCAACAACGTCTGTTCCGCGGTCGAGTACTTCCGAAAGCTGGGCGGCAATGTCGGTGTCGCCGGCATGGTCATCAACAAGGATGAAGGCTCCGGTGAGGCGCAGGCCTTTGCCGAGGCGGTCGGGATTCCCGTTCTGGCCTCGATCCCGGCTAATGACGATATTCGCCGCAAGAGCTCCAGCTACGAAATCATCGGTTATCCCGGTGGCAAGTGGGCATCGATGTTCGAGGAACTCGGCATCAACGTGGCTGAAGCGCCGCCGGTGCAGCCCAAGCCGCTGAGCCCGGATGGCCTGCTGAATCTGTTCAAGGATTCAGACGTGGGGCGCAATGTGGCGCTGCAGCCCGCCAGTTTGGCGGACATGTACGGCGCGAACGCCGCAAGCCTCCAGAAAGCGTCACTTGAAGTGGTTTACGAAGCGGAAGTCTGACGATAGCGAGCATCAGCAAAGGCATTTACGGTTGAGCGATACATTCGACAAGCCGGTTGACACTACCGAAGTTGTATACGACGGCGCCGCCGAGGCCCGGTTGGACAATCCAGTTCAGTCATCCTCGGGCCGGCCGGCGCAGTCCGAAACCATTGATCTCACCGTCATCAAGGACGGTGCTCCGGGATGCCACGGCGGCAAGACCAGGCTGCGCGAGGCCGCCGAAGCCGCTGGCAAGGGCGAGACCCTGGCGCAGTACGCCAAGGATTACCCGATGGGCCCGCACGACCAGCCTCAGGGCATGTGTCCGGCTTTCGGATCTTTGCGGGTCGGGCTGCGGATGCGGCGCACGGCCACGATTCTGTCGGGATCGGCCTGCTGTGTGTATGGGCTTACCTTCACCTCGCACTTCTACGGCGCCCGCCGCACGGTTGGCTATGTGCCGTTCGATTCCGAGACCCTGGTCACGGGGAAGCTGTTTGAAGACATCCGCGATTCGGTCTACAAGCTGGCCGATCCGGACAAATACGACGCCATCGTCATCATCAATCTCTGCGTGCCGACGGCCTCCGGCGTTCCGCTGAAGCTGCTGCCGGAAGACATCAAGGGCGTTCGCATCATCGGCATTGACGTCCCGGGCTTTGGCGTGCCAACGCATGCCGAAGCCAAGGATGTGCTGGCCGGCGCCATGCTCCGCTTTGCCCGTCGCGAAGTCGAAGCCGGGCCGGTCAGCGCGCCGCGCCAGGGTCTGGCCCGCGCACCGACCGTTACCCTGGTTGGCGAGATGTTTCCAGGCGACCCGGTCGGTATCGGCAGTATGCTGGAAGTGATGGGCCTTGCTGCCGGGCCGGTGGTGCCGACCCGCGAATGGCGCGAACTCTACGCGGCGCTGGATTGCAGCGCGGTCGCCGCCATTCATCCCCATTACACGGCGACCTTCCGCGAATTCGAGCGGGCGGGGCGCCCTATCGTCGGCTCGGCGCCGGTTGGCCATGACGGCACCGAGCAGTGGCTGGAACAGATCGGCACGGCCTGTGGCGTCAAGCGCGAGCGTATTGACGCGGCCAAGAACCAGCTGCTGCCGCAGATTCGGGCGATGCTGGCCAGGACCTCGATCCAGGGCCGAATCACGCTGTCCGGCTACGAAGGCTCGGAGCTGCTGGTGGCCCGATTGCTGGTGGAATGCGGTGCCGATCTTCGCTACGTGGGTACCGCCTGTCCGCGCACGCCGTGGTCTGAAGCGGACCGCGAGTGGCTGGCGCAGCGAGGCGTCAGGGTGGTGTATCGGGCTTCGCTGGAACAGGATGTCGCAGCCATCCACGAATTCGAACCGCAACTGGTGATCGGCACCACGCCGGCGGTCCAGAAGGCCAAGGAGCTGGCGATACCGGGGCTCTATTTCACCAACCTCATCTCGGCGCGTCCGCTGATGGGCGCCGCCGGCGCGGCCTCGCTGGCACAGGTGGTCAACACCGCGATCGGCAATCGCGAGCGCTTCGAGACCATGCGCAGTTTCTTCGACGGTGTCGGCGAAGGCCATGCCGCCGGTATCTGGGAGCGCGTGCCGGAAGACAAGCCGGCCTTCAGGCAGGCGCAGCGACGCAAGCTCGAAAAGCTGCGCGCGGCTCGGCAGAACACGCAGGATATCGACTGATGCTGGTTCTCGATCACGACAGGGCAGGCGGTTACTGGGGTGCGGTCTACGCTTTTACCGCCATCAAGGGCCTGCAGGTGGTCATCGACGGTCCCGTCGGCTGCGAAAACCTGCCGGTGACCTCGGTGCTGCATTACACCGACGCGCTGCCGCCGCATGAATTGCCAATCGTGGTGACTGGCCTGTCCGAGGATGAGCTCGGCCAGAAGGGTACCGAAGGCGCCCTGCGACGTGCCCATGAAACCCTGGACGGCGATCTGCCCTCAGTGGTCGTGACCGGCTCGATCGCTGAAATGATCGGCGGCGGTGTGACGCCGGAAGGGACCGGCCTGAGGCGCTTTCTACCGCGCACTATCGACGAAGACCAGTGGCAAAGCGCTGATCGCGCAATGTACTGGTTGTGGACCGAATTCGCATCCAAGCGCGTCCGGCCCAAAAAACGCGCCGAGGGCGCGCCACCGCGCGTCAACATCATCGGCCCGATCTACGGCACCTTCAATACCCCCTCCGACCTGGCCGAGATTCGTCGCCTGATCGAGGGGATCGGCGCTGAAGTGAACATGGTCTTCCCGCTGGGCAGTCACCTGGCCGATATCGACCAGCTCGTCAATGCCGATGTCAATGTCTGCCTGTATCGGGAGTTCGGCCGCATGCTGTGCGAAGCGCTGGATCGTCCCTACCTGCAAGCGCCCATCGGGCTACATAGCACGACCAAATTTCTGCGTACCCTGGGTGAACTGCTTGGCCTCGATCCCGAGCCCTTCATCGAACAGGAAAAGCACAGCACGATCAAGCCGATCTGGGACCTCTGGCGCTCGGTGACCCAGGATTTCTTCGGCACCGCCAGTTTTGCCATCGTCGCCAACGAGACTTATGCCCGCGGCGTTCGCCATTTCCTCGAGCAGGAGATGGGTCTGCCCTGCAGCTTCTCGTTCTCCCGCCGCGCCGGCGTCAAGCCCGACAACGAGGCCGTCCGCGCCATGATTGCTGAGAAGCCGCCGTTGATCCTTTTCGGCAGCTATAACGAGCGCATGTACATGGCTGAGCTTGGCACGCGGGCGATGTATATCCCGGCCTCATTTCCTGGCGCGATCATTCGTCGCCATACCGGTACGCCATTCATGGGCTATGCCGGGGCTACCTACCTGGTGCAGGAAATCTGCAACGCCCTGTTCGACGCGCTTTTTCATATTCTCCCGCTGGGTACAGAGCTGGACAAGGTCGATGCCACGCCCGCCAGGCTGGCCGGTACAGCGGAGCTGCCCTGGGAGTCTGAAGCAAGGCGCAAGCTCGAAGACTATGTTGAGGCACAGCCGGTACTGGTCCGGATTTCCGCCGCCAAGCGCCTGCGCGACCAGGCGGAGCAATCAGCCAAGGCAGCCGGGCACGAGCGGGTCGAGTGTCAGCATGTCGAGGAAGCGCAGGCAGCCATTCGCCAAGGCAGGGCCGCATGAGAATGAAAGAAGTGAGCTGCAGGTCAGCAGCGGCCAAGTCCCTTCAGGGTCTTGGAAGCATGACGGATAGGGTCAGCATGATTGACCTGGATCCAGCGTTCCAAAAGCCAATGTTTTCATCGCAAAAGTATTCGTCGACGTCATGTCGGAGGAGCCCGCCGCGGGGCGTATGCGCGGCAACGTCCGCAAGGACACCTTAAGGAGAAAGTAGTATGGACAACAGAGATCAGAACCAATCTGCATCGGGTCTGAGCGAGCACGAGGCGAAGGAGTTCCACAAGATTTTTGTGGTCAGCTTCATCGTCTTCACGGCGATTGCGGTCGTCGCTCACATCCTGGCATGGCAATGGCGTCCCTGGCTTCCGGGACCTGAAGGCTACGCAGTTATTGATTCCGCAAGTGCGGCCGTCAGTTCTTTCATTTCATCACTGAGCTAGGAGAGTCACCATGTGGCGTATTTGGCTGTTATTCGATCCCCGCAGAGTGCTCGTAGCGCTGTTCACTTTTCTGTTCGCGCTTGCGCTTCTCATCCACTTCGTACTGTTGAGTACCGACCGGTTCAACTGGCTGGAAGGCGCACCGGCGACGGGTTCGGTTGTAGAGCAACCGGCCAGCCTGGTGCACACTCGCAGCGATTGGGTCTAGTGCCCCGGCGCAGCGGGGAGCACTGCTCCCCGCTGGACCGGCCAGCATAATCATTTACTTGTCATGGAGGCGCAGGCATGTCGATGCTGAGCTTTGAAAGGAAATATCGCGTGCGTGGCGGCACTCTGATAGGTGGCGATCTGTTTGATTTCTGGGTCGGACCTTTTTATGTCGGGTTTTTCGGCGTCACGACCATCTTTTTCTCGATTCTGGGTACCACGCTGCTGATCTACGGTGCCGCGATCGGACCAACCTGGAACATCTGGCAGATCAATATCGCGCCGCCTGATCTCAGCTATGGCCTGGCCATGGCGCCGTTGAAGGAGGGCGGGATCTGGCAAATCGTCACGATCTGTGCGATTGGCGCCTTCGTCTCCTGGGCGCTGCGCGAGGTTGAAATCTGTCGCAAGCTGGGGATCGGTTACCACGTACCGATTGCCTTTGGCGTTGCCATCTTTGCCTACGTGAGCCTGGTGGTGATCCGACCGTTCCTGATGGGGGCCTGGGGACATGGCTTTCCGTATGGGATTCTCAGCCATCTGGACTGGGTGTCGAATGTCGGTTACCAGTATCTGCACTTCCACTACAACCCGGCGCACATGCTGGCCGTGACCTTTTTCTTCACGACAACATTTGCGCTGGCGCTGCATGGCGGTGCCGTTCTTTCGGTTCTCAATCCCGGCGAAGGCAAACCGATTGGAACCGCGGAACATATCAACACTTTTTTCCGGGACACGATCGGTTATTCGATTGGGGAGCTTGGAATTCATCGGCTGGGACTGTTTCTTGCGATCGCTGCGGTGTTCTTCAGCGCGGTCTGCATCATCATCAGTGGACCGTTCTGGACGCGCGGCTGGCCGGAGTGGTGGAACTGGTGGCTTGAACTGCCAGTGTGGTCCTAATACAGAAGGGAACAGTCCTCATGGTTGAAAATACCAACATCTTTACGCGGGCTCAGGTCCATGGTCCACTTGACTATGGTGTCCCGCTTCCGAGGGGTAGCTATCCAAGACTGGGTAAACCCTTTCTGGCCTACTGGATGGGCCGCATCGGCGACGCCCAGGTAGGCCCCATCTATCTTGGCGCCTATGGTTTCGCTTCGCTGGTGGCGGGATTCATCGCCTTTCAGATCATCGGCCTGAACATGTGGGCTTCGGTGGGATGGGATCCGGTCGAGTTTGTCAGGCAACTGCCCTGGCTTGCGCTGGAACCGCCCTCACCAGAATATGGCTTGAGTCTGCCGCCGATCAATGAAGGCGGCTGGTGGCTGCTGGCAGGCTTCTTCCTGACCGCGTCGCTGCTGCTGTGGTGGGTTCGGATGTATCGGCGGGCCCGGGAGCTCGGTCTCGGCACCCATATTGCCTGGGCCTTTGCCTCGGCGATCTGGCTGTACCTGGTACTGGGCTTCATCCGTCCCATTGCCATGGGCAGCTGGAGCGAGGCGGTGCCGTTCGGCATCTTCCCGCACCTGGACTGGACCGCGGCGTTCTCCATTCGCTACGGCAACCTGTTCTACAACCCCTTCCACATGCTGTCGATCGCCTTCCTATATGGATCGGTGCTGCTGTTTGCCATGCACGGCGGAACCGTGCTGGCCACCAGCCGTTTCGGTGCCGAGCGGGAGATCGAGCAAGCCTATGATCGCGGTACCGGCTATGAGCGCGGTGCGCTGTTCTGGCGCTGGACCATGGGCTTTTGCGCCAATGCCGAGTCGATTCACCGCTGGGCCTGGTGGTTTGCTGTGCTCGTTCCGCTTACCGGCGGCATCGGCATTCTGCTGACCGGTACTGTTGTCGACAACTGGTTCCTGTGGGGAATCCAGCATGGGCTGGTTCCGCCCTATCCCGAGACGGGCATTGTTGATCCCGCTCTGATGCCGATGCCGGGAGGTGGCCAATGAGAATTCTAGCCTGGATAATCGGAGCCATCGGCGTAACGCTGACTGCTTTCATGCTGCTGACGGCTGGCTGGGAGCGGCCGCCGATCGACGCGGTTCAGACCGGGTTCCGGGGTACCGGGATGGCAGATATCAGCAATCCCCGAGTGGATCCGGCGACCCTTCAGGCACAGCTTGCCGCGATGCCTGAATCGGTACCTTTGCCGGCCGACGCCGGCGGCGGTCCAACGGCCGGGCAGATCTACCAGAACGTACCTTTGCTGGGCCATCTGTCGATCGTGGAATTCAATCATCTGATGCAGGCGATCACCGATTGGGTGTCGCCAGAGCAGGGATGCGCCTATTGTCACCAGCTGGACAACCTGGCGGCGGATACGGTGTATACCAAGCTCGTTTCGCGACGGATGCTGGAGATGACTCAGACCATCAACATCGACTGGGGCAGCCACGTTGGGGAAACCGGCGTGACCTGCTATACCTGTCACCGGGGCGAGAATGTGCCCCAGTACAGCTGGTTCAATGCGGATCCTGACATCTACGGAGCCAGTGGAATGGTCGGATGGCGCAACGGCCAGAATCGTGCTTCACCGCAGGTTGGGCTGACCTCCTTGCCTGAAGATCCGTTCTCAGCTCTGATCGAGGGCAACGAGGATATCCGCGTCACCGGCCGCACCGCGTTGCCTGTTCGCGGGGCAAACGGCAGCAGCATCCAGGATACCGAGCGGACCTTCGCGCTGATGGTCCACATGTCTTCGGCCCTGAATGTCAACTGCACTCATTGCCACAACAGCCGTGACTTCGGCAGCTGGGCGCATAGCCCGGTGCAGCGCGTGACAGCTTGGCATGGCCTGGAAATGACTCAGACCATGAACGTCGACTATGTGATTCCGGTCAGTGCTGATCTGCCGCCACATCGACTCGGCCCAACCGGGCAAGGGCAGAAGGTGAATTGCGAAACCTGCCATCAGGGTGTCAACAAGCCCCTGGGCGGGCTGGCCATGGCGCAGAACTATCCGTCGCTGCTGAGCCGCGCGCCTGTGGGTTCGCCTGCACCTGCGCCGGTGATGGATGCAGAAGCGATGCCGGATCCTGACGCCGACGATGAGGTCGAAGCGGACGAGGAAGAAGACGACATTGAAGACGCCGAGCTCGTGGACATCTAGTCCACCTGCGTTTAGGGATCACAGCCATTGACCCGGCCCGCCGAATGCGCAGGTCGGGTCAATGGCTTTTCTGTGCGCGGGCTTCAGTGTTGGCTGCCCGCCGCTTCGTCGGCGGCGCCAAGCTCAAGCGCCTGGAGGAACGCCCTGTAACTGGCCACGAATGCCTCAGGCCTTTCGAAATGGGGCAGCGCGCCGGTGTCAAAGCTGTGAATGTGCCAGTTGTCCCGATCACGAAAGCTGTCTGAGCGAGAGTAGTCGGCGAAGTCTCCGCGAACGCCATGGGCCATCCAGACCGGCTGTTGAACGGTGCGGTAGACGCTGGCGATGTCGGCGCTGAAGAGAAAGCCTGAGATAAAGTGGAGCGGGGCGTGATGGGCGCCCGGGTGCTGGCTCATGCGGCGCGCATCCTTGAACATCTGTTCGTCGATTTCCCGGCCTCCCCAGGTCTTGCGAAGAAAGAATCGCATGCTGGGCGGGCTGGTCAGCAGTTTGAACAGTCGCTTGCCCAGGTAAGGTTTACTCAGTACCCGATACAGGCCCGGGCGTCCGCAGTCTGCTTCGGGCGGCCCCTGGCTTGGGGCGTTGCGCGCGAAACCGGTGGGGCTCACCAGCGCCAGGCTGCGAATCAGACCCGGGTGTTCGACGGCCACCCGGACCAGGAATTCGCAGGACAGCGAAATCGCCAGCGCGTCCAGCGGCTGTCCAGGATGTTCCGAGCGAATCAATGTCGCCGTCGCCATGATGGCATCCATCATCAGCCTTTGGCGATACGGCCGGTCACTGCGTTCGGAATGACCGAAGCCGGGCAGGTCGATGGCATAGCATCTGCGCGTCCGCTTGCAGGCGTCGTACAGCGGCTTGACTTCATGCGCCGAGGGCGCCGCGTTGATGCTGTGAATCAACAGCAGCGGTGGATGGCGGTTGCTGGGATGGCGGGGCTGAGCCGATGGATTCGGACCGTCTACGTAGTAGCTGATCAGCCCTGCCCGCGGATCGCGAATCACGCGCCGCTCACCGCTCAGTACGTCGGGCAGGTCCCGGCTTTCCAGTTTCATCGCTTCCATCCGGATTGGGGTCGGAACACGTCCCCGCCTAAACCCACGGTTGCATGCTCAGGCGCTGACGGATCGTATCGTGGTCTTCGGACGAGTCTCAAGCGGCGCCGGGGGCAGAGCGGTCTGCTCGACGTCCGTTTGGGCGTCGACTGTCGGCGACAGGGGGGTGTGCTGAGGGGCCGACATCGCGGCTGACTCGGCGCGGCTGGTGTTGAGGCTCCAGCGCCACAGCGCTTCAGCGGGGATTGGCAGGATCATGAACCAATGCTCGATCACCGCCAGCGCCATCAATGTCGCCAGCAGCAGGTAGCCCGCGGCAGCCAGAGTGCCCGACTCTGCTGCCATCGCCTGCTGGATCAGCAGCACGGTCAGCACGGTACCGCCGGTCACCGAGAACGGGAACAGCAGGTTCATCGGCCGATGGCGGAAATAGCTGGTCAGATACTGGAGGCGCTCCGGAATGAACTCGACGTTCAGATTCCGGACCCCGAAGAAGACATTGAGCTTGGCGCTGATGTGCATGCCCCAGAGCAGAACAAAGGTCCAGACGGCAAACTGATTGGGCTGTTGCCAGGTCAGCCAGACCAGCAGCGCGACCGTGGCCACGATGGCGAGTTCATGATAGAGGCTGGTTGCCGCCGCCTGGATGAAGCGCTTGAGGCCTCGACAGTCGGCTGCGCAGGCGCTACGCCTCGGGCCAGTCACGATGCCCATGTAGTAGCTCATGGTGTGCCAACCCCAGATGAGCAGCCCGCAGCTGAAAGCGACGAAGGCGCTGGCGGTGGTCTCGATGGCTGCGCTGGCCCAGCTGCCGTAGAGCGCGCCGATCAGGATCAGACTCGCCCCGAACAGGCTCCAGCGAAAGGTTTGGGCCGGACGTGCATTGAGAAAAAAGATCAGCCCGGTGCTGAACCACCAGAGGAACGCGGCAAAGACCACGGCGGTAAGGGTCAGCTGCACGGCGGGTTCTCTCGGCGGCTGGCCGGTACGCTGCCCGGCACGCTGAGGTGCCGGCTGACGGCGGTTGACAGCCTGGCGCAGGCCCTGCCAGGCGAAAGCCTCATGGTGCAGCGCTATCGCTGGTCAACAGGGCCCGAAATGCCTCAATGTTGCTGGGGCCAAAGGCCTGCAGATCGATGCGCTGATCGGTTCGGGGGTCCTCCAGCAGCAAGCTGCCGTTGGCGTCCTGAATCAGCAGGAAGGGATACTCGCGACTGATACCGCTGGCGCGACGGCTGCGGGCCAGGCTGCGAAGCACCCCGCGAATGAAACCGCCCTCGCCGGGCTGAATGACATGCACGTTCTGATCGGCGGCGCCCGCTCTGACCTCATAGACGGTCACGGTACCTTCGGCACCATCGACAAACCTGAGTTCTCGAACCTGGCTGCCGAAGTTGGGATCGGGTACCTGCGCGGTCGGGTCGTGCCCGGCCAGACGAAACCAGGCGACAATGGCCAGGGTAAACAGGATCAGGATTCCGGCAGCGATCAGGGCGCCCGTGGGCACATGAACATCATGGCTGTGCGGTTCTTCAGTCATGATCGGCTCAGGATGTTGCGGCGTGTTGGCGAGGCTCTTGCAGCTCGGCGCCAGTTTGCTTCTCATGCTGCTGCTGATCGGCCTTCAACGCCCGACCCAGTATGTCGGCTGCTTGCTGTGGATCGGCCAGAGCGCGCAGCACCGGGGTCGGACGGTTGACGCGCAGCATCCTCAGATTGGGCCAGATCATGCTGTATAGCAGGCGCGGCCCGGAAATGTTCAGCTCGATATCTCCGGTGCCGTCGCTGAAGGTCTTCAGGTCAGCGCTGTCGATCTTGCTGAAGGGTAGATTCACGGCGCTGGGCAGAGCCAGGCCAGACTGAATGACGACGCGCCTGTTGGTAATGGTGAATACCGTTGTCCGTGCATACAGCCAGGCGATGAATGTCAGCACGCCCATGACCATCATGACGGGAGGCACCGACCAGCTGAGGGCGCGCAGGACGCCCATCCATTCGCCGCTGTTGAGGTAGGCTGAGAGGGCCACCCAGACGATGATAACCAGAAAGTACAGCGCGATCTTGCCGAGTTGAAACACGCGTCGCCCGAACGGCTGCCAGGAAGGGGAGTGCTGCCACAGCACCTGCTCCCCTTCCGGCAGTTTCTCGGGCAGGGGCTTGATCGCCCTGATCCGCACCTCGCTCAAATCAACGGCTCCTGACGCTGCGGATTGGCATACAGATGACCGCCGGCAAAGTAGGCCGTGATTCGATCTTCTTCGAGTCGAGTCACCTGGACGCTGCTCGCCGTGCGGGGAACATCCTTGAACTGGTCAGCCATGATCGACGCCACCCGAATCTGGCCGCTGCCGAACAGGACCCGGGCAAAGCCATACGGCAGCAGCGGGTTTCTGATTTCCGGCGAATCGCCGTCGGCCCGCAGGGCGCCGTCGAGCGCGACCTCAAAGAACAGGATCCGCGGCTCGGAGCGGTCAACCCAGACATCGGTCACGGTTCCCGCGACCTTGCCGTCGGCGGCGATCACTTTCATGCCGCGCGGGTCCGGATCATTCGGCTCTACCATGAAGTCGTCGGTGACGCGCATGGGGACCACTTTCGGCCGGCCATTGACGGTCAGGTCGGGCACATCATCACGGTTCGGGTAGCTGGCCGGTCCAACCCCGTCCAGCATCGGGTTGCCGGTGGGGACCAGCGGTGCGCCGAACCAAGGCGCCGACGGCTTGGTGCCTGGAATGACGGTGGCCGGAGCTTCGGGGCGCGGAGCCTGGCGGCTGCCCTGACCCAGCGGCAGCAGATAAGTCTTCGGTTCCGGGGGCAGCGGAAAACCAACCACGCTGACGCGGGGCGCGCGATCGCTGCGGTCCGAGTCCAGCGGATAGCCTTCGCGCTTGTCCTCGCGGCGAAGATAGATGATCAAACCAGCAAAGAAAATCCAGAATGCGTAGAGCACGAGCTGTGCAACATTCATGTATCCGGTTATGGCGCCTGACATGACACTTCCTCCTCCTGTGGTGCCGGTTCAGCCGGGCATCTGGTCCAGGCCGAATCGCGTTCGGCCGGCAGCGACGGAACGACCGCGCTGCCAGGGTTGGGCCAGAGGGCCGACTATCGCCAGCGTGATGAACAGCAAAATGATTTCCAGTTGGTAAACAAAGCCGTAGCCTACAGCCGGGCCGGTCAGCGCCGGTCCAAGATGTCCTTGCACGGCAAGGCCATTCGCCAGGTCGCGCAGCGCGCCACCGATGGCAATGCCTCCGCCGATAGCCGTTGCCTGAACGGCACCCCAAGCGCCGAGCAGGATGCCATTGTCGCTGTCGCCGGCCATGCCCATGGCCGCGGTCAGCGTGCTGACGCCGAACAGCCCGCCGCCAAAGCCGATCAGGATGGTGCCGATCCGAAAAGTGAGGTTTGATTCCAGCGGCGCGGCGAGCAGCACCGAGGTAAAGGCCACAATGCCGACCAGGATTCCGATCGCGGCGAGGCGATGCGGGTCGCCGCCGCGGCTTAAGGCGCGAGCGGCGAAGGCAAAAGCCGCCAGGGCGCCGCCAGCCAGCAGCGCGGTCAGGATAGTGGTCTGGCTGACACTCAAGCCCAGGACTTCTGCGCCGTAGGGTTCGAGCAGAATGTCCTGCATGCTGAAAGCGACGCTGCCGAGCCCG
Organism: Gammaproteobacteria bacterium; assembly: GCA_050485825.1. Taxonomy (GTDB): domain Bacteria; phylum Pseudomonadota; class Gammaproteobacteria; order Xanthomonadales; family Wenzhouxiangellaceae; genus Wenzhouxiangella. The sequence goes on from JBJHCC010000016.1 coordinate 39,522, forward strand.
ACCGCAACCAGAAAGCGGCGCATGCCGCGCTGACGAATCAGCTTGCGCCAGGCTTCGCGAAAGGCGGGCCGTGGGAGCGAATGGGAGGTGCGGGCCGGGTTGCGCGCTTCCTGCTTCCAGAGCGCCAGGCAGTTGAGGATCATGGTCGCCAGGGCGGCGCCCTGAATGACACGAATGAGGCGGATTTCGTCGAAGTTGGCCAGGGCCGCGGCAAAGATCAGCGCGCTGGCCACCATGCCCAGCAAGAGCATGACATAGAGCAGGGCGATCACGCGTGGCCGCGATGCTTCCGGCGCCAGATCGCCGGCGAGGGCCAGCCCGGCGGTCTGCGCGGTGTGCATGCCGGCGCCGGTGAGCAGGAAAGCCAGCGCGGCGCCGGCGACGCCAATCCAGGCCGGCCCGTGGCCGTCGCCGGACAGGACCAGCAGCGCGAAGGGCATGATCGCCAGGCCGCCGAACTGCATCAGGGTGCCGAACCAGATGAACGGCACCCGACGCCAGCCCAATACCGAGCGGTGAGTATCGGAGCGGAAGCCGATCAGCGCGCGCAAGGGCGCAAAGACCAGCGGCAAGGACACCATCAGCGCAATCAGCCAGGCCGGCACGCCGAGTTCGACGATCATGACCCGGTTCAGCGTGCCGGTCAGCAGAACCAGCGCCATCCCCACCGAGACCTGGAACAGCGACAGACGGAGCAGACGACGCAGCGGCAGTTCCTTGCTCGCCGCATCAGCGAATGGCAGCATGCCGGGGCCTAGTCTTGACAAGGCTTCAGCCAGGCTGCCGACTCGCCGCGTCATTGTCGTCGTTCCAACAGTGAGGTCCGGGTGGGCGCTAATTCGATCATGTCGCCACACTGGCTTCTGCCGTGCGCTGCTCGATACGGTCTGCGTGCTCAGCCGACAAGCGCGCTGCGCGGAGCTTGAGCAGGAACTGGGCGGCGTTGATCACGTAGCTCGCATAGGCGACCAGTGCCAGCACCATCTGGGCGCGGACATCCAGGCCGCCCGTGACAAGCGCCAGCAGATAAGCGGTATGCAGGGCCAGCACGAACATGCTGACCACGTCTTCCCAGAAGAAGGCCGGCGCAAACAGGTAGCGTCCAAAGACCTCCCGCTCCCAGATGGCGCCAGTCACCATGATGGCGTACAGCAGCAGGGTCTTGATGACGATCGATATCGTTGCCGCTGATTCGCCCATCCCGGTCGCCAGGAAGCGAAGCACCAGCACCAGGCTGATCAGGAATACCAGAAACTGTAGCGGTGCGAGCACGCCTTGCACGTAGGTCCAGACGGATGCATCTCGTCGGCGGCGCTCTTCCGGGGTGTACAGCGGTCGGATGCGAGCTTGCTCTGGCGTGTTGCTATGGTGTGGCACGCTTCCTCGCCAGCAGATGGACTGAAACGGATTTGTCTGTCGGCTTACTACGGCTGCAGGCAAGATCTCATGCCAAACATTAAACGCAGCGCTCTTCAATGTCAATGAATTCGGCCGGAAAAGCGGGCCTTGGCAGGGGCTTTGAGCAAGCTGCCGAAGCGCCCATCATCGCCGTCGAAGCGGCTGTGGGCGGACGATCCCTTGTTGACTTGGAGTACACTCTCGGCGATGTCAGCGCCGCCATCTCCCCGAGCCATTCTTGAACTGCTGAAACCGGTCACCTGGTTCCCGCCGATGTGGGCTTTTGGCTGTGGCATCGTGTCCGCCGGCGTGGCGATTCAGGATCGATGGCTGTTTGCGCTCGGCGGCGTGGTGCTGGCTGGGCCGCTGGTCTGTGGTACCAGTCAGGTCGTCAACGACTGGTTCGATCGCCACGTCGATGCCATCAACGAGCCCAACCGGCCGATCCCTTCCGGCCGGGTTCCCGGTCGTTGGGGCCTGTATATCGGCCTGATCTGCAGCGCCCTGTCGCTGCTGGTGTCGGCCTGGCTGGGCCTGTGGGTGTTGGCGGCCACGCTGCTGGCCTTGATTCTGGCCTGGGCTTACAGCATGCCGCCCGTTCGGTTGAAGCAGAATGGCTGGTGGGGAAATGCCGCAGTCGGCTTCAGCTACGAAGGCATTGCCTGGTTTACCGGCGCAGCCGCAATGCTGTCCGGTTTGCCGGGCTGGCCAATTCTGGTTCTGGCCGCGCTTTACAGCCTGGGTGCACACGGCATCATGACCTTGAATGATTTCAAGTCCATCGATGGTGATCGGCGTCTCGGCATTGGTTCGCTGCCGGCGCGGCTGGGTCCGGAGCGGGCGGCCCAGCTGGCCTGTGTGTCAATGGCCTTGCCTCAGCTGGTCGTTGTTGCCTTGCTGCTGTTCTGGGGCCGGCCGTACCATGCCGCGGCCATCGTGATCCTGCTCGCACTGCAAGCCCTGTTCATGGTCAGGCTGCTGGCGCGGCCCCGTGAACTGGCGCCCTGGTACAACGCTACCGGAGTGCTTTGCTACGTCCTGGGCATGCTGGTTTCTGCCTTCGCGGTTCGCGACCTGGGCTGATCGATGTCGGCAGGCGCGCTGTCTGCCGGTGCCGGAACTGTCACCGCTCGGTAGCTGGCGCCTGACTTGCCGTTCGTGTTGAGCGGGAGTATCTTGCTCCTGTCAATCAGGAACAGCCATGCCATCAGCCTCGCAATTTGAAAGTTTCGATGTCGTCGTCGTTGGCGGCGGCCCGGCCGGATCGACGGCCGCGCTTGACCTGGCCCGCAAGGGTCGCTCGGTGCTGCTGCTGGACCGCGGCGGGCGGATCAAGCCCTGCGGCGGCGCAGTGCCGCCCATTCTGCTGAAGGAATTCGACATTCCGGAATCCTTGCTGGTCGCTCGCTCGCGCTGCGCTCGGATGATTTCGCCGAAATCGATCGGCGTGGACATGCCGATCAACGGCTTTGTCGGGATGGTGGATCGGGAGCATTTCGATGAGTGGTTGCGCAACCGTGCGATGCTGGGTGGCGCGGTGCGACGAATCGGTCAGTTTCTCTCGATCGAGCATGACGAACAGGGCCGAACCATGGTGGTTTACCGGCCGTCGGCGGAGGATGACTCGGATCGAGAGCCACGCAGAGTCGTGACAAGACTGGTGATCGGCGCCGACGGGGCACGCTCGGAGGTGGCTCGCCAGAGCATTCCCGGCGCGGATGCCATTCCTTTTGTGGCGGCGTATCATGAGATTGTCAGCTCCCCGCCAGAGGGTAGTTCGGGCTTCGATGGCGAGCGCTGCGATGTGTATTACCAGGGTGAGCTATCGCCTGATTTCTACGCGTGGATTTTTCCGCATGGCGACTGCACCAGCATTGGCGTGGGTACGGCCAACAAGGGCTTTTCCATGCGGGCCGCCGTCACCAAGCTGCGCGAGCGCACGGGAATGGCCGACAGCACCACGATTCGCCGTGAAGGCGCACCGATTCCGCTGCGCACGCTCAAGCGCTGGGACAATCAGCGCGATGTGCTCCTCACTGGCGATGCCGCCGGCTGCGTGGCGCCGGCCTCGGGTGAAGGCATCTATTACGCCATGTGCAGTGGCCGGATGGCGGCGGACGCGGCCGATGCGTTCTGTCGCAGCGGCAATCCGCGTGCGCTGCGAACAGCGCGCAAGCGCTTCATGAAGGCGCATGGCCGAGTGTTCCTGATTCTGGGCATCATGCAGCGCTTCTGGTATTCCAGCGACAAGCGGCGCGAGCGCTTCGTCAGTATCTGCCGGGACAAGGACGTCCAGGAGCTGACCTGGGAAGCGTACATGCACAAGAGTCTGGTGAAGGCCAAGCCGATGGCTCATGTGCGGATTTTCTTCAAGGACATGGCGCATCTGTTGGGCTTGGCGCCGGTCAAGTGAAGGCCGCATCGGTGGGCGGGCGTTGGGTCCCGGTTGTCTGGGCAGCCGTGGCGGCGCTGCTGGTCGCCACACTGGGCATGCTGGCAACCGATCTCGAAGGCTGGTACCAGCAACTGATCAAGCCATCCTGGCAACCGCCCGACTGGCTGTTCGGCCCGGTGTGGACCTTGATCTATGCGCTGGCGGCGATGGCCGCGGTGCTATCGTGGCGGGGCGCGACCGACGCTGCGGCACGTGGTCGCATACTTATCCTGTTCTCGCTGAATGCCTTTCTCAACATTCTGTGGAGCCTGCTGTTTTTTCGACTGCAGCGTCCCGACTGGGCGCTGGCTGAAGTGCCGCTGCTGTGGTTGTCGATCATTGTCCTGATGGTCGGCTTGCGTGGCTATTCGCGGACCGCGACCTGGCTGCTGCTGCCGTATCTGGTCTGGGTCAGCTTTGCGGCGGTGCTGAATGCCGCTATCGTCAGGCTGAATCCTGGTTTCTGAGCGGAAGCTGGCAGGTTCCTGGCATCGCGCTATCGCGATTCGGACGCGCGCCGGCCTGTTGCCATCAATTGAACTCGTCTGCGCGGATAGCGGATCATGACCCGGCTGCTGGACTGGAATCTGGATCGCCACGCCTGGCCGCATGCTGATGCCAGCCGCTTTGTCAGGGCCGGCGGTCTGCGTTGGCATGTCCAGCAGATGGGTTCAGGCCCTGCCTTGCTCATGATTCACGGCACCGGCGCATCAACCCACTCCTGGCGCGGCCTGGCGCCGCTGCTGGCCGAGCGCTTTACCGTTGTCGCGCCGGACCTGCCCGGTCATGGTTTTACCGAGTGTCCACCGCGCAAGCATCTGTCGCTGCCAGCGATGGCTGCTGCCGTCGCTGCGCTAGTCGACGCGCTTGATCTGCAGCCGTCGGTGCTGATCGGGCACTCGGCGGGTGCGGCCATTCTGATTCGCAGTTGCCTGGACGGTCGCCTTGTCCCTGAAGCCCTGATTGGCATCAACGCCGCGGTGTTGCCGTTTCGCGGCCCGGCCAGCTATCTGTTCCCGCCTCTGGCCAAGTTGCTGTTTCTAAACCCACTGAGCGCGCATTGGTTTGCCCGCAGTGCAGCGGATCGTGAACGGATGATTCGCGTGATTGGCGGCACCGGGTCTCAGCTTGATGACGCCGGTATCGATTATTACGCGCGGCTGTTCAGCAGCCCTGCACACGTTGCCGCAACGCTGGGAATGATGGCGAGCTGGGATCTGCAGGCGCTGAAGCGAGAGCTGGCCGCGCTGCAGACGCCGCTGCTGCTGATCGCCGCTGACAACGACCAGTTCATCCCACCGACTCAAGCCGAGCAGCTGGCCAGGATGCTATCCGGGACGCAGCTTCGACGCTTGGCCGGCCTTGGCCACCTCGCGCACGAAGAAGATGCTGTTTCTGTTGCAGCGTTGATTCAGGCGTTCATCGGCGAGATTGCGGAGCGGCATGCTCACGTCGTCAAGCAGCAGTAAATCCACGGAGATGAATGGAAGCCTTGATTGAAAGCGGCCGTGTGGTCGATCTGATTCTGTTGATCATTGCTGTCGAAGCGGCGCTGCTCTGCGTCATTGCGATGCGCTGGCGGCGTCGGCATGGGCGACCGCTGCCGCTGCCCGGCTTGCTCCTCAACCTGGCCGCTGGGGCCGGCCTGCTGATGGCGCTGAGATCGGTGCTGCATGATTTGAGCTGGATGATGGTCGGCGCCTGGTTGACGGCAGCACTGCTGGCGCACGTCGGCGATTTGGTTGTTCGCTTCAAGGCTTGTTCGCGCGACCTTCCCTGAGGCGCCGAAATCCGGTGCGGCTCGGGCCGACGATGTCAGCCATGATTCAAGGTGCCGTATCCTCGTCGATGCGGGTTCCGTCCTCGCTGTCCGAGGAACGATCAAGCGTATCCCCCTGGCGCTTGTCGCGGTCCTTGCGCAGTTCGCGGTTGATGTCGAAGAGCTGCCAGAAGCCCAGCCCCAGAACCACGACAACAATCAGTACCAACTCCAGCATCTTGATATGCATCGCTGCGCTCGATCAACCTTCTGAACTGTTTGAGACTCGAGTCTAGCAGAGGGTCGCCAAGGTCCCGGCAACAGCGCTTCTTGCCGTGCCGGGGCCTTGTCTGGCCGAGTGTCGCAGCGAGTGAGTGTCGTTGCGTGCCGGCTATTGTTAGCCCGGCAACGAAATACCCAGGGCATTCGTTGCACGGCATTTGCGGCGTATGTCCGCAAATGCCTTCGCTCATAGGCCCCGGCCGTGCCGGCCGGGCATAAACCCGGCATGCATGCCTGCTTGCATGCCGGGTTAATGGTTCCTGTGTCCGTCGAGAAAGATCGCCTGATGGCGGACCGGTCCTTTCCGGGCGGATCTTGACGGGACCCTGTTAAGTCATGTAAAAGTCTTGTGAAGACAGGCGGTCATTGCAAGATGCCGCATCATTAGAAAAAGACCAAGCGCGAGGGCGAACGGTTTATGCGGTTTTCTGAATACCCCGGTTCTACTCATTCCCACTCCTTGACCTCCACCAGCACATCCACTCAGCCAGTCCGCCTCAAGCTGCTCACGGCGTGTTGTCTTGTGGCTCTGTTTGGCAGCACGACGCCGGTCATGGCTGAAGCCCTGGATGCTTCGGCAGACGCGGATTCCGGCACGCTAATCGACCCTGCCTATGTGCCGGATCGAGTCATCGTGACCGTGCGCCGGGTTGAGGAAGTCGCCGCCACCGTCCCGTTGACGATACGAGTCATTGAAGAAGAAAAGATTCTTCGCACCGGTATCAGCGGCATCAATGATGTTGCCCGCCTGACCCCGGGCATGACCTACGACATTGGCGGTTTTCCCAACGATACCCGTCCGGCCGTTCGCGGCATGCAGGCCGAGCGCGGGCGACCCAGCGTGGCGGTCATGCTCGACGGCCTCGACCTGTCGGGTGAGAACCTGGCCATTTCCGGCGGTACGGCGGGCGTGGTATCGGACCTGATCGACCTGGAACGAATCGAGGTCGTCAAAGGGCCGCAGACGACGCTGTACGGACGCAATGCCTTCGCCGGTGCGATCAACTATGTGTCGCGCAAGCCTGCCGATGAACTGGAAGGACAGGCGGTGCTGGAGGGCGCCCAGTACGGGCGGCGCCGCGCGGTCGGCACGATCAGCGGACCGATCGTGCCGGGCCTGCTGTCCTATCGCATCAACGCGGCCTATCGTGAGAATGACGGCTACTGGACCAACCCGGTCAACGGCGGGCCGCTGGGCGCGGAAGAGTTCCGGGGTGTTGCCGGCGCCCTGCGCCTGACCCCCGGCGATGCCTGGGATATCACCCTGCGCTATCGCACCAGCTCGACCGACAACTCGGATTACGCCACAGCGCAGATTCCGGCCAACACCCGCGTACCCGTGCCCGGTGGTACCTTCGCGGCGGGACCGCCCGGCACGCCGGAAATGCCGTGTCCGCCGAGCCTGTCGGGTCTGCCGCCGGCGGTGGTCACGGCCTGTACCCGCGGCACTGTGGTCGGCCCGATTCAGGCCAGCATCCGCGACGTTCAGATGGGCTTCAACGAAGAAACCGGCCAGCCGCCGCGGGGCCTGGATCTCGATCAGCAGCTGGTCACGCTCGACGCCAGTTGGGAATCCGGCTTCGGCGATTTCCGCTACACCTTTGGCTGGATCGACAACCAGAGCTTCATTGAAACCGACGGCGATTACACCAACTTTCCGGCCCCACCCGGCCCGGTACTGTCGCTGTCGGCCTTGCAGCAGCTGGAGTACGAAGACAAGCGCTTCGACCACAATCTCTTCTGGCGCGAATCTTTCGGCGCCTTCGACCTGCTGCTCGGCGTGCAGCGCCTGGATGAGCGCTCCAGCCTGGTCAATGCGTCCAAGTTCTGGCTGCGCAGCCCGGATTCGCCGCTGGCAGGCCCGCCGTTCTTTCTGGTGGCCTCGCAGGTCAGCGATGGTTTCCCCGTGCGCATTGACCGCGATACGGAATATACGGCTTTCTATGGCAGCCTGAAGTGGCAGCTTTCAGACACGGTACGAGTCGGCCTGGAGGCGCGCTACAACTCCGATCGGATCAACTATGAAATCTCCGGCTGGACCCGTCAGGATACGTCCCTGTTGGGGCTTGAGCCGGTCTGTCTGCCAGGTATTCCGCAGGGCGCCACCTTTGCCGGCGTGCCTGGCCCGAACGTGCCGCCGCCGGGCACAGTCCAGGCCTGCCCCCGCGAGGACAGCGTGTCCTACAAGGAATGGACGCCGCGCGTGAGCGTCGATTGGCGGGTCACCGAAAACCTGATGCTTTACAGCAATATTGCCCGCGGCTTCAAGCCCGGCGGTTTCAATGTCAACGAGACGATCGGGTTCGAGGGGCAGGGCTATCGGCCCGAGTTCCTGGATGCGTATGAAGTCGGGATGAAAAGCGTATGGCCGTCGATCAATCTTGCCGTGGACGCGGCGGTGTTCTACAACGACTACACCGACCAGCAGATCGGCATCCAGCGTAACCAGGCCGGTGCCGGTGGCACGGTGGTGGCCGTAGCCGGCATCACCAATGCTGCCGCGGTCGAGTCCTACGGATACGAAGTGTCGGCCAGCTGGTTCCCGGTCAGTGGGCTGAACCTCAACGTTTCATACGCCTATACCGACGCGTCTTTCAAGAACTATGTGCAGGGCCCAGCCCCGACCGCTGGCGCCGGATCTTTCGCCGCCTGCGGGGTGCGTGAAGGCCAGACTTCGTCGCCGCAGCTGCGCGCCGAAGCGGGCAATGAGTGCGCTGACTTCTCCGGCAACAGCGTGGCCAAGAACGCCCGCCATTCGCTGAACTTCGGTGCTCTGTACCGGGCGCCCCTGGGCAATGGCGGGATGAGCTGGTTTGTCGGCCTCAATGGTCAGTACCGATCCAAGCGCTACGTCGATGAAGCCAATCTGTCCTGGATGCCGAGCTACACCAACCTTGATCTGCAGGCCGGCATCGACTTCGAGCGCTTCAGCCTGGTCGGCTTTGTAACCAACATGACCAACGACAAGACCATTCGTAGCGCGCAGCGGAATATCGATTCCGGCCGGCCCGAGGGCTTCGCGCCGGGGCGGGCGATCATCGCCTATCTGCCGGAGCCCCGCGTCGCAGGGCTTCGACTGATCTATCGCTTCGGTAATCTGTAGTCCCGGGAGCCTGCGCGGCAGCCTGCCGCTTCACGGAGCCTCTGACCAGTGAGGCTCCTTACTTGTGCAGGTACTAGTAATCCAAGCCTTCGAAGCGATCACTGAACAGCGGGTCGTCGACGCCAAGGCCGCTGAGGCTGACGGCCAGCTGCTGGCCATCGTCGGCGCTGAGCTGCAGCGTTGCGGAATAGCTGCCGATGGCCGGCGGTGCGAACACGAGCTCAATCTCACAGGTCTCGGTCGGTGCCAGAACAGTGCCGGGCGCGCAGCTGCTTGCCCCAAACTCAAACACCCCGGTGTCACCATCGATCAGCAGCGTCGCCAGGCTGAGGCTGACGCCGCCGGAATTGGCCACTGCAAGCGAAAGCTGACGAGTCCGTGGTGCTACCACGGGGCCGAAATTCAGGCTGTTCGGGTTGACGCTGAGCAGCGCCGGCTCGAGCCCGGTGCCGCTGAGTGCCAGGTTGGCGCTGATGCCCTCTGCGCTTCCCGCCTCGAGGACGGTCGAGACGGGTCCGGCGGTGGTCGGGCTGTAGCGGACCTGAATATCGCAGCTGTCTCCGGCCGCCAGCGCCTCACCGCAAGCACTCGCATCGACCGAAAATTCGGACGGGGCCGGGATGGTCAGCGCGCTGGCCGGGGCATCACCCTGATTGATGAGAAGCGCGGTCTGCGGCGGGCTGTCCATGCCGATCACGATATTGTCGAAGTCCAGCGCCGCCGGCTCGAAAGTCAGTGCCGGGCTGCGCACGGTCAGGCTGACGGGGACGGTGACGACTTCGTTATCTGGATCGTTGCTGCTCAGGCACAGCAGGGCCGAGTACGGGCCCGCCGCCAGGACTGTCGCGCTGGCGGTGACGCTGATGGCCCGCGTATCCCCCGGCTCGACGACGCCGTCCAGCGGCAGTGCCGACAGCCAGTCCGGTGCCGGGCCAGCCTGGCAGTTTTCCGCTTCGGTCAGCGCCAGATTCCAGATCAGCGGCCCGTCGCCGCTGTTGCCGAGTTCGAGGTCAAGACTGCCGAGCTGGCCGACGATCAGCTCGAAGCTCAGTGATGCGGGTGCCAGGCTGAGTGCCGGCTGGACGCCGCTGCCAGCCAGGGCAATCTCGATCGTTTCTGGCAGGCCGTCGCTGCTGATCACCAGGCTGGCGGTCCGGGGGCCGATGACGCCGGGCTGGAAGTGCACATCGAAGCTGCAGCTGCTCGCGCCGGGCAGCGGATTGGCCAGGCAGTCATCGGCCGCCGGGCTCAGGCTGAAGAACTCGGGATCGCTGCCGGCCAGCTGCAGATCCAGTAGCTGGACGCCGCCGTCGGTATTGAAGCTGTCGATGGTGACCGCCAAGGCAGCAGCTTGGCCAACCAAGACATCGCCGAAGTTCAGCAGCTCGGGCCCCGCTTGCAGATCGGGGAGGAAGCCGGTCAGGACCATTCGCCAAAGCGGGTTGATCTGGACCCAGGACGAGCCCAGCCAGATCAGAGACTGATCAGTGACCAGCTGGTCGTTGACCACCATCATCTGGGCCTCACCGCCAGCGCCGAGAACGCCGCTGCCGAACACCAGCGCATAGTGGCCGGGCGCCAGTTCCAGGCCGCCGAAATCAGCGCTGTACTCATCGGCCAGGTCGGCTACCGGAATCAGGGTGCTGCCGACCACGCTGTTGATGAACTGGGCGTTGCTCGGCGGCAGTGGCAAGGCGGTAGGGCCGCTGAGCGTGACAATGGCGGCCAGTATCTCGCCGCTGCCGTTGCGAAACCAACCGCCAACTGAGTCGATGCGGGTGGGCCGGGTGATCTCGAAGCGAGTGCCACGAAAGCTCTGTGCCGAGATCGGCTGCGACTCCCCGGTGAACCAGGCGCTGGGGCGCGCGGTTTCCATCAGATAGCGATTCGGATCGGTCGGTGCAGCGATGGTGCTGCCTTCAACAAAGAATCGGGTGCTGACACCCTGCAGGCTTCGCGCACCCGTGTCATAGGCCATGTTGTACGGGCCGTAGCTGTTCGCGGTCGTCGCCGTACCGGTGTTGGTCATGGTGACCTGACTGTTGCCCGCGCTGGCGCCGTAGCGACCGGCGCCGGTGAGAATGGCATACCAGCCGGGTTCCAGGGTCAGGTCCAGGGCGGCGAAACCGTCGCTGGCCGGGCCCGCGTTGAGCTCGATCAGCGCTGTGCCCAGCAGGCTGGAATCATTGACGACATCGGGGATGGAGAATGAGGTGCCGATCCGGTGAATGGCGGCGAAGACGCTGATGTCGTCAGCAAAGCTCACCAGATTGCCGATGCCGAGGCCGGTCAGCTGGGTCGGCTCCAGCAATCGAAAGCTGTGGCCGTGGGCGCGGTCCACAGACAGCGAAACACCGCCGCCGGTCAGTCCCGGCGTCCGGCTTTCAAACAGCAGCTCGGTGGCGTCCGTGAGTGGATGTTCGGCGCCGGCGGCGGGCATGGCCAGCAGCAGGCCGAGCAGGGCGAGCGGAAGCATTGGCGGCATCATGTCGGACGGGTTTCTCAGTTCAGGCGACGGGGTACACTAGCAGAGAAAGCCGGCGTGGGCCAAGCAGGCCGTGCCGCGATCCTGTCTTTTGCCTTGCCCCCAAGACGCATCGGGCAGCAAACTGTCTTTTTGCTATTCTGCAGTGGCCCGCTTGTCCCAAGCTTGTCCCGAGATCGTTCTATGATTGTTCCAGGGATGGGCGGCCCGGGCTGACTTGCCTGGCGCAGGCCCTCTCGGCGACGCGTCGAGACCCTTCGCGATTGACCAGAAAACGGAGCTTTGATGAGTGCAAGGACAACAGCGCCGCGGCCGGTTCGGGCACGGCCGCAGGTCTTCCCTTTCACTGCCATCGTCGGCCAGGAAGAGATGAGGCTGGCGTTGACTCTCAACGTCATCGATCCGCGCATTGGTGGTGTATTGGTGATGGGTCATCGCGGCACCGGCAAGAGTACGACGGTGCGGGCGCTGGCCGAAGTGTTGCCGTCGATCGAGCGCGTTCGCGACGACCCCTACAACCGCGCGCCGGCGGAGTTCATCGCAGACGAGCAGCCGCGGGTGGGTCGCCGGCGGATGCGCGCCGACGAGCTTGACACTGAATCCTTCCCGGTGCCGGTGGTCGACCTGCCGCTGGGTGCGACCGAGGATCGCGTCTGCGGCACGATTGATATCGAGCAGGCGCTGACTCAAGGGGTCAAGGCTTTCGAGCCGGGTCTGCTGGCCCGGGCCCATCGCGGTTTCCTCTACATCGACGAAGTCAATTTGCTCGACGATCATCTGGTCGATGTGCTGCTCGACGTGGCCGCCAGCGGGCGCAACGTGGTCGAACGCGAGGGCATCAGCGTGCGCCATCCGGCGCGCTTCGTGCTGGTCGGCTCCGGCAATCCGGAAGAGGGCGAGCTCAGGCCGCAGTTGCTCGACCGTTTCGGGCTGTATGCGCGCATCCTGACCATTACCGATCTCGACGCCAGAGTCGAGATCGTGCGCCGTCGTCGTGCTTTCGATGACGACCCAGCCGCGTTCTTCCGCCGCTACAGTCGCGCGCAGCGTGCGCTGCAGCGCAGCATCGTTGATGCGCAGGCGCGGCTGCCGGCCGTTCAGCTGCCGGACGAGCTACTGACCGATATCGCGCGCCTGTGCATGCAGCTCGACATCGATGGCCACCGCGGTGAGCTCACCATCACCCGTACCGCTCAGGCCTATGCCGCATTGCAGGCCGACGAGGTGGTGTCACGCGAGCATGTTCGCGCCGTGGTCGGCCTGGCCCTGCGCCATCGCCTGCGCAAGGATCCGCTGGAGACGCTGGATGCCGGCGAGAAGATCGAACGCGAACTGCAGCGCGTGTTTGGGGAAACGCCGGCTGACTGATGCTGCGCTTCAGCGAGATCGTCGGCCTTGATCTGGCGCGTCAGGCCCTGCTGATGCTGGCCGTCGATCCTGGGCTCGGCGGGGTGCTGTTGCCGGCGCCGGTCGGGTCGGGCAAGTCGACCCTGGCCCGTGCCTTCGCCGAGCTGCTGCCCGCCGGGTCGCCGTTCGTCGAACTGCCGCTCAATGCTACCGAGGACCGGCTGATCGGCGGTATTGATCTGGAAGCCACCCTGGCTACCGGTCAGCGCTCGGTGCAGCGCGGCCTGCTGGCTCAGGCGGATGGCGGCGTGCTGTACATCGACGGGCTCAATCTGCTGGATTCGGCCGCGGTGACCCAGGTCATCGAAGCGCTGTCGCGTGGCGAGGTGCTGGTCGAGCGCGAGGGTTTGAGCGAGGCGCATCCGGCGCGCTTCATGCTGCTGGGCAGCTGGGATCCGGGTGACGGTGAGCTGCGCATGGGCCTGCTCGACCGGATCGGCCTGATCGTGCCGCTGAGCGCGCAGCGCGACTGGCGCGCGCGCCGCGAGATCGTCAGCACCGTGCTGGACCTGGCCGACGCTCGAGCGAAGCCCGGACAGACCGACATCGCCATGGCGCTGCTGCGTGACCGGGTCGAGCAGGCCAGGATGCGCGTGCGACAGCTTGAATTGACCGACACCCAGCTTCAGGCCCTGGCGGCCTCGGCCCTGGCCCTGGGCGTGGAGGGTAATCGTGTCGACCTGTTCGCCGCCCGCGCCGCGCGCGCCGCCGCGGCGCTGGCGGGGCGCGAGCAAGTCGCCGAACCGGACCTGCGGACCGCGATCAAGCTGGTCCTGATGCCCAGGTCGACCTGCCTGCCGGAGCCCGAGTCGGAGCCGGAGCAGTCCGCACCGCCGCCGGATCAGACTGCGGACCGGGAAGACCCTGATCAGCGCGACGGAGAGCGGGACCAGGATGATGGCCGGGCTGAATCACCTGCAGGGCCGGAGCCGCCGACCGATGAGGCGCCGCCGGATAGGCCGTCGACAGCCGCGCCGCCCGATCTGCTCCAGGATTTGCTGCTGGAGGCGGAAGCCACCGAACTGCCCGAGGACCTGCTGTCGGTTTCCCTGGCCGGGCGGTCGCGGAGCCGCGCCGGCAGCCGCGGCGAGGCGCTCAACCCGCGCCGCGGCCGCTTCGTACGGGCCCGACCCGGTGCGCCCCGCCAGGGTCGGATCGCCCTGATCCCGACGCTGCTGGCCGCGGCACCCTGGCAGAGCAGTCGCCGCGGTGCAGCAACAGCGCCTGGGGTGTTGCCGGGCTCCGGCCTGATGATCCGGCGGGAGGATCTGCGCATTCGTCAGTACCGTGACAAGTCCGGGACCCTGTTCGTGTTTCTGGTCGATGCCTCCGGATCGATGGCCCTGAACCGCATGCGCCAGGCCAAGGGCGCCGTCGCCAGCCTGTTGCAGAGCGCTTATGTCCATCGCGACCAGGTTGCCTTGATCGCGTTTCGTGGCCAGGCGGCTGAGGTGCTGTTATCGCCCTCGCAAAGCGTGGACCGGGCCAAGCGTGAGCTCGATGTACTGCCCACCGGCGGTGGCACGCCGCTGGCCTCGGCCCTGCATCGGGGTCTGGACATGGCCCGTCAGGCGCGCGGCAAGGGGATTTCGCAGGTCAGCTTTATCCTGATTACCGACGGTCGCGGCAATGTCGGCCTGGCCCAGGCGCGCGATGCCGCCGCAGCCCGGCCGGAGCGCCTGGCCCTGGAGGCCGAAATCGCGGCGCTGGCTGCGGCGAGCGCGGCGGCCGGGATCGAGTCGGTCGTGGTCGACACCCAGGCCAGATACCTGTCGCGAGGTGAGGCCGAACGCCTGGCCAGCCAGCTCAAGGGCCGCTATTTTTATCTGCCCAATGCCCGCGCTGAGCAGATCGTCGAGGCCGCGCTGGGCCGCGGCGCGGAATGACGGTGCGGCGGCCGTCGCGGGCTTCCGACCTGGCGGGCGCGGCGTCACTCAGCCGCAGCCGGCGCGCCGACTGCAGCCAACTGATTCAAGGCGGTCACTGCCTTGATTTGGCCATGTTCAACGATGGCGGACAGCCAGCAGCCCAACGCCGGATCGACCCGAGCCAGGCCGCCGTGCGGCCGGCCCGGGCGTGTCGGCGCACCCTATGGAGCATGACCTGACCATGTCACCTGTTGCAAAGCGACCGCGCTTTTGCGCCATCGTCGGGCTTGAGCAGTACAGCACGCGGCTTTGGCGCGGTATTCGCGACCGGCTCGCCGACGAGATCGAGCTCAGCCAGTGGAGCGATGTCGATCTCGAGGCCCAGAGTCCTGCCGCGGCGGCGGCGATCCGCGAGGCCGACTGCCTGTTCATCAGCCGCCTCCAGTTCATCGAGCAGGTGGACTGGCTGCTCGCCCAGCTCGGCCCCGAGCGCGGTGCCGACAAGACCATCTTCGTTTACGAGTCGATGCCCGAAGCCACCGAGCTGACCCGGGTCGGGCGCTATGTGGTCAAGGGTGGCGGCGGTGGCGGCATGCCGAGCATGGTCAAGAAGGTGGCGCGATTGCTGGTGCGGGGGCGCGACGAGGATGCGCTGTACGGCTACACCAAGCTGATGCGGATCATGCAGCGCGTGCTGCCGCTGGTACCCAATCGGGCGCGAGACTTCAAGAACTGGCTGCAGGTGTTCGCCTACTGGTCGCAGCCCACTGACGACAATCTCTGCAACATGTTCCGGCTGATTCACCGCGAGTATTTCGGTGGCAGTGAGCCGGTCGGCAAACTGGTCGATGTGCCCGGCATGGGCCTTTATCACCCCGACGCACCCGACTACTTCGGCAGCGTCAAGGCCTACAAGCGCTGGGCGAGGCAGCGCGGTATTCATCTCGATCGGGGTCAGAAGGTGGCGCTGCTGTTCTTTCGCAAGCATCTGCTGCAAGAGCGCGGCTACATCGACGACACCATCCGGCGGCTGGAAGCGGCCGGGATTGCACTGCTGCCCGGTTTCGTCATGGGCATCGAAGGCCATGTCATGGTTCGCGACTGGTTCGTGCCGGAGCGGCCGGACCTGCTGATCAACATGATGGGCTTCGGCCTGGTCGGCGGCCCCGCAGCCTCGACCAAGCCGGGCGCGGCCACGGCCGCGCGCGACGCCATCATGGCCGCGCTGGATGCGCCCTACCTGATTGCCCAGCCGCTGCTGATCCAGGATTTCGATGCCTGGGACCAGACCGGCATGTCGCCGGTCCAGGCCTCGTTCAGCTACTCGATTCCTGAAATGGACGGCGCCATTGCGCCGGTCACACTTGGCGCCCTGCACGAGGGCGGCATCCGCAGCGCGCCCGACCGACTCGATCGCCTGGCCACCATCGTCCAGGCCCAGCTGCGCCTGCGCGCCACGCCGCGCGCCCAGCGCAGACTGGCCTTCATCGTCTACGACTACCCGCCAGGCCTGGGCCGCAAGGCCAGCGCCGCGCTGCTCGACGTACCGGCCAGCCTGTTGGCGACCCTTGAGCGCCTCAAGGCCGAAGGCTACGACACCGGCGAACTGCCCGACAGCGCCGAGGCGCTCTATCGGCTGCTTGATGAGGCCACCGACCAGGCCCGACAGCAGGGCCAGCGCGAGGCGCTGGTGCTTGACCGCGACCGTTTCCGCGCGCTGACCACCAGCGCAGAGCGCGAGCGCCTGGAGGCGCGCTGGGGCGGTTTTCCCGGCGACATTGCGCCAGTCGGCGCGGATGCGGTCTTTCTCGGCGGTTTGCGCTTCGGCCAGTTGTTCATCGGCGTCCAGCCCAGAATCGGCGTCCAGGGCGATCCGCTGCGGCTGATCTTCGATCGCGAGGAAACCCCGCATCACCAGTACCTGGGCTTCTATCGCTGGATCGCGCGCGAGTTCGACGCGCACGCCATGATTCATGTGGGCATGCACGGCTCGGTCGAGTGGATGCCCGGTCTGCAGACGGCGCTGAAGAGCAGCTGCTGGCCGGATCGACTGCTGGGCGAGACGCCGCAGTTCTACCTCTATCCCAGCAATAACCCCAGCGAAGCCGCGATTGCCCGCCGTCGCGGCCTGGCGACCATGATCTCGCACCTGGTGCCGCCGTTGGCCCGCGCCGGCCTGTACAAGGAACTGCCGGCGCTGAAGAGCCTGCTGGCCGACTGGCGCGAGCGCGGCGGCAACGACGACGCCGATACGGTCGAGGCGGCGGTGATGCAGAAGGTCGACGTGCTGAACCTCAGTGATGACTGTCCGCGGCGACCGGAAGAGGCTTTTCGCGATTACGCCAGCCGCCTGTACGGCTACCTGCAGGAGCTGGAGAATCGCCTGATCTCGAACTCGCTGCATGTGTTTGGTAGCAGCGCGCCGATTGAGGCCCAGTTCGTCACCCTGTGCGAGACGCTCAAGAACCGACCGGTCGGCGAGGACAGCCTGACCACCTGGCTGTTGCGCCAGTCCGGTCGACTCGCCGATTTCGGCGACAGCGACGGTCTGTTGCGTCGGGCCCGCCAGGGCGAGGCTGCGGCGCTGGCCGTTCGCGAATGGCTGGAGCAGGCCTGCGAGCGATTCGTCCGCGACTGTGTGCTCGGCGACCGGGCGCCGGCGGCCGTGCTGGAAGCCCTGAGCGGTCGACCAACGGCGCCGGGCAGCTTGGCAGCCCTGGATACGCTGATCGACGAGGGCCGGACGCTGCTGGCGGCGCTGCGCGACAACACCGGCGAGCTCGATGCGCTGATCCATGCCCTCGACGGCGGCTATCTGCCGTCCGGACCCGGCGGCGACCTGGTCCGTGACGGTGCCGCGATCCTGCCGACCGGGCGTAACCTGCATGCCATCGATATCTGGCGCATCCCCTCCGAGCTCGCCTTTCGCCGCGGCACGGCGATCGCCGATCAGCTGCTGGTTCGTCACCGCGAGGAACACGACGGTGCCTGGCCGGAAACCATCGCCCAGGTGCTGTGGGGCCTGGATACGATCAAGACCAAGGGCGAGGCGATCGCCGTGGTGATCCGTCTGATTGGCGGCGAGCCGGTGTATGACGGTGCCGGCAAGATCGCGCGCTATGCCCTGATTCCGCTGGCGCAACTGGGTCGGCCGCGTATCGACGTGCTGATCAAGCTCAGCTCGATCTTTCGCGACTCCTTCGGCATCCTGATGGATCAGCTCGACAAGCTGGTGCGCGAGGCGGCACTGGCCGATGAGCCCCACGACATGAACTTTGTCAAGAAGCACGTCGACGCCATGGTCGCGGCCGGTGAGTCCTTCGAGAACGCCAGCGCCCGCCAGTTCACCCAGGCCCCGGGCACCTACGGCAACTACGTCGAGGACATGGTTTCGGACTCGGCCTGGGAGTCCGAAGACGATCTCGACGCCTTGTTCATCCGTCGCAACGCCTCCGCCTACGGTGGCCAGCGGCGTGGCGAGAAACTCACCGGGGTGCTGGAGAACCTGCTCGGCTCGGTCGACCGGGTCGTTCACCAGGTCGACTCGACCGAGTACGGCGTCTCCGACATCGAAAGCTATTTCTCATCGTCCGGCTCGCTGCAGCTGGCGGCGCGTCGGCGCAATACCCGCAATGCCGACATCCGTCTGAACTATGTCGAGACCCTGACCGCCGATGTGCGGATCGACGATGCGGCGCAGACCCTGCGGATGGAGTATCGCAGCAAGCTGTTGAACCCGAACTGGTACGAGGGCCTGCTCGCCTCCGGCCAGGGCGGCGCGACCGAGATCAGCAACCGGGTCACCTACATGCTCGGCTGGAGCGCCCTGACCCGCGGTGTCGACGACTGGGTGTATGCAAAGACCGCCGAGACCTTCGCCCTTGATGAGCCAATGCGCGAGCGCCTGACGGCGCTGAACCCGAAGGCCATGCGCAACATCGTCGGGCGCATGCTGGAAGCCAACGGCCGCGGCCTGTGGAACGCCGATCCGGCGATGATCGAACGGCTGCAGGAGATTTACGCCGATCTCGAGGATCGGCTCGAAATCGGGGCGTGATCCGCATCAATCGCCGGATTCGATGCCTTCAGATCTTCCAGTCGAGTTCCAGCCAAAGGCCGCGCCCGGCTGCGTCCAGGCCCGACCCATGCTCGCGGTAGGCGCGGTCGCCGAGGTTGTCCAGACTCAGTCTGAGGCCGAGGTCGGTGGTCGCCTGCCAGGCGACACCGGCACTCCAGCGGGCCCATCCAGCCGTGCCGTCGGGATCGATTCGCGGATCACTGCGGTCACGGCTGCTGAGGCGGTTCTGGCGACCCGCTGCGCCTAGACTGAGCCAGGCGCCCCAGCGCTCCGTGCCCTGCCAGCGTAGCGACAATTCGCCATTCAGCGGCGGGATGCGGTCGGCCGGCTCGGCACCTTGGGGCGTGCGCAGTTTGCCGCGGGTGTGATTGACCACTGCGCGCAGCCGCCAGTTGTCGAGCGGCCGATACTCCGCCATCGCTTCGGCGCCGCGCAGTCGGGCGCTGTCGATATTGGCGCTGCGAACGATCAGCGCGCCGTCGTCGGTGAACTCGCCGGTCTCGAGGCTGCTGATCCGATCGCGCGCGGTGGAGGTCCAGACGAACAGCTCCCAGTCCAGGCGGCCGAATCGCTGCCGTAGTCCGATTTCGGCCGCGCGCAGCCGCTCGGCTTTCAGGTCCGGATTCGGCAGATTGAAGCGGTTTCCCGGGCGCGGGCCCAGGTTGGCGGCATCGAAGGCATTCGGTGCGCGCACGGCCTGACCGTAGCCCAGCACCCAGTTGGTCTGCGGGTTCAGCGACCAGACCGCGCCGATATCGTAGGCCGGCGCCTGATTCCTGATGCGGAGGGCGGCCTGGTCGGCTTGGGCCGGCAGCTCGAGGGCGAAGCGGCTGAGCCGGGCATTTCCATCCACCCGCAGCGCGCTGGCGACTTGCCATTGACTGGCCAGCCAAAGCGCCTGGTTGTGCTGGCGGCTGCCGTCGGGAAAACGCGGTGGGCGTTCGGTCGCCTGCCCGTCGGTAACGCGCTGTCGGCCAGACTGCAGGGTATCGCGGTAAAGCTCCAGCCCGTAAGCGATCCGGTGCTCGCGCCATTGACGATGAAAGCTCGCCAGCAGCCCATCCAGCTGGCTGCGATTGGACTCCAGGTCCAGCCGGGACAAATCGAGCGGACGGCTGCTGCGGTCGTCGCGAATCATCTGCCGACCCAGCTGCAATTCAGCTCGGTCGAAAGCCGTGGTCGCGGCCTGCCACTGCAGCCGCAGCCGGGTGAAGCTGCGCGAATTGGGTTCGAAGGCGAACTCGGCATATTCCGGTACGGTCTGGCCGAAACCCGGTATCAGTTCATCAACCCGGGGGGTCGAGGGCTGTTCGCTGAACTGCGCGTCGAGGCTCAGGGTCCAGTCCGCAAGGTGCCCCAACCAGGCCAGGCTTGCGGCTCGCGATGACCAGGCCGTCGGCAGGCGCTCGCCGCTGCCGGTGCGTCGATCGCCTGCCCGAAGATCGGTCGCGCCGAGCCGCAGGGCTTGCCGCTCACCGCTGAACTGACTGGTCGCATGGACCACGCTGCTGCGCTCGGCGCTGCCGTGGCGGCTGGTCAGACGATAGCGGACCGGTCGGTCCTCGCCGATCCTGGGTCGGGCGGTGATCAACTGCACGACGCCGCCGAGCGCATCGGATCCATGGCGACCGGACGAGGGTCCGCGCAGCACTTCCACCGATTCCAGGCTGTGGACATCGATCAGCGCCAGGTATTGATTGGGCGCATTGCGAAAGAAGGCGTTGTTGATGCGAAAGCCGTCGACCAGATGAAGCACCTCCGAGCCTTTCAGGCCGCGGATGATCGGTATGCCCTGACCGGCCGTGGTCTGCTGAACAAACACGCCGGCCTGTCCGCGCAGGGCATCGCTCAGGACCTGCGGGTTGCGCTGGGCCATCTCATCGGCGTCAATGACGCTGACGGCACGGCTGACGTCGAACACGGTGGCTTCGGCCCCGCCGGCGGTGACCTGAATACGGTCCATCGCCTGGCCCTCGCTCGAGGCGACGGCGCTGACGCCGGGAAACAGGCTCAGAAGGCCGGCGAGAGCCAGTTTGGAAGGCGCCATTCGGACATCAAGGCCTGGATCAGTCGGGGCGGGCGGCGTTAGCGACCGCATTCGAGTATAGGCGCTGGTTTCGACAGTCGCCAGCTTGATGCAGCCCGCTATCGGCCCAGCGGCCGAAGCCGCTTGAGCCTCCTTTGCCCATGGCACCCTGGCTTGTCTTCAGGGTGGCCTCAGTCGAAGCGATCGGCGAAGATCCGATCGGGGCGAATGAAGAACTTGCGTACATTGCCGCGCAGCCGTCCGGCGCCGGGGCCGTTGTCGATCGGGCCGCTGACGCGGAGGTAAAAGGCCTGATTGGGCGGTGGCTGAAAATCATCGAGCCGCCATTCGCCGTTGACCCACTGCATCGTGCCGATCGAGAAATAGGCGCCGCCGTCGGTCGAAAACTCAAGCTCAGGCGGCAGCACCAACTGCTGGCCGGTGCCGCCGCGCAGCCAGCGCACGGTCTGGCCGTCAACGGTCATCTGCTCGCTGGCGCCCTCGCGCAGCTTCAGGCGGGCAAGATTCTTGCGGCCGACGCCACCGACGCTGTCGAACTGGCCGCCGACCCAGAGCCGGCCGTCGGGCAGGGCGACCATTGCGCCTGGAAACGCATTCAAGGATGGATTGCCGCCGCTGACGAGATCGGCAGCGAAGCTGTTCTCCAGACTGCCGTCGGGCTGCAGCCGGGCCAGGCGCAAGCGCGCCTGGCCATGGACACTCTGAAACCCGCCGCCGATGACGATCCGGCCATCCGGCTGAAGGACGAAAAGGGCGGCACCGCCGACGCCGCTACCTTGAAAAGACGGATCCAGCGACCCGTTCGGCAGGTAGCGTTGCAGCCCGCTGGCACTGGAGGTTCCGAGCAGGATGCGGCCTTCGGCATCCAGTCCGAACCCAGCCATGCTATCGGGCGGAATATCGGGATTGAAGCTGCCATCGAGCGAGCCGTTGGCGTTCAGGCGTGCTATCCGTGGGCGCGGCTGGCCGTTGACCGTCGTGAACAGTCCGCTGATGAGCATCCGTCCATCGGCCTGTAAAGCGATCCGAAAAACCAGGCCGTCAAGCACCGGCGTAAAGCTGGCGTCCAGCGAACCGTCGGCGTTCAGGCGAGCGAGATGGGGCCGCGGACTGCCATTGACCTGGCTGAAGGCACCGCCGACCAGAATCTGTCCGTTGGGCGCTTCCACAACCGCCACAGCGGCAGCGTTCAGGGCCGGTTGAAAGGAGAAATCCAGGTTGCCGTTATCGAGCAGCCGAGCAATATGAGGGCGCGCTACCCCGTGGACGGTACCGAAAAGACCGGCGATCAGGATCTTGCCGTCGGCCTGCACGCCGATTCCGAACACCTCGGCATCAGGGTCCGGCAGGGCGAATGAACTGTCCGGATTGCCGAAACTGTTGGTGCCGATACGGGTGAAGTTGCGCCGATCGGTGCAGCAGCCGAAGCGGGTGAAATTGCCGCCCACCAGCACGCGCCCGCGCGGGTCCAGAGCCATCGCGTAGATCGGGCCGTTGGGATCAGGATTCGCCGTATTGTCGTGCTGGATGCCCTCGCGGCCAAAGCGCATCAGCCCGCGACCGGTGGTCGGAAGCTGCATGGCGCCGGCGACCAGCTTGCCGTCCGGCTGCTCGGCGATGGCGTGCAGTGGCGAGGACGCGCTGGCGTTCCACCAGAGGCAGTTGAACGCATCGTCGTTTCGGACCAGCGGCACAGCGCAGCCAAAGCCGTTGATTTCAGTAAAAGTGCCGACCGCGGCGAGTGCGCCGTCGCCGCGCATGGTCAGAGACCAGACCGTGCCATTGATCGGGCCATAGCTCGGCGAGTTCAGTGCGCCAGTGCCGGTCAGGCGTGCAAGGCGGGGGCGGCTTTGGCCATCGACCGTGTTGAAGCTGCCGCCGATCCAGACCCGACCGTCCGGGTCCGGCGCGATCGCGAAGACAGTGCCGGACACGTTCGGGCTGAAGCCGTTGTCTAGGCTGCCATCTTTATACAGTCGCCCGAGACCAGGGCGTGGCTGCCCGTTTAGCGTGCCGAAGCTCCCACCGACAAGCAGGCGACCGTCGGCTTGCTGGGCCAGGGCCCATACTGCGATGCTGGCAGAGCCGACGAAGCTGGCATCCAGCGCGCCCGTCGGGTGCAAGCGGGCGAGACTGTCGAGCCCGGGTATGCCGGCGACGCTGCTGAATCCGCCGCCGATGACGATGCGATCGTCAGCTTGAACCAAAACGGCGTACACCCCGCCATTCGCTCCCGGGTTGAAATCTGGGTCCAGGCTGCCGTCGGGCAGCAGCCGGGCAATCCGGTTGCGCTGGCTGGTACCGACCTGGGTAAAGTCACCGACCAGAACAATGCGCCCGCTGCTGTCCGATGCCATGTCATAGACGGTTCCGCCTGGAATGTTGATGGTGAAGCTTGGATCGAGGCTGCCATCCGGTCGCAGCCTGGCGATGCGCCCACGCGGGGTGCCGTTGACCTCGGTGAACTCGCCGCCGATGACCAGCGACCCATCCGGCTGGGGCACGATCGCCCGGACATTGCCGTTGACCGTGGGGAAGTAGCCGTCATTGGCAGTCTGGGCCAGGGCCTGTCCCATAACCAGGCTGATGAACAAGCCTGCGGCAAGCAGCGGCAGGGGAGTGCGCAGCGCGAAGATTCGGCAGCAAAGGGTCCGCATGGATAGGGTCTCCTGACATCCTGGCAATCGGTTCAGTGTTCGAAACGCCGGCTGCGCCGAAAAGCGAACATCGCGACTGAATCATGCGACTTGACAAGTTACTGTGTGGCGCATAGTATGAATTTACTGTGCGGCACACAGTATGCGTCACACAGTAAAAACCAAGGAGCAATCATGACATCGGCACAACTGGACAAGATGCGGCTGGAGCTCAGGCGCGGCGTATTGGTGCTGGCGGTACTGAGTTCGCTGGACACGCCGCACTACGGCTATTCGCTGCGAGGTCAGCTGCAGGAGGCCGGGATCGATATCGACGAAGGCACCCTGTACCCGCTGGTGAGGCGGCTGGCCGACCAGGGCCTGCTGGAGAGCGAATGGCGTCAGGGCGAGGGGCGCGAACGGCGCTACTACCGGCTGTCGGCACAAGGACGCGAGCTGCTGGTTCAGCTCACTCAGGAATGGCAACAACTCAACCAGGCCCTGGAACCGATGCTGGGCCCCCTGCTGGAGCAATGACAATGGAACTGTTGGAACGCTACCTGGCCGCCGTGGCCCACAACCTCCCGGAAGCCGTGCAAGGCGATGTCAGTCGCGAACTGCGCGGCAATATCCTCGACCAGCTCGATGCCCGGCGCGAACAGGCACCGGCCGCATCCGACGAGGCTCTGCTGCGCGAAGTGCTGGCGGAGCTGGGCCCGCCGCGAGTGATGGCGCAGCGTTTTCATCAGCCGCCGCCGCTGATCCTGCCCCAGCATCTGCCGATTTATCGCTACACCCTGTTCATGGTCTTCGGCGTGCTGTTCCTGATCCAGATCGTGCACTCCAGCATGATCTGGCTGGCCAGTGAGCACATGGGCCTGCTGCTGCTGATGAAGTCCATCGCTGGGGGCTTTATCCGCGATGCCTGCTTTGCCTTCAGCGTGATCAGCCTGGCCTTCTGGCTGATGGGTCGGGAGGAGGCGCCGGTCGATGGTGAGCCGGCTCCGCGCTGGAACCCCGAGAGTCTGCCGCCGCTGACCCGAGACTGGCAGCGCATCGGCTTCAGCGACATCTACCAGGAACTGGCCACCTACCTGTTCCTGCTGATGCTGATCTGGTACCCGGTCTGGGCCGGCTTGCCCACCGCCATGCCGCTCACCGAGACCAGCAGGACGCTGCTCCAGCTTTTCAGCCCGCTGCTGGTCCTGGGTCTGGGTTTGGGGATATGGCAGCTGTTTCGGCGGGTCTGGACGCCAGCGCTGCTCAAGAGCAGCGTCGCGCTCAACGCGCTGCTGGTCATCGCGATTCTGGCCCTGGCCTTCAGCGGCCCGGTGTTTAGCGCCGTGCCCGCGTCCTTGAGCTGGATGCCACACGAGCGACTGACCCAAAGCATCACCATCAGCCTGCTGATCCTGGCCGCCTTCCCGGCCTGGGCCGCCTTGCGCGATATCCGCCGCCTGCGCCTTCTCGCCGGCTGATCGTTAGAGCTGCAGCCGGCGAGAAGACACTCGGGCACATGGCCTGGAACCACTGTCATGCCAGGCAGAGTCGGGAGATTCCTGTGCGTTACTGGAGGCGGGATTTTGCGAATTTCACGATGATGTGATTCATCCAGATTCTGCTCCATGAACGGCAAGCAGCGGAAGGAAAGGTGATAATATCGCCATAAATGGCGATATTGGTTAACTGGAGTTCACGACATTGAATAGCCGAAATTTAATCAAGAACTGCTTGGTCGCGTTGCTTGCGTTTCTGCTGGTGGCTGTTGCCGGGTCTGTGCAGTCGCGCGCAGCAACGCAGCCGGCAGGAGCAGTTCCAACGACGTTCACGGTGACCGGCCTGACCAGCGTTCCGAATCTGCCTGACGCCATTGTTGAGCTCCGGGTTGGTTCGGCGTCTTTCAGTTCCGTCACGGATGCAACCGGTCGCTTTGAAGTGACAGGGCACTGTGGCCAGGACCTTGATGAGATCGTCTACCTGGTTGTCATGGGTAGCGGTACTCAGTCCAAGCTCCATATGGCTCGCGTTCTCGATGCATGCGTCGAGGTCCTTGAGTCCTCGCTGAATCACGGCAGTTACCGGACCGGCCCGGTCAATCCTGTAAGCACCGGAATGTATGCGGCCATCCGTTGGTTTGCCGAGCGCGAGAACAACTATCAATGGCCGATGAGCGCATCAGAGCTGCGGGAGGTTCAGTATCTTCTGGGGGGTCAACGCATCGCGACAGTGGCGAGCGCGATCGGCTACTGGGAAGAAGGCTTGGGTACCATGCCACCTGGAATCCACAACAGTCTTGAGCTCGCGCTGGATCGCTCTGCCCTGTCGCTCTATGTGAATCAGATCAAATTGGATAAAGGCCCAGATGTTCTGGAGCAAATCGCCAGACGGGTATTGTGGGATCCAAGGCACTTCAGTCGCCCTCCCGTGCCCAAGGCTTCTGTCAGGCTGGCGGCCGTTTGCGCAGAGTTGCAATCAGCCTGTGGGGAATCACTGATTCTGGATCCAGACCAATCAGGCGAGTTTGTCAATCGGACAGGATTTGCACCGGGCCAATGGTTGGACTTGAGCAGTCAGGATTTTATTTTTCCTGATGCCTTTGTGCCGCCTACCGGAAACCTTCAAGCCCTTCAGTTTATCCCGGACAACGATCAGGTCCTCTGGTCTCGAGACAGCTTTGGTATGGTCGAAGATCCTGATCTGGGGATGGTCTGGGCTACTTTGAGAACATCTGCGATTCGCGCTGCTGTCAGAATGGTTCAGGCCAGTGATCTCATCTCGCCGATCAGCATTCAGTACGACACGATCGAATACTTTCCGGACTACCCAGACCTGGGCGTCATCGAGCGGCGCGATAGACTCCCCGAATTGCGCATAGGCATCCTCGACTGGGATACGTTCCCGAGCTGGCCGGGTCCGGTTCCCGGCGAGCAATGGGTGCTGCCCCTTCGATTTCCGGAGCAACAGACCCTGTTCAGCCCTTTCACCGCCACTCGAGTTCAGTTCGGCGACATGGGGCAGGCCGTGCTCCTTGATGGCGGCCAAGTACTGACGTGGTCAGTTGATGGGCAACGCCTGAGCTTGAGCGGCGATGAATTCGGTCAGCAGCATCTGTATCTTCTCGGCGGCAATGAGGGACGCCACAAGTCCGTGTTTGTAGAGGCGGCGCCGAAGGGCAGTTCGAGCCAGCGAGCCAGTTCGGAGGCTGTATTCAAGGTCTCGACGCCGGTCGGGGCTTGGGAGCCTGACCAGGTCGCCGGGCGATACGTCAGCGGTTTCGCGATTGACAATTGGTTGAGTGCAAGCCTGCCGACAACCAGGCCCTATTTCGTCTTCGATTTGTACGCTGACGGTACCGGTCTCGTGGGCCACGTGACCGTTCCAGATGCCCCCATTCCTTTCGGCGAGCTGCTCGCCTGGGCTATTGATGAAGGGGGCGGCCTGGTCATCCGCCGCAACTTCACTCCTGATTTTGCTCAGTGGCGGCGCTGGGAACGATTGACCGATACCGAGGGACTGGGTGATCTGTACGTACGCGAGGCGACGCCCGTTGTCACAGACCAGGCTATCGCAGACCCGCCGAACTTCGATGAGTACCGGGTCAACTTTTACCGACGGGTCCCCATCCCAGAGTAGATCGAGTTCTATCATGTCGGCTAGCGGCAGCCTTTTCTAAGGAGCTCAGCCCGTCATCGCCAGGGCGGCGGTGGCGGGCTGGCGGCCGAGCTTGGCGAGGACGGCCTGGGCTGCCAGTTCGCCGGTTTCGCAGCCGCCTTCCATGTAGCCCTGGTTGTCGAGGGCGCAGTGTTCGCCGGCAAAGTGCAGGCCGCCGACCGATTCGCCGGCCGCGCCGCGCAGGCGGGTCCATTGGCCCGGGCCGTAGCAGGCGTAGCTGCCCTTGACCCAGGGGTTGGACGGCCAGTGCATGCGGGCCTGGGTGCTGTCTTCGCCGCGGGTGGCGGCGAGCCCGGGAAAGACCTGGTCCAGCGCCTGAACCACCCGATCGGCCTGTTCGCGGGCACTGCCTTCACCGATCGCGACGCCCTGGCGGCCGCCGCAGAAATTGGTCAGTACGCCGCTGGCGCCGTCCTGCAGGCGGCTGGTTTCCCAGGCGCACTGGAACGGCAGGTCGGTGTAGACCGAGCCGTTGCTGCCTTGCTGTTCGCGCCAGATGCGCGACTCGAAGCCGATCATCAGCTTGGCGTTGGTGCCATAGGTCAGCTCGCGAATGAACTGTTCCTGTACCGCCGGCAGCGGCACCCGGAAATCGACATCGCGCAGGGTAGTGAAGGGCAGGGCGAGGATGACCTGGCGGGCATGGACCTGGACGCTGGCGCCGTCCTGGCGAAAGCTCAGTCGATAGCGGTCATCGGCGACCTGGTAGATGGATTCGAGCACGCTGTTCGGCTCGATGGCATCGTCGAGCTGACCGGCCACGGCCTGCACGATCCGGTCGTTGCCGCCCTGGACGTGGAAGCGCTCGTCGCTGTCGCCGAGCAGGGCGACATAGTCCTCCTCGCCGGTGCCGATCAGGAACAGCAGGTTGAGCGCGGACTGCTGGTCGATCTCCAGGCCCATTTCGCTGGTGTAGGCGACGTCGATCAGCTGGCGCATCCAGCCGCTGACGCCTTCGCGGTCCAGCCACTGGGCGATCGACAGGGCGTCCAGCGCTGCGGCATTCCCCGGCTCGCGCCAGGTCACATCATCCACGCCCAGGCTGGCCAGGTCGCGCTCGATCGCCGCGCCGACCGGGGCGAAGGCTTCGACCATTTCCTCGTCGCTCAAGCGCCGGCCCTCGAAAAAGTACACGCCGTCGACCAGGTCCGGATCGTCGGTGTGCAGGTCGTTCAGGGCGATGCCGAACTCGTCGGCCAGGCGGCGGATGTTGACGTGGTCGGTGTTGATCAGCTCGCCGCCGAGCTCGACCACCTGGCCGTCGGGGAAGTGATCGCGCAGGCTGAGCATGCGCCCGCCGATGCGGCCCTGGGCCTCGAACACGCGCACCTTGACGCCGGCCTGGCGCAGCCGCCAGGCTGCGGTCAGCCCGGCGATGCCGGCGCCGACGATCACGACCGCATCATCCTCGTCGACCGGCCCGTTGACCGACACACCGCAGCCGACCAGGGTCAGGGCGCTGGTCGCGGCTGCGGTATGGATCAGGAACTGGCGCCGCGAGCGGTTCACCGTCCGCCGCGCCTCGGCCAGGGCACGGATTTCTTCCGGATCCAGCTTCAGTTGACGCGAAGCCCGATCGATCAGGGCGGCGCGGCGAAGACGGGCGAATAGACGGGTGCGTGCCATGGTGATGTTCTCCCTCTTGAAAGTGCAGCAACTGGATGGACGTTCGGGCCCTCTGATCAGCACAGCGTACCGAGCGGGCAGCCGGGCGGTCAATGCCCGGATGGCTTCTGCCGCGCAGGCTCCTGGGCCGCTCGGGCCAGGGCGCAATCGGCGGTGTCAAACCCTGCCCGGTCCGGCTCCGCTCACCGTATCAGTCGGGCCATGGCCCGATCGGCGGCATCGCTGTCACTGTCCAGGCCGCGCTTCACACCGAGCCGATTGCTTTCCGGCTGATTCTGGCTGGCTTTCAGCTTGCCCTCGATCCGGTCGATGATGATCTCGATCCCGACGATTGCCTGGATCAATTTCTCGGTGAACGCGGTCGGCGCATCAGCCACCGACCAGGGGCTGGGCCGGCCCGACTCCTGCTGATCCGTCAGCGCGTCGAGATGGCGCCGCAGCCAGTCCTGCGCCTGGATGACTCGCGCTTGACCGTCGACCTGCACCGTCAGGTAGTTCCAGGTCGGAACGACCCGCCCGGTCTCCGCCTTGCTGGGGTACCAGGACGGCGACACGTAGGCCTGCGGCCCCTGAAACACCACCAGCACCCGGGTGCCGTCGCCGATGCGCCGCCAGACGGGATTGCTGCGGGCCACATGGCAGCGCAGGCAGCCGGCACTGCCCTCGCCGTGGGCGTCCAGCCGAAAGGGAACCGGGTCGGCGTGGATGCCCTCGCTGTCGGCGACGATCAGCAGACCGAGGCCGATCTCGCGGATGTGACGATGCAGCGCCTCGGGGTCGCTTTCCCTGAAGTGGTCGGGCGTGTACATGGATTGAATGCCGGGCTGAGCCGGGTTCGCGGGCCGGGCGATCAGTGTCGCACAACGCCGACCAGGGCGGTCGAATCGCCGGCGTCGGGGCGGGCTGACGCCGAGGGTCGGCTGGTCTGATCCATGACGCCTGAGCTGCAACAGGGGTTCTCGAAACCCTCCGGCACGCCGAATTTGGTCCAGCACATGGCCTTTTCACCCTGAATGCCCGGGTTGACATAGGTCCAGGACCGGCATTCGGGATCGCCGGCGCACAAGGCCTGACACTGCAGCGGATCGGGGTCGGCAAGCGCGGTCTGGCCGATATCCATGCCGGGCCGATCGACACCATGCTCGACCGTACCGCCACGCCCGGGTACCGGCGCCGCATCCTGGCGCGGCGCTGGTGCCGCTTCCGATGCCGCCGCATCGCCGCTCGCGAGCGCGCGCAACGGCTGTTCGACAATCACGTGACGGTCGGCGGTCGGGTGCTGAATGACATAGCGCAGCACATAGTCACCGCGCGCCGGGACCCAGATCTGGCCGCTGCGACCATCGGCCAGGTCCTGGGTGGGCAGCGACGATCTGGATTTCGACCAGTCGAAGTTGTAGTCGCCGAACTCGGTGATTTCCAGATAGCTCTCGTAGACCGAGGGCGGCACGTGGCCGGTCAACGCGACAGGCATCCAGCTTTCCTCGTCGTGAGCTTCGGGTGCGCTGATTTGCACCTGCGCCCTGAGCGTCTCGATGGCGGTCAGGTCGGCCAGAATCCGGGTGGCGATGGCTTCGGCCTCAGGCGTCAGGATGGCGGCTTCGGGTTTCAGGCCGGAAGCGAAGTAGCTGCCGTCCTCAAAGTACGCATTGCTGCGTACCAGATTGACCTCGGTGCCAAAGCCGAGCATTGCGCATCGTGCCATCTCGACGAAAAAGGAGCCGGCTGGTTCGAAGCTGAACGCGGCGCAGTCGGTATTGGCCAGACACAGCGCCTGACAAGCCTGTGGCTGAGTCCCGGGCGGCATCTCGATTCTGTCTCCGCGCCAGCCTTCCGGGCCGCCGTAGCCGGTCGCCATCAGGTAGGAGAACGGCAACCAGGCCTGGCCGTGGTTGGCGGTCCATGCTTCGATCGGCGGCGAAGGCTCGCCGTGATGGCCCGGGGTCAGGGTGGCGGGGCAGGGATCAAGCCCGTCCGGCCCGCCGAAACCGAGCAGGCTGGCGTCGACCGAGCCGACCAATTCCACCCGGCGATTGATGGCGCGTCCGGACTCGCTGGCATTGTCAGCCATCGGCCGGTCGAAACTGTAGCCGGCTGCACTGAGCTGAGCGCTGGCGACGCCGGCTGCCAGCAGCCAGTCGCGAACCGCCATGGCGCGCGCTTCCGACAGGCGCTGGTTGTAGTCGCGCGTGCCGATGTTGTCGGTATGGCCCTCCAGCGCCCACTGGCCACCCAGGGTCAGGATCGCATCGCGCGCGGCGATCAGCGCCGGCAGGCTGTCTGGTCTCAGGCTGGATCGGTTGAAGTCAAAGCTGACGCCCTGCAAGGGCACTCGCCCGGCGCTGGACAGCGCTTCGATGAGTTGCTGACAGCTCAGGCCTTCCGGAGCCGGAGATTGGGCTCTGGCGGGTGCCGCGAGTGGCAGGCCAATGGTCAGGGCCAGCAGCCCGATCAGGCAGACGTGGCGGGTCTGGCGGGCCGTGAATGGTGGTCTGGTCATGCTGAACTTTCCTTGCTGGCGCTGGCGGGCGAGTCTGACCAGACGATGGGGAGTCCGGCCGGCTTGTTTTTCTCTTCACTGGGTAACGTGATCCAGGCTGAAAAGTGTCCATGGTCGATCAATGGCGAGGCCACGATCGAGCCAGCATGGGGAGGGTCGGGTCTGTGCCTGGCCAGAAATCCCGAGCCCCTGTGCAAGCGCTGGCGCTGGCGCGGTTCAGGCGTCCGAGCCCGGCGCCGGCTCGGGCAGGGAGTCGATGACTGGTGTGGTGAATTCAATCACCTTGCTGGGTTCGCTGATCAGCAGGTTCTTTTGGGGTGGCGGGCCGAAGGGAATGAGCGGCCGGGGATCGGAAATCATCTGAATCACGAATCGATACCGGGTGCCCGGGGTCAGGCCGGTCAGCGATAGCGTGCTGTCCGCATGACTGCTGGTGTGGAACAGCAGGGGGCCGTTCAGCGGTGGCGGCTGGGGACTGGCGTCAAAACGGTCCTGGAACAGGCTTTCCACGGAAGTTCCCGAGATCCGATAGCGTCCCGCGTCTTCGAGGTAGAAGGGGACAGGCTGCCAGCTCAAGCTGGCGCTGGTGCTGCTGTTGACCGTGGCCTGGAATTGCGCCGGCGGCAGCGTCTGGCTTTGCTGCCAGACGGTGCTGAACTGGGACAGAAAGCTCGCCAGGTCCGGGTCGGTGGTGTACAGGCGATTGTCGAAGATGGCCAGGTTGGTCAGCTGGGTCAGAGCCATCAGAGTCGCGGGTATTTCTCCCTCCAGATTGTTCAGGGACAGGATCAGCGCGGTCAGATTGTTCAGCTGGCCCAGGCTGGCCGGAATCTGGCCACCAATGCAGTTGTAGGCCAGGTCGATGATCTGGATGCTCGGCAAGTCACCCAGCTGGCTGGGCAACGGCCCGCCCAGGCAATTGCTTTGCAGGCGCAACTCCTGCAGCTGGTTCAGATTGCCGAGGCTGGCCGGCAAGGGGCCGGTGAACTGATTGTTGAACAGCAGCAGCCTGCGCAGGGACGACAGCTGACCCAGGCTGGCGGGCAAGCTGCCGCTCAGCTGGTTGCCGCTCAGCCACAGGGTCTCCAGATCGTTCATGTTCGACCAGTCGCTCGGCAGCGGGCCGCTGAGCTGGTTGGACTGCAGCTGCGCGTTGACCAGCCGGTGCAGCTGGCTGAATCCGGGCGGGATCGACCCGGTCAGGTTGGCCTGGAACAGCCTGAGCTCGCGCAGCTGGGTCAGTTGCCCGATCCAGGGAGGGAAGTCGCCGCCGATCGGGGTCAGGGCCTGGTACCACTCTTCAAGCTGGGTCAGGTTGGCAAAGCTCGATGGAATGCCGCCGGTGAGATTGAGCTGGGACAGATTCAGTGAGCTCAGGTTGCTGAGATTGCCCAGCGCTGCCGGCAGCGGGCCGCTGAGTTCGTTGACGTCCAGCCAGAGCTGGGTCAGCGCCCCCAGATTGCCGAGCTCGGGCGGTATCGGCCCGGACAGCTGGTTGAAGCGCAGCCGCAAGCGCTGCAACTGGCCAAGATGGCCCAATGACGCTGGAATACCGCCGCTGAGCTGATTGTTGTCCAGCCACAACTCGGTCAGCTGGCTGGCCTGGCCCAGCTCCGGCGGTATCGGACCGCTGAGCTGGTTGAACTCCAGAGTCAGGCGTTCCAGGGTAGGGCGTTGGCCCAATGAGGCCGGAATGCTGCCACTGAGCTGGTTCGAACTCAGGTTCAGGACCCGCAGCTTTGGCGTACTGCCGAAAGCCGCCGGAATGCTGCCGCTGAGGTTGTTGCCGGCCAGGTCCAGCCATTCCAGATTCGGCATGCCGGCCAGCTCCACCGGGATGTCGCCGCTGAACTGGTTGTTCCAGAGGTACAGATGCGTCAGCTGGCTGATCTGGGCGGTTTGCGGCCAGATCGGCCCGAACAGCTGGTTGTTCGACAGCCACAGGAAGCGCAGCTCTGCCAACTGCCACAGATTGGAAGGCAGCACGCCACTCAGATTGTTGCCCGGCAAGCGCAGATCCCAGACCCGGTTATTGATGCAGGTCACGCCGTACCAGCTGCACTCGGTGCCAACCGGTCCGTTCCAGCCGCCGCGGTTGTGCCACTGGTCGCCGTTGGTCAGCTCGTAGAGGTTGATCAGGGTCAGGCGTTCGACCGCCGGCACCTGGGCAGTGGCTGAGCCGGCCAGGACGATCAGGCCGGCCACCATCATCAAGACTGCAGGGAAGCGAGGTTTCATGCCAACTGACGCGCCGTCCGCGGCTGAATCGGCTCAGTCGATGTTCAAGCGGACGCTGCCGGGCGCTGCAAGCCCGGATTCCGGTCAGTCCCCGGTCCGGTCCCTGCGCTTGAGGAACAGCTCTGTTCAGGGGCTCCTCAAGTCTTCCGGCTGTTCGTCAACAAGCCTGAGCCGGTTTCCAATTCTGCGGCGCGTCTTGTCATGAACCTTTCCAAAACGCCTCTACGGGAGACCTTGATCATGACGACCTGGATTCGCAACTTCCGCATCACCTGTGTTGCTGGCGCCGCCGGCCTGCTGCTGGCCGCCAATGCCTTGGCCCAGGATGGTTTTGGCGCTGGCCAGGGCGGCTGGCCGCAAGCGCAGCCGATGCAGCAGCCGCAGCACTGGGGCCAGCCCCAGGGCGGTCATCCGCAGCAGCAGCCCCAGCAGTGGGGTGGCCAGGCCGGCGCGCAGCCGGGTTGGGGACAGCCTCCGGATCAATCCGGCCAGTGGGGCGGAGCGCCCGGGCCGGCATCCGATCCCTGGGCTCAGCCTGGCCAGCCCGCGCCCGGTGGCTGGGGTCAACCTTCCCAGGGCCAGGGTTTGGCCGGGATTGCCGCGCCACAGTTTATGGATCGCCGTCAGAGCCAGGCCGGTCATGTGTTCTTCACCCGCATGCCCGGCACTGGCGCGCGCATGCAGGTCGGCCGACTGCGGGATCATATGCGTGGCTATTTCGACGGTGATATTCAGATCATGGCCGAGCAGTCCGACCCCGGCGATCAATACGCGCAGATCGGCTTCAGCGCGTTCAAGAACGGGGTCATGGTCATGGGCATGCTGGTGGTGTCGCCCGGCGCGCCCGGTGAGATGGCCGGCGCCCTGATCCTGGACGAATTCTCCAGCTTCCAGAATTCCTTTCCGCTGATGCTGCAGGCCCTGCAGAACGGATGATTCCAGCCGCTTGGGCCGCGGCTCTGCTGGAGCCCGGTCCGGCAGCGCGCTGACCGGGAGTTCAGCGGCTACCGCTTGAACCTCAGAAGTGGATCGTGGCCGGCGACTCGACTAGGATGGTGCTTTGGCCAACGAACCTTGCTCATGCCGTCGCGCTCATCAATTGCCTTTCTGTCCCTGGCCGCGCTGGCCCTAGTCTGTCTCCTGCTGCTGCCAGCCGCCCCGGCATTGGCTGATATCCAGGAGGTTTTGTTCGACAATGTCAGGGTCTTTGATGGTCGTTCGGATGCGCTCGGTGAGGCAACCCGCGTACTGGTTCGCGGCAATCAGATTGCGGCGATCGGTCCGGATGTCGAAGCCTCGGCCGAGGCGCGTGTGATCGACGGCCGCGGCCACACCCTGATGCCCGGCCTGATCGACGCTCATGTGCACCTGACCTTCAGCGCCCTGAGCATGGCCGAGCTGCTGTCGCCGGACTTGTCACCGGAGCTGGCCGAGCAGGCCGCGGCGCGCGAGGCCGAGGCCATGCTGTTGCGTGGCTTTACCGCGGTGCGCGATGTCGGCGGACCGATCTGGGGGGTCAAGGCCGGCATCGACGCCGGGCGCTATGTCGGCCCGCGGGTGTGGCCGTCGGGGCCGACTGTCAGCCAGACCGCCGGCCACGGCGATTTCCGCCTGCCGCAGGAGCGCTCCCGGCGTTTCTTCGGCCAGCCCTCCCGAGCCGAGCTCCTGGGCGCGACCTTTATCGCCGACGGCCGCGACGAGGTCCTGACCGCGGTGCGCGAGAACCTCCGCTTCGGCGCCAGTCAGATCAAGCTGATGGCCGGCGGCGGCACCTCGTCGGCCTATGATCCCGTCGACGTCACCCAGTACACCTTTGACGAAATGCGTGCTGCGGTCGAGGCGGCCGAGGACTGGGGCACCTATGTCACCGTGCACGCCTACACGCCGCGCGCCATTCGCCGGGCGATCGAGGCAGGCGTGCGCGTGGTCGATCATGGCCAGCTGCTCGACGAGGACACGCTCAAACTGATGGTCGAGCACGAGGTCTGGCTGTCACTGCAGGTGCTGCGCGCCAGCACGCCGGACATGGACCCGCTCCGGCGGGCCAAGCGCGCGCCGGTCATCGACAATCAGCCGAATGTGTGGCGGATGGCGCGCGAGCTGGGCGTCAAGCTGGCCTGGGGCACTGACTTCCTGTTCGAGCCGGGCCTGAACGATCAGCAGAACGAGCACATCGTCATGCTGAGCGAGTGGCTTTCAGCTGCCGAGATCCTGAAGCTCGTCACCCACGACAACGCCCAACTGCTGGCCCTGTCAGGCCTGCGCAGCCCCTATCCGGGTCGCCTGGGCGTGGTCGAGGTCGACGCCCTGGCCGATCTGCTGCTGGTCCGCGGCAACCCGCTGGAGGACATCGGCCTGGTCGCCGATCCGCAGGCCAATTTCCTGCTGATCATGAAGGACGGCCGCATCTACAAAGACGCGCTGTAGCTCGCGAGCCCGGCTTTGGGTCGGAGGCGGGCTGCGTCGCCAAGGCATTTGCGGACGTTTGCCGTGTGGGGAGTCATTTAGTTTGACACTAGGTGAGAGGCGGTGGATTGGGCGGAAAAGCTCGTGAAATCCGATGGTTGTGGCGCAAACAGGGGCGCGGTGATTTCTTCATGGTTTGATACGGATTTCAACAAAAGCGGCGGTTTTCGCGCTAAAAACTGCTGGAAATGTACCGGTTGGCTGCGTCCATGATCTCGTTTTTGTCGTCTTCGCCGAGGCCCAGGAACGGGCGGGCGGGGATGTCGCCCCAGGGGATTGCCGAGCCACGGCTGGTGCTGCCGTACTGACCGCGCTTGGCGCCGAGTTGGTGGGTGATGCCGTATTTCTCGGCAACGCCGACCTCGGCCGAGGTCGCATCATGGCGACCGGTGACGCTTTGTACCAGGCTGCTTGAGTCTTGCAGGATGGGGCCGGCAGGGTCTCGGCGGCGGGACTTGGTGGTTTCGGAAAGGGCGGCCCAGGGGACGCCGGTGGTCGGGTCCCTTTGCTGCATGAACGCCCGCTCCGTGGCGTCGACCATGATGCCCTCGATCTCGCTCATGAGCGGGGTCAGGTCAGCGGTTGCTGCAGCTGCTGCGGACAGGCGGCTCAGGATGTCGCTGTCGTCGACTTCAATTAGAATTCGGTTGCTCATTGCAAGTCTTGTCCTGCGAGCTCATAATCAGAAGACCGGCGGGGGGAATCCGACTGCGAGCAGGCGCACAAGTCGGCATCCTACCGGGCGTGGTTGCCTGCTAAGCCGCTCACTCGGCAGCCCCGCCGGTTCTTTCATCCTTCCCCCCAAAGCAACAGCCCAATTCGTTCCTTGTTCAGAGCGCCGAGATCTTTAGGGATCCAGCTAATGAACCGCAGGCTGCCGTCAGTGTTTTCCCGCAATATCGAAAGCACTGGCCTCTGACTCTCAGGTCCCCGAAAAAGCGCAATGTAGCGCTGTCTGATGTGGTCGCCGTAGTCCACACCCCAGATTTCGAACGGATTGGTCAGCGTCGGAATTATGAAATTAGAGAACTGCTCGCGGTGCCCTGGTCCATCCAGTACATGCAGGACCTTTGCACGATCAAGAACCAAATCCCCGACAGGCGTCTTGACCTTTCGTCGCTGCAGCCGCTCCAGCCCTGTTGCGGCCAACAGCATGCGCTCGGCCTCTGCGGTCGAGTTTGCTCGATTGAGGACCTGGGGCATTTCCTGCCATTGGCTGGCTGGGACTCTGCGGATGTCCGGCCGATTGTGGTCTAACCAACTAGACTGGCCTGGTAACGGTTTCAGACATCGTCTGCCGCTGGAAAAGTTGAAAGGGGTGCCGCAATCGGGCAAAGCCCTGCCGGGGTCCCACAATGCCGCCATACCCTGGTTCGCGTTGAATCCAGGATCCGTCCGAAACTCCACGTCACGGCCGTCGAGCCCCCTGGCGCGCACGACGGTGACCGGCTTCTGATAGATCTCGCCGGTACGCTTGTCGAGGCCGGCGTCCACCATCTCTTCCGACGCCCGGCCGGCGGACGACTGAACGGTCAAGCCCTCGGCAT
>JBJHCC010000017.1:0-74236 GCA_050485825.1 Gammaproteobacteria bacterium
CGCCCTGAAAGGGCGTGGAGCGAGTTCGGCGGCCCCCGCCTGGACTTAAGCACTGCAGGGCATCGACCGCCTGCCAAGGCGGTCGACAAACCGATGGCCTGATGCACAAGGCCCTCTGCCCCGAATTGATGGCTGAGTCATGTGCGTAATCAGGTTTTCTTTTGGTGCTTTGCTGCTTGGCGACCAGAAGCTTCAGGTCTCCAGTACAAGCACTGAGCCGGTATCCGCTCGATTCACGCCGCCTCGAAGCGCCGCCAGACCTACGGCGCCTCATACCGAAAGCGGTCCGAGAACAGCAGATCCGGACCCATGCCCGCGGTGTACTGGCGACAACGGCCGAACTCGGAGGTGCCGAGATGGCGGTAATTGCCCAACAGCGGCGGACCCGACAGGCGGGTGGCGGTGGCGACGACCCAGGTCGTTCCCGGCACAAAGTAATTGTTGGAGCCCGACCGGCGGATCTCGACGTCAGAGTAGCTCACACTGCCGTTGGCGCTGACCGTGGCATTGCTGATCTGCACGAAAGTCGAACCCAGCCAGTCGCGGCCCTCGCCGAAGAAACCCTGCGGCTGCCCGCCCGCGAACACCAGGCTGCAGCCGAGTTGTGAGGGCACGCCGTAGAAGTCCAGGCGATACCAGCCGTTGGCAGAATTGAGCTGCCCCGACACCAGGCCGACGGCCGGATTGCCGGACGCATCACTGATCGAGGGATAGTTCTGGCTGTCATTGCCGGCCACGATCGGTGCCGGCTGGGTGTTGTTGGCGTCGAACAGGTTGCGACCGTCATCGCCCAGGTCGATGCCGATCCCGCCCTGGCTGTATAGCGTGTTGCGCCTGAGCGTGTTGCGGCGCGCGCCGGTCACGGCGATGCCGTCCAGGCCGTTGTAGGCGATCTGATTGTCCTCGACCCGGTTGTCATCGGCGCTGTTGCGCAGCAACACGCCGTGACCGCCGTTGCCGCGATTGGCGCAGCTGCCGACGCACAGGGCCGGAACGCCGATCCGGTTGCCGGTGATGCGGTTGCCGGTGGCCAGCGAGCCGGACAGCTCGACGCCGTGGCTGGACGAGTTGGAGATTACGTTGTTGCGGATCACATGGTCCGGCCCGGCGATGAAGACGCCGCGCTGGTTGCCGCGCGTATCGCCGCCGCTCTGGGTGCCGATGTAGTTGTTCTCGACCACCGCCAGGGTGGGCTGGGTCGCGCCCGAACCATTGATGCTGACACCCGTACCGAGGGCACTGCCGATGACGTTGCGGTCGGCCGGGTCCGGGCCGCCCACTCGAACACCCTCCACGTTGCCGCCGATGCGCACGCCGGTGCCGGAAGCCAGCAGCGTGGTCGATCCGACCACGCTGCCGATCTGGTTGCCGACAAAGCGATGATTGCGGCCAGCAACGAACTGGGCGGCGGCAAAGGAGTGGCCCGAGAAGGCAATGCCCTCGATACTGACGGTGGCATTCGGCGAAGCCCCGGTGTTGACGTTGAAACCGTAGGCGCCGGTGATCTGGTTGGCGCCGTTCAGCACGATGCACAGGTTGGCGTTCCAACCCAGCTGGGCGGTGTTGCGACTGGATCCGGGCTGCGAGTAGCCCTCGATCGCCACCGGATGAAGGATGTCGGGCAGCAGGCTGGCCAGGGTGATGGTGCGCGGACAGGCGCCGGCGATGTTGAAGCGGATCACGTTCAGGTTTGGCGCCGCGTTGGCGTCGATCAAGGCCTGGCGCAGCGAGCCCGGCCCCGAGTCGTTGGTATTGGTGACGGTGAGCACGGTCGCCGTCGAACCCACGTTGGACTCGAAGGCGCCGCGGTCCGGCGTGTCGCCGAACCACCGCGGGTTGCCGTCGAAGTCGCGTTGATTGAGCAGGTTCACGTCAACGCGGCCGGTGTTGATCGCCGGTGAGGCGCCTTGCAGGCGGAAGTTTCCCGCAGCAGCATTGACGAACAGCGGGTCGACATTCAGCGTCGCGACAGTCGCATTCGACAGCGGCCGGTTGGCCGCAAGCGTTCCATAAATGTTGTTCCGAATCGTGGCCGGAATGTTCGGCTGCCCCATGACCTTTTCCAGGCGGATGTCGACCGGGCCGTTGTTGCGGAAGATGTTGCTGGTCAGCTCCACGGACCAATTGTTGGAATCGAACTGGACCGTACCGCCGACGCAGAGCGCAGCCGCGCCGGTGTTCCCGACAAAGGTGCTGTGGCGGATGACCAGCCGTTCGAGAATGCTCGATGCTGGATCGACGGTGAGGCCGCAGTCGTTGAACGGCAGGGCCGGCGATGACACATTGCCGCCGCGCCAGAACACGCTGTTATCGATGACAACGTCGGTAGCGGAAAGTATCCGGATACTGCGCACTGTATCGAAGATGACACGAGAAATTCTGAGCGATCGCTCTGGCGAGGTCTCGGTCTCCGAACGGGTAAAGAACCCGGCGAGATCGAAGAATCTGAGCCGATCAAGCTCGAGATCGCCCGTCTGCCCGCCGTCAGTCCGCAGTCCGATGACGCGGGATCCCAAAGGACGCGAGCTGGTCAGCGTGGTCGCCGCCGGATCATCGCTTCGTGCGGTGCAGTCGTTGTTATAGCCGCCGCGGATCGATACCGGCCGACCGGCACGAACCGGGGAATCTCCACCCACCTGGGTCGCCCCAAGATCATAGGTGCCCTGCGCCAGCTTGATCACCAGAGGCTCGTTGCTGCTGGCCGCCGCAATACCCCAGGCCAGCACAAACTCGGGCTCGTTGCGCACACAGCGCTCCACCTGCGCGAGCGCCGAAAGCGGCGCCGCGAGAGCGGCCAGTGACAGCAGAGAAACGGCAAGGCGGGGGCGGTGCATGGCAAAGCTCCGGTCGAATCAATGAATCCTGTATGCCTGAGCGCGGCATAAGCGAACGGCGCCGACGGGATTTCCATATCTGAGTTCGCTCGCAGGCTCCAGCCGCACCGCAGTCGCCCGCCTGAACGGCCTGCGGCCGGCGATTTGCTATGCTCCGGGAATAGTCCCCGGAAGAACACACCATGAACCCTGCCGTCCGCCGCCGAGCCGCCAGGCTCATGCCACCCGCCCTGATCCTGCTCACGGCCCTGCTGGCCGCGCCGGCG
Source organism: Gammaproteobacteria bacterium (assembly GCA_050485825.1). Classification (GTDB taxonomy): domain Bacteria; phylum Pseudomonadota; class Gammaproteobacteria; order Xanthomonadales; family Wenzhouxiangellaceae; genus Wenzhouxiangella. Next base: position 3,101 of record JBJHCC010000017.1, read on the forward strand.
CAGGCCGAGATCGAGACCACCCGGCCGGTGCTGCTGGGCAAGCACTGGGTGGCGATTACCGGCAAGCCGCAGGGCGCCACCGCCGGGGCGATGATGTTCCAGCAGGGCGGCAATGCGATCGACGCGGCCGCGGCCATGCTGGCGGTGACCTCGACCATGTGGGATGTGCTGGGCTGGGGCGGCGAGACCCAGGCGCTGATCTACAACCCGCATACCGGCGAAGTGCTGGGCCTGAACGGCTTGGGCGTGGCGCCCAGCGGCGCGACGGTGGACTTCTTCCGGGAGCAGGGCATGAACTTCCCGCCGGAGTTCGGCCCGCTGGCCGCGGTCACGCCCGGCACGCCGGGGGCGCTGATGCTGATGCTGGCGGAGTTCGGCAACTTGAGCCTGGCCGAGGTGCTGGCCCCGGCCATCCAGATGGCCGAGGGCTACCCGCTGGAAGCCTCGCAGGCGGCCAATATCGAACGGCGGCGACCGATCATCGAGCGCTGGTCGTACTCCCGCGAGGTGTTCCTGACCCGCACCGATCCGGACAATCCGGAACAGCGGCTCGGACCCGCGGCCGGCGAGATCTTTCGCCAGCCCGACCTGAAAGCCACCCTGGAAAAGCTGGTCGAGGCCGAAGCCCAGGCGCTGGCCGAGGGCAGAAGCCGCAAGGAAGCCATCATGGCCGCCTACGATCGCTTCTATCGCGGCGACATCGCCGAGGAACTGGTCCGCGCCACCCGGGAGTACGGCGGTCTGATCACCATGGATGACCTGGACCGCTGGCAGCCGAGGCTGGAGGCGCCGGTCAGCACCAACTACCGCGGCATCGAGGTCTACAAGCTCACCACCTGGACGCAGGGGCCGGCGATGCTGCAGGCGCTCAACCTCCTGGAAGGCTTCGATCTTCGGGCCATGGGCTACAACTCGACCCGCTTTGTCCACACCCTGTACCAGGCCATGAGCCTGGCCTTCGCCGACCGCGACTTCTATTACGGCGATCCCGATTTTCAGCCCAACTCGCCGATCCAGGGCCTGCTGTCCAAAGACTATGCGGAACAGCGCCGCGCGCTGATCCGTTTCGACGGCCCGGTGCCCGACCCCGTACCCGGCGATCCCTACCCCTTCCAGAACGCACGCAATCCGCATCGGGAACTGCTTGAGCAGTGGACGCCCAGCCCGCCGCCGGGCGAGGCGCTGGGCGTGGACGGTTTCCAGGTCAACACCATGGAACGCGACGAGGCCTTCCTGATCGGCACCACCTCGATCCAGGCCGCCGACGCGGAAGGCTGGGTGATCTCGGTCACCCCCTCGGGCGGCTGGATTCCGGCCTTCGTCGCCGGCCGCACCGGCGTGGGCCTGAGCCAGCGCATGCAGAGCTTCGTCCTCGACGAAAGGCTCAACCCCTACAACGTGGTCGAACCCGGCAAGCAACCCCGTGTGACCCTGACCCCGACCCTGGCGCTGAAGGACGGCAAACCGCTGATGGCCTTCTCGGTGCAGGGCGGCGACAGCCAGGACCAGAACCTGCTCCAGTTCTTCCTGAACATGGTCGAATGGGGGATGAACGTGCAGCAGGCCGCCGACGGTCGCGGCAACATCATCGGCCACCAGATGCGTTCATCCTTTGGCGATCACACCGCCGAACCCGGCCGCATCCAGGTCACCCCGCTGGTCTCCGCCCACTCGCGCCAAGAACTGGCGGGCATGGGCTATCGGGTCGAGCTGGTCGACCGCACCTACAACCCGACCACGGCGATCTGGATCGATCCGGACACCGGCGTGATGCACGGTGCGGCCAGCGACTACGACGAGGACTACGGCATGGCCTGGTGAGCGCGAGGTGGGCGGGGCCGGCGCAAACCTGACAAGCGCAATCGGCGGGGCCGTACGGCAGCGCGTCGACGCCTGAGCCCGGACCGGCCCGGGCGGCGTCTCAGGCTGCTTTTGCACCGCCTTCACCTGACCGGCGATAATGCTACGTTGCCTCCGACTCGGGCCCTGCCGGCATGAAATCGATTTCCGTCCGCGGCGCGCGGACTCATAACCTTGCCAATGTCGATCTCGACCTGCCGCGCGACAAGCTGATCGTGTTCACCGGCCTGTCTGGCTCGGGCAAATCCTCGCTGGCGTTCGACACCATCTACGCCGAAGGCCAGCGCCGCTACGTCGAGTCGCTGTCGGCCTACGCCCGGCAGTTCCTGTCGATGATGGAAAAACCGGACGTGGACCACATCGAGGGCCTGTCGCCGGCGATCTCCATCGAGCAGAAGGCGGCCAGCCACAACCCGCGCTCCACGGTCGGCACCGTCACCGAGATCCACGACTACCTGCGCCTGATGTTCGCCCGGGTCGGTACGCCGCGCTGCCCGGATCATGACGAGGTGCTCGACGCCCAGACCGTCTCGCAGATGGTCGACACGGTGCTGAAGCTACCGGAAGGCAGCAAGCTGATGCTGCTCGCGCCGGTGGTGCGCAACCGCAAGGGCGAACACGCTGGGCTGCTGGAGAATCTGCGCGCCCAGGGCTTCGTGCGCGCCCGCGTCAACGGCCAGGTGATCGACCTGGACGAGCGGCTGCCGAGCCTGGAGCTGCGCAAGAAACACAGCATCGAGGCGGTGGTCGACCGCTTCCGCGTGCGTGCCGATCTGGCCCAGCGGCTGGCCGAGAGCTTCGAGACCGCGCTGGCCCTGGCCGACGGCGTGGCCGTGGTCGCGCCGATGGAGGACGAGGACAGCGATCTGGCCGAGATCCTGTTTTCGGCGCGCTTTGCCTGCCCGGTCTGTGATTACAGCCTGCCCGAGCTGGAGCCGCGGATGTTCTCGTTCAACAATCCCAACGGCGCCTGCCCCAGCTGCGACGGCCTGGGCGTGACCCAGTTCTTCGACCCCGAGCGCGTGGTCGCCAACCCCGACCTGTCCCTGGCCAGCGGCGCGGTCCGCGGCTGGGACCGGCGCAATGCCTACTATTTCCAGCTTATTCAATCGCTTGCGAGACATTATGGATTTGATGTCGACGCTCCGTTCCGGAAGCTGCCCAAGCGCATCCAGCAGGTCATCCTGCATGGCAGCGGTGAGGAGAAGATCGCTTTCCGTTATCTGGCCGAGCGCGGCAACCAGACTCGCAAGCATCCCTTCGTCGGCATCATCCCGAACCTGGAGCGACGCTACCGGGAAACCGACTCGCGCATCGTCCGCGAGGAACTGGCGCGCTACATTTCCAGCCAGCCCTGCCCGGACTGCGGCGGCCAGCGCCTGAACCGCGAGGCGCGCCATGTCTTCGTCGGCGGCCACAACCTGCCGGTGATTTCCAGCTGGTCGGTGGAGCGCTGCATGCGCTTTTTCGACGAACTGAGCCTGCCCGGCTGGCGCGGCGAGATCGCCGAGAAGATTCTGAAGGAGGTGCGCGAGCGGCTCCGCTTTCTGGTCAACGTGGGGCTGGACTATCTGACCCTGGATCGCCAGGCCGACACGCTGTCCGGCGGCGAGGCCCAGCGCATTCGTCTGGCCAGCCAGATCGGCGCCGGCCTGGTTGGCGTCATGTACGTGCTCGACGAACCCTCGATCGGCCTGCACCAGCGCGACAACACCCGCCTGCTGGAAACCCTGACCCGGCTGCGCGACCTGGGCAACACCGTGATCGTGGTCGAGCATGACGAGGATGCGATCCGTTCGGCCGACCATGTCGTCGACATCGGGCCCGGGCCGGGGGTGCACGGTGGCAAGATTGTGTACAGCGGCGAGCCCCAGGGTCTGATCGACTGCAAACATTCCCTGACCGGCGACTACTTGTCTGGTCGACGCAAGATCGAGATCCCGGCGAAACGCCACACACCGGATCCCAAGCGCGTGTTTCGCTTGCAGGGCGCTCGCGGCAACAACCTGCAGGGGGTCGACCTGGAGATTCCCGCCGGCCTGCTCGTCTGCGTCACCGGCGTATCCGGTTCGGGAAAATCCACTCTGATCAACGACACCCTCTATCGGCTGCTGGCACGAGAGCTGAACGGGGCAGCCGAGAACCCCGCTCCCTTCGACAGCTCAAGCGGGATGGCGCTGTTCGAAAAGGTCGTCGATATCGACCAGAGCCCGATCGGCCGCACACCGCGTTCAAATCCAGCCACTTACACCGGCCTGTTCACGCCAATTCGGGAACTGTTCGCCGGCACCCAGGAAGCGCGTGCGCGTGGCTACAAGCCCGGGCGATTTTCCTTCAACGTCAAGGGCGGGCGCTGCGAGGCCTGCCAGGGCGACGGCCTGATCCGGGTGGAAATGCACTTCCTGCCCGATATCTTCGTGCCCTGCGACGTCTGCCACGGCAAGCGCTACAACCGCGAGACCCTGACCGTCACCTACAAGGGCAAAAGCATCCACGAAGTGCTTGAAATGACGGTGGAAGACGCCCTGGTCTTCTTCGAGCCGGTGCCCGCCGTGGCGCGCAAGCTCAAGACCATGATGGACGTGGGCTTGAGCTACATCACCCTGGGCCAGAGCGCGACCACGCTGTCAGGCGGGGAAGCGCAGCGCATCAAGCTGGCCCGGGAGCTGTCGAAGCGCGATACCGGCAATACCCTCTATATCCTCGACGAACCCACCACCGGCCTGCACTTCCACGATATCAAGCACTTGCTGGAAGTTCTGCATCGACTGCGCGACGAAGGCAATACCGTGGTCGTGATCGAGCACAATCTCGATGTGATCAAGACCGCCGACTGGATCATCGACCTGGGGCCTGAAGGCGGCGACGGCGGCGGGCAGATCATCGCCAGCGGCACGCCCGAAGCCATTGCCGCCACGCAGGGCTCCTGGACCGGCCAGTACCTGGCGCCGATGCTGGGTGCCAAGCGCCCGCGCCAGCGCCGGCGGGCCTGAGGCGGCTCAAGCGGCCAGGGATTCCTCCGCCGGCGGCCCGGCGCCGGGACCGCGCACCCACCAGTGCAGGGCCACCCAGTCATACAGAAAGTGGACCAGGATCACGACCAGCAGGTTGCCTGTCCAAAGAAAAATCAGACCGAGGTACAGACCCGCCAGCAGGCTGAGCAGAAAATAGGCCCGCGATACCGCATGCACCAGAGCAAAGGCCAGCGAGGCCAGCAGCAGCCCGGGGAGCGGGCCCAGCCAGCCGCTCAAGCCGGCCTGCAGCACGCCGCGGAACAACAGTTCTTCACCGACCCCGGCGGCCAGCGCGACCAGCAGCAGGGCCCCGTTCGGCAGGCTGGCAAACAGGGGCACAACCACGGTACGCATGAAGCGCCTGAGTTCCTCGACCCAGGCCCAGCGGGAACGCGCCAGCAGGGGCAGCATCGCGGCCATCGGCAGGGTCGCCAGCACGGCCAGCAGCCAGGCCGACGGACCGAAATCCAGCGCCTGCCAGGGTTTGAGCCCGAAAGCCAGCGCCAGAACGATGGCCAGCACGCCCAGACCGAGCTCGAAAGCCAGCATCATGCGAAGGGACAGTGTCTTCAATGGCTCATGACCCCACCACATCACCGTGAGAAGGTAAAGCGGACTGTAACGCGCTATCCTTGTCGGGCATTTGATTTCGATCGACCATCATGTCCGAATTCCACATCGATCTGGACGTCCGCTGGGGCGATCTCGATGCCTTCAACCACGTCAGCAACGTCACCTATCTGCGCTATCTGGAAGAGTGCCGGGCGCGCTGGATGGAGTCCGTGCCCAGCCACTGGCAGGATGGCGAGTCCGGCCCCGTGGTCGCCAACATCAGCATCAACTACCGGCGGCCCATGCTGTGGCCGGCCCGTATCCGGGTCAGCCTGAAACCGCTCTCACCCGGCCGCTCCAGCGTCAAACTGGAGCATCGGATCCACGCTCTCGGCAAGGACGGGCGATCCGGGGACCTGCACGCCGACGCGGTCACCACCCTGGTCTGGGTGGACAAAAAGAAGGGCGAGTCGGTACCGCTGCCCGGCAGCATTCGCCATCTCGCCGCCAGCGCTCAGTCCACGTAATGCAGGCCCAGCCGGGCGACGGTCTCGTCGATCGGGCTGATCCAGCGAACCTCCGCCAGGCGAAGCCCCAAGCGCGCGACCTTGACCTGACAGCGCTCGCCCGCCGCCAGTCGAGCGTCGATCTGGCGCCGCAGCACCACCAGCCCGCAGCCGGACTGCGACTCCTCGACCACCAGCCCGGCCAGCGCCGGCTCGAAGTCCGACTCCGCGAGCGGCGCGTCGCTCAGCTGGATCAACGCCACTTCCCACTCCGGCGGCGGAAAACGCAGATATCGGCGCTGGTCAGATTCGGAATGTCTCATGGCCCACCTCCTGGCCTGTCAACAGATACCGAGCAGGCCGGGAGGCGCAACCATCCCGGCTGGCTGTCACGAGCTTAGCGGGTTTGCCGGACGCGGGCAAACCGCGCCCGCCACAGGGCTGTTCGGCGCTGTCAAGCTTTCCTGAGCCGCTCGACCAGCTGCCGCAGGGTGCGCTGGGTTGGCTCGGAAAACCACCCGGCCACGAACGCCTCGATATCCAGCGCCTCGGGGTTCGCGAACAGCGCGGCGAGGTCGGCCCGGCACAGCTGCCGGGTGGCACCCATGGCATGGGCCGGCAGATTCAGATGAAAACGGCACCAGTCGATCGCGCGTTCAATCACCTGGTCCGGCTCGACCAGCTCATCGACCAGCCCCAGCTCGAGGGCATCGCCAGCCGGGATCATCTGCCCTGCGACCAGATGCCGCTCCGCCGGGTACCGTCCGATCAGCCTGGCCAGCGCCTGATGGATGACCGGCGGCACCACCAGACCCACCTGAACCTCGTTCAGCCCCAGTCTGAACTCGCCCCGCGCCTGGACCCGATAATCGGCAAACAGCGCCAGCACGGTGCCGCCGGCCGGGCTGTGTCCAGTCAGCGCGGCGACAACCGGCACGTCAGCCCGGGCGATCCGCGCCAGCAGACCGAAAAAAGAGCGCCAGAACGAGCGCATGCCATCGCCATCCAGGCCCAGCAGTTCAGGAACATCGAGTCCGGCCGAAAACAAGCCCGGGGATCCGGACAAGACCACTGCGCGAGCACCGTTTTCGACGGCATCGGCCAGAGCCTGGTCCAGAGCCTTCACCAGCCCCGGATTGAGGGCATTGACGGGCGGGCGCGCCAATCTCAACTCGACCACGCCGTCGGCGTGGGACATTGTCTGCAGCATGTGGATTCCTTGGCAACGGTAGATGCGGCGCCAACATTCGGGGACCGCGTTGCCATCATACCCGCTGATCAACCCTGCGTACGGAGTCCCGACCGGCGACTCGGGGGCAATCCGGTATCATCAAGCTCGGTCTCATCAGCGCAGCGGGCATGTTCGAATCGGAGCCGACCACGACAGCACTGCTGCTGACAGCAACCGGCCTGTTGCTGGTCCTGAGCGTGCTGTTCAGCCGGCCATCCGAGCGGATCGGCGTGCCCGTTGTGCTGGTGTTCCTGCTGATCGGCCTGCTCGTCGGTGCCTATCTGCCGGAGGGCACCATCGACTTCGATCTCGCCTTCCGGCTTGGCACCGTCGGGCTGGTGCTGATCCTGTTCGACGGCGGCTTGAACACCCCGTTTCGCCAGGTGCGTCAATACCTGGCCCCGGCCTCCCTGCTGGCCACCGTGGCCGTGGTCGGGACGGCGCTGCTGGTGGCGCTGGCCGCCTGGCTGCTGGGCCTGGGCTGGATGGAGGCCCTGCTGCTCGGGGCCATCGTCTCCTCGACCGATGCCGCGGCAGTATTCTCGTCCCTGCGCGGCTCCGGCGTGCAGCTGCGCCGGAGGGTCGGCGCGACCCTGGAGCTGGAGTCCGGCCTGAATGATCCGATGGCTGTGATCCTGACCCTCACCCTGACCAGCCAGCTGCTCGGCGCCGGGCCGTTCTCGCTGGGTAGCTTCCTGATCGACGTTGCCTTGCAGCTGTTGATCGGCCTGCTGGCCGGTCTGGCACTGGGCTGGCTGGGCACTCGTCTGCTGGCGCGCATCCGGGTGCCCGCTGCCGGCCTGTATCCGGCGCTAACCCTGGCCCTGGCACTGCTCGCCTTCGGCCTGCCCACCCTGTTCATGGGCTCGGGCTTCCTCGCCGTCTACGTCGCCGCCCTGATGCTGGGCAACCAGCGCTTGCCCTATCGGTCAGGGATTCTGCGCGTCCATGACGCCATGGCCTGGCTGGCGCAGATATCGATGTTTCTTGTCCTTGGTCTGCTCGCCGTGCCCGAGCTGCTGATCGCTGCCGGCTGGCGCGGGCTGGCGCTGGCGCTGGTGCTGGCGCTGATCGCACGCCCCCTGATGGTGCTGCTCTGCCTGCTGCCGTTTGGCTATCGCGGCGCTGAATCCGGCTTCATTGCCTGGGTCGGACTACGTGGCGCGGTGCCAATTCTGCTCGCCACTTATCCGGTCCTCGCCGGCGTCGCAGGCGCTTCCGAGCTGTTTCATCTGGTGTTCTTCGTGGTTGTGGTCAACGCACTGATCCCGGGTGCGACCGTGCGTTGGGCCGTTCGGCTTTTCGACGTCGAACGGGCCGGCCTGGAACGACCCAGGCCGGTGCTGGAGATCAATGCCATTGAAGCGCTGCCGGTGCAGATCATGTCCTTCCGGCTTGATCCCGCCGCGCTGGTGACCGGCCATCGCGCCGGCGCACTGCCGCTGCCGAACGGCGCCGCCCTGCTGCTGCTGGTGCGCGGTCAGCAGGCGCTGCCGGTGCTGCCCGACACCGAACTACAGGCAGACGATCATGTACACGTCATGGTTCGGCCGGAAGACAAGCGGGCGGTGGAACTGCTGTTTGGCCTGCGCGAGGAGGACTAAGCGCAGGCCCGGCTGCATCGCGAAGCGTGCCGGAGCACACCCGAGTACCGCGGTCAATTCGATAACGCTCAGCCAACGGCTGCATCGGCCGCTCGCGTTGCCAGCTCGTGCAGGATGGCGGCGGTGGCTCCCCAGATCGGCCACAGCGACGAGCGCATCGACCAGACTTCGTACTGCTGGCCGTCGCGCCGAATCCAGTGCCGACGATAGCTGGACTGATCCAGAACATCGGCCAGCGGCAGGCGAAACAGGGTCTGCACCTCGCCCCGCCTGGGCACCAGGCTGACTGGCACACGCACCCTCGCCACCACGGGAATAATGCGCCAGGCGCTGATCGTGTCGAAGCGGCTCATCAGGCCCATCGGCTCGACCTGCGTGGGATCCAGGCTGATCTCCTCGGCCGCCTCACGCAAGGCGGTTGCGAGCGGGAACGATTCGCCCTGAAGCCGACCACCGCCGGGAAGTGCAACCTGGCCGGCATGGCTGGGCAACGCGCGCCCACGGACGGTCAGCACAACCGAAGGCTCGGGATGTTCGAGAATGGGAACCAGCACCGCCGCGGCGCGCGGCTGCCAGCCGCCACCCGGCGGCCGGTAACCCCGGATCGGCAGCGTGTCGGCAGGCGTTTCGATGGGAAACAGCTGTTGCGCCAATCGGCTCAACGCCGATTCGTCGTCAGCCTTCATCAAAAAGGCGCTGGGCTCGCGCCGGCAATTCGGCCATGATCGCCCGGCGCTGCTCGGGGCGGTAGCTCAGCCAGGCGCCGATTTCATCGGCGCTGCGGTAGCAACCCAGACAAAGCCCGGCCGCGCCCAGTGTGCAATGGCCTATGCAGGGCGACTCGATCAGGGGAATCGGAGCAGCCGGGTCACTCATGATGCCGAGTTCTCAAGCGGCGCGGCCAGACAGCGCTGGCCGCGCCGAATCCGAATCAGCTGTCCGGCTCGCCAATCTTGACCAGGCGGATATCGAACTGCAGCGCCTCATTCGGCCCGATCATCGGCGGATCACCGCGCATGCCGAAGGCCAGCTCGGGCGGCAGGAACACCTGCCACATCGCGCCTTCGCGCATCAAGGGCAGCACTTCCTGCCAGCCTTCGATCACCGAGTTGACCTGGAAGACCGCAGGCACGCCGCGACGGAACGAGCTGTCGAACTCCCGGCCGTCGATCTTCGAGCCGCGATAGTGCACCGTCACGATGTCTTCCAGACCCGGACGGGCGCCCTCGCCTTCTTCGATGATCCGATACTGGACGCCGCTGGCCAGCGCGACAATGCCCGACTTGCGGCGGTTGTCCGCGAGGAACTGTTCGGCGCGAGACTGATTTTCCTGCGCCATGCGCTCGAAGGCCTCCATGCGTTCCTGCCGGAGACGTTCCTGCAGGGTCATCATGAGCTGGCGCATCTCGGCGATTTCGACCTGGGGCTCGCGCTCGTTGTAGGCATCGCGCACGGCCTGGAACACGGATTCGAGGTCGATATCGATGTCGTAGCTTCGAAGCTCGGCACCGAACTCATAGCCAATCGAATAACCCAGCTTTCCAGGTTCCGTCTCCAGGCTCTGGGCTTGGACCGGGACCGCCATGATCGCGGCAAGGGCCACGACCGTTACTACCTTGTGCATGCTGCCTCCAAAATTGGGAGAGTGAGAGTGCTGTCGCAAAACCGGGCATTTTACCCGATAGAACCGAGCCTGACCATGCATGGCGTGATCCAGGATCGCCCGACAGCTGACATCAAGGTCAACCGTGACCGCAGGCATGGACCGACAAGTTCAGCAAGGGTTCCCTGACGGCGACCGGTCAGTGGATCAGCAAGCGGCAGCGGCACGACAAGTCAATGGTTTTTTTCACCTATTTCGGGTCTGTTTTGCACTGATGCCCTGAGGAATCAATCATTAATTCATATTAATCAATAGCTTATATTTTGGCTCGTTAATTGCATTACCAGGACGCACACCCACCCTCAACAATGGAGATTCGAGACATGGGCATTTTTTCCCGCATGGGCGACATCATCAACGCCAACCTCAACGCGGCCCTGGAGAAAGCGGAGGATCCGGAAAAGATGATCCGCCTGATGATTCAGGAAATGGAAGATACGCTGGTTGAAGTGCGTTCGGCCACGGCCAAGGTCATCGCAGAGAAAAAGGAGCGGACCCGCCTGCTCAAGCGACTGGAAGAGCAGCAGCTGGACTGGGAGAACAAGGCCGGCATGGCACTCGACAAGGGTCGCGAGGACCTGGCCCGCGCTGCGCTCGCCGAAAAGACCGCCCTGGCCGATCGGATCGGCTACCTGAAGGAGGAGCTGGATCACTATGAGGACCAGCTGGCCAAGTACGACGGCGACATCGGCAAGCTGCAGGCGAAGCTGACCGACGCCCGCAATCGCCAGCGTGCGCTGGTGCTGCGACATCGTTCGGCCAGCCATCAGCTGAAGACGCGCAAGCACCTCTACAACGACAAGATCGACGACATGCTGCACCGCTTCGACTCTGCCGAGCAGCGCATCGTACAGATTGAATCGGAAGCCGAGGCGCTGGATATGGGGCGCAAGGGCCAAAGCCTTGAATCGGAATTCCGCAAGCTGGAGCAGGACGAGCGGGTCGAGGCCGAGCTGGCGGCGCTGAAGTCGCGCAAGCACAAGGCCTAAGCCGCCATGATGACCGATGCGCTATTTCCGCTGCTGGTCATCTTCCTGGTCATCGTGGTGCCGATCTGGCTGATCATGCACTACGCGACCAGGAACTCGGCCAACCGCCGGCTCAACAGCAAGGATGAGGCTTTGCTCGAAGATCTGCATGACAAGGCCCGGCGGATGGAGGACCGTGTCCACACCCTGGAACGGATCCTCGACGCCGACAACCCGGACTGGAGGAACAAGACATGACCGCTGGTACCTACACGCCGGACCGCAACCGGCTTTATCGCGACAAGGACCGGGCCGTACTGGCCGGCGTCTGTGCCGGCATCGCCGACTGGATGGGCTTCAACCTGACCGCGCTGCGCGTCATCGTGGTGCTGCTCACCCTGCCCTTCACCCCGGTGATGATCGTTGGCTACCTGGCGCTGTGGATCCTGATTCCGAAGCGCCCAAGGAACCTGTACCGCGATGACGGCGAGCAGGCGTTCTGGCAGGATGTGCGGCGCGCGCCACGCGAGGGCGTCAGCCAGCTCAATCGTCGCTTTCGGGACCTGGACGATCGCCTGCAGCGCATGGAAACCTGGATGACCTCCAGCGCCTACAGGATCGATCGCGAACTGCGCGACTGACATCTGGCTTCGAGGGAGATCGACATGCCAAGCTTATCAGCGCTGCACTGGACGTCCCTGGCACTGATCCCGGCCGGCCTGGCCGGGATCCTGGCCGGCCTCATACTGCTTCCGGCCGCGCGCGCCGAGTTGACCGAAGCGCTGGATTTGCTGAGGGCCGCGGCCTTCAGCCTGAGCCAGAGCGGGGGCCTGGAAGGCGTGGCCTGCCTGCTCACGGGGCTGGCCTTTCTCGGCGGCGCCGTGCTGCTGGCCAGCCTCGGGTTAAAATCCCGGTTTTGATTCCAATGATCGAGGCCGCCTGCCATGTCCTATGACAACCTCGCCGTGGTCACCCGCGGCGGCGTCCACACCATCACCATCAAGCGCCCCAGCAAGCTCAACGCGCTCAATCGGCAGACCCTGCAGGAGCTCTACGGCGCCGTCATCGACGCCAGCGGCGACGACAAGGTGCGGGTCATCGTGATCACCGGCCACGGCGACAAGGCCTTTGTTGCCGGCGCCGACATCGCCGAACTGCGCGAGCTCGGGCCGAACGAGGCACGCAGCTTCTCGGCCTTTGGCCAAAATCTGATGAGCATGATTCAGGGGCTGGACAAGCCGGTGATCGCCGCGATCAATGGTTTCGCCCTGGGCGGCGGCATGGAGCTGGCGCTGGCCTGCCATCTGCGCATTGCCAGCCGCAACGCCCGCCTCGGCCTGCCCGAAATCAAGCTGGGGATCATGCCCGGATTCGGCGGCACCCAGCGCCTGGTGCGCCTGGTGGGCAGCACCCTGGCGCTGGAAATGAGCCTGGGCGGCGAGCCGATCACGGCCGAGCGCGCACACGCCCTGGGCCTGGTCAATCGCGTGGTCGAACCGGAGGCCCTCGCCGAGGCCGTCGAGGCGATGGCCAAACCCCTGGCCCAGGCCGCACCTGAGGCGGTCCGCGGCATTCTCCAGGCCATCCTGCAAGGCGGCGAGATCAATCTGGAAGCCGGCCTGGCCCTGGAAACGGCACGCTTCGCCCTGTGCTGCGCCACCGAAGACATGCAGGAGGGTACTACCGCCTTCCTGGAAAAGCGCGCGCCCAAGTTCACCGGCGCCTGAGCGAACCGAATCCAGCTTGCGGAGAGGATCAAGATCGACTGACCGCGAAGACGCGAAGTTCGCAAGGAACAAAATCAGAACATAGCAACCACGGAACACACTGAATACATGGAAATTCTTTTTCGCGGTCTTCCGTGTCCTCAGTGTGTTCCGTGGTTACCAGCCTTTCTTTGCTTTGCGCTCTTCGCGTCTTCGCGGATAATCAATTCCGGACAAGAACGCTTGCCCTACACCCGGCCTCAGTCTTCGGCGTAGGCCAGTTCGCCGGCTTCGACGCGAAGGTCGAGCCGGTTCTCCTGCGGGGGCAGCGGGCAGGAGGTAAAGGCGGTGAAGGCGCAGGGCGGGTTGTAGGCGCGGTTGAAGTCCAGCACCACCCGGCCGTTGTCCGGCAGATCGGTGTAGAGAAAGCGCCCCAGGCCGTAGGTTTCGCGGCCCGAGGTCCTGTCCGCGAAAATGAAGAACAACTGCGCGTCCGCGGCGACGGCTTCCAGGGCGAAGCGTTGGCCGTTCAGTTCGAACACCGCCCGGCCCGGATTGACTTCCTCGATCAGCTCACCGAGCACGTTGGCGACGAGCAATTCCCGCTCCGGCTGATGCGCGTCCCAGCGGGCCTCGATGCGCCAGGCCGGATCGACCGGAAAGTGTTCGATGCCGCGAAAGGCCTGCCGAGTGGGTGCCAGCGCATCGCGGGCACGGTAGGCCAGGCCGCTGGGGCGGCGTTGGACGCGAAAGCGACCGCTGTCGGCCGCTACCGCCAGCGAATCGCTGGCCTCGGCATCCAGGATCTGAACGCGCCCGCTCAGATCGCCCTCGATCCGCACCGCCGGATCGGCCGCCTCGAACCAGGCCTGGCCGGCCTCGATCTCCAGCACGCCCCAAAGCTCGGGACCCGAAATCACGGGCAGATCGTGTTCCTCGCCCTGGCCGACAGTCCAGCGACCGTCGCCCGGGAACGCCAGCGCCATCAGGGCCAGCCAACCATCTTCCGCCGTCAGGCGGGCCAGGCGCCCTTCGCGCCAGCGCTCGACGTCATCGCGCCAGGCATCCTGTTCGGTCGTCAACGAGTCCTCAACCAGCGATGGGGAGTCTTCGGACCCACCGCAGGCCGCCAGCAGGAAGACAAAAAGCCCGGCGCCAAACAGGCCGCGCGCATCAAACCCGCCCATAGACGTCCTCCAGGCGTTCGATGTCATCCTCGCCGAAGTAGCTGCCGGTCTGGACCTCGATGATATGAACATCCTGTTCTCCTCGATTTTCCAGGCGGTGCAGGCTGCCGCAGGGAATATGCACGGCCTCGCCCGGCTTCAGCGCGAATTCCGCGTCGTCCAGCCTGACGGTGGCCACGCCGTCGACCACGGTCCAGTGCTCGCTGCGCTTGGCGTGGCGCTGCAGCGACAGCACGCCGCCAGGGCGCACCACCAGCCGCTTGACCTTGCAGTCGTTGGCGTCCTCCAGCACGGTATAGCTGCCCCAGGGCCGATGCACGGTGCGGTGATAAACCGCCGACTCGTGATCCTGACGGATCAGCTCGTCGACGACCGCTTTGACTTCCTGAGCGCGGTCGCGACCCGCGACCAGCACGGCATCGCCGGTATCGACAATCACCAGATTCTCGACACCCACCGCCGCGATCAGGCGTTTCTCGCCCTGGATGAAGGTGTTGCGGGAATCAACGAGCACGCCTTCGCCCTGGACGCGGTTACCCAGAGCGTCGGTCTCATAGAGATCGCTGATCGCCTGCCAGGAACCGATGTCGCTCCAGCCGCAGGACACCGGCACGACGGCGCGCCGATCGGCCTTCTCCATCACCGCGAAGTCGATCGACTCGGCCCGAACGGCTGCGAACGCAGACGGGTCGAGCTCCAGCGGCTCCTGCTCGGTGGCCGACGCCTGCCAGCTTGCGCGCACCCCGGCCATGATGTCCGGCGCGCAGGCGTCGATTGCCTCGATGATGCTGGACGCGCGGAAGCAGAACATGCCGCCGTTCCAGAGATACTGGCCGGATTCGTAATAGCGTCGCGCGGTCTCGAGATCCGGCTTCTCGACGAAGGCATCAATCTGGCGACCAGGGCCCTCGATCGGACGACCGGCACGGATGTAGCCGTAGCCGGTCTCGGCATGCGTCGGCTGGACGCCGAGGCAGGTCAGCCAGCCGTCGGCCGCCAAACCGTGGGCCACCGCCACTGCCTGCTCGAAGGCCAGCGGGTCCCGGATCAGATGATCGGCCGGCAGCACCAGCAGGCAGGCGTCCGGCCCGTGCCGCTCGCTGACCCAGAGCGCGGCCGCGGCGATGGCGGGCGCGGTGTTGCGACCCTCGGGCTCGAGAAGGAAATGATGCTCGGCGGCGATGCCGCTCTGTTGGTACAGGTCCCGGGTCAGAAAGAAGTGGTCGCGGCTGGTGACGGTCAGCGTGAGCGGGCGGCTGGCCACCCGGAGCGCCCGCTGCACCGTCGTCTCGGCCAGGGTCTGGCCGTTCGCCAGCCGCATGAATGGCTTGGGGTGGGCCCGCCGCGACACCGGCCACAGACGCGTGCCCGCGCCACCGGAAAGGATCACCGGGATCAGCATGCCGCGCTCACTCCCTGGCTCAGGCAGCGGGTCAAGGCTTCATCGACTGTCATCATTCGATCCCCTGTCCATTGTTCGTAAACGCCGCAATCCAGCACCGACCAGGCCGGTCGCTCCGCCTTCTGGGGCCAGTCGCCGCTGGCGATCGCCTCAATCGGCACCGCGCGCTCCAGCTGACCCAGTTCGACCGCCTTGGCCAGCGCGCGACAGGCAAATTCGTGCCAGCTCATCGCGTCGCGACCCGCCAAATGCAGGCGCTGCGGCCCGTTCAGCTCGGCCAGCCGCGGCAACAGTGCCGCACTGGCCCGAGCCAGATCGCCGGCCCAGGTCGGACAACCGACCTGATCGGCCACAACCCGCAGCGGATCAGCGGCCCGCGCGCGCTTCATTATGGCACTCAGAAAGTTGCCCGGCAGGGCGCTGTAGACCCAGGCGGTGCGCAGGATCAAGGCCCGCGCATCGCTGGCCATGATCGCCGCTTCCCCGGCCAGCTTGCTGTCTCCGTACACGCTGGTCGGCGCGGGCGGGTCGGACTCGCGCCAGCCGTGGTCTGGCCGGCCGCTGAACACATAATCCGTCGAATAGCTTATCAAGCAGGCGTCATGACCCTGGCACCAGGCCGCCAGCCAGGCCGGCAGGTCGCGGTTGAGTCGATAGGCTTCGGCAGGATGGTCCTCGGCGGCATCGACCGCAGTCCAGGCGGCGCAGTTGATGATGACCTCAGGCCGCACGCTGGCGAGCAGATCCTCGACCTCGCCGCGGTCCGACAGGTCACAGCCGCGTACGCCGTCCTGGCCGCTGCGGTCGGTACTGACCAGTGCCACGGCGGCAGGCAGGCTGGCGCGCAGGTGTCGGCCCAACTGCCCGCTGGCACCGGTCAGCAGCAGCTTCATGCGGGCAGCCGATCCGCGGCCAGCTCCGAGAGTTTCGGGGCAGCCGCATCCTTGTTCGACAGCGACGGCGCAGCCGTGCCCCAGTCGACGCCGATATCGGGATCATCCCAGGCAATCCCGGCATCACAGTCCGCTCGATAGGGGCGGGTGCAAAGGTAATGAAAGCTAGCGCTTGCACTGAGCACCAGAAAGCCGTGGGCAAATCCTTCAGGAACCCACAGCTGATGGTGGCGCTCGGCATCCAGCTCGCAGCTGACCCACTGGCCGAAATGCGGTGAACCGCGCCGGATATCAACGGCGACATCCAGCACCTTGCCTTCGGACACCCAGACCAGCTTGCCTTGCGGCTCCGGCCACTGAAAATGCAGGCCGCGCAGCACGCCGCGCTGAGAGCGGGAGGTATTGGCCTGAACGAAGTCGGGGCCGATGCCGTGCTCACGGTAGATTTCCTGGCGCCAGGTCTCCAGAAACCAGCCGCGCTCATCGCCGAACACCCGGGGCTCGATGCGGAGCACGCCGGGCAGGCGAGTCGGCAGGACCTTCATGGGCGAGGCGGCGTGCGCGCCACCATGCGCAGGTAGTCGCCGTAGCCGCTGGAAGCCAGCGGTTCGGCCAGGCGCAGCAGCTGCTCGCGGTTGATCCAGCCCATCCGGTAGGCAATCTCCTCCGGACAGGCCACGCGCAGGCCCTGGCGCGCTTCCAGCGTCTCGATATAGCTGGCCGCCTGCTGCAGCGAGGCGTGCGTGCCGGTATCGAGCCAGGCATAGCCGCGCCCCATGGTCTCGACCGTCAACAGGCCGGCCTCCAGATAAAGGCGATTCAGGTCGGTGATTTCCAGCTCGCCGCGCGCGGAAGGTTTCAATGAGGCCGCCAGATCGCAGACCTGCTCATCATAGAAATACAGGCCGGTCACGGCATAGTTCGACTTCGGCTCGCGCGGCTTTTCCTCCAGCGACAGCACCTGCCCGTCGGCGGCCAGCTCGACCACGCCGTAGCGCTCCGGGTCGCTGACCCAGTAGCCGAACACGGTGGCGCCGGTCTGGCGCTGGCTGGCCCGGTCCAGCAGCTGGCGCATGCCGCCACCGTGAAAGATGTTATCGCCGAGAATCAGACACGAGGGACAGCCGCCGATGAAGCGCCGACCGATCAGGAAAGCCTCGGCCAGGCCGCCCGGGTGAGCCTGGGTGGCATAGCTGAGCTCGATACCCCACTGTCGGCCATCGCCGAGCAAACGCATGAAAAGTGCTTGCTCATGCGGCGTGGTGATGATCAGAATCTCGCGAATGCCGGCTTCCAGCAGCGTGGCCAGCGAATAGTAGATCATCGGTTTGTCGTAGACCGGCAGCAGCTGCTTGCTGATGACCTGGGTCAGCGGATACAAACGCGTGCCGGCACCCCCGGCCAGAATGATGCCGCGCCGGTTCATGCCGTCGACGCCTGCAGGCGGCCGATACCCAGACGCTCGGAGCGATAGCGGCCGTCGCGAATGCGCTGCCACCAGTCGCGATGGCTGAGATACCAGTCGACCGTGCGCGCCAGCCCCCCGGAAAAGTCCACTGCCGGCTCCCAGCCGAGCTCATCGCGGATCCGCGAGGCGTTGATGGCATAGCGCCGGTCGTGACCCGGCCGATCGGTGACGTAGCGGATCAGCTCGCGACGCGGACGCTCGGCGGGCACGCGCTCGTCGAGCAGGTCGCAAAGCAGGTGGACCACATCGAGATTACACATCTCGGCGTTGCCACCGATGTTGTAGACCCGCCCGGCCTGACCGCGCCGCATCACCTGCGCCAGCGCGCTGCAGTGATCGCCGACGTACAGCCAGTCGCGGCGCTGCTGGCCGTCACCGTAAACCGGCAGGGCCTCACCTTCCAGGGCGTTGATCAGCATCAGCGGGATCAGCTTCTCCGGGAACTGATAGGGACCGTAGTTGTTCGAGCAGTTGGTGATCGTGACCGGCAGCCGGTAGGTTCGATGCCAGGCCCGGGCGAGATGATCGGCGGCGGCCTTGGAAGCCGCATAGGGCGAGTTCGGCGCATAGCGATGGCGCTCATCGAACGGCGCCTCATCGGGCGCGAGCGTGCCGTAGACCTCATCGGTGGAGACGTGGACAAAGCGAAAGTCGCCCTCGCCCTGGCCGCGCCAGTATTCCAGCGCCGCATCCAGCAGCACCTGGGTGCCGTTGACATTGGTGCGAATGAAGGCGCCGGGATCGTCGATCGAGCGATCGACGTGGCTTTCGGCAGCGAAGTGGACCAGCGCGTCGGGCCGATGCGCCGCCAGCAGTTCACGGACCAGGCGACCGTCGCAGACATCACCGTGGACAAAACGGTGCCGGTCGGAAGCGATGTCGGACAGCGACTCGCGATTGCCGGCGTAGGTCAGCAGGTCGAGATTGATGACCTCACGGACCCCTTCGGCGACCAGGTGGCGAACGAAATTGCTGCCAATGAATCCGGCTCCGCCGGTGACCAGAACTCTATTCATGCCTCAGGCTCCAGCGGCGCCCTGGCGCATGCACAGCCAGCGCCATGCGCCAGCGCGCAGCGCGCGAGCGCCAGGCGATCAGAACGGGATATCGTCTTCCAGGCCGCCGGGGGGCGACGATGGCGGGCCAGACGAGTAGCTGTTGCTGTTGTCGTAGCCACCCCGACTGTCCTGGGACTCGCCGCCGCCGCGACTATCGAGCATCTGCATGTCGTTGCCGACGATCTCGGTGGACCAGCGATCATTGCCGTCGCGGTCCTGCCACTTGCGGGTTTGCAGGCGACCTTCGATGTAAACCTTGGAGCCCTTGCGCAGATACTCTCCGGCCACTTCAGCGAGCTTGGCGAACAACACCACCCGATGCCATTCGGTGCGCTCCTGCTGCTCGCCGGTCTGGCGGTCGCGCCAGCTCTCGGAGGTGGCGATGGACAGATTGGTGACGGCACTGCCGCCAGCCGTATGCCGTGTTTCGGGATCAGCACCCAGATTGCCGATCAGGATGACTTTATTGATTCCTCGGGCCATGACGACAGCCGCTCCTTGCGCTTCCAGCGAGATCGTGAAACGGAGGGCAGTCTAGCACAGGGCAGCGCCCGCCCCGGCTGCGAAAAAGTCGTGCATTTCGGCAGGAAATCGCCTCGTATAATCTCATCCCATGAATCTGGATATGGCTACCGCCCTCCCCGCCTCGCTGGAGGATGTCCTCGAGCTCACCGCGGCGGACCGCCAGGCGGTGGACGAGCTGATCATTCGCCGTTTGCGATCGGACATCGTGCTGGTCAATCAGATCAGCCGCTACATCATCGACGGCGGCGGCAAACGCCTGCGACCGCTGATCCACCTGCTCAGCGCGCGCGCGGCCGGCTATCGCGGCCGCGATCACATTCAGTTGGCGGCGATCATCGAGTTCATCCATACCGCCACCCTGCTGCACGACGATGTGGTCGACGAATCCAGCCGGCGGCGCGGCCGCGAAACCGCCCACCGGATCTGGGGCAATGCCGCCTCGGTACTGGTCGGGGATTTTCTCTACTCACGCAGCTTCCAGCTGATGGTGGAGATCAACCGCCTGGAAGTCATGCGGATTCTGGCCGACACCACCAATACCATCGCCGAGGGCGAGGTCCTGCAACTGATGCAGATGGGCAATGCCGATCTGGATGAGGCCGATTACTTCCGGGTCATTTCCGACAAGACCGCCTGCCTGTTTGCCGCCAGCGCCCGGCTGGGCGCGGTCCTGGCCGAGCGCGATACGGCCGTCTGCGAGGGCATGGCCGAGTTCGGCCTGCTGCTCGGCCAGGCCTTCCAGATCACCGACGACGTCCTCGACTACCAGGCCGATGACAGCCTGGGCAAGAACCTGGGCGACGACCTGGCCGAAGGCAAGGTCACCCTGCCGCTGATTCTGGCCATTGAATCGGCCGACGCCGACGAGCAGGCCGCGATGCGCGACATGATTCAGGCAGGCGGCAGCGCGGACATCGACGTGGTCCAGGCGATCATGCGGCGCACCGGCGCGCTGGACCGCGCCATGGCGCAGGCGCGCGGGCTTGCCGAGCGCGCTCGCCGGCATCTCGACCACCTGGCCCCGGGACCTTACCGGGAAGCACTGGCCATCCTGACCGATTACGCCTGCAATCGATCGCTCTGAGCGCGAGGCGCTCGGGGACCCGCTGAACGATCAAACCGCCGGCGCAGGCAGGGCCATCACCGCTTGCCGGAATGCTTCGCCGCGGGCCTCGAAATCCCGAAAATGCGGAAAGCTCGGTGCGCCTGGCGACAGCAGCACCACATCGCCAGGACGGCTGATCGCCAGCGCCGTGGCCACCGCTTCGCTCAGATTCGACGCCTGCCGCCAACGCGGCTGATCCAGTACGCCAGCGTCGATCAGCTGGCCGGCAATCGCCGGACCATTGTCCGGCAGGCTGACCAGTCCGACCAGCTCGGCGCCATGAAGATGGGCAATCACTGGCGCCCAGTCCGCTGGCCGGGGCAATCCGCCGGCGATCAGGACGACCCGCTGGCCGGGCAGCGACTGCAGCGCGGCCAGGGTGGCGTGCGGCGAGGTGGCAATGCTGTCATTGATCCAGCGACGGCCGGCGCGCGCCGCCAGTTCCTCCAGTCGGTGACCAAGCGGATCGAAGGCGAGCAGGGCCCTGATCTGCGCGGCGAGCGGCACGTCGAAGCGGCTCGCCGCCGCCATCGCCAGTGCGGCGTTGTCAAGATTGTGCCGCCCGACCAGACGCAGCTGGCCGGCCGTGACCAGGCGCTCCCCTCGCAACCACAGCGCATCGTCGTCGCGGTGGATCTCGGGCGCCCGATTGGCCAGCACCCGCCCGCGGATAGGCGCGGTTGCTGCCGTCAGCACCGAATCAGCGGCGTTGACGATCAGCGGGCCACCGGCCAGCAGCTCGGCCAGCCTGAGCTTGGCGGAGAAGTAGCGGTCGCGGCATCCATGCCAGTCCAGATGTTCGTCGAACAGGCGGGTGATCAGCCCACAGGCCAAACGGCCTTGCAAATCACTGAGCTGATAGCTGGACAGTTCGGCGACGACCAGATCGGCCCGGGTGTCCAGATGATCGAGCAGAGGCACCCCGATGTTGCCGGCCAGCAGCACCTCCCGCCCACCGCTTCGCAGCAGCGCCGCAAGCAGGCTGGCCGTGGTGCTTTTGCCCTTTGAGCCGGTAACGCCGATCACTGGCAGCTCCGGGCGCTCGGCGAACCAGATCGAGGCCGGGTTGACGACGCGGCCGCCCCCCGCCCGGTAGGCCACCAGCGCCGGGTGATCGACCGGGATTCCGGGCGAGCGGATCAGCACCGGCCAGGCCTTCAGCTCGTCGCCAAAGGCCCCCCGCCGCCCCGGGAGATGCGCCGGCAGCTCGCCGGATTCCACCAGCACGGTAATGTCTGCGGCAGGATCGTGACGCTTCAGGGCGGCGACCGCGCTGCGACCCTCGCGACCCCAGCCAAGCACGGCCAGCGCCAGCCCTGTCAGCTCAGCCAGGCGCATCCAGCCACTCATCGGGAATCAGGTGCGGACCGCCAGGCTCACATAGATCGGCCAGCGTGGGCACGACTCGAGCGGCCAGGGATTCAGCCAGCCCCTGGACCACGATGTGTCCGCACCAGCGCGGATCGGCGGCCAATGCCGCCGCCGCGGCTTGCGCCTCTTCGGCTTCCCCCACGCACTCGAAAGGTTTGACGCCATCCAGGCCCAACAGCGCCAAAAAGCCAGGCAGTTGCTCGGGATCGGCCAGCAGATCACGACCAACGATATCGGCCAGCGCCGACGGGCTCATGAACGGCGCCAGGGCCAGAAAAACGAAGTGGCACTTCGGACACTGTCCGCACCAACGGCCGCCGCGCGGGCCGTCGAGGTGGAAATTCCGGTTACAGGAGGAAAACAGCCCGTGGTATTGCGACAAGGCGCTGAATTCACGGCACACGGCCAACTCGCGATCGCGCCGAAGCAGGGAAAAAACGCGCAGGTCGGTGGCGATATAGCGCCGCACCCACTCATCCAGCATTCGCTCAAAGACCAGCGACTTGGAAAACTGATGATTGACCGGACGCCCCGCCGCATCGATCAGGCTGGCCTGGTCCGCCGAGCGCTCATTCGCGAACACCACCCGATCGTAATCGTCCCATAGCGCCAGCACGATCAGCGCGGCCGCATTGATGGCGGTGACTGGCACATGGCCATTCCAGGCGCCCTGCTGGTTGAGTCGGCCCAGCGCCGGGTCGAGTCGCCGCCGCACGACCAGGTGGCGGCTGCCCAAATGCCCGGCCAGCTGGCGGATCAGCTCGGCACTTCCCACTTGAACACTGCTGGCAGACTCACCCAGGCGGGACAGGCGGGCCCAGGCCACGAGCGAGTCCTTACCGCCCCCCATCGGCACCAGGCTGCGTCGCGCCAGGCCCATGGTGCCCGCCTTTGGACGGGCCGCCGCTGGTTGTTGAAACAGCGGCCAGGCCTCGGGATCGAGCGCATTGCGATACGCAAACTCCGCCAGCCCTTGGCGGTAAAGCCGGTTCAGCCAGTCCGACTGCCAGTGATCCGGGCCGAGCCCCTCGAATTCGAGCGTGTCCGGACAAGCCGCTTTCCAGTAGCTGATCCCCGCCACCCAGTGCAACAAATCAACGGCCGCAGCCAGCGCAGCCATCGGCAGCGGCCGCTCTGCTTCGCGCGGCGGCAGCTCGAAGGTTTCGGTCAGGGCGATGTCGTCGAGCGCGTAGTGCAAGTCCAGGCGGCCGCTGGCGAGGTCCAGCGCAGCTTGACCGAAACGAAACCGGGCGCTGGTGGCACGCCGCCAGCGAATGCCCGTGCTCATGGGCTCAGACCGGCGCGCCGGCCGTCTGCTCGTCGGCGCCCGTCTGGGCCCGCGGCCAGGCCCGCAGCACGGCGTTGACCAGGGTGGCGAGCGGGATCGCGAAAAAGACCCCCCAGAAACCCCAGATGCCGCCAAACACCAGCACGGCGGTGATGATGGCCACCGGATGCAGATCGACCACCTCGGAAAACAGAATCGGCACCAGCACGTTGCCGTCCAGCGCCTGAATGACGGCGTAGGCCACCACGACCCACCAGAACTGGGCACCGAGACCAAAAGCGACCAGTGCGACCAGCACGACCGGGATGGTCACCACGGCCGCGCCGATGTAGGGGATGATCACCGAGAAACCGACCAGCATCGACAGCAGCATCGCGAACGGCAGGCCGAACAGGGAAAAGACGACGTAGGACACTACCCAGACAATCAGGATTTCCAGCACCTTGCCGCGCACATAGTTGCCAATCTGGACATCGACCTCATGCCAGACTCTGGAGACCAGCGCATGGTCACGCGGCATATACCCCGCCAGCCAGTCCAGCAGCAGGCGCTTGTCCTTGAGAAAAAAGAACACCAGCACCGGCATCAGGACCAGGAAGACCAGCAGCGTCACGACCCCGACCACACCTGAAAAGGACACCAGCTGGGCACCGTAGCTGACCAGTTCGCCACCCAGATTGTCGAGCATCCGCGACAGCTGTTCCTGAGAAATCAGGGCCATCGGCCGCTCCAGCTCCTCGACGCTGATCTCGCCGTCACCCAGCAGGGCCGGCAGCGCCAGATCGCGGGCCTCACCCGGCGGAGCAACCAGCTGCGGGTAGCTCTCAGGCAGCGTCGCCAGCCAGGCCTGGGCCTGGCTGATGTACGCCGGAAGCTGCTGGACGATCGCGGCCAGCTGACGAGTCAGCATCGGCACCAGACCGAACAGCAGGAACACCAGGGTCGCCATGAAGCCGGTAAACACGCTGATCACGCTGACCAGCCGCGGTAGACCGAAGCGCTGCAGGCGCTGGACCGCGCCCTCCAGCAGATAGGCCAGGATGAGGCTGGCCAGAACCGGCGTCAGCATCCGCCCGAAAATCAATACCAGCGCCAGCCCCAAGGCCAGAAACAAGGCAAGAATCACAACCTGAGGGTCGGAAAAATGCCGCTGGAACCAGTTGCTGAGGCGCTCGATCATGGTCCTGGATTATACGGCCGGGCCGCCGGACCATCGAGACTGAAAAGGAGGAGGGGCCGGCCGACCCCACCCGGCCCGGTGAACCTTTCCCCGCGGAAGGTCACCGGGCTGCCTGTTGCCCTTCAGGAGTGTTGTGTAACGGGGATAATCCAGTGCCGCTCAGAAATCCACTCGGAACGTCGCCTGCACCTCGACGCTCTGGTCGAGCTTGTCGGTAACAAC
Organism: Gammaproteobacteria bacterium; assembly: GCA_050485825.1. Taxonomy (GTDB): domain Bacteria; phylum Pseudomonadota; class Gammaproteobacteria; order Xanthomonadales; family Wenzhouxiangellaceae; genus Wenzhouxiangella. Next base: position 27,904 of record JBJHCC010000017.1, read on the forward strand.
GCCGAGGACGTTGCCGCCGAATGCGAATTCAGGCGGCGCGTAGGCCGCGTTCAGTTGCAGCTGGGCCCGTTCGCCCAGCGTCCGGCTGATGCCGGCCAGGAAAGCATTCTGGGCCAGCTCCGGTGCCAGCGCGTCGGCCAGCGCCGGCGCGGTCGGCCGCGGCTGCGACCGGGTGCGATAGTCGATGAACAATTGCGTCCCGTCGCTATGCTGCCACTGCCAGCCAACGCTGAGGACCGTCAGATCATTCCAGTCGAAGTCCGGGCTGGTGGAGTCGCCCAGCAAGGCGTTGAAGCGGGCCGGCAAAGCCCGGCTCGGGAAGGCACCGACTTCGCTGTAAAAAATCTGCGAAACGCCCAGATTGAAGGAGGCTCGGGAGGTGGCATGCAGCTGCAGCCCGACTTGCAGGCGCGACGGGATGTCCAGCTCGGCACGGCTGCCATGGATGCCCCGCAGCGTCGTCAGCTGGGTCATGTCGATGCGCGATTGATAGGCGGCTTCCAGCGTCAAGCGGCTGGCAAGTTCACTGCTCAAGGCCAGGCGCAGCCCAGCACCATGGGCGACTTCGGGCCGACCGTAGCCGGCATAGATCGCCGGGTCATGGAAGCCCATCGGCTGGTCGGATTCATCAAGGTTCATGCCGCTGGCGCCAAAGCGCTGCGAAGCCAGCACCGCCGACACCGTCAGCGCATTCCGATCGCTGACCTGGCGGGTCAGCCCGGGCATGACCACCGACTGGGAAAACACCCTCGGGTCGCCGCCGTTCCCGCTGTCCTGCAGGCCGCGCACCGCGTAGCCCTGGCGCACGCTGAAAATCAGCGGCGTCTGCTGCGACCCGATCATCGCGACAGCGAAATCAGGAACGATGATGGTTTGATCGAACTGCACCCAGCTGACCCGGGGCGGGTCACCATCGGTCAGGCGTTCCAGATCAGGGGTGAGCTCGTGGGCGAGATAATGCTGCCACGGTCCGAGCTCAAAAGCCTGTAAGTACCAGGCCATGCCGAGCACCGGCGCGGCGTGCAGGCTGGCGGCGGGGCGCGCGGCAGCGGCAGAGGGCGCAGCCAGCGCCAGCCCGATCCCGAACACCACCAGCGACAGAACTGATTTCACCTAAACTAACCCTGACCAACCCATTCCAGGCGCTAGTTTAATCCGGACTATGGCAAAAATACAACGCTGGCGACCAAAAAACAGACAGCTTTCAGATGAAAAATCTCAACGTCTTGTTTTAATTATGAAATCACCGATATTGGGCTGTGGCAGATGAGCAACAAGGCGAGCACCGATGCCCCCGCATGGCAGCCCTGGCACGCGCTGACCGTCGCCGGATCGGACTCCTGCGGCGGCGCCGGCATTCAGGCCGACCTGAAGACCATGAACAGCCTGGGCGTCGAGGCCGCCAGCGTCATCACTGCGATCACTGCGCAGAACACCTTGGGCGTCCAGGCGCTACAGGTGCTGCCTCCCGAGCTTGTGGTGGCCCAGTTCGACGCGGTTATGGCCGATCTGCCCATTGCTGCGATCAAGACCGGGATGCTGGCCAACGCCGCCATCATCGAGGCACTGGCTGTCCGTCTTGGCCAATCGGTCGCCAGCACCGATGCCCGTCAGCGCGCCGCCGATAGCGGCGCGGCCCTGATCCTCGATCCCGTCATGGTCTCGACCAGCGGCGCCCGCCTGCTGGAAGCCGACGCCGAGCAGGCGCTGGTCGCGACACTGTTGCCGATGGCCACCCTGGTGACGCCGAATCTGCCAGAGGCCGCGGTTTTGACCGGCCTGGATCCGGACAGCGACCCACGCGCCCTGGCCGAAGCGATTCTGGCGCTGGGAGCGGCGGCGGTGCTGATCAAGGGAGGCCACGGCCGTGGCACCACGGTCGTCGATCTGCTGATCACCGCCAGCGCCGAATATCGATTCGAGAGCCCGCGGGTCAGCGATCAGATGCACGGTACCGGCTGCAGCCTGGCCGCCGCCATCGCGGCTCGCATGGCCCGGGGCGATCGCCTGCCAGACGCGGTGGGCGGCGCCATCGCCTGGCTGCAACAACGAATCGCCAGGCGTTGGCGGCCACGCGCCGGGCCGCTGGCAATGCTGGCACTGGCCGCCCGGCACGAAGACTAGCGCACGCCGACTTATCCCAGGCGCTCGCAGATGGCGTCGGTGAAGGCTTCGGTGCTGCCGCTGCCGCCGAGGTCCGGCGTGGTGCGATCGGCGGCGGCGATAGCGGCCGCGATTGCCTGACGCAGGCGCTCGGCATTGTCCAGCTGGCCCAGATGATCAAGCATCTGGGCAGCACCCAGCAGCAGGGCGCAGGGATTGGCGATGCCGCGTCCTGCAATGTCGGGCGCAGAACCGTGGACGGCCTCGAACATGGCGACCTCGGATCCGATATTGGCACCGGGCGCCAGCCCAAGCCCACCGACCAGACCGGCGCACAGATCGGAGATGATGTCGCCGAACAGGTTGGTGGTCACGATCACGTCAAATTGCTCAGGCCGCATCACCAGCTGCATGCAGGCGTTGTCGATGATCAGGTCGTTGAACTCGATATCGGGATACTCCGCGGCCACCCCGCGGGTGACATTCAGGAACAACCCCGACACATCCTTGAGGATATTGGCCTTGTGCAGCGCCGTCACCCGACGTCGCTGGCAGCGACGGGCCAGGTCGAAGGCATAGCGCGCCACGCGCTCGCAGCCGGCCCGGGTCACTACCATCTTCGATTCTGCACGGGAACCGTCGGCCGCGGTGAAAGCGCCCTCGGCCAGATAGGCGCCCTCGGTGTTCTCCCGGACCGTGATCAGGTTGATGTTGTCGTAGCGCGAGCGGGTGCCGGCGAAACTGATCGCCGGTCGGACATTGGCATACAGGTCGAAATGCTTGCGCAGGGTCACGTTGAGCGATTTGAAGCCACCGCCGATCGGCGTGGTCAGCGGCGCCTTCAGGGCGACTCGGTTCTGCCTGATCGAGTCCAGCGTCGCTTCCGGCAGCAGATCGCCCGCCGCTTCCAGGGCGGCCAGCCCGGCCAGCTGAACGTCATAGCTCAGGCCCGCACCCAAATGATCCAGCACGCGCAGGCTGGCGTCCATGATCTCAGGGCCGATGCCATCGCCACGAATAACGGTAATCCGGGTGCTCACTATGCCTCCTTCCAGACCTGCTGCCGGTTGACTCAACCCGCCATTATACGGGAGCGTGCAGCGCCCGCTCAGCCGCGCAGCAGATCGTCAAGCCGGCCCGAGCGATTGAGCGCGTTGAGATCATCGAATCCGCCGACATGAGTTTCACCGATGAAAATCTGGGGCACAGTCCGGCGACCGCTGCGAGCGATCATCTCCGCGCGCCGGTCCGGCTCGCTTTCCAGCGACACTTCCGTCCAACTCACATCTTTCGACTTCAGCAGCTGACGGGCTGCGACGCAATAAGGACAATACGAGGTGCTGTACATGGTGATAACGGGTCCGGACATATCGGGCTCCTTGAGGTTTCGTTTTCGGTATCCAGAAAAAGTCTGATTGCAGGGCAAGTCAGATACACCAGTCCGGCTTGGGGAGGCCACCGTAGCGGCAAGCCTGACGAACCGGATTGTCGCTGAAGATGCGATAGACGGCGCGACTGCCGAGGGCGGCGTCCTGGCGCTGCTGGCGCAGGGCGGCAATGACGCTGCGCATGAGCGGCGGTGTGCCATAGTGCTGATGATGACGGCGCACCAGCTCAATCAGCCACCACTGCTCGACGCCCAGTTCGACACCGTCGGCGGCGGCCAGGGCTTCCGCCAGCGCCGGCGTCCAGAGGCCTGGATCCAGCAAATGGCCGTCGGCGTCCAGTTCGATCGCTGCGCCCCCGATGTCGACCCTGCTCATGATCACCTCGGATATCGGCTACAGCGGCAGCATCCGCCTCGAGCTGGCCATGTCGCGCAACTGCGCCGCATCCAGCCGCAGAACCCAGGCGGGGAGTTCAAGCGCTGCCGCGGCCTCCGCCGGGACGCACACCGGCGCCAGGTCGAAGTCATGCAGCTGCCGCCAGCCGGCCGCAGCCGGCGTCATCAGAAAAGCCAGCGCAGCGTCCTCGAACAGAACCGCCAGATCGATGTCCAGGCTGGCACCGGCCAGCGCCACCTCCATCAGCTCTCTTGCCTCCAGCGGCTGCGGGAAGTGCCGTATCCGCAGCAGGAAAGCGGCCGACTCAGGCATGGCCGACGCCAAAGCCCAGCAGCTGAGCGCCTCGCTGGGCCTGCGCCCAGAATCCAACCAGGCTGCCGGGCCGCCAGCCCGGTGGCGGCTCGCCGCCGCCGCGCCGCTCCCAGCCGGCCAGGCACAGCCACAGCGAAGCTCGCTGCTGCTGCAGCGCCGCCGACCAGCCAGCTGTCGGGGTCTCGCGCAAGGCATCCAGCGCCGGCCCATGGACGAACACCAGAGTTTCCGGCCCCGCCTGTCCCTTCAGCCAGGCCAGCAGCGCCCGCTCACCGCTACTACCAGCCGCCGCTCGCATCAACACAACGGTGTTGTAGCTCGTGTTGGGATGAAACATACTCTTCGCTTTATGGTCTGAGTGGTCCATGAAAACCGCCCTGCCCCGTCTATTGCTGTTCTCCCTCATTCTAGCGAGTGCCGTCACTGTCGGTGCGCAGGAGCGGATCGCGCTGCCGGACCTCGGCGGCACGTCGACCCGCGTGCTGCCAGCCGAGCTGGAGCAGACCTTCGCCCGCGATTTCGAGCGCTATTTCCGGGCCCACAATCTGCTCATCGAAGATCCGCTGATCCGGGATTTCTTCACCGACATGGGATTCGCCCTGGTCGCCCACTCCGATCGACCGTCAGCGCCGTTCCACTTTCACGTGCTGCGCGACCCCAACATCAACGCCTTTGCGACGCTGGCCGGGGTCATCGGCCTCAATGCCGGGCTCATTCTGATGGCCCACGACCAGAGCGAAGTAGCCGGCGTGGTCGCCCATGAAATTGCCCATGTGACCCAGGACCACATTGCCCGCAGTATCGAGAACCAGCAGCAGGTGTCGATGCCGACGATGCTCGCGACCCTGGGCCTGGCACTGGCCGCGGCGGCTGCCGGCAGCGGCGATGCCAGTCAGGCCATTCTGCTCAGCGGCATGGGTCTGGCGACCCAGTTCCAGATCAACCATACCCGCCAGGCGGAAGCCGAAGCGGATCGGGTCGGCATTGCCCTGTTGGGCCGGGCCGGCTTTGACCCGCATGGCATGACACGCTTTTTCGAGCGCCTGAACGTGCATTCGCGAGCGATGGGCGCTGGCCCTCCTGAGTATCTGCGCTCCCATCCACTGACCGTCAACCGCGTTGCCGAGGCGCGCAGCCGCGCCGAGTCGGTCAACCGCCGTGAGCACCGCGACGATCGCGAGTTTCACTATGTCCAGGCCCGCTTGCGGGTGCTGATGACCCAGCATCAGGACCAGGCCATCGAGTACTTCCGAACCCGCCTGAGCCGTGACGATCGGCCCGCCGACGCGATGCGTTACGGCCTGGTGCTGGCACTGACCCGGGCGCGCCGTCTGGATGAGGCCGGCGCAGAACTGGCCCTGCTTCGCAACGCCCAGCCCGAGCGCCAGCTCTATCGGCTGCTGGAAGCCGAATGGCTGGTCGCCAGCGGCCAGACCGAGGTTGCCATCGAATCGCTGGCGGAGCTTTACAGCCAGTTTCCGGGCAATCGCATGATCGCCAGCCAGTATGCGGAAGCCTTGATGCACGAGCATGATCCGGATCGGGCCATGCGCGCCGCCCAGGTCGCGCGTCGCTACCTGCGCAGCCACCCCAACAACCTGCAAATGACCGAACTGCTGGCACGCGCGGCTGATCGAGCCGGAGAGCCGGTGCGCGCAGCCGAAGCCGTTGCTGACAGCTACTATCTGCGCGGCGGCGTGTCGGAAGCGATCGAGCAGCTCGAACGCGTGAGCCGCCGCGACGATCTGGACTTCTACCAGCGCTCCCGCATCAGCGCCCGCCTCACTGAGCTGCGCAGCGAGCAGATCCGGATGGCCGCTCGCGGCCGCCCCTGAGCGAAGCGGCCCCCAGGGAGCCCGCGCTGTCATCAAACCGGCGCCGATTTTGGGCTAGAGTTGGGGCTAGGCAGTAACGCTCGACCCAGCCCATGAACGACAACTCAATGTCTCGCGGCATCAGCGTTGGACAACAGGCGCCAGCCCTCTCCCGCTGGCGCGATGATGACTTGAACGCGCCGGAGCTGCTGTTCAATCGCGAACTCAGCCTGCTGACCTTTACCCGCCGGGTGCTGGAACTGGCACGTGACCCGCGCATCCCGCTGCTCGAACGGCTGCGATTTCTCTGCATCTCCTGCACCAATCTCGATGAGTTCTTCGAGGTCAGGGTCGCGTCGGTCCGGCAGCGCATGCAGCATGGCGCCAACCAGCCCAGCGCCGACGGACTGACGCCGACGGCCACCCTGGAAGCGATCCGCTCGGCTGTGGTCGAGATGGTTGACGAGCAGTACCGGGTCATGAACGAAGAGCTGACCCCGGAGCTGGCAGCCCAGGGGATTCGCATCCTGCGCCGGTCGGAATGGACCCAGCGTCAGAAGCGCTGGCTGCACCATCATTTCCGCCAGGAGCTGATGCCGGTGCTGAGCCCGCTGGGGCTGGATCCGGCCCACCCGTTTCCCCGCATCCTCAACAAGAGCCTGAACTTCGCCGTCGTGCTGGAAGGCCGTGACGCCTTCGGCCGCGACAGCGGCATGGCGCTGGTGCGCGCACCGCGCTCGCTGCCCCGAATCATCCGCATCCCGCGCTCGTACTCGCGTGGCCCGGATGATTTCGTTTTTCTATCCTCGATCATCCATGCCTTCATCAATGAGTTATTCCCGGGGATGAAGGTGCGGGGCTGCTACCAGTTCCGGGTCACCCGCAACAGCGAGCTGTTCGTTGACGAGGAAGAAGTCGACGACCTGGCCCGCGCGCTGGAGGGGGAGCTGATGGAGCGGGGTTTCGCCGAAGCGGTCAGACTGGAAGTGGCCAACAACTGTCCCGAGCAGGTCCTTCGCTTCCTGTCCAGCAAGTTTGGTATCGACGACAACGACAGCTACCGATGCGATGGCCCGGTCAACCTCAACCGAATGAGTGCGATCTGCGACCTGGCTGACCGCCCGGACCTCAAATACACGCCGTTTCAGCCGCGGACGCCCAAGGCCCTGTTGCCCGGCGGCGACCTGTTCGCGGCGATCCGCCGGCGCGACTGGCTGCTGCACCACCCCTATGACAGTTTCCAGCCGGTCATCGACCTGATGCGCCAGGCGGTCAGCGACCCGGCAGTGCTGGCCATCAAGCAGACCTTGTACCGTACCGGGATTGACTCGGCCCTGGTCGGGCTGCTCATTGAAGCCGCGCGCGCCGGCAAGGATGTGACCGTCATCGTCGAGCTCAGGGCCCGGTTTGACGAAGAAGCCAACATCAGTCTCGCCACCCGGCTGCAGGAGGCCGGCGTGCAAGTGGTCTACGGCGTCGTCGGCCACAAGACGCATGCCAAGATGATGCTGATCGTGCGGCGCGAGCGGGGCCGACTGCATCGCTACGTTCACCTGGGTACCGGCAACTATCACCAGGGCACAGCCAAGGGCTATACCGACTGGAGCCTGATGTCGGCAGACGCTGACATCGCTCAGGATGTGCACCGGATCTTCCAGCAGCTGTCCGGGCTCGGCCGGGTGCAATCGCTGGCGCAGCTGGTGCAGTCGCCGTTCGGCTTGCATGATTTTCTGATCAAGCGGATCGAACGCGAAATTGCCCATGCTCGCGCCGGCCGCCCCGCCCGGATCTATGCGAAGATGAATTCCTTGACCGAATCCGGCATCATCCAGGCGCTCTACCAAGCCTCTCGAGCCGGTGTCCAGGTTCGCCTGGTGGTCCGCGGCATCTGCTGTCTGCGGCCAGGCATTCCCGGACTGTCGGAGAACATCGAAGTGCGCTCGATCCTGGGCCGCTTCCTGGAACACAGTCGCGTCTATCATTTCCACAACGGCGGCGAGGCTGAAACCTACGCCTCCAGCGCCGACTGGATGGAGCGTAACCTGTTCACCCGAGTCGAAACCTGCTTTCCCATCAACGATCCCCGCGGTGCGGCGCGCGTTGTGCATGACAGCATCGAGTTGGCTTTTGCCGACAATCTGCAAGCCTGGGTCCTGAACGGCAACGGCAACTACCAGCGTGCGCAGCCAGAGTCCGGCATCGAACCACTGGCCGCCCAGGAATTCCTGATCGAGCGCGCGGCCCATGCCTGAACGCCAGCTATTCGCCGCTGTCGACCTCGGCAGCAACAGCTTCCACATGATCGTAGCTCGCCTGGAACACGGCGAGCTTCGCGTCATCGACCGAATTCGCGACATGGTGCGACTGGCCGGTGGACTGTCCGACGGCGGCCAGCTGGCGCCGGCCGTGCGCGAGGAGGCGCTGGCCTGTCTGGCCCGCTTCGGCCAGCGCATTCAGGATATTCCCGAACATCAGGTCCGGGCAGTCGGCACCCAGACATTCCGGCGCCTGCGCAATCCGGCGGCATTCCTGGTCATTGCCGAGACGGCGCTCGGCTGTCCGATCGACATCATCAGCGGCCGCGAGGAAGCGCGCCTGGTCTACCTTGGCGTCAGCCAGGGGATCGCCCCGAGCAGCGGTGCGCGTCTGGTCATCGACATCGGCGGCGGTTCAACCGAGATCGTCAGTGGCCACACTCAGGAGCCCAGCCTGGCCGAGAGCCTGCCCTACGGCTGCGTCAGCGTCAGTCGCTCAGCGTTTCCGAACGGCCGCATCACCAGCAAGCGCTGGACACGTGCCAGTCGCGAAATCCAGTCCGAGCTGCAGGCCCATGCGCCGGCGTTTCGCCGCTACGGCTGGGATCAGGCGGTTGGGTCATCGGGCACGGTTCGCTCAGTGGCCAGCATGCTCAATGCCCTGTATGCCGGCGACGAGGGGCCAATTACACCGCAGCGGGTCGCCGCGCTGAAAGAGCGGATGCTGCAAGCCGGCCACGTCGACAAGCTGGACCTGGCCGGTCTGTCGGAACGTCGTCGGCCGGTCATCGCCGGCGGCGTGGTGGTACTGGAAGCGGTGATGACGGCGCTGGGGATCGAGGCCCTGCGCGATTCACCCTTCGCGCTGCGCGAGGGCCTGCTGCACGATCTGCTCGGCCGACTGGAAGATCGCGATCCACGCGACACGACCGTCGCGGCCATGGCTGAGCGCCATCAGATTGACCAGCTGCAGTCGGCGCGGGTGCGTGACTGGGCCATGACGGCGTTCGAACAGGTAGCCGAGAACTGGGCGCTGAACAGCAGCCACCGCGATCTGTTGCACTGGGTCTGCCAGCTGCATGAGCTCGGGCTGGCGATTGCCCATGACGCTTATCATCAGCATACGGCCTATGTGCTGGAGCACGGCGATATGGCCGGTTTCAGTCGTCAGGAGCAGCAATTCATGGCCGTGCTGGCGCGTTTGCAGCGCGGACGCCTGAACCCCGCTGACCTGGACGGCCTGCCCCAGCGACTTCGCGCTTCGGCCCTGAAGCTGCTCTGCCTGCTACGCCTGGCGGTTTGTTTTTGCCGAGCCCGCTCCGATGCCAGCGTGCCGGATTTCGCCGTCAGCGCCGGGCCCGGGGCATTGCGCCTGATGCTGGCGGAGGGCTGGCTGGATGCCCATCCGCTGACCCGACGCGGTCTCGAGGTCGAGCAGCAGCAGCTGGCGCGCCTGGACATCACCCTGAGCCTGGCCACGCTGGTCGATGCATGAGCGTTGACTGGCGCCCCGGCCCGGCGCCCAGCCTGCTGGCCCGGCGCGCGCGCATGCTCGCGCGCATTCGCGATTTCTTCGCTGAGCGCACCGTCCTGGAGGTCAACACCCCGCTGATTACCCCGGCCGGCATCACCGACATCCACATCGACAGCCTGGCCCTGGCCAACGGCGCCTTCTTGCGGACCTCGCCGGAGTTCGCCCACAAGCGGCTGCTGGCCGCCGGCCTCGGCGACCTGTACGAGCTTGGACCCGTGTTCCGCGCCGGTGAGCACGGTCGCCTGCACCGCAGCGAATTCACCCTGTTGGAGTGGTACCGGCTGGGTTGGAGCTGGCGCAGCCTCGCCGACGAGGTGTGCGAGCTGATCCGCCATGCCGCCGAACGGGCTTTGCCGGTTCGCCTGATGGCCTGGCAGGACTGCTTCAAGGCGATGGCGATTGACCCTTTGTCTCCGGATGCGGGCGAGCTGAGAGCGCTGAGCTCCGAGCTGCCCGAGGACTGTGACAGCGACCAGCGCCTGGACTTCCTGTTCGCCACCCGAGTCCAGCCCCGGTTCCCGACCACTGGTCTGACGGTGATCCATGACTACCCGGCCAGCCAGGCCGCCCTGGCTCGGCTGAAGCCCGGTGATCCTCGCATCGCCGAGCGCTTCGAAGTGTTCTGGGGCGGAATCGAGCTGGCCAACGGCTATCGTGAACTGACCGATGCCGGCGAGCAGCGCCGACGTTTCGAAGCTGACAATCGCCGCCGTCGGCAACTCGGGCGCCGGGAGATGCCGATCGATGAGGCCTTCCTGGCCGCTCTTGAGGCCGGGATGCCCGACTGCGCGGGGGTGGCGATGGGCGTGGATCGACTACTGATGGCGGCGACCGGCGTGGGTGATATCGGCGAAGTCCTGATCGGACCGCCGACCGCGGCGCGCTGACGCCAACACTCAGGGCGTTTCGTCAGTTAGCATCTGGCGCCACCGCATCCCCAGGCGCATCACCGTTATCCGCAGACGATCAGGCAGACTGAGACGGTTCGGCCAGTAGCTCAGGCGTAGCTCGCTGACCGGCAACTCAATCAAGTCATCGGCGCTGCCGAGCAGGATCAGAATGTCTTCGCCCATCTCGACCCTCAGCCCGCCGAGGCGATCGAAGCGCGGCAGCAGGATCAGCTCAGCCTCATCGGCGTCGTTTTCCGGTTCGTCCCCGACCGCGGCCAACGGCCGACTCAACACGGTGGGGAAGCCGAATAAAAGCTGACCGGTTCGGGTCTCTACGGCCAGGATGCTCCAGCTACGGTCGCGACTCACGGTCGGCAGTGCCGGATCGGGTAGCTGCGATGCCGGCAGAAACAGGCGCTCGGTGTTGGCACGCTGGCTCGACAGGATCAGCCACTCATCGACCGGCGACGGCCAAAGCGGCTGCAGTACGTGACGGGCGGGAAGCAAGGGCAGCAGAACCAGCAGCGCAACCAACAGAATCAGCCCAAGAAGACGCTGAAACCAGTCGAACAGCGTGCTTGCGCGCATCATGAAACTATAACACGCCAGACTTGCTATCATCTGGCGGTCTCCGGGGGGCGAAGACGTGAACAGGCCGGCCCGGCTGTCGCTTGTCGGGCCAGGGCCAGTCGGCATGGCAGACGAGGTACAGGAGATCACAACAACAATGAGTGACGAGATCAAACTGCGGCCGGCGCGCAGCGCGGAACTACCCAGCCTGGCACGCCTGGTGGAGAATCAGCTACCCGACATGATGGCGGGGCGCGCGCGACCGGCCAACATTGAGCAGCATCTGGCCAGCCTGATCCCTGATCAGTCCCTGATCCTGGCCACGCGCGGCGTCCAACTGGCCGGCCTGATCGCGCTGGACCTGGACCATTCCCAGGTCCTGGCCTGCTTCCTCGACCCGCAGACCGCCTCGCCCGAAACGCCGCGCGAACTGTTCCGGGCGGCTGAGCGCCTGGCCCTGAGCTACGGCGCACGCAGCTTGCGCTGCGGCACCAAACCGCAGGTCAGCCGGTTCATGCAATCGCTGGGCTATGCGCCCGATCCGGACCAGTCCGAGGATGGCCAAACCCTGTTCATGAGCAGGGACCTGGTCGAGAACGCCCGCCCGGAAGTCAAGGCGCTGTTTGATGTGCTCGATGAGCTGGGCATTCCGGCCGACTACGGCACGAAGCGTCGCATGCAGCTGATTCCCGAGGCGAAAACCCTGGTGTCGGCGGGCCAGGACATCTTCAAGCGCGAGCAGCGCCTCACCCCGGCAGCGGCAACGGCCTGGGGCCGGATGCGGTCAGCCGCCCTGCACCGCGGCGTGGATCTGCAGCTGGTTTCAGGCTTCCGCGCCGTCGCCTATCAGACCAATCTGGTCCGACGCAAACTGGAAGAGGGCCAACGCCTCGACGATCTCCTGCGCGTCACCGCCCCCCCCGGCTATTCCGAACACCACAGCGGCGGGGCGATTGACCTGACTACCCCCGGCAGCAAGCCGCTGGAGGAAGACTTCGCCGAAACCAAGGCTTATTCCTGGCTGAAGGCCAATGCCGGCATCTATGGTTTCCGCGAGAGCTACCCGATCAACAACCGGCACCGGATGGCCTGGGAACCGTGGCACTGGCGCTATCACCATCGCCCCGGACGCTGACCGCTGCCAACAGCGGCGCCGCGCCCGACTGGCCGGTCAATCCTGGCGCAAGGCTCGGTAAGCCTCCAGCGCGCGTTCGCGGGAACGCTTGAGGTCGATGGCCGGCAGCGGATAGTCCAGACCGCGCTCGCCGGCTTCGAGTGGGTGGTGGATGCGACTGTTCGGCCGGCGCGCCAGTTCGGGGCACCAACGTCTGACATAGCCGCCGTCCGGGTCGAATTTCTCCCCCTGCAACACCGGATTGAAGACGCGGAAATAAGGCGCCGCATCCGCGCCGCAGCCGGCCGTCCACTGCCAGCCCTGGGAGTTGTTGCCGAGATCAGCGTCAACCAGGGTGTCCCAGAACCACTTCGCCCCTTCCTGCCAGGGAGTCAGCAGATTCTTGGTCAGGTAGGAGGCGACGATCATCCGCACCCGGTTATGCATCCAGCCGGTGGCCCAAAGCTCCCGCATCCCGGCATCGACCATCGGAATACCGGTGCGGCCGCGCTGCCAGGCTTTCAGATCATCGGCGTAATCTGCCTGGTCACGCCAGGGAAAGGCGGCAAAGCTCGCCTTCAGCGGCTGCTCGGGCACTTGCGGGAAATGAAACAGCAGATACCAGGAAAACTCCCGCCAGGCCAGTTCCCTCAGCAGCGCAAGGCGGCCTTTGCCCGTCGGCAAGTCGCCGGCCTGATCCAGCGCCAGGGCAACCTGACGCGGCGAGACTTCACCGAAATGCAGGTGCGGTGACAGCCGCGAGGTACCCGCCCGATCCGGACGATCCCTGGCGCTGTCATAGCCCTGAACCGGGTCGTCGACGAAGTCCCGCAGGCGGCGGCGCGCAGCCAGCTCGCCGGGCGTCCAGCGTTGGCCAAACCCGGACGCCCAGTCCAGCTTCGGCAGCAGCCCGAGTTCGTCCAGCGACAGGCTCGCCGGCCAACGGCCGGGGCCGGGCAGCTCGCGCGGCTCGGGGCAGGTCTGCGGTGCCTGCCAGCGCTTCTGCATCTGCTTCCAGTAAGGCGTGAACACCACATACGGCGTGCCGTCATCCTTCACAATCTGCCAGGGCTCGAACAGCAAGGCGCCGTTGCAACTTTTGGCGATCAGGCCCTGCGCTCGCAGCGCTGCCTTGACCTGTCGATCGCGCTCGATCACCGCCGGCTCATAGCGTCGATTCCAGTACACCGCCTCGGCGCCCGTGGCCCGAGCGATTCGGGCGAGCGCGTCGCCGCTGGGGCCGGCGCTGACAATCATACGGCTGCCGCGATCCTGGAGCCGGCTGTCCAGCGCCTGCAGCGAATGGTGCAACCACCAGCGACTGGCGGCGCCGGGCGCCCAGGGCGCCTCCTCGGCAGGGTCCCAGATGAACACCGGCACGATCCGCTGATGGGCGCTGCGAGCCTGATCCAGGGCCGGATTGTCAGCCAGTCGCAGATCGCGCCGCAGCCAGACGATGGCAGTGGACTCCCCCATCAACGCTCTCCCTATCCTCAGCAATCCGGCAGCATAGCCGGACCAAAGCAAAAAACCGTCATCGGACGGGTGCCATTGCTGCGGCCACTGTGGCGGACCCTGCGGCCACAGCCGCCCACTGAGCCCTCTCCCGGCCAGGGCGCCACGAGGTCCAGCGGACCATGATCACCACAAGCAAACGTTGCCGAGGCCGCGACTGAGCGATAGAAATCGCCTTCGGGGGAAGAAACAATCAGGCTCAGGCCGTACTCTCGCGTCGCCGCTGGCTGCGGACCAGATCCGAGCGCCGCGCCTCCAGCTCCGCCAGATAGCCCTCGTCGAGGCCGGTCACGTATTCGCCGCTGAAGCAGGAGGTATCAAAGCCGGCCAGCTTGCGGTTGCGGCCGCGAACGGCGTTCTCCAGAGCGTCGAGATCCTGGTAGATCAGACGATCGGCTCCAATCAGTCGACAGACTTCGTCGTCGGAGCGTCCCGCCGCCACCAGCTCGCTGGCTGCCGGCATGTCGATGCCGTAGACGTTTGGATAGCGGACCGGCGGTGAGGCCGAGGCCAGATAGACCTTGTTGGCCCCGGCTTCGCGGGCCATTTGAATGATCTGCTTCGAGGTGGTGCCGCGAACGATCGAGTCATCCACCAGCAGCACGTTCTTGCGCCGGAATTCCAGACCGATGGTATTGAGCTTGCGCCTGACCGAGCGCGCGCGCTCCTCCTGGCCCGGCATGATGAAGGTACGGCCGATATAGCGATTCTTCATCAATCCCTCGCGATACTTGACGCCGAGCATATGCGCCAGCGGCAGGCAGGCGGTCCGGCTGGTATCGGGAACGGGAATGACCACGTCAATATCGTGATCCGGCCATTCGCGAAGGATTTTCTCGGCGAGCGCCTCGCCCATCCGCAGGCGAACCTTGTAGACCGAGAGATCGTCGATCATCGAGTCTGGCCGGGCGAAATACACGTACTCGAAAATGCAGGGCGTGTGCGGGCGCGCCTCGCTGCTGCTGTGACGATAAAGCGCTCCGTCCAGGGTGATCAATACGCTCTCGCCCGGGGCCAGGTCGGAGATCAGACGGAAATCCAGGATGTCGAGCACCACCGACTCCGAAGCGATGATGTATTCCTTGCCGTCCGGGGTCTCGCGCTCACCCAGCACCGCCGGACGGATACCGTGCGGATCGCGAAAGCCGAGCAGACCCACGCCGGCGATCAGGGCAACGGCGGCATAGGCGCCCCGGCAGCGGCGGTGAACGCCGTCGACCGCAGCAAAGACTTCGGCCGGGCCCAGCCCGGTCAGGGCACCACCGCTGTCCACCAGCTCGTGGGCCAGGCAGTTCAGCAGCACTTCCGAATCGGACTCGGTGTTGATGTGGCGTCGGTCCTCGGCGAACAGCTCGGCGCTCAGACGCTCGGCGTTGACCAGATTGCCGTTGTGTCCCAGCGCAATTCCGAACGGCGAATTCACATACATCGGCTGGGCTTCGTCCGGCCGATCACAGCCGGCAGTCGGGTAGCGCACGTGGCCGATCCCGATGTCGCCGGTCAGGCCGGCGACCGAACTCTCGGCAAATACGTCGCGAACCAGACCCATGCCACGAGCCGAGCGCATTCGCCCCCGGTCCAGGGTGGTCATGCCCGCGGCGTCCTGGCCGCGATGCTGAAGTATGGTCATGGCGTCGTACAGCCGCGCCGCGACCGGTACGCGTCCGAAAATCCCCACAATTCCGCACATTGTTCTAAAGCGACTCCACTTCGGGTTCGGTAAGGTGCGCCTGGATCGAATCGGGAAACTGGGCCACGGCCCAGATGGCCAGACGCTCAAATTCAGGCAGCAGCCGCGATTCCTGCCACCACGGGTCTTCCGGGAACGGTGTCAGCCTGGCGATGATCACCGCGACACTGACGATGGCCAACCCGCGCACCGCGCCGAACAAGGCACCAAACATCCGATCGGTGCCGCTCAGGCCGGTGCTGGAAATCAGCTTGCCCAGCAAGTAGTTGATGAGCCCGCCGACGATCAGGACCAGCACGAAGACGCCCACGAACGCGATCACCAGCCGTGCCGAAGGCTGCTCGATCCACGGTTCCATGCGCAGTGCCAGCATGCCCGAGGCGTGCAGCGCCGCATAGATCGCCGCGATCCAGACCAGCAGCGAAAACACCTCTCGCAGAAAACCACGAAACAAACTGACCAGCGTCGAGACCAGCAGGACAGCGAGGATGGCGAGGTCGGCGGTCGCCATCAGTCCGGAGTCGTCATGACCCGATCACGGCAGCCGACAACACCGTCGAAGCGCCGAGGCGACAGCGCACTGTCCGGACCGATCGCGAGGCTGGCCTCGATGCGGGTCGCAAGATCAGCATCCGCAACCCGGCTGCGGGTCAGGGCTGCCATGGCCAGGCGTCCCGCCCGTGCTGAGCGCATGCGAGCCAGACGATCATGGATGAGAGACCACCAGCCCCTCGACGCCGGAACGATCCGCCAGCTCACGCAGGGTCTGCTCGGCCCTGGCGCGATCGCCAATCGGCCCCACCCTGACCCGCCAGATCGTTCGGCTACCGGCCTGATCCTCATGAATGAGGGTTTCGAAGCCGTCGCCCTCCAGCTGCGACTGCAGCCGAACCGCGTTGTTGCGGCTGGCGAAAGAGCCGACCTGAACCACAAAACCCTCACCTTCGGCCGCAGCTTGCGCCGGGACTGCGGAGGCCGTGACCGCAACCACCACCGGCTCCACGCCGGTGACCGTGCGGGCGATCTGGCCACGCGCCTGATCAGCCGCGTCACGGCTGGCGTAGGGGCCGGTGCGAACCCGATGCAGGCGCGTGTCACCGCGGACCAGCAGCTCGCTGCTGGCCGCATGCCCCAGTCGATTCAGCCGCTCGATAATCTCGGCAGCGGTACTCTCGGCGCCAAAGCTGGCCACTTGCACCATCCAGCCGCCCTGCCCGCTGGGCGCTGCCACTGGCGCCGGCGTTTGCGCCGGGGCGGCATCCGTTGTCTCCTCCATGGGCCCAGCAACCATGGGCCGGGGAGGATCTGCGGCGGCAACGGCCGGTGACGGCGGCTCGTCAACGGTCTCGGGAGGGGGCAATAGATCGATGACCTCGTCCAGCGGCTCGGCAGGTGCGCTGGCGACCCAGGGATCCGGCTCCGGCGCACGAGACGGCTCCTGCGGCTCGGCCGATCGGTCAGACTCTGCCGCGGGCGGCGCCGTCGGCCGCCGGGCCTGATCGGGGTCCAGGGCCATGCGCCGAACGGGCGGGCGCTGCTCGGGCGCTTCCGGCAAATCCAGGGCAAGGTCGCGAGTCAGGCCGTCGCGATCCGGCGCGTCGAAGAACATCGGTACGAAGATGACCGCCAGGGCGATCAGTATGGAAGCCCCTATCAGCCGCTGCTTGAGTACCTTGTCCATGACATCCTATCAATTGGTTTGCAGATGCGGCCAGGCCGCCGCGACCGTCCGGAACGAGCCGAAGACGATGATCCGCCCTTGGCGGCCGGCCAGCGCGCGTGCGCGCGCCAGCGCCGCATCCGCCGATTTTACCTGTTCCACTGCCCCGGCGACAGGCAGCGCCGCGGCGACCGCCGCCAGACGCTCCGCGGCCAGGGCGCGATCAACCGGCAGATCCAGCATCAGCCAGTGACTGAAGCAGGGATCCAGGACGCGCAGGATCGCCGCGATGTCCTTGTCGGCCAGCGCGCCGAAGATCGCCACACTGCGGTCCTGAGCGCGCCCGAGCGCGGCGGCGAGTTCCCGTGCCGCGGCGGGATTATGCGCCACATCAAGCCAGATGTCGGGCTGATCAGCGACTTTCTGCAGTCGCCCCGGCAGCCGGGCCCGCGTCAAGCCGGCGGCGAGCTCAGCGTCGGTGACCGGGAAGCGGGGCCCCAGAGCAAGCAGCGCCGCTAACGCGCAGGCCGCATTGGCCAGCTGCCAGCCCCCGGTCATGGCCGGTCGTGGCAATGACAGACGGCGCTGCGCGCTGCGCAGGGTCCAGGCCTGGCCCGTCCGCCGCCAGCGAAAATCGCGGCCGGCAAGCGCCACATCGGCACCCGTGTCCCGCAGCACCGCATCAAACCCGCGCGGAAGACGCCGCTCGCCGACGATGAACGGGCGTCCCGAGCGGGCGATCCCGGCCTTCTCAATCCCGATTTTCAGTCGCGTCCGGCCGAGCCAGTCGGTGTGATCGAGTCCAATCGATGTCAGCACCGCCACATCGGCATCCACCACATTGACCGCGTCCAGGCGTCCACCCAGACCCACCTCAAGGATCAAAAGTTCGACCCGCGCCCGCGCGGCCAGCCACAGCGCAGCCAGCGTGATGTGCTCGAAATAGGTCAGAAAAACGTCTTCACGACAGGCTTCCACCGCGGCCAGCGCATCGGCCATGGCATCAGGCTGTGCCGGGCAGCCGTTCAGCCGCATGCGTTCACCGAATTCCACCAGATGCGGCGAGCTGTAGGCCAGGCAACTACGCCCGGCCGCCAGCGCGATCTGCTCCAGATAGGCCACCACCGAACCCTTGCCGTTGGTGCCGGCGACGCTGATCACCGCCATCCCGGACAGGTCCGGCGCGAGACGCTGGCGGACGGCACTGACGCGCTCCAGACCCAGTTCGATGCGAGACTCGGGTGAGCGGGATTCGAGCCGCCGCAGCCAGTCGGCCAGGCGATCAGAAACCATACCGGCCCTATTCCGGGCTTTGCGGCTCCGGATCGGCGACCACCTCAGGCGAAACCAGTTCGCCTTCACGGACTCGCCGGACGCGAGCACCCATCATCAGGTTCAACAGCAAATGGATGCGCTGGCGCAGCTGTCGACGGTCGACAATCTGGTCGATGGCGCCTTTCTGGAGCAGGAACTCCGAGCGCTGGAACCCCTCCGGCAGCTTCTCGCGCACGGTCTGCTCGATCACCCGCGGGCCGGCAAAACCGATCAAGGCGTTCGGCTCGGCGAGGTTGATGTCACCCAGCATGCCGAGACTGGCCGATACACCGCCGGTGGTCGGATGAGTCAGAACGGAAATGAACGGCAGGCCGGCCTCGCTCATCCGGGCCAGGCCCGCCGACGTCTTGGACATCTGCATCAGCGACAACAGCCCTTCCTGCATGCGCGCGCCGCCGGAGGCTGAGAAACACACCATCGGCAAGCCCTGCTCCAGGCAATTGTGGACGCCGGCCATGAAGCGCTCGCCGACCACCGAGCCCATCGATCCACCCATGAAACGAAAATCGAAGGCGGCGGCAACCAGCTCCAGACCCAGCACTTCACCCCGCAGCACCACCATGGCGTCTTTCTCGCCGGTCCCCTTCTGAGCGGCGACCAGACGATCCCGGTACTTTTTCGTATCCCGGAATCGAAGCACATCGACCGGTTCCAGATCGGCGCCCAACTCCGGCCAATCGCCCTCATCCAGGAACATTTTCAGCCGCGCGCGACCGGTCAAAGGCAGATGGTGGTCGCACTTGGGGCAGACCTCCAGGTTGCGCTCCAACTCGGGCTGATAGAGCACGGCATCGCAGTTGGGGCACTTGGTCCAGAGGCCGTCCGGCACCTTGCGGGTTTTGCTGCCCTCGGTGCGGATGCGCGCGGGCATGAGTTTCTGAAACCAGCTCATCGGCTGTTGACGACCTCGTCGACGGATACGGGGGCCGTATTGTCCATGGCCAGCCGGATCGAGGCAAGGTAGTTTTCCGCGACCTGGAGCGCCGCCGCACGGTCGCCGCATTGATCCAGCCGGTCGACCAGCGCCGATCCGATCACCACCGCATCGGCGCTGGCGGCCACGGCCGCGGCCTGGGCCGGCTCCCGGATACCGAAGCCGACCGCTACCGGCAGGCCGACGCCGTCCCGCACTCGTTCAACCATTGGCGCCAGCGAGGCCACATCCAGCGAGGCCGCGCCGGTCACGCCCTTGATCGACACATAGTAGATGAAGCCGCCGCCAAGCCGGGCGGCCCGCGCCAGCCGCTGATCATTGGTGGTTGGCGCAACCAGAAAGATCTGATGCAGGCCCTGGCCAGCCAGACAGGCCTTGAGCTCGGCCGCCTCGTCGGCAGGGCAGTCCACGACCAGCACCCCGTCGACGCCGGCCGCGGCCGCGTCCCGCGCAAAGCGCTCGGCGCCACGCCTCTCGATCGGGTTGGTGTAGCCCATCAGCACCAGCGGGGTATCGGGGTCCTGCTCGCGAAATCGCCGCACCATGGCCAGCACCTGATCCAGACCGACGCCGTGCGCCAGCGCCCGCGAACAAGCGTTCTGGATCACCGGGCCGTCGGCCATCACGTCCGAAAACGGCACACCCAGCTCGACCAGGTCAGCGCCGGCGGCAACAGCGGCATGCAGCAGGTCGACGGTCCAGTCCGGGTGCGGATGGCCAGCGGTGATGTACGGAATAAGGGCCACGCGCCGCTGCTCGGCAAGCGCGGCAAAACGCTGGTCGATACGGTTCAAAACTCGATACCCTCCAGATCAGCCACGGTATGAATATCCTTGTCGCCACGACCCGACAGATTGATCAGCACGATCTCGTCCGGGCTCATATCGGCAGCCAGCTTCATGCCGTAGGCGATGGCATGCGCGGTTTCCAGGGCCGGCATGATGCCTTCGCTGCGGGTCAACGCGTGGAAGGCCGCCAGCGCTTCGCTGTCGGTGACGCCGACGTAGCGAGCACGGCCGCAGTCTTTCAGCCAGGCGTGCTCCGGTCCGACGCCCGGGTAGTCAAGACCGGCCGAGACCGAATGCGTGTGGCGAATCTGGCCGGCGTCGTCGTCGAGCAGATAGGTGCGGCTGCCGTGCAGCACACCGACCCGGCCTGCGCACAGGCTCGCCGCATGCTCCTGGCCGCTGAGGCCGCGTCCGGCCGCCTCGACCCCGTACATGGCCACCGCCGTATCGTCGATGAACGGATGAAACAGGCCGATCGCGTTGGAGCCGCCGCCGACACAGGCCACCAGCGCATCGGGCAGGCGCCCGTAGTCCTCGAGCAGCTGCGCGCGCGCCTCGCGCCCAACCACGGCATTGAAATCACGCACCATGGCCGGGTAAGGATGGGGGCCGGCGACCGTGCCCAGAATGTAGAAGGTGTTATCCACGTTGGTGACCCAGTCGCGCATGGCCTCGTTGAGGGCATCCTTGAGCGTCCGCGAACCGGACTCGACCGGCACCACGGTGGCGCCAAGCAGCTTCATCCGATACACGTTGATGGCCTGACGACGGACGTCTTCAGCGCCCATGTAGACAACGCACTCCATGCCGAGCCTGGCTGCTACGGTGGCCGAAGCGACACCGTGCTGGCCAGCGCCAGTCTCCGCGATCACCCGCTTCTTGCCCATCGCCCGAGCGAGCAATCCCTGGCCGATGGTGCTGTTGATCTTGTGCGCGCCAGTGTGATTGAGGTCTTCGCGCTTGAGCAGGATTCTCGCACCGCCCATCTGGCGGGTCAGATTCTCGGCGAAGTAGATCGGCGAAGGCCGGCCAACGAAATACTTCAGGTCGCGGTCGATCTCGGCCAGAAATTCGGGGTCGCCCGTGTAGCGGCGCCAGGCTGCGTCGAGTTCCTCCAGCGCCGGCATCAGGGTCTCGGAGACGAACCGCCCCCCGTAGACCCCGAAGTGACCGCTGGCATCCGGCAGGGACGCCGCGAATTCCATATCGATAGCCGCTCTAGCCATGTTTGACCGCCTTGATGAAGTCGTTGATCAGCTTAACACTCTTGATTCCCGGCCGGGTTTCGACCCCGCTGGATACATCCACCGCGTCCGGACGAAGCCGCTGGCAGGCCTCAGCCACATTGCCCGGATTCAGGCCGCCGGCCAAGACCCAGGGACGGTCGAGCCGGGGCACCCGATCCCAGTCGAAGACCTTGCCGGAGCCGCCCATTTCGCCGCTGGCGTGCGAGTCCAGCAGCAGCGCGTCAGCGCGCTCGAAGCCCTCGCTCAGCCCGGCGCTATCCGCCATCGCCAGCGCCTTGATCCAGGGCCGGCCGAAACTCAGGCAATAGTCCTGCGACTCGGCGCCGTGGAACTGCAGCCAGTCCAGCGCTACCTGCTGAAGGCATTGCTGCACCTGACCGGCAGGCGCATCCATGAACAGCCCGACCCGGGTCACGAACGGCGGCAGCGCCCGACAGATGGCCTGCGCCCGCTCCAGATCGACACAGCGCGGGCTGCGCTCGACAAACACCAGCCCGATCGCATCGACGCCGGCAGCCGCTGCCGCCAAGGCGTCATCGACGCCGGTGATGCCGCAGATCTTGACGCGCACGCCGGCGGTTCCGCTCATGCCGCGCCCGGGGGAAAGCTCACGGGGATGCCGCAGGGCAATTCGAAGCGGGGCGAGTAGCGCACGTCCATGAAATACAGTCCTGAGGCTTCAGCGGTGACGGCGGACTGACGGCGATCTCGCGCCGCCAATACCTCGGCCAACCAGTCCTGGTCGCGCTCGCCCAGCCCGATGGCCAGCAACGCGCCGACGATGTTCCGAACCATATGGTAGACAAAGGCGTTGGCTTCGATGTCAACATGGACGTGCTGGCCGTGACGGACCACATCGATGCGGTCAACGCGACGCATGGGCGATTTTGATTGACAGCCGGCGGCGCGAAACGAAGAGAAATCGTGCTCGCCCAACAGCAACTGCGCGGCCTCGTGCATGAGCGCCGCGGTCAGTGGCTTGCGCACCCAGCCGACCCGCCCCCGCTCAATGGCCGGACGGACCCAGCGGTTCAGAATGCGATACGAGTAGCGTCGGGACAAGGCAGAAAAGCGGGCATGGAAGTCAGCCGCTACCGGGCGCACCCACAGCAGGCTGGCACCAGGATGCAGGCGACTGTTGGCACCGAGGACCCAGGCGCGTTCGTCGCGTTCGGCGTCAGTATCGAAATGAATGACCTGGCAGACGGCGTGCACACCGGTGTCAGTGCGGCCTGCGCAATGCACGGTGACCGGGTGATTGGCCACCCGAGCCAGAGCCTCCTCGACGCAGGCCTGCACCGTCGGCGACTGGCGCTGGCGCTGCCAACCGTAGAAGGCGCTGCCATCGTATTCGACACCGACCGCCAGGCGCATGAGCCGCTTCAGCCGCAGCAAGTCCCGGACGCGTCACAAACGCCGATCCTGGCCCAGGGGCCGCGAAAGCGCCGCTGTCGCGGACCGGGCCAAGTCACTGGCCCGAACCCTTCATGAATTTGCGCGATGATCGCGCAAGATCTTGTTCGCACGATGGATTTTCCGATGGCGCGCAATATCGTGCCATACCACCGACTGAGGAAAATCCGCTATGCGGACAATAGACCAGCGAGAGCGCGAGCAACTTCATGAAGGCTTCGGGCTAGCCCGGGTTATTCATGACCCGGACATAGCGAGACGGCTCCAGGTGCTGTCGGTGCGGGGTTTCGCGACCGAGCGAATCGGAGACGCAGCCACAGCTGCGGTGAGGATTCGCGACCGAGCGAAAACCTGCAGATGCGGGGCCTGGGGTCGTCGCAGCAGGCTGGGTCATCAATAATCCGGACTAGAGCTGATCGAGCAAGGCCCGCGCCTGGCTCCGCATGGCTTCAGAACCACCCTCGATGACCTCATCCAGCAGCGCCCGCGCCGAGTCCGCGTCGTCCATGGACAGGTAGGCGCGGGCCAGATCCAGCTTCACCTCGGCGTCGTCGTCGCTCAGCGCCGATTCGGCTCGATCACCAGCACCGCCATCTTCGCTGCTCCCCGAGCCCGGCTCAGCCAGGAAGCTCAGCAGTTCCTCGTCAGCCTCGGCCTCGTCGATCGGCGGCTCAGCGCGCTCAGAATCCAGCCCGGCATCAGCAGCCTCTTCGGCGGCAACGCTGGCCGATGCCTCGTCACCAAACATCGACTCGTCCAGACGCAGCGCAGCGTCGTCGTCCTCATCGGCATCAGCCAAGGCCGCGAACTCTTCCGCAACAGCGGCCTCGGCACCGCGCTCACGGCCGCCTGTAGCGGCCAGGATGTCGCGCTCGAAATCCGACAGCTCATCGTCTTCGGTGACCGGCAGCGCGTCGAGCGCGGCGCCGTCGTCGTCAGCTTCCGCGCTGCGAGGAGAGAACTCGAAATCGAAGCGCGGCGCGTCGTCGCTGTCCTCGGACTCGTTCGCGGCCAGTCGATCCTCCTGATCAACGCGATTCGACAGCGCAGCGAGGTCCGGATCCAGGCCGCCGTCCTTCGTGACGGGTCGAGTCGAGTCCGGCTTGGGCGGGTCAGCGAGATCGCCGTCGGTGGAGAAGAAGTCGTCATCGACCACCTCGGGATCGGCGAGCTCCAAACCCGCATCCAGCGTATCGTCCAGCTCCAGGCGCGGTTGCGGCCTCGACTCGCCCCGATCCAGAATGCCGAGCATCTCACGGGTTCGGTCGTCCAGACCATCGTCCAGACCACTATCGGAACCGTCGTCGATGCCAAGACCAGTCTCTGGCGGCGTCAGCAAGGGGTGATTCGGTGTCACCCGGGCCGCCAGCGCCAGCGCTGCCTGCCAGTTGGGATCGCTGTCGTCGGTGACCTTGCGATACATCTCGTCGAGCGCGTCGGCAAACGCCTCGGGCTGCTCCCTGTCCGCCAGGGCCTTGAGCACGCCGAGATGAGCCGCCAGGCTGGCCGGCGCGGCGGCCAGCTTGCGTCGCGCAGCAACCACCGGGTCAGCCGACGCGCGGACCACCGTCCGGCCAGTCTCGCCGCGCCTGCGCAGGCCCAGCACCGCAGCCAGCACGGCGAGCAGGATCACGAAGCCACCAATCAACCACAGCCAGATCGGTAGCCCGCGACCGGCATCGGCGACCGCGACCGGCGCCGCAGGCGCCGCGGGCTCGACTTGTACGACGGGCTCCTCGACGGCCGGGGTCATGTCTTCTGCAGGCGGCGCCTCATCCGCACCGAGCGCCGACTCGCCGTCGGCCAGCCCGAGTTCACTTTCTAGCTCGCGGAAAAATGCACCGATCTCGTCGGCCTCGTCGTCGCTGGCCAGGGCGGCCAGGCGCTCGGCTTCGGCTCGCTCCTCACGGGCGGCGCGCAGCCGGACTTCCAGATCCGCGAGACCTTCATTGGCCACGGCCAGCCCGGCCAGGTCGCGCTCTTCCAGCGCCGCGCGGACATTGTCGATCCGGGCCAGCAAATCGTCGCTGGCCAGAGCCTCTTCGTAGATATCGGCCTCCAGCGCGTTCAGGCGGCTGCGGGCAGACCTGAGCTCGCCCTCGGAAACCATCGGCCCGTCTTCGAAAACCTCACCCTCTGGCGGCACCACAGCGAGGCGATGGGCCGGTTCGGGCTGCGGCTCGGGCCGCGCTTCCTCGGGACGGTCGAAAACTGGCACGGCCGCTTCGGAAATGACCGGCACATCGCGCCGCTCGGTCTGCTGACGCCAGGCCTGCATCTGGGCGCGCATGCGCTGCTCGGCCTCGGTCACGTTGATGGCGCGAACCTCATCGGTCGTGGGCATGCTGAGTTCCGCGCCGCGCCGCAGCCGATTGACATTGCCGTCGATGAAGGCTTCGGGATTCCGCTCCAGAATGGCCAGCATGATCTGATTCATCGCCAGGCTGTCGTCCGGACGCCAGGCCGCGGCAATGCTCCACAGCGTCTGGCCGGCCTGGATCGGGCCCACCGTCCGCGCTGACGCGGTGGCGGCAGAAACCGGTGCAGGCGGCGGTGTCGGGGTGGGCTCCGGCGCGGCCACAGTCGCCGGCGGCGTCACCGCAGCGGGCGGCGATGCAGGACGGGGCGGCGGCGGGGGCGGCACGGCTTCAGCAGCCGGCGGCGGCGGGGCAGTCGGCGCCGGAGACTCGGCCGCTGAGGGCGCGCGACGGACCGGCGGCGCCACTTCGATCAGCGGCGGATCAAGGAACAGGGTGTACTCACGCAGCAGTCGGCCACTGGCCCAGCGCGCGTCCATCAAGACCTGGACGACCGGGTCATTGACGACACGCCGGCTGGTCACCCGCAGCACCGGCGGGTCGACCCGTCGATCCAGGGTCACTTCGAGGCCCAGCCCCAGCGCTTCAGTCGGTACGCCAAGCCGCTGATAGTCGGCCGATCCGGCCTGCTCGACGGTCAGGGAACTCAGCGCTGCGGCGTCAGCCTCCAGCAGCCGAATCGACACATCCAGCGGCTGGCCCAGGTAGGAATTGACCCGAGCCTCGCCAAGACCCAGCGCGCGCAAACCGGTGGTCGGCAGCAGCAACAGGCCGGCAAGACCCCCGATGATCATCAGCTTGACGATAGGAAAACGCATGTGCTCGACTACCCTCTGCGAGACAAAATTTCGCTAATTCAACCGAGTATACCAACCACTTCACACATTTTGAAAGCTCCGCGGGACAGGCCCGATCGGGCCCTCGCCGGGGCTCAGCCCGGTCGGGCAGTCAGATACTCGGCGATCTGAACCGCGTTCAGGGCGGCTCCCTTGCGCAGATTGTCGGCCACTACCCAGAAATTGATGCCCCGCGGATGACTGTGATCCCGGCGCAGGCGACACACGAAGGTGTCGTCGGCGCCGGCAGCGTGGGTCAGCGGCATGGCCAGGTCGCGACCTTCCAGCAGGCGCAAGCCCGGCGCTTCGGCCAGCAGGCGTCGAACCTCCTCCAGCTCGATCGGATCACGCGTCTCCAGGTGCACGGCCTCGCCGTGGCCGACGAATACCGGCACCCGAACAGCCGTCGCATTGACCACGATGTCTTCGCAGCCCAGGATGCGACGGGTCTCGCGGTGCAGCTTCATCTCTTCACGGGTGTAGCCGTTGTCCTCGAACACATCAATGGCCGGGATCACGTTGAAGGCGATCGGCGCGACGAAGGCCTGCGGCTCGGGATCGCGAAAATTGAAGCGGTCGGCACATTGTCGACCCAGCTCTTCCATGGCCGCCCGCCCCGCGCCGGACACGGATTGATAGGTGGCCACATTGATGCGCATCACGCCTGCGGCGCGGTGAATCGGGGCTACCGCCAGCAGCATCTGGATGGTCGAACAGTTCGGATTGGCGATGATCCCTGCCCTGAAGCCATCCAGCACATGGCCATTGACCTCCGGCACCACCAGCGGCACGTTCGGATCCATTCGGAAATGCGAGGTGTTGTCGATCACCACGCAGCCTGCCGCAGCTGCGCGCGGCGCATGCTCGGCCGAAACGCTGCCGCCGGCGGAGAACAAGGCAAAATCGAAGCCGTTGAAGTCGAATTCAGCCAGGTCGTCGACGACGACGATCTTGCGTCCGAAGTAGGCCTCGCGCCCCACCGAGCGGCTGCTGGCCAGCGCGACCACCTCGCGCACCGGAAACTGGCGCTGGGCCAAAAGCTCGAGCATGGCTTCGCCAACGACACCGGTGGCACCGACCACGGCGACCCGATAACCCTGCTTGCTGATGACCGTCATCGGCTCCTCTTGCTGATCTGACCATGGGGATGAACTCCCGACGGGCAGAGCCGGCCCTGCGCAGCGCCCATCGGATCGTTTGCAATTATCGCAGATTGCCGCCGTTCGGCAGCGATCAACCCGGAATCAGCGCTTGCTGTTCCGGCACATCGCCGCATTGGGCCCGATGCAGCAGGTAGTGATCCATGAGGGTCAGGGCCAGCATCGCCTCGACGATCGGAATCGCACGGATGCCGACGCAGGGATCATGGCGACCAGTGGTGATGATCTCGACCGGATCACCGTGCACGTCGACGGTGCGCCCGGGCAGGCGCAGCGAAGAGGTCGGCTTGAAGGCGACCGCCACCTCGACCGGCTGGCCAGTGGAAATACCGCCCAGCACGCCGCCGGCGTGGTTCGACAGAAAGCCGTCCGGGGTGATTTCATCGCGGTGCTCGGTCCCTTTCTGCCGCACGCAGGCGAAACCGGCGCCGATTTCCACGCCCTTGACCGCATTGATGCTCATCATCGCCGCGGCCAGATCAACATCGAGCTTGGCATACACCGGCGCCCCCAGGCCGACCGGCACGCCCGTGGCTCGCGCCTTGACCAGCGCGCCGATGGAATCGCCGGACTTCCACAGCGCCTTCATGAAGCGCTCGAGCTCGCCGACCATGCCGGCGTCGGGACAGAAGAACGGATTGCGGTCGATCTCGCTGGCGTCGAAGGCGCGATCACAGACGATGTCGCCGATCTGCGCCATCCAGCCGAGGATCTCCACGCCCAGCCGCTCTTTCAGCCACTTCCGGGCCAGCGCGCCGGCGGCCACCCGCATTGCGGTTTCGCGCGCCGAGGATCGACCGCCGCCGCGATAATCGCGGATACCGTACTTGTGATGGTAGGTGTAGTCGGCATGGCCCGGCCGGAACTGGGCGGCAATCTTCGAGTAATCCTTCGAGCGGGCATCGGTATTGTGAACCAGCAGCGCGATCGGTGTTCCGGTGGTCTTGCCCTCGAAAGTACCGGAGAGAATCTGCACATCCTCCTGCTCGTGCCGCTGCGACGTCCAGCGACTCTGCCCCGTCGCCCGCCGCATCAGCTCGACCCGGATCTCCTCGGGAGTGATCGCCATGCCGGGCGGAAAACCGTCAATCACGCAGCCAATCGCCGGCCCGTGGCTTTCGCCGAAGGTCGTGACGGTAAGCAGGCGTCCGAAGCTGTTCAATGGCATGGGAAGTTGGGAGAGGGGAAGAGGGGAAGAGTGGAAGAGGGAAAATTCAACGGTGAAAGCTGAAAGCTGAAAAGTCAAGAACAATCAAGAGCACGGCTTCCCGTTTTCGTCCCCTCCCTCTCACCTCTCACCTCTTCCGCTTTCCCCCTTTTTCAGAGATTCGAATAATTAGGCCCCGAGCCGCCTTCAGGGGTGACCCAGTTGATGACCTGGTAAGGGTCGGCAATGTCGCAGGTCTTGCAGTGGACGCAGTTGGCGGCGTTGATCTGCAGGCGCTTGCCGGCCTCATCCTCGACCACCTCGTAGACGTTGGCCGGGCAGAAGCGGGTGCAGGGATTGCCGTATTCCTGCTCGCAGCGGCTGAAGCAGACATCGGGCTCGGTGATCTTGAGGTGGATCGGCTGGTCTTCGTCGTGCTCGGTGGCGGCGAAGTAGACCGAGGCCAGACGGTCGCGAGGCGGCAGTTCGCGCTCGACCCAGTCGTAGCCAAAACCCGCCTGGTCGAGCTTCCGGTACTGCTCATGATCGGCATGATTGGAGAGGGTTCGCGGCAACTTGCCGGCGGTGACGGTCTCAACCGCGGCAGTGATCAGCCCGCGCAGCAGCCCGCGGTTGAAGCCCGGGCGAATGTTGCGGACCTTGTTCAGCTCGGCCAGGATGTCGGAGCCGCGCAGGCGAGCGTCGAAGCCCTGGCTGGACAGATTGGCGGCCAAATGCTCGGCGGCGAGCATGCCTGACTTCATGGCCTGGTGGGTGCCCTTGATCTTGGGCACGTTGAGCAGGCCGGCGGAATCGCCGATCAGAATCGCTCCGGGCATCTCGACCCTGGGCAGAGACTGGAAGCCGCCCTCGGAAATGGCGCGCGCGCCGGCCGAAAGAATCTCACCGCCGTCCAGCAGCTCACGCATCATCGGATGGTGCTTGAACTGCTGGAAGGCCTCGAAGGGCGTGAAGTTCGGGTCCTTGTAGTCCAGCGCACACACAAAGCCGACGGCCAGCCGGTCCTTGTCCAGATGATAGACAAAGCTGCCGCCGTAGATCTCGGGCGGCAGCGGCCAGCCGATGCTGTGCTGGATCCGCCCCGGCTGGACCCGACCGGGCGGCAGCTGCCAGAGCTCCTTCATGCCGATGCCGTAGGTCTGCGGATCGCAATCGGCGTCGAGCTGGTAGCGCTGAATGGCGCGCTTGGTCAGGTGGCCGCGGCAACCCTCGGCCAGCACCGTCACGGCGGCGCGGATCTCGATGCCCTCGACAAAGCTGTCCTTGGGCTCGCCATGGCGGTCCACACCCATGTCGCCGATGATCACCCCGCGCACCGCGCCGTCGTCGGTACAGGACAGATCGGCCGCGGCATAGCCGGGGAACAGATCGACGCCGGCCGCCTCGGCCTGCGGCGCCAGCCAGGCGCACATCGCGCCCAGTGAGACGATGAAATTGCCGTGATTCTTCTGCTGCGGCGGGGTCGGCAGTCGACGGCGACCGGTCTTGCTCAGCCACAGGAACTCGTCCTCGCCAGCCGGCACGCAGATCGGCGGCGGATCATCGCGCCAGCCGGGCAGCAGCGCGTCCAGCGGCTGAGGCTCGATCACCGCCCCGGACAGGATCTGGGCGCCGATCTCGGAGGCCTTCTCGATCACGCAGACCGCGAGATCGTCCTTGAGCTGCTTCAGCCGCAGGGCACAGGCCAAGCCTGCCGGACCGGCACCGACGACGACAACGTCGTACTCCATGATTTCTCGTTCGGCCATGATGCATCACCCGCTGGTCAGGCGCGGGAGCGTATCACAGCTGGGCGTCGCCTCG
The DNA here is from genome assembly GCA_050485825.1 of Gammaproteobacteria bacterium. Classification (GTDB taxonomy): domain Bacteria; phylum Pseudomonadota; class Gammaproteobacteria; order Xanthomonadales; family Wenzhouxiangellaceae; genus Wenzhouxiangella. The sequence continues at coordinate 58,147 of JBJHCC010000017.1, forward strand.
GCGCCGCGCGCGGCCAACTCAATCCAGCGTCAGCAGCGGCTGCAACGATGGCCAGATGCGCTCCAGCATCAGCGGCTGGGCCTCGGGCGTCGGATGGATGCCGTCTGCCATCATCATGCCGGGCTGATCAAAGAGGTCATCGAGGAAGAACGGCAGCCAGTGAATGTCATGCCGTTCGGCAAGGCGCGGATAGATGGCCTCGAAGCGACGGACATAGGCGGGCCCGAGATTCGGCGGCATCCGGATCTGCATGATGGCAACGTCGGCCCCCGCTTCCTGGCCGGCGTCGATGATCCGCTCCAGGTTGGCCTCGATCTGAGCCGGGCTGAGCGCACGCAGGCCATCGTTGCCACCGAGGATGAGCAGCAGCAAAGCCGGCTGATGCGCATTCAGCAGGCTGTCGACCCGAGCCGCGCCGCCGGCGGTGGTCTCGCCCGAAATGCTGGCGTTGATCACCCGATAGCCAGGCCCGAGCCGTTCGTCCAGCAAATGCGCCCAGCCGGCTTCACGCGGCATGTTATAAGCATCTGACAGACTGTCGCCAAGAATGAGGATCGTGTTGGCCGCCGACAGTGCCGGCGCAACGATCAATCCGCACAGTAGCGCCAGCAGGCGCAGTCTTTCAGGGAGTCGCAGCATGAATTCGTCCAGTCAGAGCATTCTGTCCTGCCGACACGTGGGCTTTTCCGTTCAGGCACCCGGCGGCCAGCTCGATATCCTGCAGGATATCAGCCTCGACCTGAACGCCGGCGAAACGCTGGCCCTTGTCGGCGCCTCGGGCTCCGGCAAGACCACCCTGCTGGGCCTGCTGGCAGGCCTGGAGCGGCCGACCACAGGCGAGGTCTGGCTGGGTGGAGAGCATCTCAACCGCCTCGACGAGAACGAGCGTGCGCAGCTGCGCCGACGCCGGGTCGGCTTCGTGTTCCAGTCCTTCCATCTGCTGCCCAGCCTGACCGCGCTGGAAAACGTCATGCTGGCGCTGGAAATCGCCGGCTTCGACCGGCCGCGCGAGCGCGCCACCGAGGCGCTGGAGCAGGTCGGACTGGCCGCCCGCATGGCCCATTACCCGCGCCAGATGTCGGGCGGCGAGCAGCAGCGTGTCGCCATTGCCCGCGCTTTCGCCGGCGATCCCGCGATCCTGTTCGCCGACGAGCCCACCGGCAACCTCGACCGCAACACCGGCGAGAGCATCGCCCGCCTGCTGTTTGACATCAATCGCGAGCACGGCACCGCGCTGGTGCTGGTCACTCACGACCTGAACCTGGCCCGGCGCTGCGGGCGCATCCTTGAAATCGAGGGCGGGCGTCTCGCCAGCGGACAGGACTCCGCCGAGCAGCGCGAGCGCTTTCGGCTGGTGGACAAGGCCTGAAAAGATTGGCGCCATGAACGCATTTGCCCTGTCCTATCGATTGCTCCTGCGCCAGGGCCGCTCCGGCGCGCTGGGCCTGCTGGCAGCCGGACTGACCGTGGCGACGGCGGCGCTGGTTGCGGTCAGTCTGTTCACGGACCGGATCGGCCGCGCGCTGGAGCGCGAGGCCGGGGAGGCGCTGGCGGCCGACCTGATCATCGCCGGACGCGACCGGGCGGCGCCAGAATTCATCGAGCAGGCCGAGGCGATGGGCCTGGGAACGGCCGAGGTCATCCTGCTCAGCACCGCCGTCTTCGTCGGCGAGGACAGCCGACTACTCGACGTCAAGGGCGTTTCCGGCGGCTATCCGCTCCGCGGCGAGCTGCGTCTGGCCGAGCGTCTGGATGCGCCCGACCTAGCCCACGTCGGCATCCCCGCCCGCGGCGAAGCCTGGCTGGAACCGCGCGGTCTGCGCGAGCTGGACGCCGAGGTCGGCGCGACCACCGAGCTCGGCGTTCTGGAACTCGAGATCAGCCGCGCGCTGGTATTCGAACCGGACCGCGGCGGCAGTCGGTTCATGCTGGCCCCGCGCCTGATGGTCAATCTCGACGACCTGCTGGCCAGCGAACTGCTGGGGCCAGGCGCACGCGCCCGCCACCGGCTGCTGGTCGCCGGCGATGAAACGGATGTCCAGCGTTTCCGGAGCTGGGCCGAAGCACGCCTGGATGACAGCCAGGCCTTTATCACGGTACGCGACGCCGAAGACCAGACCGGCCTCGCCCTGACCCAGGCGCGCCGGTTTCTCGGCATCGCCGCCCTGACCACCGTCATCCTCGCCGCCGTCGCCATCCTGCTGTCAGCATTGCGCTTTGCCAGCGCCCAGCGCGATCTGGTCGCCCTGCTGAAATCCTTCGGCGCCACCGGCGGCCAGGTGATGTGGGCGCTGAGTCTGATGCTGCTGTGGCTGGTGCTGGCCGCTGTGCTGCTGGGCGGCCTGGCCGGGCTTGGCGCGCAGGCGATCATTGCCGAAATCCTGGCTGACGGCCCGGCTGGCGCGCTGCCGCCGCCGAAGCTCGGCCCGATCCTGGCCAGCGGCCTCTTTACCCTGCTGCTGGCGGCGGGCTTTGCGCTGCCGCCGCTGTTGAATCTGCGGCAGGTGCCACCGATGCGAATCCTGAACCGTTCGCTGGACCGACGGGTTGGCTTGAGCAGCGCGCTGTGGCTGCTGCCGATTGCCGGCGCTCTGGCCATCCCGGTGCTGCAGCTGGGCCACACCCGCCTGGCCTTGATCGTGCTCGGCGGCAGCGCGGTGGTGGCCGTCGCGCTGGCGCTGACGGGCTGGCTGGCCATGCTCGCCACTCGACTGCTGTCGACTCGGGCCACGGCGGCCTGGCGATTCGGGCTGGCCGGTCTGCACCGGCGTCGCGGCGCCGGCGTGGTCCAGGTCACGGCGCTGGGCCTGGGCCTGATGGCCCTGCTGCTGTTGATGATCGTCCGCGCCGAGCTGTTGGAACAATGGCGCGGCAGCCTGCCGCCCGACACGCCGGACCATTTCCTGGTCAACATCCAGCCTGGACAGGCCGAGGATGTGCGTGACGAGCTGATCCGGATCGGCGCGCGCAACCTGCAGCTGAGGCCGATGGCCAATGTCAATCTGGTCGGCTCCAGCGGCACCATCAACCGGGACGAGCGCTGGGCCGGCCAGATCAATGTCTCCTGGATCGACCAGCTGCCGCCGGCCAACCGCGTTATCGAGGGCGAGTTCTTCGCCGCCGGCGCCCGCAACGAGGTGTCACTGGCCGACATGTGGGCCGAGCGCCTGGGCATCCAGCTCGGCGACGAGCTGGAGTTCGAGTCCGGCGCGCAGCGCTTCCAGGCCCGCGTGACCAGCATTCGCGAGGTCGACTGGAACTCCTTCAATGTCAATTTCTTTGTCCTGCTGACGCCGGAAGCGGCCGATTTCCTACCCCATCAGCTGATTGCCAGCTTCTATTTGCCCGACGCTGATGGCCAGGCGCTGCGGCCGGTCAGCCGCGCTTTCCCGAATATTTCGGTGATCGACGTTGGCGCCCTGCTCGAACGCATCGGTGAGATCATCGACCGGGTCAGCCGGGCCGCCCAGGTGGTGTTTTTCTTCACCCTGCTGGCCGGGTTGATCGTGCTGCTGGCCGCGCTCGAGGCGACTCGCGACGAGCGTCGGCACGAGTCGGCCCTGATCCGCACTCTGGGCGCCGACGACGCCATGGTGCGACGCGGCCTGCTGGTTGAATATGGCGTCATGGCCGTGATCGCCGCGCTGCTGGCGACACTGGGTTCGGCGCTGACCGGCTGGCTGCTGGCGCGGGAGCTGTTCGAGTTCAGCTACCAGCCCTCTGTGCTTCTGTTCCTGATCGGCGCTGTCGTTTCGGCCCTGCTCGTCGTCGGCAGCGGCTGGCTGGGCAACCGCTCGGTACTGGCCACCCCGCCGGTGCGTATTCTGAGAACCGGCTGACAGTGACGACCCCCACCGGCGAGGCCGCTGCGGACGTCACTTCGCCGATCGCTCGTGATCGACATGCCGAACTCATCCTGACCGGCTCACCCTGGCGCGTGCTCTGGGTCATGAGCTGGCCGGCGGTGGCGGTGATGTTGTTCTACGGTCTGAATTCGGTCGCGGACGCCTTTTTCATCGGCCAGCTGCTGGGCCAGCAGGCCCTGGCCGGCGCGGTGCTGGCCTACCCGGTGACCCAGCTTACCTTGGGGCTCGGCTCGCTGGCCGGGATCGGCGGCGGCGTCGCCCTGTCGATCGCGATCGGCCGTGGCGACCAGGAGGCCATGCGCTGCCTGCCGGGTACGGTACTGGTCATTGCCAGCCTGGTCTCGCTGCTTTACGCCATCCTCGGCGCCGGCCTGGCCGAACCGCTGGTCGTGGCGATGGGCGCACGCGATGAGCTGACTCCCATCGCCGCCAGCTATCTGCGCGCGTCGGCACTGGGCGGCATCGGCGCGATCGCGGGCCTGAGCCTGAACATGCTGCTGCGCGGCGAAGGCAAGATGAAACTGGCCGCCGGCTACATGGCGGTCGGATTGCTCGCCAACATCGTCCTGACCCCGGTGTTCATCAGCGTGCTGGGTTGGGGCGTGGCCGGCGCGGCCTGGGCGACCAATCTGGGCGCCCTGCTCGGCGGCCTGCTGGTCTGGCGGCGGTTTGCACGCGGTCAGGCCAGCTATCCGGTCAATCCACGCTACTTCGGGCTCCAGCGCGAGCTGACCCGGCGCATTTTCAATCTCGGCATGCCCGCCATGATCATGAGTTCGATGGGCCTGGTCCAGGCGCTGGTCGTGTTCAATGTGCTGGCCCGGATTGGCGATGAATCCGATATTGCCTTCTACGGCGCGGCCTGGCGCATTCTCGTTTTCCTGCTGACACCGCTGTTCGGGCTGATGCGCGCCTTCCAGCCGGTTGCCGGCATCAACTACGGCGCCGGCCAGTGGCAGCGGATTCGTTCGAGCTTCTGGACCTTCGTCGGCGCCGGCTTGTTGCTGACCGTGCCGATCTGGCTGCTGCTGGTCGCCTACCCGGCCGCAGCCTTGAGCCTGCTGCTGCCGGGCATGGACTTCAGTGCCGCAGACCTGCACCACTTCCGGATCATGATGATGGTGCTGCCGCTGCTGCCAGTCACCTTCACCGCACTGGCCCTGCTGCCTGCCATTGAGCAGCCGGGCAAGGCCACACTGGTTTCGATCTCGCGCCAGTTTCTGTTCTACGTACCGGTGATGCTGATCCTTCCCGGACTGATCGGCCTGCCCGGTGTCTACTATGGGGCGACGGCCATCGACCTGCTCTGCGCCCTGTGGTTGCTGGCCCTCTCGCTGGCGGCCTTTCGTCAGCTGGATCGGCGCCAGCAGTCAGCTCCGGTGGCGTGATCGAGGCTTGATGCCGGGAGGTCTTCCGGCAACTTCATCGGCGGCGTGTACCATGAGGTATTGCGGATGGAGGAGTCAGATACCCGATGAGTCAGAACTCGGCCGCACGGCTGCTGGTGCGCTGTCTCGAAGCCGAAGGCGTCGAGCGCGTGTTCGCCCTGCCCGGCGAAGAGAACATCGATCTGCTCGAGGCGCTCAGGACCTCATCGATCGAACTCGTTCTGGTCCGCCACGAGCAGGCGGCCGGATTCATGGCGGCCTGCCAGGGCCGGTTGACCGGCAAACCCGGGGTCGTACTGTCGACCCTGGGGCCAGGTGCGACCAACCTGGTCACGGCCGCGGCCTACGCCGAACTCGGCGCCATGCCGCTGGTCATGCTGACCGGGCAGAAACCGATCAAGACCTCGAAGCAGGGCCATTTCCAGATCGTCGACGTGGTCGATCTGATGCGCCCGGTCACCCGCTACACCCGCCAGGTGGTTTCCGGCAGCTCAATTCCGGCACGAGTCCGCGAGGCCTTCCGCCAGGCCGAGGAAGAGCGGCCCGGGGCGACGCATCTGGAGTTGCCCGAGGATATCCTGCGCGAGTCGGTGGAGGCCGCTCCCATGACGGCCAGCCGGAGTCGCCGGCCGGTCGCCGAAGACAAGGCGATTACAGCAGCGGTTGCGGCGATCGCATCAGCCCGCCGCCCACTGCTCATGATCGGCGCCGGCGCCAACCGGAAGCTGACCGCCCGCATGCTGAGACGCTTTGTCGATCGCTTCGGCATCCCGTTCTTCAGCACCCAGATGGGCAAGGGTGTTATCGACGAATCACATCCTGGCTGGGTCGGCTGCGCGGCGCTGTCCGACGGCGACTATGTGCATCGCGCCATCGAGGCGGCGGACCTGATCGTCAACATCGGTCACGACGTTGTCGAAAAGCCGCCGTTCTTCATGCGCAAGGGCAGCCGCACCGTCATTCACATCAACTTTTCCGGCGCCGAGGTTGATGCGGTCTACTTCCCCCAGCTCGAGGTCGTTGGTGACATCGCCAATGCGATCTGGCGCATCGGCGAGGCACTGGAACCCCAGCCGCACTGGGATTTCGAGCCGGCCCGTCGCGTGCGCGAGGCGCTGGATGCTGACCTGGCCGACGACGGCAAGCTGGACAGCTTTCCGCTGCACCCGCGCCGGGTCGTCCATGCCCTGCGCGCAGCCCTGCCCGATGACGGCATCCTGGCCCTGGACAACGGCCTCTACAAGGTCTGGTTCGCCCGCAATTACCGGGCGCGCAAACCGAATACCGTGCTGCTGGACAATGCCCTGGCCACCATGGGCGCCGGCCTGCCGGTCGCGATCGGCGCCCGCCTGGTCGAGCCGGGCAGGAAAGTGGTGGCGGTCTGCGGCGACGGCGGCTTCTTGATGAATTCGCAGGAACTGGAAACCGCCGTACGGCTGGGCCTGGATCTGGTCGTTCTGATTCTCCGCGACGACGCCTACGGCATGATCCGCTGGAAACAGCAGGACATGGACCTGCCGGATTTCGGCCTGAGCTTCGGTAATCCCGACTTCGTCCGCTACGCAGAGAGTTACGGCGCCCGCGGCTATCGGGTCGAGCGCGTCAGCGATCTGGACACCCTGCTCAGCGAATGCCTGAACAGACCGGGCGTGCATCTGATCGACTGCCCGATCGACTACAGCGACAGCCAGCATCAGCTGCTGGATGCGATCCCGGCTCAAAGCCGCGCACTGGCAATCGAGTAAGCAGGGTCACTATCAAAACAATGAAAACATTGAAAACATTGAAGACACGGAACCGAACATGATCACCGCCCGGCAGCGGCGGACATTCTGCATTCGCTGAGTCCAGCGCTTGCCAACCCTTTCCGCCTGACCTGGAGGACAACATGCCCCAGCGCTATCCGTACTACCTGGCCAATCGTCCCGTCCAAGCCAACGAAGACCTGGACGTCGAAGACAAGCACAGCGGCGAGATTGCCTATCGCGTTGCTCTGGCCGATGCCGATACGGTCGATCGCGCGATTGCCGCCGCGGTGGCCGCGAGCCGGCCGATGGCCGAGCTGCCGGCACATCGCCGCCGCGATGTACTGAGCCACTGCGTAAGCCGCTTCCAGGCGCGCCGCGACGAGCTGGTCGAGGTGCTGATCACCGAAGGTGGCAAAGTGATCACCGATGCGCGTGGTGAAGTGACTCGGCTGATCGAGACCTTTCAGATTGCCGCCGAAGAAGCGACGCGGATCGGCGGCGAAGTGCTGCCAATGGATATCAGCCCGCGCTCGGAAGCCTTCCTGGGCATGAGCAAACGCGTGCCGATCGGCCCGGTGTCGCTGATCACGCCGTTCAATTTCCCCTACAACCTGGTCGCCCACAAGGTCGCACCGGCAATCGCAGCCGGCTGCCCCTTCGTCCTTAAGCCGGCCGGCCGCACTCCGGTGGGCGCGCTGTTGATCGGCGAGATCCTGGCTGAATGCGAGCTGCCGGAAGGTGCCTTCTCGATCCTGCCGACCCGCCGCGACGCGGCCACGGCCCTGACCGAAGACGAACGCCTGAAGCTGCTGAGCTTTACCGGTTCCGACGAGGTCGGCTGGGCGCTGAAAGCCCGCGCCGGCAAGAAACCGGTGGTGATGGAATTGGGTGGCAACGCCGCCTGCCTGGTCGATGCCGATGCCGATATCGACCACGCCGTCGACCGGCTCGCCTTCGGCGCCTTCTACCAGTCCGGGCAAAGCTGCATTTCCGTGCAACGCGTACTGGTCCACAGCTCGATCTACGACCCACTGCGGGCGAAGCTGGTCGAGAAGGTCGCCGCGCTCAAGCGCGGTGATCCGCGCGATGAGGAGACCTTCATCGGCCCGCTGATCTCCGAAAACGACGCTGAACGCGTGGTCGAATGGATCAATGAGGCGGTGGCCATGGGCGCCCGCTGCCTGGTTGGCGGCGAGCGGGACGGCCGGATCGTCACGCCGGCAGTGCTGGAAAACGTTGATCGCGGCAGCCGGGTCTACACCGACGAGGTGTTTGGCCCAGTGCTGGTTCTGGAAGAGTTCTCCGACTTCGATGAGGCCCTGGAGGCCATCAACGACTCGCGCTATGGCCTGCAGGCCGGATTATTCATCAGCGATATCGAGAAAATGCACCGCGCCTGGGATCGGCTGGAAGTCGGCGGCGTCATCATCAACGACGTCCCCGCTTTCCGCGTCGACCACATGCCCTATGGTGGGGTCAAGGATTCAGGCCTGGGCCGCGAGGGCATCCGCTATGCCATCGAGGACATGACCGAGCTTCGCCTGCTGGCGATCAGGCGGATGCGCAACTGACCCTGCAAGCGCCTGGCTGACCGGCTTCAGCCGGTCTCGCCAGACGCCTTGGCGGCATGCGACGGCATGATCACCTCGCGCATTTTCTTCGGATCGATGCGGAAGTTCTCGATCAGCTCGACGATGTAGCGGAAATGCGCGCGCGGTATCGAGACGAACATCTCGGTGGCGCTCAAGCGATTGTGCATGCGCCCGCCGCCGTCTCCGATGGCGAAGACGCTGTTGTTGGTGTTGACCGGCGCGGCAAAGATCGAGGCGCAGGCGCTGGCGCCCAGCTCGCCGAGCGGAAAGCTGCCCTCGCGCACGCTGGCCGCACCGGCGATCTGCATCGCCTGCTGCGGATCGACCACGCAGACCAGCAAATCCACGTGCACGCCCTCCGGAACCTGGTCCAGCGGTGCCGCCGCCAGCGCTCGAATGCGGCCGGCCGGCAAGGCATGACTCTGGGCCTTGTTGCGAGCGGCCGCCTCTGGCGTGTAGAAGCCCTGCGCGTCGGTCAGATAGTGGCCGTCGGTGATGTAGCTGTCGGCCTGGGGCAACCAGCCCAGGTGAAACTGTCCTACCCAGCAGTCATGGTTGTTGGCATCCACGTAGACCTTGCGCCCGCCCTCGGCAGCGCGCACGACCGCGCAGGCCACGATCTTGACCGGATCATAGCCTGGTGGCGGCTCATCCCTGCACAGGGTGATGGCGACAGGTTGGCGCTTGACGCGAAACTTGTCGACCAGCAGGCTGTTGAGGTAGCCCAGATCGGGCACGGTCGTCTGGTCGGTCATGGTTGTTCTCCTTGGGATGTTCTCATCGGCGCTGGCAGGCCATCATGGCGCCAGCTTTTTCTTCAACGCCATCGCCAGCGGCTTCGGCAGCTGCGGCAGGGAACGCAGCAGCCAGGGCAGAACGCGGCGCTTGCTGCGATTGAGCGACTCCGGAACGATCGCGTCGATCAGATGCGGGCCTGGATGGGCAAGCGCATAGTCCAGCGCCTTGCACAGGCCCTCGGCGGTGTCGGCCCGCACCGCGTGCACGCCCATGCCCTGGGCCAGCCGGCAGAAGTCCAGGTCGGGGCCGCGCAGGTCGAGCTGCGACCTGGCCTTGTCGCCGACCTCGTCGGCGCCCACGCGCTCCAGTTCGACATTCAGCACCGAGTAGGCGCGGTTGTTGAAGATGATCGCGGTGACGTTCAGATTCTCCCGCGCCAGCGTCCACAGCGCCTGGATGGTGTACATCGCCGTTCCGTCGCCGATCAGGGCGATCACCGGCCGCTCCGGGCAGGCAATCGCCGCGCCAATCGCGTTCGGCAAACCCTGGCCGATCGCGCCGCCGGTCAGGGTGATCAGATCGTGCGCCGGCGCGCCGGCCGTCATCGGCGGCAGCATCAGCCCTGAGGTAATCGCCTCGTCGATCAGGATGGTGTTTTCAGGCAGCAAGTGGCCGATGGCCTTGCAGACCTTTTCAGCGGTCAGCTTGCCGCGCGGGCGGCCCGGCCTCGCTGCCGGCTGGCGCGCCGGCTCGGCCTGATCGGCGCCCAGCGCCGCGGCCAGCTTCTCCAGGCTGGACCGGGCATCCTGGCTGGGGTCGGATAGCACATGGACCTGACAGCCTGCTGGCACCAGTTCGCTGGCCTTGCCGGGATAGGCGAAAAAGGACACCGGCGGCTTGGCGTCGACCAGCACCAGGTGATCGATTCCGGTCAGCTGCAGGGTGGCCAGTTCCGCCAGATAAGCCAGACGCTCGACCGGCGGCCGTCCGGCACCGCGCTCCAGGCGGGTCGGAAACACCTCGGCCAGCACCTTGACGCCGCTATGGGCAGCGATTCTGGCCGCTGCCAGCAGCGCCGGTTCCCGCAGCGCCCGGCCGCCCAGCAGCAGCGCGGTCTTCCCGCCCTGGCGGATGGCTTCGGCGATGGCGGCCACGGCATCGTCGCCGGCGCTTTCCGGCAGGATGGGCGCCGGCGGCGGTTCGGCCTTGCCGCCCTCACCCCAGGACACGTCGGCCGGCAGGATCAGGGTCGCCACCTGCCCGGGCAGCCCGCGCGCGGCCTGGATCGCCGCCACCGCGTCCCGGCACAGGTCTTCCGTCCGCATCGAGGTGCGGACGAAGCCGGGCGAGACATTGCGCGCCACGGTTTCGATGTCCGACTGCAGCTGGGCATCCAGCGGCATGTGATAGGTGGCGTGATCGCCGACGATATTGACGATCGGCACCTTGCCCTTGCGCGCGTTGTGCAGGTTGGCCAGGCCGTTACCCAGGCCGCAGCCCAGGTGCAGCAGCACCGCGGCCGGCTTGTCGGCCATCCGCGCATAGCCGTCGGCTGCCCCCGTGGCCACGCCCTCGAACAGCGCCAGCACGGCGCGCATGCGCGGCTCCGAGTCCAGCGCGGCAACGAAATGCATTTCGCTGGTGCCGGGATTGGAAAAGCAGACCTCAATGCCGGCATCGGCCAGGGTCTGCATCAGGGCTTGAGCGCCATTCGGCATGGCTTTCTCTCCTTGGTTTCACGACTCGCCGAGTCCTTCAGCGTCTTGCTGTTCAGGCAACGGCGATTCCGAAAAAATCTTTTGGGTCGCAAAGCAGCAAAGCAGCAAAGAAACAATAAAAGCTGAATCATTTCACTTCTTGATGCCGTAGGTGACGCAGCCATCGGCCAGAGGGTCAGGTGCATCAGACCGTCGGTTTGTCGACCGCCCTGACGGACGGCCGATGCCCTGCAGTGCCTCGGTCCAGGCGGGGTCCGCCGAACTCGCTCCGCGCCCTTCCAGGGCGCTACGCTCAGACAGGCGGCGGCCCTTTTTCCGCCTGGCCCTGCGCGCTTCGGCTGCACCTCAAAGGCCTGATGCACCGGACCCTCTGGCCGATGGCTGCGTCACGTGCGTCATCAGCTTTCCTTTTTGCCTCTCTGCTGCTTTGCTGCTTTGCGACCCATACGGTTTAGCGGCCCGATTCCAACGCCGAGCCTCGTTCAAGGATCGGCAGATCAGACCATTCGCAGCGGTCGATGCCGTTCGAACTGATATCGGCGGTTCGGGTCACGCCGGTCAGCGCCATGGCCAGGCGGAGCTCATCCTTGAAGCCGGCCAGCATCCGGTCGACGCCGCTCTGACCCGAAGCGGCCAGGGCCATCACCCAGGCCCGTCCGGCCAGCACGCCGTTGGCGCCCAGGGCCAGGGCGCGGTAGACATCGATGCCGCCGCTGATACCGCCGTCGACCAGGATGTCCGTTCGCCCACCGACGGCGCGAACGATCTCCGGCAGCTTGCGCGCGGTCGACGACACCCCGTCGAGCTGGCGACCGCCGTGGTTGGACACCACCAGGCCATCAGCGCCGACGGCCAAGCAGCGCTCGGCATCCTCTGGGTCGAGTATTCCCTTCAAAAGCAGGCGCCCCGGCCACCGATCACGCACCCAGGCGATATCGGACCAGCTGATGCGCGGATCGAACTGGGCATCGATCCACTTGCGAAAGGCATCGGGATCGCTGGCCGCCTCGACATACGGGCTCATCGTGCCCAGGGTCATCGGCTTGCCGCGCAGGGCCACGTCCCAGATCCAGCGCGGACGTCCGGCCAGCTGCCAGACTTTCAGCAGCTTCGGCCGAAGACCCGGGACGGCCAGGCCATTGCGGGTATCGCGGTGGCGCGGCCCGGGCATCGGCAAGTCGACGGTCAGCAGCAGGGTACGGCAACCCACCGCCCAGGCCTGCTCGATCACTTTGGCGACAACGGATCGCTCGCGAATCATGTAGAGCTGGAACCAGAACGGTCGGGTCGCGGCCGCGGCCAGTTCATCAAGTCCGCAAATGCCCACGGTCGACAGAGTGAACGGCACCCCAGCCGCCTCCGCCGCGGCCAGTGCCTTGAGCTCGCCCCGGCGGGCGGCCATGCCGCCCAGGCCAATCGGCGCCAGCGCCAGCGGCATCGCGCAGGTCTCGCCAGCCAGAATCCCGGCAGTATCGACCTGCTCCACATCGACCAGGACGCGCTGGCGCAGGATCACCCGATCCCAGTCCGCGGCATTGGCCGCCAGGGTCGCCTCGCGCCCGGCGGCACCGGCGTAGTAGTCGTAGAGGAAGCGAGGCAGGCGGCGGCGGGCAGCTGCGCGGAAATCGTTCAGAGTGGTGGGTATCTGTCGAATCATGCTGCTGTCTCAGCCGCCGCCGGCAATCGAGCGCGCGGCAGCGCGCGCGGTGAGGATGCAGCCGGGCAGGAAAGTCCCTTCCAGCGAGCGCTTGCCGTTGCAATTGCCACCGCCAAAACCGGCCGCCTCGCCGACGCAGTAGAGCCCGGGGATCGGCTGATCGGCCTGGTCCAGCACGCGGCTGTGCAGATCCGTCCGCAAGCCCCCTAAGCTCTTGCGGGTGATGAGCTGCATCCGGATTGCGATGAAGGGGCCTGCGCCCGGCTTTTTCAGCGGCGCCGGCTTGCAGGTGCGCAGGCGGTCCGGGCCCCACTGGCGGGCATGCAGGATCATCCGGATCTGGGCGTCGTTATGCAGGCTGCCGCCCTTGGCAAAGTTGGCGTCGAAGGCATCGACCGTGGCCTCGAGCGTGGCCGGATCGACATCCTGCGAGCGGGTCAGTGCGTTCATCTTCTCAGCCAGCCCGCTCAAGGAATCGGCGACCAGAAAATCCTCGCTTTCGGTCTGCATCTGGCGCACCAGACGATGATTGCCGAGCAGGGTGTCCTTCAGGAACATCAGGAAGCGCTGATCACGGATAGGGGGGTTGTGCTCGGCGCCGGAGATGGCGAACTCCTTCGCGGCAATCCGCCAGTTGAGCAGATGCCAGGTCCAGGGCTTGTCCTGCTCGGCCACGCGCCGACACAGCCAGTGGGTGTCGAAGCCGGTGACCAGCGGTTCAGGACCGATCCGCCTGCCGCGATGATCCAGCCACAGCGCCGACTTGCAGGGGATGGTCGACAGGCCGTGGCCCGGGAAATGCGGGAAGGGATGGGAAAAGCCGGCGGCGTAGTTCCACATTTCGCCAGGCTTGACGATGACGGCACCAAGCTGCTCGCGGGCCTGTGCATGCAGGCGGCCGTCGGCATACGGGTGGGCGCCGTTGAGCAGGCTGGCCGGCTGCGGCCGATCCTCGGGCCAGTGCGCGCGAACCTGATCATGGCTGCCGTTGATGCCGCCCATGGCCAGCACCACGAGGGGCGCGCCCAGCCCTACTTCTGCGCCGCTGGACTCGTCGACGGCGACGACACCGCTGATCCGGCCGTCCTGTCGTTCCACGGCGGTCACCCGATGACGATGCAGCAGTCGCAGGCGACGGCCCTCACCCGCCTTGCGCATCGCGCCACCCAGGCGCCGCACCAGCTCGCGGGCCGTGCCCCAGACGATGTGGTAGCGCGGGTAGCGGTTGCCGTCGCCGAAGCGACCGCGCTCGACCCAGTTCACCGCCGGCAAAAAGCGAATCCCTTCGCTGAGCAGCCAGTCGTGGACCTCCGGTCGCGAGCGGCTGACATAGTGCTCGGCCCAGGCCTGCGACCAGCGGTCCGACGGGTCCAGCTCACCGAAGCGACGCCAGTCGGCCAGGGCCAACTCGGGGCTGTCGGGGATCTTCATCCGCCGCTGCAACGGCGTGCCGACCAGAGCCATGCCGCCGAAGGCCCACAGCGCCAGGCCACCGAAGCGCTCTGGTGTATCGCGATCGACCAGCGTGACCGACAGACCGGCGCGCAAGGCTTCCAGCGCGGTGACGATGCCGGCCAGGCCGCCGCCGACAATCAGCACGTCTGCCGCCAACGAGCGAGTCATGGGCGACTTCCGTGAGCTGACTCTGGTTCCAGCGGCCGCACGCGCCGCCGAGCGTCAGGACCGGCGCATGCGGTGAAGGAGGTCTCGCAGCAAGGACTCATCGGGTCCAAGTCTAACCTCGTTGCCCCTCCGGACCCCAACATTCAGGCGCTCAGGTCGCACTACGGCGCATTCAGTCAGAGGGCTAGCTGGTTGAAGACGCTTCAGTCTCGGCCCGAAACAGCTCCAGGCGCGATTGTAGCTCTGAATCCCAGCGTTCCCCGAACTGGTCGCGCGCGGATTTCATCAGCTGCACCGCCAGACCGGCATCAGCTGCTTGCCAGGCCAGTTCGGCGCGCAAGACCAGCGCCTCCGGTTGCAGCCGCGCAAGCTCGGGCATCGCATCCAGAATGGCGTCGGCCGCGTCCATTCGCCCACGATCGAAATAGAACCAGGCGAGCGCGGCATGGGCTTCAAGCATGCGATTGCGATCGCCGGCAATCCGCGAGGCCTCGACTGCTTCGTTGAGATGCTGGTACCGAGCGTCCTCATCGTCGGCCATGGCGGCCAGACGCGCACGAATGCGGAGGTAGTGGCTGCGGTTTCCCGGCTGATGCGTCAGCAGCTGCGAGGCCGCTATGCGGTTCAGGTGGTCCAGGGCCTCCGTCACTCGGTCAAGATCCAGCAGGACCTGGGCAAGATTCAGCTGCACCGCGACCAGATCAGCCCCTCGATTATCAACGTCGGCGCGCGCGAGCGCCGCTTCCAGCCAAGCCAGCGCGGACTCATGGTCGCCCATCATCGCCTCCAGACTGCCCAGAAATCCGAGGCAGTCCGTCTTGACGTGACCATAGCCGTAATCTGCGGCTCGACGCATGGTCTCCAGAAGCAGCGCGCGGCCTTCGCTGACCCGGCCGGTACGCGCTCGATTCCAGCCCAGATTGGTCGCGTAGTTGAGCTCCCTCGCGGGATCGTTAACGGCGCGGGCCAGCATGATGGCTTCCTCAAGCAGGCGCTCGGAATCATCCCAGTGCAGACGCATGGACGCGATCAGGCCCAGGTTGAACAGGCTTTCCGAGATGTCGCGCTGGTTGCCCAGAGCACGCCGGACTTCCAGGGCTTCAGCGTGCCAGATTCTGGCCAGATCGGGCCGATTCTGCCGGTAGGCCTGAATCCCCAGCGCGTTGGCAACATGGGCCCGCCCGGGCATGTACCCCGCCCTGGAATACAGGGCCAGGGCCTCGATGTAGTGCGCTTCAGCCTGCTCGAAGGCGCCTCGCGTCGAGTGCACCATGCCCAGATTGAGCTCGCCGTTGGCGGCGTTGAGCAGATGATTGGCGGCCCGCCCGCTGTCGGCCAGGATCTGAAAATAGCCGGCCGCGGCATCCAGATCGCCGCGATACCACCAGGACACGCCGAGCGCGTTGGCGCTCAAGCGATACAGCTGTGGATGATCGGCCTGGATCAGCGGATCATGAACCAGGCTTTCAAGTATGTCCGCGGCTGCGACGTATTGGCCCTGGGCATTGAAAGCGGTGGCCAGCTGGTATCGGGTCCACACATGGTCAGGATTGAACTCGAGAATACTGGCGAACAAGCCCGCCGCGGTGTCCGCATCGCCCTGGCGCATGGCTGCGATGCCGCGAAAGTAAGTCTCCGCCAGCCAGCTGTCGTCGAGCCAGTCGGCGGCAGGCGCGGCCTCGCTTCGACTGGCACCCGTCGATACACCGCGGGCCAGCTGCAAGGCCAGCCGCAAGGGACTGTCGCCCCTGGCTCGCCGC
>JBJHCC010000018.1:0-65477 GCA_050485825.1 Gammaproteobacteria bacterium
AACGCCCTGAAAGGGCGTGGAGCGAGTTCGGCGGCCCCCGCCTGGACCGAGCACTGCAGGGCATCGACCGCCTGCCAAGGCGGTCGACAAACCGATGGCCTGATGCACAAGGCCCTCTGCCCCGAATGCATGGCGGAGTCATGTGCGTAATCAGGAAATCAATTTCCATATTTTTTACGCTGCACCTGAATGGGTGGATTACCCCTACGCACTGACGGCGTTTTGCAATGTCGCTGGTCGGTGCTGGTATTCGTGCCGGCCGCCTTTACCTTCAACTGCCCGATCGAGGTTGAAGACGCCGCCAACAGCTACGGGGAATTCGAGAAGCTGGGCGCGGAGATCTACATCGTCACCACCGACACCCATTTCTCCCACAAGGTCTGGCACGAGACCTCGCCGACGGTCGCAAGCTCACCGGCCTGGCCTGGCGTGACCGCGGCACCGGCGACGCACACCGCATCGAACTGGACGGCGTGTTCGCCGCCGGCGACTGCACGGCCGAGCCGTTCAAGCAGATCGTCGTCGCGATGGGCGCCGGCTCAACGGCGGCGCTGGCGGCCTTCGATCATCTGATCCGCGACTCTGCGCCCGCCGAAGTCTCCAAGGCCGCCTGAGCGGCCCTGGGGTCAAACGCCTTCAGCGCGAGTCGGGCTGACTATCGAAACCGGGACTGTGGGGCCTGGTCCGCGATCAGGCCTTGGTCGACCTGGCTGAGACTTCCAGCCGGGTCCAGGGCAAGCGGTCCATGATCCTGTGGACCTCGCTGATGTCCTCGGCCAGGTTCGCGATCCGCTGCTCCAGTGCGGGGTCGCGTTTGATGTAGAGCGGCAGACCCAGAAAGGAATTCAGCACCTGGTACTCGGTCCCACCGGGCAAGGTCTGCCAGCCGAACCGCCACACGACCAGATACAGGCTGTCCTGGGCCAGTGCGAAACTCATGCGGCTGAAGCCGTCCAGCTTTCCCCCGCCATGGGCCAGTTCGAGCACGGCCTGCCTGGCCTCCGGGCTCAACAGGGTAGCGACCACGGCCGCATCATCGGCAGCGCCGGGTTGAACATAAACCTCGAAGCGGTCGTCGAATGCCGCGTCATCGAGCTGGATCCTGAGCAGCCGGCTGGTGTCGTTGTGCCGGATCAAGCGGCGCTTCGGCATGATCAGGATCGGTCGCTCGACGATCATCGGCAGCTGGATCCGGTACAGCAGGCCTTCAAAATGATAGCTGTTGCGGTTGAAGAGCCTGCCAGGCTTGAAATAGACCTCGGCATTGACACATTCAAAACCCAGCCCACGGTAGCGGCCGCGAAAATGGTGCTCGAGCTTTCCGCAGGACTCGTCCAGGATGCCGACCCTGGCAAAGGCCCGCAGCAGGGCGTCAGATGGGACCTCGGCCTGATATTCCAGCTCACCGACATGTTCACAAATCTCCGGGAGGACCGCGTCCAGGATGCGCTGCTTCCACCGCGCTTGCCCGGGCGCCAACAGCCAGGCTGCGATGGCCGCGCCGGCGAGCAGCGACAAGCCGGCGCTGAGTCTTGTGTCCCATTCCGGGCTGCTCATGCCGACGATCAAGCCGATGAGGCCGCCGAGCAGCGCCATGCCGATCAGCAAGCCCCAGGCTGTGCGAGCGATCCGGGCGTTCTCGGCCTTGAGTTCGTCGACAATGGGTCGGACTCGATCCAGAAAGCGCGCGGCGCGAGTCTCGGTATCATCCGATGCGCTCGTGCGCGGGGTCGTTTCCGGCGATCGGCTGAGCGTGCCGCGCGGTAGAAAGCGCTCGTCGTCCCAGTCGCCACAGACCAGGAATTCAGCGTGGGGATCGTGGGCGCGCCGCTGGCGGCGGCCACCGCCTGCGTCGAGGCCGATCTTCAACAGCATCAGGACCGCCAGCGCATACAGGGGCTCCGCCATCTCCATCGCCAGCATCCCGCCGAGGATCAACGTCACCTGCATCACGACCACGCGCTTGAACGGCTGGAACGCCAGTGTCTGCGGATCGAGGTAAAGGTAGCCGCGCTGGCCGATGAACTCGGTGGCGTAGGACAACACATGGCTGATCGCCAGGGCCAGCAGCGGCAGCGCCAGGCTGAGCGGAAACCAGTCGCTGTCCTCCGGCTTGAAGAGGCCGAGGAGCAAGAGCAGATGCGCCGAGACGAAGGCGGTAAAGATCAGCAGAAAGCCGAGGATCAGGGACGGCATCCAGCGCAGCTTGCGCCGCAGCCCCATGGTCCCGAGACGCAGCACGACCAGCAGGCCGATCAGGACGGTCTCGGCCCAGAACAGCATCAGCAACTCGAACACCGACCAGCCGAAGAAGACTGCGGCGGCCAATGAGGCCAGGTTGGCCAGCAGCAGGGCGATGCTCGAGAGGCTGACTGTGCGACCGAAGCCGCCGGAGGATGCCGTTCTCATGGGTCACTGGCGCGCTGGGCCTGGGGCAGTCTAGCGGATGCCGCCCGAACTGCAAATCGGCACCAGACCAGGGCCTTCGGCGGCCAGCTGACCCCTGTCGTCGCGATTTTGCGTTTTGTTGCCCGGGAGCCCGGCTTCCGATCAGGACCCAACGGATTGCAGGAACTGCCATGAACTCATTCCCCGCCCGCACTGCGCCGTCCAAGCCCCACATCGGCCCGATCGGCGCCCGGATCGCGCTGGCCCTGGGCTCTGCGGTCACGGTCGTTTGCGTCGGATTCGCCGTCAGCGCCTGGTCGGGGGACGACGACCGTCTGAGCGGCGCCGCCCTGGTACCGATCATCCTCGCCATCATGGCGGCACTGTGCACCGCGCTGTTCATGCTGTTGGCGCGACGCCAGGCCGCCGACTACGCGCGCCGCCTGGCCCACGCCGATGAACCCTGGACCTGGCGGCCGGAGTGGCGCAAGCCGGCCATCGCCGCCGATGAGAGCAAAGGGCTCTGGGTGCTCTGGGTCTGGGCGATGTTCTGTACCGCTGTTTCCGGGTTTGCTTCTGTCGTCACGTGGATGGACGCCAGGGAGCAAGCCCTGCTCTCCCCCATCGTCATCATGGCCGGCGTGTTTCTGGTGGGGAGCCTGTCCCTGTTGCTGGGCGCCGCTTATCTGCAGCTGCAGCGCTTCAAGTACGGCAAGCCCCGCTTCATTCCTGCGAAGAGACCGGGTGTGATCGGTGGGACCGTCAGCGGCCGTATCGAGATCCCGGGCCTGGTCCGACTCAAGGCGGGCGAAACCTTGGAACTGGTGCTGCGCTGCGAGCGCGCGGTGACCACCGGAGTCAAGGACAGTCGCCAGACCTCGAAAACCACCGTCTGGTCGTCCACCCAGCAACTGCCCGTGGCGCGCTTGCACAGCGAACGGCGATCGACCACGATTCCGGTCGAGTTCGATATACCCTGGGGTCTGCCGGAATCGTCCTGCGTCGATGACGATCCGCGCAACCGGCTGGAGTGGCAACTTCAAGCCAGCGCCAAGACCCCCGGCGTCGATTTCAGGGCCTCATTCACCATACCCGTGTTCATGACCGATTCCTCACGCCAGCGTGGCGACGCCACCGACATCACCGAAGCCCTGCCAGGGGCCGATCCCGACGCTGCCCTCGCTGCAGCGCGCTTTTGCACAGCCAGCGCCCGGGCGCTGCTGAAGCAGCGCTTGAAGGCGGATCGAGTCGCGGTCCGGCCGAGCGCCGGCGACTATCTGCGAGCGGCGCTGCCCAATCTCATTCCGGCCTTCGGTGTGGTCTTCCTGGGCTGGTCGGTATCGCTGATCCTGCTGCTGTACTGGCTGGAGAACCTGATCGGCTCGATTCTCTGGAACCGCCTGATCCGGCGCCACGAGGCGGCCACTCATCTCCGCGGCCACTACCGCAACCAGCTCGGGGTGAGCAGCAATGGCCAGGCGATCGAGCGCTTCGCCTCCGAACATTTCGCCGGCACGGTCATTTTCACCCTGGGGCACGGCCTCTTTCTGTTCGTGTTCGCCTTCCTGATCCTCGACGGCTCGGCCGTGCTCGAGGATCTGCCCTGGGTGCTGCTGCTGGCGGCAGGGATTGCCGTCGCCGCCTTTGTCGAGATTCAGCCGCTGCATCGGGGCCTGGAGCGCCGCTCCTTCGCCTGGCTGAGGGAACAGGCCCGGATCAGCACCTGGCCGATCGTTGCCATGCACCTGGGCGTGATCTTCGGCGGCATGGCCTTGGGCGGCGCCGGCGTGGGTCTGGCGCTGGTGTTCATCGCCCTGCGGGTTGGCGTCGACCTGATGCGAGTCTGGCACCGGAAGAACCCGGTTGACGAGAGCGGACCGCCACCGGCCCGGCCGGAGGGCATGGACGAGGCCGTTTACGCCCTGGTCCTGGCCGCTCACGAGCGCACCCTGCGCGACGAGGAAGTCTGTCCGCCGGAGGAGCGCGGCCTGCGGTGATTCCGGAGCTCGCGTCTATCGACGGCTGGACCATAGCGCGCTGGCTGGCAGCTTGGTCTTCCAAAAAGGCTACCGAACTTGTCCCTTCCCGATCCACCTCTGCGATTGGCAAGACTTCAATCGAAGGGGTGGGAGAATCCGGCGGCCGGTAACAGTGGTTCTTGTACACAACTGGCGGTTTGCTCTCGCATGGCCGAAAAGGCGTCTTCAATCGGGAGCCCGTCCGATTCCAACAAGCAACCAAGGGAGGTTCATATGCGCAAGACATCGAGCAGGCTCAACGTTCTGGCATTAATTCTCATGGGAATCCATTTGAACGGCTGCGCGGTATTGGAGTTTGTCGGCGAGATGAGCATGTGTCTTGCAGGCGTAGAATGTTTCGACGGCCAGGTCAGCGGTGCCGAAGCACGAGCCTACAGCGATATGGTCTGGAACAACAGCCGGCAGTCGCCGAGCCCAACCACCTACCACAGCGGCCTCAATCTGCCGTCGGATTCCTCATCCAGCTCATCGTCAAGCACTCGAGCCCGGTGTCCAGCTGGAACCTGTCCCACCACCGGTTGTTACAACGGGGGCTCATGTTCGTGCAGTCCCATTCCAGCTGGAAGCTCTTGCGGAGCGCAGTAAGCGCATGCCGTGTGGTTGACCGTCATTAACGAAGCCTCAAGGAATCAAATTCATGAACTATCGATTGATCATCGCCGGGCTGCTGCTTGCATTCGGAGCGCAGAGCGTGGCAGCCCAGTCTGTCACCAATTATTCCTACTGCCTTTCCGTTGAAACCCATCAGCAAGGCAATATGCGCAGCATTCGCAACAGCTGCAACCTGGATCTTCGAGTTACCTACTGCTGGGGGTCCCTGATGTGTCAGAACGCGCTCGGAACCGGGATGACAGACATCTCTGCGAACTCTGTCAGGACCGTCTCCCAGATGCAGGAGGACCGGTTGAGGAGCCTGGTCGCCTTTGCATGCGATCGACGCGAGGATTTTCAGCGCTGCGCCAATGCCACGGAGCAGTACTTTCGAAACCGCAACCCGGATGGGCCACCGTACTGAGGGGATATAGACGGGTGTTCGCACTGTCTGCTTGGGCTAGTAGACACGGTAAAGATGGACAGTTCTCGCGCGGGGCCAAATCCAGGTCGGATTGAGTAGCTGACTAAGTCAGGCACAAGCTGAGCGCCGCAGCAAAACGGCTTGCTCTGTTCAGCCAGGATGCCGGGCGAGGCGTGCCGGGGTCCTGGTTCTGGCCTCAGGCTTCACCGTTTCGCCCCGGAGTCGTTGACGGCGGTATAGTGTGGTGTCGGTGGCAGTGGGAGGATGCCGGAAAATTCAGGCTTCCGCTCAGCTGGACCACCGCATTCCGTCGACGCCCAAGGAGTAGCGCCATGCCTCAGTCTGACAAGCAAGCGGTCATTGAATCGCTCGGTGTCTTGCTGGCCAGCAGCTATACGCTGTATTTGAAGACGCATAACTATCACTGGAACGTCACAGGGCCGATGTTCACCACCCTGCATACCTTGTTTCAGACCCAATACACCGAACTGGCCCTGGCCGTCGATGAGATTGCCGAGCGCATTCGCGCCCTCGGGGCCTTTGCGCCGGGCAGCTATTCGGCCTTCGCGAAGCTGAGTGTCGTTGCCGAGGAGAACGGCCGGCCGGAAGCC
Source organism: Gammaproteobacteria bacterium (assembly GCA_050485825.1). Taxonomy (GTDB): domain Bacteria; phylum Pseudomonadota; class Gammaproteobacteria; order Xanthomonadales; family Wenzhouxiangellaceae; genus Wenzhouxiangella. Next base: position 6,054 of record JBJHCC010000018.1, read on the forward strand.
AGGGAGATGATCCGCGTGCTCGTCGCCGATCAGGAAGCGCTGGCCTCGGCCGCGCGCCGGGTGATCGAGGCCGCCGAGTCGGTGCGCGATCAGGCCAGCGCCGATCTCGCCACCCGGCGCCTGGATGTCCATGAGAAAAACGCCTGGATGCTTCGCAGCCATCTGGAGTAGCCCTCGATTGAAAAGCGTGCAAACTCTGATTCAGGAGCGGCTGCGATGAGACGATTGATTCACCCCGGTGTCGGTGCCGACGAGGCCGTGCTGGGCGCGATTGCCCACATGCCGACGGCCAGCCTTCCGGTGCTGGTCGAGGCCGACTATTGGCCAGCGCTGGGTGATCGCGATTTCATGCGCATCGCCGTGCTGCTGGCTCGCAAGAGCCATCAGGAAGGCGGCTGCCCGATCGGCGCGGTGATCGTCGACCGTGCTTCCGGCCGCATCGTCGGCAAGGGCCACAATACGCTGGTCCAGGAGAACCACCCCTACAATCACGGCGAAACGGCAGCCATTCGTGATGCCGGGCGCATCGACTTCAGCGCCACCACCCTGTATTCCTCGTTGAGCCCCTGCGCTGTCTGCGCCAATCTCCTGCACATGCGTGGCTTTCGACGCGTCGTGGTGGGGGATGTGAGCAACGCCTCCGGCACCGAAGCCTGGCTGCGTCAGCAGGGTATCCAGGTCGATATCGTCGAGGATGCCGAGGGCATCGCGCTGTATCGGCGCTTCCGCGCCGAGCAGCCGGCGCTTGAACTGGAAGACTGGCGCGGCCTCGCCGCCACCGTCGGCGACTGATCCGGCGCCATGAGGCCGCCACCGACCTCGGAAGCCACGAACGCAATCAGTGTGCTGGAGCATTCGTCGGCGGGCTGAATCGGTTCAGCCAGGCCCGCATCGCCTCGGCAGCCCGGGCGTCATAGCGTTCGCCCGGCTGGGCAGGGCTATAGCTGCCATCGCCCAGCGCGGCCAGCTGCTCTGCACGCGAATCGAACACCAGAAAGGCGTGTTCGGCATTGTCCAGAATCACCGCTTCGGCGATCCGGTCCGGCGGGTCGTTGACGATCCCGACCAGCGCCTCGGTCCAGCTGGCATCGATGGCCTGGATGTCCAGAGACCCGTGCAGGGCCAGCGCGTGGCTGTCGATGCTCCGCCAGACCGTCGGCAGATCGTACTGGTTGAGTCCGCGAAAGAAGCGATAGTTGCGGCCGAACACCCGGTCGCCTTCCACCGGCACCAGCCCGGAACTCAGCGCCGGCTTGATTTCCGGATCGCTGACAAGGTCGTGCCAAGGCCGATCGCTGGCCAGCCAGCCATCAATCAGCGGTTGCACGGTGGCACGGTTCTGCGTGGCCTGTTCCTCGCTGGTACCCAGGATCAGTGCCTGCTTGCTGTAGATATCAAGCAGGTAGTCGCGCCAGGACGCCACTGTGGCGCCGTAGGCGATGATGGATTTGATCGGATGCGACCGGGCCAGCAGCGGCGCCTGGACACCACCCAGGGAGTGGCCAAAGATATGCAGCTGCCCGGCATCCACGTAGGGCAGCGAGCGCAGGGCCGCCAGGCCGGCGCTGAACGCGGCCAGCTCGGTGTCAAAGTCGATGTCGGCGCAGTCCGGGCCCTGGCTGTCGCCGACGCCGGGCTTTTCCTGCTTGTAGACCACGTAACCGGCCTCGGCCAGGGTCACCAGAATCTGGTTCAGGGTGAGCTCGGGCAGCAAGGCATAGTCGATCGAGGCGCAGGTGTAACCCTGGATGTGAAACACCGCCGGTTGCGGCGCTTCGGCCGTAGCGCCAAAGGGGCGATAGATGATGTTTCGAACCCGGCTGGGTTCCGCCGGCGTGCCAACATCGACGGCGCTGTAAATCACTTCAAAGCTTTCGCTGCGCTCGCGCGGGCGTGCCAGCATGGACCCCGACGGTTCCAGGGTGTCACCAGCTCGGTCAACGACCAGGCTCAGCGACGCCCCGACCGGCAGGCTGGCTACCGCCTCGATCAAGCCGGTAAAGTCGGCGACAGGCGCCTCGTTGACGGCAAGGATCCGATCACCGGGCTTCAGCCCGAGCGCTTCGGCGGTACCGCCCGGCGACACCGCGCCCAGCGTCGCGCCTTCGGCCTGCGAATCGGCATCTGCAGACAGATCGACCGCCATCGGCGAGACGCCCAGAAAGGGGCGCGGCGGCAGTTCGGCGCTGAATGCTGCTGTCGTCAGCAGCAGACATGCTGTGGCCAGCAGCGTCGCTGGTCGTAGCGCCGGCTGGCGCCAGCGGAGATGGATATGACGCATGGGACAGGGACCTCGGACGACAGCTTGAACAACAGCGTACGGGCCGGGTTGCGCGCCGATCGCGTGCCGAAAGTCACTACCCTTCGGGCTGGTGTATTCTGCCGGCGTCCTTTGGAGCCGCACCCGCGCGCGATCGCTGTCCTGACCCCGCCCTTCCGGAGTACCGCATGAACCCGACCGGCACCACCCGCAGCCTTGACGAGGACAAGCGTGAGTTCGCCTCCCGCCGCTTTCTGGCCATGCCCCTGGCCGGCACGATCGCCTGGACCGTGGTCGGCATAGGCGGCGCGAGCTTGAGCCCCTTCGCCGCCACTCTGCTGCTGTTCTTCGCGACGGGAAGCATCGTCTATCTGGGCCTGTTCCTGTCCCGTTTTACCGGCGAGGATTTTCTCGACAAGTCGCGACCGAAGAACGCTTTCGACAGCCTGTTTTTCCACACGGTGGCGCAGGCGCTGCTGGTGTTTGCCATCGCCATTCCCTTCTTTCTGATCGACTACAGCTCGCTGCCGCTGAGCGTCGGCATACTGACCGGCCTGATGTGGCTGCCGCTGTCCTGGCTGATCGGGCATTGGGTCGGCATTTTTCACGCGCTGACCCGTACCCTGGCCGTCGTCGGCGCCTGGTATCTGTGGCCGGAGGCGAGGCTGGTCGCCATTCCCATGGTCATCGTGCTGATCTACGCCGTGACCATCGTCATTCTGGAGCGGCGCTGGCGCGAACTACAGTCAGCAGGGTCCGGGAACGCTTGATTGCGACGCCTTGAGCCGGGCCTTCCACACCTCGTGCAGGCGGCGCGCAGGCTGGCCCGCCATCCTTGATGGGACCCATCGTGTGTCCGCCGCTTCAGGCCCGGTCGGCTGACCGGGCCTGCTTGGTCTGTCGTCTGTGATCAGCGAGTCCGCAGCGCGAAGCTGCCGATCAAGAGCAGGCTGATCATCAGCAGCAGCAGCATCGACATGTTCAGGGTCGGTACCGGCAGCGCTGCACTGGTGACATTGCCGCTCAGACCGACATTGGTCGGGCTGCCGGCGGCCGTGCTCTCGATCACCAGTTCGCCCTGATAATTACCCAGGGAGCTGCCGTCCATCGTCACTTCGATGGTGCAACTGGCCGCGGGCGCCAGCGTCGTCGGCGTCGGCAGGCAGGTCCCGCCGGAGAGGCCGAAGATGCCGACCGGGCCGGTCAGGCTGACTGCGGTCAGGTCGAGCGGACCGCCGCCGGTATTGCTGACGGTCAATAAGGCATCAGCGGTCTGGCCTACCGTAAGGGTGCCAAAGGCCAGCTGACCGGCGCTGATGCCGATGGTCAGATCGACACAGGCCACATCAACGTCAGTCACATCGGCGCCGTTGACGCTACCGCTGGGACTGCTGACAGTGCAGATTTGACCGGCCGGCTGGGTATTGACTTCGACCGTGTAGGTACTGCCGTCCACCAGGCTGAAGGCATGGCTGGTGGCGGCAGCCGGCAGGGACTGAGTTAGTCCGCTGTCGGTTTCGATCAGCTCCAGCCCCGGTCCGGTAAGGCCGCTGACCGCCCCGCCCACGCTGAAGACATCGGTAGCGCAGTTGATCTGGGCATTGGTCACGTCGGCAGCGTTGACGACTCCACTGGCATTGATCACCGTGCAGGTCTGTTGCGGCCCGCCAGGCTGGGTCTGGATCTGGATGTTGTAGCTGCTGCCATCCTCGAGACTGAAGGCGTAGGACACATCCATCGCGGCGATATTCAGGGTCTGACCGCTGTCGATTTCGATCAACACCAATCCGGAGCCAGCCAGGCCGTTGATCGATCCACCGACGTTGAACTCATCGGTGGTGCAGTTGATGTCGACATTGGTCACGTCCGCACTGTTGACTGCTCCGCCGGGATTGATCACCGTGCAGGTCTGTTGCGGCCCGCCAGGCTGGGTCTGGATCTGGATGTCGTAGCTGCTGCCATCCTCGAGACTGAAGGCGTAGGACACATCCATCGCGGCGATGCTCAGGGTCTGACCGCTGTCGATTTCGATCAACACCAATCCGGAGCCAGCCAGGCCGTTGATCGATCCACCGACGTTGAACTCATCGGTGGTGCAGATGATGTCGACATTGGTCACGTCCGCACCGCTGACCACACCGGTTGCGTTGGCAACCGTACAGGTCTGCTGCGGCGCGCCTGGCTGGGTCTGAATCTGGATATCGTAGGCGGCGCTGTCGGCCAGGGTGAAGGCATACGCGCTGTCGGGTGCATTGAGGTTGAGGGTCTGTCCGGACTCGACATCCTCGACCACCAGTCCGCTGCCGAGCAGCCCGCTGATGGCGCCGCCGACGTCGAACGTGGGCGCGCCGCCCACGAACAATCGCTCGTTGTTGCTGTAAATCACGCTCGCTGCACTGTCACGGCCACCGATGACATAGAAGTAACCATCGCTTGCCACAGCCCCCTCCATGTAAACGCGACCCTGGTTGAGGGCCGGAATGGCGGGTGAGTCGGTCCAGCTATCGCTGGCCGGATCATAGAATCCGGCGTGGCTGAGGATGTTCCAGTTGGTATCGCGGCGGCCGCCTGCAAGCCACAACTGACCACCGACTGCAGCGGCCGCGTTGTAGGACCAGCGCGTGTAAGCGCCTCCACCGGTCGGCACACCGGCAGCAAAGGTCCAGCTGGTGCCGTCGAAGATCTCGGTGGTCATATCCGGCACGAATCCGGGGAAGGCAACGCCGCCAGCGGCCACGATCTGGCCACCGATCAAGCCGGCTGAGAAGCTGGTCCGGCTCTGTTGCATCGGTGTGCCGGCCGACCAGGTCTCGGTCACAGTATCGAGAATCCAGACTTCGTTGGTGCTGGTATTGAGGGCAGCCACAATCCCGCCGAGCACGATGACGTCAGTGCCCGAGGTCAAGACTTGATATTGAGAGCGGGCCGTGTAGCCGCCGTTGGCCGCGACTACCGACCAACTGTCATCAGCAATGTCGTAGATATAGGTATTGGCGGTGGTGGAATCGCCGGGAACATAGATTCGATTATTGACCACGACCGCATTGGCAGAATACAGTGGCACCGGCACGGGCGTGAGCAAGGCCCAGCTGTCAGTCGCCGTGTCATAGCGGTACAGCGAGTTCGAGGCTATAGGCCCACTGGCTCCCGGGGTGCCACCGATACTGTAGACATAGCCATTTGCATCGGCGGCAACGGCGTTGAATACTCGCGCTTCAGGGATCGGCGCCATGACCTCCCAGGCCGCACCGACACCGGCCGGGGCTGGGCCGCTGGCCGGTGGAATCGCCACGGGCGCGCCCACCTGCCCGGTTTCGGCCAACTGAGCCGACGCAGACAGTGTCCAGAACAGCATGACGCAAAGCGCCCCGATCATCCGATGATTGATCCGCATGACCACACCTCCCTTTTGAAAATGCAAGGTTAGCGCTGTTTCGCTGCAATTCCAAGTGCGATGGGCCTGACCGTATAACGCTCCAGGCTCGAAACGAGCTCGATGACTTTCAGCGGCCTCAGCCGCATCCCGGACCATTCTGATATTGGCTGACATTGCTGCACAGCAGCGGCTGACCCATGCGGATAATGTGTCCGGGCTCAAGGCCGGGATGCAGGGCCAGCCCTGAGCGGGCGAGGACGATAATGGTCGAGCCGTGCTCGAACCAGCCCATCTCCTCGCCGCGGGCGTAGCGCCGACCCAGAGTCAACAGCCTCGCGCCGCGATAGCGCTGGTTCAGCGTCGCCTCGAGACCGTGCAGACGGATGCTGGCAACGAGGATGGCGGCCACGGGTACCAGCACCACGGCCTGGCCCAGGCCATCAATTTCCAGCGGCAGCACGGCACGTTCATTGCGCACAAACACCCCGGGCAACCGGGCCAGGGTCTGCGGATTGACGTTGAAAACTTCACCGGACACATAGCTCAGCGCCTCCAGCCGGCAATCGGCCGGGGCGTGAAAGCGGTGGTACATGCTCGATTTCAGTCGCAGGGTGACGTAAACGCCGCCGCCATAGGCGAGCGCCAGGGCCGGGTCGGTGAGCAGGTCGGTCAGTTCATAGGCCAGTCCCTTGGCCTGGAACAGCCGGCTGTTCTCGATCTCGCCCATGGCGCCGATCTCGGCGTCGCAGGGGCTGACCAGGACATCCGGATCGGGATCGACCGGGCGGGCGCCGGGCTTGAGGCGACGGACGAAACAGGCGTGCAGGCTGTCGAAGCGCTGCTGCTCGGCCTCGTCCAGGCGCAGATCGTCGACAAAGCGCTGCCAGACTGCTATGGACATTCGCGCCAGCCAGGGCGATTCGATGCGGCTGAACCAGCCCATCCAGCGGGTCAGCAGATTGCGTGGCAGCCGGTTGGTCAGCCAGAAGTTCAGGGTTTCGGCAGGGGCTGATCCCTGCCGCGCGGGTGCATTCATCGTGGGCGCGCTACATGGGCCTGTCATTGGCCGCTGTTATACGGTCGAAGGATGACGAACTGGCTACTGATCCTGATTCTCGCCCCGCTGGCAGCCTGGCTGCTGTGGCGGATTTACTGCCGGCTGCTGCTGTCCGCGGCCAAGCATCGGTCGCTGACCGGGCATGTGCGTATCGCCAAGCGCATCGCCCGGGCCCTGCCGCACTACGAGTTTGGCCCGGACGCTTTTTTCCGTGCCGATGGGGCGCCAGCGTCGGTACAGGCGGCACGACAAGCGGGATTCGAGGCCCTGGCCGAAGGCTTCCGGGCGGAGCGGCCGCGCTCGATCGCCGCCCTGTCGCGGCTCGGCGAGCGCATCCCGGATGTCTGCTTCATTGCCCGCTACCGGGTGCCGTTTCCGTTCAGCCGGATGGTGCGCGAACAGCTCAAGCCTGGCGTTTTGGTCGAGCGCAGCCAGGGCGTGCGCCTGCACGACATCGACGGTAACGAGTGGCTGGATCTGGGCGGTGCCTACGGGGTCAATGTCTTCGGCTACGACTTCTACAAGGACTGCCTGCGCGAGGCTGAGCGCACCGCTGGAGAGCTGGGGCCAGTGCTCGGACCGTATCATCCGGTGGTCACGGACGCGGTCGAGCGGCTGTGCGCGATTTCCGGCCATGAGCAGGTCTCTTTCCACATGTCGGGCACGGAGGCGGTGATGCAGGCGGTGCGCATGGCCCGTTATCACAGCGGCCGTACGCACGTGGTCCGCTTCGCCGGCGCTTACCACGGCTGGTGGGACGAGGTGCAGCCCGGCATCGGCAACCCCGGCCGCGTCGGCCAGGTCTATACCCTGGCCGAGATGAGCGAGGCGACGCTGAAGGTGCTGTGCAACCGGCGCAATATCGCCTGCGTACTGGTCAATCCGCTGCAGGCCCTGCATCCGAACAACAATGCGCCAGGCGACGGCGCGCTGGTATCGGGCCGGCGCCGCGCCGACTTCGATCGGGCCGCCTATGCAGGCTGGCTCAAGCAATTACGAGCGGTCTGCAGCGAGCGCGGCATCGTGCTGATCTTTGACGAGGTGTTTCTGGGCTTTCGGCTGGGGCGCGGCGGCGCCCAGGACTGGTTCGGCGTGCGCGCCGACCTGGTCACCTACGGCAAGACCCTGGGCGGCGGCCTGCCGATCGGCGCGGTCTGCGGGCCGGAGCGGCTGATGCGGCGCTATCGGCCAGAGCGGCCGCTGGACATCTGCTTCGCGCGCGGCACTTTCAATGCCCATCCGTTGGTGATGGCGGCAATGCAAGCTTTTCTCGAACGTCTGGACGGGCCCGAAGTTCAGGCCCTGTACGCCGATCTGGATGGCCGCTGGGATCGTCGCGCCGAGCGGCTCAACGCCGCCCTGGCAGCGGCGGGCCTGCCGGTCCGGGCCAGTCATCTGTCCTCGGTCTTTACTTTCAGCCACGACAAGCCCTCGCGCTACAACTGGATGTTGCAGTTCTATCTGAATGCCGAGGGTCTGCTGCTGCCCTGGGTGGGCACGGGCCGGCTGATCTTCAGCCTGAACTACAGCGAGGCGGATTTCGATGAGGTGCTTGGCCGGATCGTGCGCGCCGGTCAACGCATGGAGGCCGATGGCTGGTGGTGGCACCCGGAGGGTGCCACGGCCAGGCAACTGGGACGGAAACTGCTCAAGGAGTGGCTGCGTGCCGCCACTCAGCGGGCTTCGGCTTCCTCGCCCTCGACCGCGACGATCGGGTCATAGAGATTGCCCTGCAGGACCTGGATCGGCGCCTTGTGGTAGAGCTTGATGTCGTGGAAGGGGTCGGTGATGATCTTCGCCGCCCAGGCGGTGCCGGTCAGCAGGCTGTCCTGAATGAACAGCTGCACGGTGCGGAACAGGATCGCGCCAAGGCCCAGATAGATCCACAGCAGCGACAGGTTGTGCAGGAAAGCGTGCTGGCTGTCGTGCGGCTGGAACAATCCAAAGGCGGCGGGCTGCCAGAGCAGAAAGGCCGGTGACAGCGCCCACAGGCTCAACAGCACGATCTTGCGATTCAGGTTGTAGCCGACCTTGATCGCTTCCTTGTGTTCATGGCTGACCTGGTTCGGCGCGTCGAAACCTTTGGGCTCGAAGAAAAAGTGCCCGATCTGGCGCGAGACCATGGCCAGAATCCAGCCGGTGAAAGCGGCGGCAATCGGCGAGACAAAGACCAGCACGTAGGTCAACAGAAAGCAGCTGGCGCTGAACAGATGCAAGGACTGGTTGATCCGGCTGTGGTGATAGTAGCGATGGTCGTCCCAGCGCTGCTTCTGCAATTCCTGCATAAACCCCATGAACAAAAACTCCTGACGATGGACACAACGAGGCCTGAATGCCCCAGCCTCGCTTTATAGGACGGTCAGATGTCCTGCCGATGAAGCCTGTTTTTCAGTCTTGCGTCGGTTCTGTTGCCATCAAACTGTGAGAATACGACTCTAGACTGGCGCGGTCTTCTTCTCCAGTTCGCGCTGCTCATGCTGACTGCCGTCTTTCTGGCCGCCCTGCTGCTCGCCATCGAGCGGGTGAGCTACGTGCTGATCTGGCATCACCCCGAGGCTTTTCAGCGGCTATGCGCGCGCGGCCTGGTGCCCGGCCAGCGCGACCCGGTGGATGCGCTGCGCACATTGTTCGTGGGTTTCAAGCTGATTCAGCTTGGCGTGTTCCTCGGATGGATGAGCCACTTCGGCGGGCAGTTTCCGCCGCTGCCGACCGCGAGCGTGCCGATCGTCGTGCTGGGCAGCGCGCTGCTGCTCCTCGGCCAGCTCCTCAATTTCAGCGTGTTCTGGCGCCTGGGCAAGCATGGCGTGTTCTACGGCAACCGCCTTGGACACAAGCTGCCATGGGTCGAAGGCTTTCCTTTCTCGCTGCTTCCGCACCCGCAGTATCTGGGCACGCTGATGTCGATCTGGGGGCTGTTCCTGATCATGCGCCATCCCTATCCGGACTGGATCGTGCTGCCGACCCTCTCCACAATCTACTATCTGCTGGCGATGCGGCTGGAAGCCGCTGTCACGGATTCTTAAGCGCAGCTGCACCGAACTGACAACAGTCGCCGTTACCGTCGTGGCCAGGTTACAGCAGCGACGGTGCCATGGACTCAACGACCACGCTCGCCTTCAAGCGCCATGTCCGTTCGATCTGGATCTCTGATGTGCACCTGGGCTACTCGGGCTGCAGCGCGGAGCATCTGCTCGGCTTCCTGCGCCAGATGCGCTGCGAGAATCTGTTCCTGGTCGGAGACATCGTCGACTTCTGGTCGCTGAAGCGCCGCCGCTACTGGCCGCAGGCGCACAACAACGTGGTCCGCTCCATCCTGGGCAAGGCCAAGCACGGCACCCGCGTGGTGTTCGTGCCCGGCAACCATGACGAGGTGATGCGCGACTACGACGGCATGACGCTGGGCAATGTCGAAGTCCGCGATGAGCTGATTCACGAAACCGCCGACGGCCGGCGCCTGCTGATCATGCACGGCGACCAGTTCGACAGCGCGGTGATGCATTCGCGCCTGATCGGCCTGATCGGCTCCAAGCTCTACGACGGTCTGCTCTGGGTCAACGGCTGGGTCAACTGGCTGCGGCGCAAGGCCGGGCGCGACTACTGGTCGCTGGCCGCCTTCCTCAAGCACAAGGTCAAGAACGCGGTCAACTACATCGAGAACTTCGAAAAGGCCGTGGCCCGCGAGGCCAAGGTGCGCAATGTCGACGGCCTGATCTGCGGCCATATCCACCGGCCGACGATCTGCAGCATCGATGACAAGCTCTACCTCAACTGCGGCGACTGGGTGGAGAGCTGTACCGCCCTGCTCGAGCATCACGACGGCTCGATCGAGCTGATTCACTTCTCGGACCGGGCCGAGAGTCTGGACCTGTTGCCGCCGGTGGTCGCGGATCGAGCCGCCTGAGGCGCCGGATGCTGGCGCGCGGGGTCGGCCGTCGGCTCCGGCTTGCTCCGAACAAACCCTTTTCATCCGGATTGCGCTGCGGACTCCGGGCCAGTCGGCAGCGCGAGCGAAAACAGCCAGGCCAGGGTCAGCATCAACCCGGCCACCCCGAGGCAGCCGGTGATCCCCATCCACTGATAGCTCAAGCCCGACAGCAGGCAACCGATCAAGCGCCCGCTGGCATTGGCCATGTAGTAGAAGCCCACGTCCGTGGTCACCGCGTCGCCATGGCTGTAGGCGAGGATCAGGTAGGAGTGCAGCGACGAATTGATGGCGAAGACCAGGCCGAACAGGGCCAGGCCAAGGACCAGCACGGCGTCGACGGCCGCAACCGGGCTGGCGGCGGCGCCAGCGCCCAGCAGCAACTCGACCGGGGTGACGACGGCCAGCGCGGCCAGAATGACCAAGGGCAGCAGCGCCAGGACCAAGGCCCAGCGGCGCTGGGCCGGCACTTCGGTGCTCAGGCCGTCGGACGAGCGCCGCACCAGCCTGGGCGCGAGCGCCTGGACGGCGCCGTAGCCGATGACCCAGAGCGCGAGGAAACTGGACACGCCGACGAAGCTCCAGCCGCAGACCTCGTAGAGGAAGATGGGAACCCCGACCACGAACCAAACGTCGCGCGCGCCGAACAGGAACACACGTGCGGCCGACAGCCGGTTGATGGCGCGAGTCTTGGCCAGCAGCGAAACCAGGGTCGGCTTGACCTTGGCGCGTCCCATTCCACGCGGCAGAGTAAAGGCAATGGCGATCAGGATCAGGCCGAGCATAGTGGCCAGCAGCCACAGCGCGCCCTGAAAGCCCAGGGTCGCGAGCAGCAGGCCGCCGACGAAAAAGCCGGCGCCCTTCATCGCGTTCTTGGAGCCAGTCAGCAGCGCCACCCATCGAAACAGCGCCCCTTCGGTATTCGCCGAGACCAAAACCTTGACCGCGCTCTTGGCGCTCATCTTGGTCAGGTCCTTGGCCACGCCGGCCACGCCCTGAACCAGAGCGGCATAGCTGACCGCCAGCGCGGTGCTCCAGTCCGGATCCAGAAACGACAAGGCGCTGAGCGCGCCGACCTGCAGACACAGGCCCGCGTAAAGCGTCGATTCCAGGCCGAAGCGGGCCGCGATCCAGCCGGCGAACAGATTGGTCAGCACACCCATCGCTTCGTAGAGCACGAACAGCAGCGCGATCTCGAAGGGCGTGAAGCCGAGCCAATGGAAGTGCAGCAGCACCAGCATGCGCAGGGCGCCGTCGGTGATGGTCTGGCCCCAGTAGGCGCCAGTGACCAGCCAATAGCTGCGGACGTTCACGCCACGGTCGGCTGGGCTCCGACCACTTTCGCCGCCAGCTCGACCAGCCGGCAGGCGTAGCCCATCTCGTTGTCGTACCAGGCGAAAATCTTGACCTGGGTACCGTTCACAACCAGGGTCGAGGGCGCATCGACGATCGCCGAGCGGGTATCGCTGCGAAAGTCCACCGACACCAGCGGTTTGCGCTCGACGCCGAGGATGCCGTCCAGACTGGTGCTCGCGGCTGCTTCCAGCAGGGCGTTGACGTCCTCGGCCGTGGTCGGCCGCTCGACCTCGAACACGCAGTCGGTCAGCGAGGCGTTCAGCAGCGGCACACGCACGGCGTGGCCACCGAGACGGCCGGCCAGCTCGGGGAAGATCAGTCCGATCGCGGTGGCCGAGCCGGTCGTGGTCGGAATCAGGGACTGCAGGGCCGAGCGCGCTCGTCGCAGATCCTTGTGCGGCGCATCGACGATCACCTGGGTATTGGTGACGTCATGCAGGGTGGTGATCAACCCGTGCCGAATGCCGAGCGCGGCGTGAATCGGCGCCACCACCGGCGCCAGGCAGTTCGTCGTGCAGCTGGCCGCGGTGACGATCGGATGGCGCTCGGGATCCCAGGCCCCCTCGTTGATGCCCATGACGATGTTCGGCACGCCGCCGTCCTTGACCGGGGCGGCGACCACGACGGCGCGAGCGCCGGCGCTCAGATGAGGCTCCAGCAAGGCGCGCTTGACGAAACGCCCCGAGCTCTCGATCACCAGCTCGACGCCCAGATCCCGCCACGGGATCGCGCCGGGCTCGGGATGGGCGCTGACGCCGATGCGCCTGCCGTCGACGCGCAGACCATCGGCCTCGGCCCTGATGTCCGCCCGCCAGCGTCCGTGAACGCTGTCGAATTCAAGCAGATGGGCGGCCGTTTCAGGCCCGCCCTTGACTTCATTGACATGCACGATGTCCAGCGTGGCGCCGTCCCGCGCAAGACCGGAGGCTGCGGCCCGCAGCGCCAGCCTGCCGATGCGGCCGAATCCGTTGATGCCCACTCGCATCAGCCGGTCCTCCCGGTGCCGGCCGATTGGCAGGGCGCCGCCAGACCAACGCCGGCCGTCGATTCAGCCAGGCCGCACAGCTCGGGATGGCCGGCGCAACAGTCCTCGCTCAGGAACCGGATCAGCGCCCGGGTCAGCTCGACGTCGACCGCGTAGACGACGTAGCGGCCATCGCGCCAGCACCTGATCAGACCGGCCTGGGTCAACCAGCGGGTGTGGAAGGCCAGGCTGGACGGCGGCAACTGCAGCTGGGCGGCGATGTCGCCGGCCGTCCGACCGTCGTGGCCGCTGTGCATGAGCAGGCGGAATACCGCCAGCCGGTGGGGGTGAGCGAGGGCGGAGAGGCACTCGAGCGCGGTCTTGGTTTCCATATTTCAAGAATAGTCGAATTGAAATGACCAAGGCAAGACCGTCGGGGTGGCGCTCACCGCGGGCTGATGGCAGTTGACCCGCCCGACCCTGCCGGTCGAGCCGCCTGCAGCCGCGGCGTCACGCTACCATAGTGCTTTCAAGCTGCCCTCGATCCCGACCGTCATGTCCGCTAACCGTACCCAGCTTCCGACCGACTGCGTCCATGCCGGCACCGTGGAGCAGCCGGCCGCGATGGGGATCAACGCGCCGATCGTGTCCAGTACCGCCTTCGACTACCGTCAGGATCAGGTGCGCTATCCGCGCTACCACAACACCTTCAATCACGACGTGGTGGCAGCGCGGCTGGCGGCGCTGGAGGGGGCCGAGGCCGCCATCGTCACCGCCAGCGGCATGGGCGCGCTGAGCGCGATCTTCCTCGGCCTGATGAAGCCGGGCGATCATGCCATCCTGCTTGACGGCCTCTATGGCGGCACCAGCGATCTGGTCCAGGGGCTGCTCGAACCGCTGGGCCTGCGCTTTTCGATCTGGAACGGCGATCCGGCCACGCTGGCCGCGCTGGTCGAAGCGCGCACCGTGCTGGTCCACGTCGAATCACCCACCAATCCGCTGATCAGCCTGGTCGATCTGGCCGCGGTCGCTGCCGTGACCCGGGCTCACGGATTGCTGGCGGTGATCGACAACACCTTCGCCACGCCGATCCTGCAGCAGCCCATCCCGCTGGGCTTCGACCTGGTGATGCATTCGGCGACCAAGTATCTCGGCGGGCACTCCGATCTGCTGTGCGGCGCCATCGTCGGCTCCAGGGCCCTGATCAAGCGCCTGCTGCCGACCGTGATTCGACTGGGTGCCTCGCTCAACGGCCAGGACCTGGCCCTGCTGGATCGCTCGCTCAAGACCCTGGCGCTCAGAGTGGAACGACAGTCCGCCAACGCGGATGTGCTGGCCGGTCGGCTGGCCGCACACGGCGCGGTGGCGGCGGTGTTCCATCCCAGCCTCGCCGGCCACCCGGATCACGCTCTGGCGCGGCGCCAGATGCGCGGCTTTGGGGCCATGCTGGCCTTTCATCTAGGGCCCGCGGTCGATCCCGAGCGATTTCTTGACCGCTTGCGCCTGATCCAGCCGGCGGTCAGTCTCGGCGGCGTCGAATCGACGATCTGCCAGCCGTCCCGCACCAGCCATGCCAAGCTCAGCCCCGAAGGCCGCGCGCGGCTGGGCATCGATGATCGACTGATGCGGCTGTCGGTGGGGATCGAGTCGGTCGAGGATCTGTGGGCCGATCTGAGCCAGGCGCTGAGCTGAGCGCACCGGATGCGGATACCGCCGCAACTCCCGCTGGTTCTTGCCCTGAGTTTTCTGGGCTATGCCTTCTGGGCCAGCCCGACGCTGACCGAGATCGCCGCCGGCATCGCCATTTTCCTGTTCGGGATGATGGCGCTGGAGCAGGGCTTCAAGGCCTTCACCGGCGGCGCCCTGGAGAAGCTGCTGAAGGCCTCGACCGACCGGCTGTGGAAGAGCCTGGCCTTCGGCGCCATCGCCACCACCCTGACCCAGTCCAGCTCGCTGGTGTCGGTGATCACGATTTCCTTCCTGTCGGCCGGTCTGCTCGGCCTGGCCCAGGGCATCGGGGTGATCTTTGGCGCCAATCTCGGCACCACCTCCGGCGCCTGGCTGGTCGCCGGCTTCGGCCTAAAGGTCAACATCAGCGCCTATGCGATGCCGCTGATCACCTTCGGCGTGATCCTGATCTTCAACAAGTCCCGCAGCCTCAAGGGCCTGGGCTATGTGCTGGCCGGGATCGGTTTCCTGTTCCTCGGCATCCACTACATGAAGGAGGGCTTCGAGGCCTACCAGGACAGCATCGACTTGAGCCAGTTCGCGGTGGCCGGTCTGGCCGGGCTGCTGATCTACACCGCGCTCGGCATGATCGCCACGGTGGTGATGCAGTCCAGCCATGCGACTCTGGTGCTGACCATCACCGCGCTGGCGGCGGGCCATGTCACCTACGAGAACGCATTGGCGCTGTCGATCGGCGCCAATGTCGGCACCACCATCACCGCCCTGATCGGCGCGGTCAGCGCCAATATCGAGGGTCGGCGGCTGGCCGCCGCGCACCTGATCTTCAACGTCGTCACCGGCCTGATTGCGCTGGTCTTCATCCAGGTCTTCCTCGCCGCGGTGGAAGTCGGCGCGCAGTGGCTGGGGATACGAGACGACAACCACACCCTCAAGCTCGCCCTGTTCCACAGCCTGTTCAATCTGACCGGCATCGTCATCATGGTGCCGCTGATCAGTCGCCTGGTTGATCTGCTGGAAACACGGATGAAGCCAAAGCCGGTCAGCCTCGATCAGCCGAAGTATCTCAATGCCAACATGCTGGAGATGCCGGGCGCGGCGCTGGAAGCGACGCGGCTTGAGCTGATTCGGCTGTTCCGACGCGCTTTTGGCCTGATGGCACAGGTGCTGTCCTACGAGCCCGGCCAGCTGCGGCGAGTCACCGGTCCCGAGCAGTTGGACCAGCCGCCGGATCGCATTCGCAACGACGACGTCGATGCGCTCTACCATCGCAAAATCAAACCGCTGCACGGACTGATCGTCGACTACCTGGCCCGGGTGCCGGTCGAGGGCCAGCGCGCACAGCAGCTGGTCATGCTCAGAATCGCCAGCCAGGATCTGGTCGAAGCGGTCAAGGACGCCAAACATCTGAACAAGAACATGGTGCGCTACCTGAACTCGGCCAACCCCTGGCTGCGCGGAGAATACTTGGCCCTGCGCAGCAATCTCGGCCGGCTGCTGTGGCGCCTGGACCAGCTGGCGGCCGATCCGGGGACCGATGAGGATGCCGACATCGAACTGGAGCTGGGCAGTCTGGCGTGCGACGCCGAGGAGCACGACATCGTCAGCAACGGCCGCCTGGACGAGCTGATCCGCGAGGGCCGAATTTCGCCGGAGCAGGCGACATCGTTGATGAACGACAGCGCCTACGCGTACCGGATCGCGAAGAATCTCGTCGCCATGGCCCGGGCCACGTTCCGACCCTTCGAGCGGATCGAGCATGAGCTGCGCCGCGACGTCGCCCTCGATCCGGCTGAACTGCGCGAGCTGGTGCGGGCCGAAAGCGCAGAATCGGAGGCTGACGCCCGATGAGCAAGACCACCAAACTGCTGACAAAGCTCGGCCGGTTTCTGTCTCGGGACTTCCGCGAACAGGTCGAAAAACGCAACAAACTGCGCAAGATGCTGGCCAGGATGCGCGAACAGCAGCGGAAGCTCGAATCCGAGCTGGCCGAGGAATACGACCCGGCGATGCAGGCCGAGCTGCGAAAGAAGATTCATCTCCTGCAGGAGCAGCGCCGCAAGGGTCTGGACCTGCTCAAGACCCTTCGCCAATCACACCACTGAGCCGCGCGCAGGAGGCAGCCCGATGGCGACGGGCAGGCGCCGCTCGCCCCAAGTAGCGATTCAGTCCGTCGCAGACCAGTCGCGATAGGGTGAGCGGGCCAGATTGGAATTGAAATAGCGCGGATCGGCCGAGACCTCGGCGCCCAGCCATGCCGGCCGTGCGAAGGCCTCGGATTCGGACGCCAGCTCGATCTCGGCGATCACCAGGCCGGCATTGGCGCCGTGGAATTCGTCGATCTCCCAGACATGATGACCGTGGACTATTCGGTAGCGTGTCTTGTCGATGACCGGCTGTTGACAAAGCGATGCCAGCAGGTCGACGGCGTCGGCAACGGGTATGGGGTACTCGAACTCGCTGCGGCTGAGGCCTTGGGTGGGGCCCTTGATGGTGAGCCAGGCCTCATCATCGACGACCCGTACCCGGACCGTGCAGCCCGGATCAGCCGCCAGATAGCCTTGCCGATAACGACGGCCCTGCGCGCCCGCCCGCCAGGCATCGCTGGCCGTCAGGAACTTGCGCTCGATCTCGATCCCCATCACGACCCTCGCAGTCATGGTTCCGTAGGCGTTCTGTAGCAGCGGCGTAACTCACCCTCGCTACGCTCGAGACGTCAACCATACCTGAAACAGGGGCGAGGATCGCGCCCGCGGGACGCTTTTGCTCGTCGGAAGCGCCCGCTGAAGGTCGCGGCCTAGCACCAGGAAAACGCTGACTGGAGAGTATCGATGAACAAACGTCTGAGTCGCCTGGCCCTGGCAACAGGCCTGGTATTGGGGGGATCCGTGGCAATGGCCTCGGAGACCGATCGACTGATGGAGCTTCTGATCCAGAAGGGGATCCTGACTGCCGAGGAAGCCGAAGCCATCCGGGCCGAAGCGGCGCGTGACCGCGAAGCCCAGCGCAGCGAGCTGGTCGGCAGCGAGTTCGGCTATGAGCCAACCGCACCGCTGGCCGAGCGCGACGTGGTTGTCACCGTGCCACGCTTCGGCGTCGAATCGGTCGACGGCAAGGACCGCTTCCGGATGCGCGGCCGGCTGCAGGTCGACGCCGCCCGCGCCGACTTCGGCGACGGCATTCCCGACGTCGCCCGTCAAGGCAACGACTTTCCGGAGTACGGCGTCATCCTGCGACGGGTTCGCCTGGGCGCACTCGGCATCATGCGCGAGCGCTGGGAATGGCAGATCGAGGCCGACTTCGCTGAGAACGAGGTTGATCTGGCCAATGTCTACATGGCCTACCTGATGGATCACGGCGGTCGGCTGGCCGTGGGCCATTTCAAGGAACCGTTCGGCATGGAGTACGCCACCAGCTCGCGCTACATCAGCTTCATGGAGCGCTCTGCCGCCGGGGATGCCTACAAGGTCAATCGCGAGCCGGGCATCATGTACGAAACGATCCAGCCGAATTGGTACCTGGGTGCGGGCGTCTTCGGCAACGGCATCGACTTCAACCGCGACGTGCGCGAGGGCTGGGCCGTCTCGCTGCGCGCCTCGGTGGCGCCGATCCTCACCGATACCAGCTTCCTGCATGTGGGCGGCGGCATCAACCGTCGCGTCAATGCGCTGGACAAGGACCTGAACGAATACTTGCCGGTGCGCCTGCGCACCCGTGAGGGCACGCGCGCCATCGACGCCCGCCTGATCGGTCGCGATGATATCGAGGGGGTGAAAAACTTCACCCGCAGCAACCTCGAGTTTGCCGCTGGCACCGGGCCCTTGTGGATGCAGGCCGAGGTCTACCGGGTCAATCTGAACCTCGATCCGGAGCGCGGTGATGTGCGCATCCCGGACGACTCGATCAGCCTGAATGGCTGGTATGTGCAGGGCGGCTGGTTTCTCACCGGCGAGCGCAAGAACTACCGTGCCTTCAGCGGCGATTTCGGCCAGCAGCGGCCAAACCGCAATTTCTCGCCGCGCGAAGGCACCTGGGGCGGCGTCGAGCTGGCCTTCCGCTACAGCCTGGCCGATTCACTTGAACACAGCCGGCCAGGCCGCGGCCAGCGCCTGGAGCAGTACACCGCCGGCATCAACTGGTACCTCACTCCGGAGGTTCTGATGAAGCTCAATGTCATCTACTTCGAAGGGGAACGCGATGTGTTCGAGGATGATGGCTGGGTGTATGGGCTGCGGTTTCAGTACATCTTCTAAGGGAGAGACGGGAAGAGGGGAGAAGGGAGAGGGAAAGGCCTTTATGCTGGCTTGATATCTCGGCTTGTTCGCTCCTCCGCGATGGAAAGAAAAACGCCGGCCAGTGGCCGGCGTTTTTTGTTGCGGGTGCGGGCGGCTTAGCGCCGGCGGCTCTGGCGGGGTGGGGCCTTGGGGCCGGGTTCGGCAAAGCGGGTCATCCATTCCTGGACCTGCTGGTACCAGAAGATCGAGTTGTTGGGCTTCATGATCCAGTGGTTCTCATCCGGAAAGTAGATCAGCCGGGATTCAACCTGACGCGACTGCAGGGTGCGGAACAGTTCGAAGGCCTGGCCGACCGGGACTCGATAGTCGAGCTGGCCGTGGATGATCAGGGCGGGCGTGTTGAAGTTGCCGGCAAAGTAGTGTGGCGAGATCGACTGGTAGATCTCCGGGTTGTCCCAGTAGTGACCGAAGCGCACCGAATGGACGGCGAAGTCGGCCGCCATCTGCGAGTACATGTTGTAGACCGGGGCGTGGATCAGCAGGGCCTGGAACGGATGCTCCCTGCCGAGCAGGATCGAGGACAGGTAGCCGCCGTAGCTGGCGCCGCCGGCGACCATGCGATCGGTATCGATCCAGGGCTTGTCGGCAAACCACTCGGCCGCGGCGATGGTGTCGTTGTAGGGCGCGGTCAGCCAGTCCGGATTGATGTAGTCGGCGAAGTCCTGGCCAAAACCGGACGAGCCGTGGAAGTTGTGCCAGGCGGTGACAAAGCCCCAGGAGGCGAAGGTCTGGGCGTTCCAGCGGTAATGGAAGCCATTGGAAATGGCGTTGTGCGGCCCGCCATGCAGCAGCAGGAACAGCGGCCAGCGCTGCTCCGGGTCAAAGCCCGGCGGGTAGTGCACCCACATCTGGATCTCGGCGCCGTTGTGGCCGGTGTAGGTCACCGACTCATAGGTACCGAAATCGATCCCGGCGAGCAGTTCGTCGTTGAAGGTATCGAGCCGGGTCAGCGCGCCGCTCATCGGGTCGATACGGACCAGGCGGGCCGGGAACAGGAAGCTTTCATTGGTGGCCACCAGGCTGCCGTCGCTGGCCAGGCCGACATTGCCGAAGTCGGTTTCGGCGGTGATGGCACGCACGCCGCTGCCGTCGGCGGCGATGAAATGGACGCGGTTGGTACCGGCATCGTCGATCGCGCCGAAGAAACCGGAGCCATCACGAGCCCAGACCAGGCTGCCGGGTGACCGGTCCCAATCGGCGGTAACGTTGCGCTGCTCGCGGCTGTCCAGGTCCAGAATGATGAGGTTGCGGGTGTCGGCGTAGAAGCCCGGGATGCGCTGCTGCAGCCAGGCCAGCTCGCGGCCATCGGGGCTGAACATCGGCATGCCGTCGCTGGCCGGATTGTCGGCCGTCAGGTTCTCGGCTTCGCCGGAACCAATGCGGGCCAGGAACAGATCGATCTCGGGATCGACGCCGCCCTCGGAGCCGTCGGCATTGAAGGCGATCCAGCTGCCGTCCGGGTGGATGTCGTAGTTGCCCAGGCCCTGCGAGGAACGCGGCAGCTCATGGCCCAGCGGCTGGGTGATGGCCTCGACTTCGCCGCCGCCGGCCGCGATCCGGAACACGTGCGCCTGGCGGGCCTCGCTGATCCAGTGGTCCCAGAAGGAGTAGGGCAGCGCATTCCAGACGTGGGCGCTCATCTTGGTGTCGCGATCGGCCTTGATCTGCTCGGCCATCTCCTCCCAGCTCTTGTCGGGCCAGACGCGGCTGATGAAATACAGGTGCTCGCCGACCCAGCGCACCGCCGACACCCCGGTGGGCACTTCGGTCAGGCGGGTCGCTTCACCGGGGCCGTCCATCGGCAGCAGATAAATCTGCGCTGCATCGTCGCCCTCGCGACGGGCGGTGAAGGCCAGGGTACGACCGTCCGGGGAAAACACCGGATTGCTGGCGGCCAGACCTTCGGCGGTCAGCGGGCGCTGGACCCCGCCGCTGAGGTCGAACAGCCACAGCCGGGTGTGGGCCTTGTCGTCGGGCACCGTGTAGCGGGTCACCGGCGCGACGATCTGGCCGCCCTCGCGGGCCACCGCCGGGGCACCCAGTCGTTCGATCTCCCAAAGGACTTCAACCGACAGCGGACGCGACTCCGCCAGCAGCAGCGATGGCGCGATCAGCGCCAGCAGGAACAGGGAATACTTTTTCATTGTCATCATCGTTTCTCTCGCCGAGTTTCCACCCTCAAAAAGACTCTCGCAGAATCGACAGGGCCTTGCGCCGGTCCCGCTGTCGCGGAACAAAAACCACCGGACTAACCGCGAAGACGCAAAGAACACTAAGGTAAAAGTGCCTTTAAGCTTTGAGAGCTTGACGTCTTTGCGGTTAGCGTTTCCGATCCAGGCAATGCGGACTCTGTCTGTTCCAAGAGAGCCTTTCCATGACTTTTTTCAGTACAGCTCCAGCCGGTGCACGTCCATGGTGTAGGCCGAGGCGGCAGTGTCGTTGCTGATTTCCTCGATATTGAGCTTGCCTTCCATCCAGAACGCATCCCAGATGTTGACCATCGGGATCGGCTCGGCCAGGCGCCCATAGATGATCTGGTTCGCCGGCGGCGGCGGCACATGAATGCAGGCGCCGAAATACGGCACCAGAAAAAACTCCTTCAGCCGGCCGCGGCCGTCGGTCTCGATCGGCACAACAAATCCGGGAATTCGCACGACCTGACCGTCCAGCTCCGGGATGGTGCGAAACGACTGGAACGCTTCCGGCATCGAAAAGCCGCTGTGATCGATGGTGGCGGCTTCTTCCAGCCAGGCGGTCGCCTCTTCTTCAGGCATCAGCTCCAGCCACTCCAGTTCCCTGGTTTCGGCATGGAGGGCGAGGGTAAAGACCAGCGCCAGGCTGGCGAGCGCGCGATTGAACAGCTTCATGAATCGGCAATGTCGGCGATGAAATGAATACGGATTGTACAGACCATCGCCTCGACGTCGGGTTCAGCTGCGAATCTGCATGCCGTCGGCCAGGGTTCGGCGGTAGGCCATCAGTGCCGGCACCAGGGCAATCAGCAGACCGGCAACGAAGATCAGCCCCAGCACCTGCCACAGCGCGGGCGCCGGCAGGGACAGGCCGATATGCAGGCCGTAGTGGGTCAGCAACCACGGCGCCGCCGCCCACTGCACGATCAGCGCCAGCAGCACGCCGCAAAGCATTCCGGCCGCGGCGATCAGCCCGGCTTCGAAGATCAGCAATCCCGCGATCTGAACCGGGCGGGCGCCGTTGGCGCGTAGAATCGCCATCTCCCGACGGCGCTCGTTGAGCGTGGTCAGGAGCACGGTCAGCATGCCGAGCAGGCCGGCCAGCACGACCAGGCCGGCGACCACGCGCAGCAGCTGCTCAGCCACGCCGGTGATGCGCCAGAGTTCCTGCAGGGTGATCCCCGGCATGATCGCGGTCAAGGCTTCCTGTCGATAGTCGTTGACTCGGCGCTGCAGGCCGAATACTGCCGCGCGGGTGTTCAGGCCGAGCAGAATCGCGGTGACGCTGTCGGGGCGCAGCGCCTCGGCCCGTTCCCGCGCCTGCTCGGCATCAATGCCGGTGCCCGGCCGCAGCATGCCGCTTTCCCAGCCGATATGAATGGCCCGATGGGCAGGCAGGCTGATGAACAGCTGCTGGTCGATCGGGGTGGCCGTCGGCGCCAGAATGCCGCTGATCGTGAACGGATGATCGTCGTGGGCCTGCAGGGTCACCCGGCCGGTGCCATGGGCCAGAACCAGCTGATCGCCGAGTTCGTAGCCGAAGCGCCGGGCGACCTGATGGCCGACCACGACTTCGAACAGGTCTTCGAACACCCGGCCGCGCGCCATCGCCAGCGGCTGGCGATCGGCATAGCGGTAGTGCTCGAACAGATCGGCGCTGGTGCCCATGACGCGAAAGCCCCGGTAGCTGTCGCCCAGCGCCATCGGCACGGCCCAGGCCACTTCGGGCAGCTCGGCGAGCTGCTCGTAGGTCTGCCAGGAAATGTTGTTGGTGGCATCGCCGATGCCGAACACCGAGTACAGCAACAGTTGAACCGGCGCGGTGCGCGCCCCCACGATCAGGTCGGTGCCCGAGACCGATCGCAGAAAGCTCTCGCGCAATTCGGTACGCAGCTGTTCGACCAGCACCAGCAGGGCGATCGACAGGGCGATGGTGGTGACGGTCAGGGTAACGGCGAAGCGGCGATTGAGCAGCGAGGCCCAGGCCAGGCGCGGCAGCATCATGTGATCATCCCCGCGCGGTTGATCGCCGGCAGGCTCAGCTCGCGGTCGAAGCGCCGCGCCAGGTCATGATCATGGCTGACGAACAGCAGGCTGCTGCCGGCCGCTTCGACCTGGGCGAACAGCAGGTCGAGGAAAGCCTGACGGCGGTCCGTGTCCAGCGCCGAAGTCGGCTCGTCGGCCAGAATCAGGGCCGGCCGGCCGATCAGGGCCCGGGCTGCGGCAACCCGCTGCTGCTGGCCAACGCTGAGCCTGTCGGCGCGGCGCGACCACAGGCTGGCGTCCAGGTCCATCGCCTGCAGCAGTTGCTCGGCCGCCTGCTGCACGTTGCCGGCGCGGCGGGCGCGCGCCTTCGACAGCCGGCATGGCAGGGTGACGTTGGCGCGCAGGTCCAGCCAGGGCAGCAGGTTGAACTGCTGGAAGATCACGCCCAGCTGCTCGGCGCGCAGGCGGTCGCGGCGGGCGCCGCCCAGTTGTTCCACGGCCTCGCCGCGAAAGCGGATCTGGCCGGCGTCGGGCTGGACCAGGCCGCCGATCAGCGCCAACAGGGTGGACTTGCCCGAACCGCTCGGGCCGTACAGGAACAGCTTCTCGCCCGCGGCAAGCTCGAAGCGTTCGATATCGACCACGGCCTGGCCCGCGCCGGGCCAGGCGTAGCGGACATTCTGCAGCGCCAGCAGCGGCTCGGGCATGAACAGCGCTTTACAGCTCGACCCGGATACGCCCGGGCTGCAGCCGGACCTGGGTGGTCTGGCGGTCGGTCAGCACGTTCAGCACGATGCGCTCGTTGCCCGGGAAGTCGGCGAACAGACTCAGGTCCAGCCAACGCAGGTTGGCAACGGCCTCGCAATGGATTCTAGCGACGATGTGGAACTCGGCGTGCTCATGGTCGTGGTCATGCGGATCCCGATGATGATGTTCGTGATCGCGATGGTGGTCATGAGTGTGGGCGTGATCGTGATGGTGGCCGTGATGGTGGCCGTGATCGTTGGCCTGATCGTTGGCCTGATCGTGGCCTTGACCGCTGCCGTGGTGATGGGCGTGACCGTGGTCATCGGCCTGGCGGTGGCCGTGATGATGATGACCGTGACCGCCGTCGTGACTGTGGTCGTGGTCATGACCGCGCTCGTCGTCGGACGGCGCGTCGTCGAAACCATGGGTGTGGGCATTGATCCGGCTGACTTGACAGTCGCCGCGCGGGTCCAGCGTCAGCCAGTCGCCCCGGTTGAGCAGCGCCAGGGTGTCGTCGAGCAGCGCTTGCTGGGCTGGGGTACGCGGCGCATGTTCAAAGCCGACCAGGTTGATGCCCGGGATTTCGAGCTCCAGGCGCAGATCGGCGCCGTCCTGGGAGAGATTGCCGGTGGCCTCGCCGTGGACGTGGGCCGCGTGCTGACGCAGGGTATCGGCAACCGCCGCCAGCGGCGCGAGGCCGACCATGACGGCCAGCAACAGTCGGGCAGACACGGGCTTTGCATTCATTACAGTGGTTCCATTGGGGTCGGTGAGCGTTATACTATAACAATGCCGAACAACGCATCATGACGCACTCACGCTGGCCTGATCTGTTCGGCATGGCAGCGGCGGTGGCCTGCGCGTTTCATTGTGCCACTTTGACCGTCGTTTTCCTGCTGTATCCCACGCTCTGGTTGAAGCGCAAGTACTGGGAATCCGGGCTCTGGCTGAAGCTGATGTGGCTGGAGTGGGGCCTGCTCGCGCTGACCTGGCTGGTCCTGCTGCTGGCCATGGGCCTGGGCTGGCGCCGACACCGTCGGCTGGGCCCGAGCCTGCTGGCCGTGCTGGCGGCCGGCGGCATGACCCTGGTCATCGCCACGCCGCTGCACAACGCCGGTTACTGGACCAGCGCGGCCGCGGTCGCCGCCGGCTTGCTGGTCGCTGCTGCCCACCTCTGGAATCTGCGACTGCCCGGCCGGGTTTGATCCTTCGCTGGGCTTGGCGCACAATGCGCGCCAGAACAACAAACCCGAGGGAAGGGAATACAAGCCCATGCAAACCACCTCCATTCACGGCATGTGGTCGTCGCGCCTGGCCTTCGTCCTGGCCGCGACCGGATCGGCTGTCGGCCTTGGCAACATCTGGCGCTTTCCCTACATCACCTCGGAAAACGGCGGCGGCGCATTTGTCCTGATCTATCTGCTGTGCATCGTCGCGGTCGGTCTGCCGATCATGTTTTCGGAAATCCTGATCGGGCGGCGCGGCCGGATGAGCCCGGTCAATTCGATCCGAGAGCTGGCCGAGGATGCCGGCACCACCAGGGCCTGGGTCGGCCTGGGCTTCATCGGCATCATCGCCGGCTTCCTGATCCTGTCCTTCTATTCGGTGGTGGCCGGCTGGACCTTGCACTATGCCTGGCTGTACCTCAAGGAGCTGGCCGGTGCCGGCGCACCCATCACCGATCCCGGCGCGACCTTCGGCGGCCTGCTTGGCAACCCCGGCGAGCTGACCTTCTGGCACGGGCTGTTCATGGTGATGACGGTCGGCGTGGTCGCCCTGGGCGTGGAGAAGGGGCTGGAGCGGGCGGTCAGCATCCTGATGCCGATGCTGTTCATGCTGCTGCTGATCCTGTTCGGCTACGCCATGAGCACCGGCCACTTCCAGGAAGCGCTGAGCTTCCTGTTCAAGCCGGACTGGTCGCTGGTGACCGGCAGCACGGTGGTCACCGCCATGGGCCAGGCCTTCTTTACCCTCAGCCTGGGGATGTGCGCCATCATGACTTACGGGGCCTACCTGCCCTCGCACGTCAATATCCCCAAGGTCGGGGTGAGTATCGCCCTGGCCGACACGGCGGTCGCGCTGATCGCCGGCATGGCCATCTTCCCGATCGTGCTGGCCTTCATCGTCGCCCCCAATCCGGAATTGACCGGCATCCCGCCGGGCGGACCGGGCCTGATCTTCCAGTCGCTGCCGCTGGCTTTTGCCGTGATGCCCTTTGGCATCGCATTCGGCCTGGCCTTCTTCCTGCTGCTGTCGGTGGCGGCCTGGACCAGTTCGATTTCGCTGATGGAGCCGGCCACCGCCTACCTGGTCGAAGCGACCAACCTGTCGCGCAAGACCGCCGCCCTGCTGGTCGCGGCCCTGGCCTGGCTGCTCGGCCTGGCCTCGGTGTTCTCCTTCAACATCTGGTCCGAGGTGTCGATCGGCGGGCGCGACATCATGAGCGCAATCGAGTTCGTCGCCGCCGACGTCATGCTGCCCATCGGCGGACTGCTGACTGCCTTGTTCGCCGGCTGGGTACTGTCGAAGAAGATCACCCGCGACGAGCTGGACGACAGCCTGCCCGAATGGGCCTTCAGGGGCTGGCTGTGGCTGACCCGGGTGGTCACGCCGCTGCTGATCCTGGTGGTGATGGCCAGCATTCTCGGTTTCTTTTAATCGGAGCGATTCATGTGCTTGCGCGCGCCCGCAGCACGGCGCGCAGCGGCGCCGGGTGACCCTCGCGGGTGCGCGCGGGATCGTCCGGATCCAGCGCCTGCTCCAGCGAGTGAAACGGCATCCAGTCGGTTTGGCGTTGCTCGACGGCGGTCGTCGCCGTCTGGTCCAGGCAGCGCGGCGCGCTGAATCCGGATTCGACCAGCCAGTCCAGCAGCAGGGCCAGACTCGGCAGGCCGTGGACATTGCGCATGTTGGCGTAGCGGCCCGAGGTGTCGAGCAAGGCTCGCCCGGGCGCATCGATGATCAGGGTTTCCAGGACCAGCTCACCCCCCGGTCGCAGCCGCCGGGCCAGGTCGCGCAGATGGTCCAGGGGATCCCGGCGGTGATAGAGCACCCCCATCGAGAACACCGCATCGAAGTCGGCCAGCTCAGCCGGGAGATCCTCGAGGCGGAGACCCAGCAGATGTTGTTCGGCCGGACCGGCGAAATGGCGGATGAGCTGGTGCTGGGCGACGAACAGCGGCGTCGGGTCACAGCCGATCACGGCCCTCGCGCCGGCCTCCAGCATGCGCCAGCCGAAGTAGCCGTTGCCGGCGCCCACATCCAGCACCCGCGCGCCGCGCAGGTCGATGGCGCCGGCCAGCCGATCCCATTTCAGATCCGAGCGCCACTCAGTGTCGATCCGCACCCCGCCCAGGCAAAGCGGCCCCTTGCGCCAGGGAATCCAGGGCTTGAGCTGCTCGACCAGGCGGGACGGTTCTTCCACCGGCGCGCCGGCCAGCAGCCAGCCGTCTTCGACCCGCCAGGACTGTGCCAAACAAGGCATGGCCGCCAGCGCGGCCTGCCAGCGCGACCAGTCGCCGTGACGCGCCAGCGCCTGCCGATGCGCCTGAAGAAGGGCGTGCGCATCAGGCTCGGCCAACAGACCGGCCAGGGCATGGAGCAAGGTTTCATCGGGGCTCATCCGCGCCGATGGTACGCGATCCCCGGGCTCGGAAAATGGGGTTAGAATCAGGAAGCCGTTCCGCTGAGCGCGGGCCCTAGAGGAGTCGGGAATGGAAGCCTGGAAACTGTGGTTGCTGCTCGGTGTGCTGATGGCCATCGCTGAACTGATGGTGGTGCCGGCCCAGTTCCTGCTGCTGGCGCTGGGCCTGTGCGCCATTCTGGTCGGGCTGCTGACCTGGGGCTTCGATCTGAGCTATTCGGCCCAGCTGGCCTGGTTTGCCGGGCTGGCGATCGTGCTGGTGCCGGTGTTCGTCAAGATCTGGCGGAAGAAGGCCCCGATCCGCTATGCCGGCACCGCCGGCGAGGCCGGCAGCGCGCCGCAGCTGGGCAAGGTGCTGAGCGGCGATCCGCTGACCATCGAGCTGCACGGCGACCGCTTCCCGGCCGAAGCGGCCGACGCGCAGTCCTTTCAGCCCGGCGATCGCGTCCGCGTCGAGGGCTTTGCCGGCATTACCGCCAAGGTGCGCCGGGCCGAATAGGCCCGTCTGGTGGCCGCTGCGCCAATGGCGCTCGGCCGAGTTTCTGATCCGATAGGGAGTCTTGCTCATGGTAGAAATCATCATTGGACTGGTGGTCCTGGTCGTCGTCTTTCTGGCCACGGGTGTGCGCATCGTCCAGACCTCGCAGGCGGTCGTGGTCGAGCGCCTGGGCTCCTACAACCGCACCTTGGGGGCTGGCATCAATCTGATCATTCCCTTCATCGACAAGCCGCGGGCGATGAGCCGCCAGTATTTCGCCGCCGACAACACCGGCGAGGTCGTCCGGATCAGCCGCTCCGAGGCCAAGATCGATCTGCGCGAGACGGTCATGGACGTACCGCCGCGGGCGATGATCACCCAGGACAACGTCACCGTCTCGGTCAACACCGCGGTCTACTATCAGGTCATTGATCCCCAGTCGGCGATCTACCAGGTCGAGAACCTGGTGATGGCGATCGAGGTCCTGGCCAACACCACGCTCCGAGCCCTGGTCGGCAAGATGGAACTGGACAAGCTGTTCGAGTCCCGCGAGGACATCAACAACGAGCTGCAGCAGACCCTGGACGAGGCCGGCAACAAGTGGGGGGTCAAGATCACCCGCGTCGAGGTCCAGGACATTGCCATTCCGCGCGAAGTCGAGGACGCGATGCGCAAGCAGATGGTGGCCGAGCGGACCCGGCGCGCCATGATCGCCGAAGCCGACGGTCGCCGGCAGTCCGAAATTCTCGAAGCCCAGGGCGAGCGCCAGGCCGCCATCGAGCGCGCCGAAGGCGAGAAGCAGGCCGCCATTCTCAGAGCCCAGGGCGAACAGAACGCGATCAACACGATCATGAGCTCGGGCAGCGGTCGGCTGGAGCCGAAGGAAGTCGTCGGCTATCTGCTTGGCCTGAACTACCTGAAAACCCTGCCCGACATCGCCAAGCAAGGCGACCGGGTGTTCCTGCCGATGGAAGCCTCGGCCCCGATGGCCGGCCTCGGCGCGCTGGCGGAGCTGGCGCAGCAGCTGAAGGCGAAGGGCGGGTGAGAACGGTACAAAGGTAAGAGGGGTAGAGGGTAGAAGGGAGAGGGACGGGCTCCGAAGCCCCTCTTCCCTCTTCCCTCTTCCCTCTTCCCTCTACCCCTCCTCCCCTTTCTTCACCGCCGCGAAAGCGGCAAAATTCAGCGCCTGAAACCAGTCGATCACCTGCGCGAAGCCGGCCGCTTCGAGGCGCCGGTGGTGGGCGGCTCGGGTTTCGGGGACGAGGACGTTTTCCAGGGCCTGGCGTTTGCGGGCGATCTCCAGGTCGCTGTAGCCCTGGGCGCGCTTGAAGTCGTGGTGATGGTGGTCAAGCCAGGCCTGGTCGGCCGGCTCGAAGGCCAGTTTCTCCGCCAGCAGCAGCACGCCGCCCGGCTTCATCCCGGCGTGGATTCTCGCCATCAGGTCATCGCGACGATCCGGCGCGATGAATTGCAGGGTGAAGTACATCAGCACCACCGAGGCCTGTTCGATGGGCTGGATGCAGGCGTCACCCTCGATCACGCTCACCGGCACGCGCGAGTTGTCCTCGGCCATCAGCTCACGACAACGCTGGGCCATGGCCGGAGAATTGTCGATGGCGATGATCTCTACGCCGTCTGCGGCCACCGCCCGACGGGCGGCCAGCGTCGCCGCGCCCAGCGAGCAGCCCAGGTCATAAATGCGGCTGTTTGCTTGCGCGGCGCGGCGCACGATCAGCGGGGTCAGTTCGAGCAGCAGGCGGTAGCCGGGCACGGAGCGCTCGATCATGTCCGGAAACACCCGGACGACCTCGTACGAGAAACGGAAGGGTTCGGCCTCGGTCGCCGGATCGGCGTAGATGCGATCGCGGGCCATGCCGCTCAAACCGTCGGCGTGACCGCGCCGGGCAAGGCCAGACGACGAATGGCCGGGGCCAGCAAGCGGCTCAAACCGATCTCCGACTCCGGCGCCATGACCGCATTCGTGCAAACCACCCGGGCAACGCCGGCATGGCGCAACAGCTCGCGGGCGCGGCCGCCGAACAGGCCGTGGACAGCGACCACCACCGGCGCCTGCATGCCCGCTTCCAGCAGCAGCCGGGTCGCTTCGCCGATGGTGCCGCCGGAGGAGATGATGTCGTCAATCAGCACCGGGGTATGCTCAGCCAGGCCGGACAGATCAGGGACCTGGATGCGGACATCGTGATCGCCATGGCGGCGCTTGCTGAGCACCCGCCAGGGCAGATCGCGACGTTCGGCAACAGCCTTGACCCACTGCTCGCTCTCGGCGTCCGGGCCGATCAGCACCGGCTTGGTCACCGCCTCGGCGATCCAGTCGGCCAGCGCCGGCGCGGCATTGACCACTTCGGACTGCAGGCTGTAGATCTCGTCGAGGCTGGCATAGCGGTGCAGATGCGGATCCACCGTGACCAGCCAGTCGAAGTGCAGCGACAGCCAGCGGGCGAAAGTTCTGGAGGTCAGCGCCTCGCCCGGCTTGAAACGCTGGTCCTGACGCATGTAGGCCAGATAGGGGGCCACCAGGCCGACCCGCGCAGCGCCCAGCTCGCGCGCCAGGTCGGCGGCAAACAACAGCGCCGGCAGCTTTTCATCCGGGTGATCGAGTGTGGCGACGAAAACGACGCTGGCTCCGGCCGGGTCGGCGTGCAGACGCAAATAGCTCTCGCCATCAGGAAAACGCCGGTGCTCCAGACCGATCTCTTCGGCCCCGAGCAGCTCGACCAGCGCGTGTGTCAGCGGTTCATTGCCCGGCAGGGCGGCCAGCTTGAGCGGCAGTGCAGCATCCATGCCCTGATTCTGACACGGATCACAGGCAGCGTTGGGTCCCGAGGGCAATTAGGGCGAATCCTGCGTCGAAAGTCTTTGAGGTCGCGAAGCAGCAAAGCAGCAAAGATTCTCGTGATTGAGGAGGAAACGCAGCTATCGGTTGGCCGCCATGTACCCACGCGATCCGTGGATAAGTTCGACTCAAGGCGCCGGAGCATTCGCCTGGGTTGTGCCCGACGGCTGTATTGCGACATGCTCGTGCGGATTTCGACATCGAGAGGCGACGGTTTTGCCGGGGCGGGGGCGTGTGTGGGGTTCCGAAGCAGTGGCTAGTCACCCCAGACACGCCCCCGCCCCGGCACGCCGCGCTGGACATCGTGCGCCCGGGCGACCCTGTCCTTAAGTCTTTGCTGCTTGGCTGCTTTGCGACCTTAGGATCTTGCTTCTCCAGTCTGGCCCCTGAACTCGAACGCCGCTCAGCACGACGGCGTGATATGGATCAGGTCGCCGTTGGAGAAGGCGTATTCGCGGGCATAGTTGAGTTCGCCGGCGCTGTCGGCATGGATGGTGTAGAGCGGCTGGCCGGCCTGGATCTGATCGCCGAGGTGGGCGTGCAGTTCGATTCCCGCAGCCGGGGCGCCCGGCGCGCCGGCCAGCTTGGCGACGCGGGCCAGGCGGCGGTTGTCGATGGCGGTGACCGGGCCGGAACGGATGGCGAGAATATCGGAACGCCGCGCCGCCAGCGGGGGTTCGCGCAAACCCCCTTGGGCCTCACAGATCGCTTCGAACTTGCTCAGCGCCTGCCCCGAGTCCAGAGTGCGGGTGGCCAGTTCCAGGCCGGTGCCGACGGTGGCAGCACCGGTCAGTTCCAGCAGTGCCGCCGACAGGCTCAGCGCGCGATCGCGCAAATCCAGTGGCGCATCCGCCTGGCGGTTCAGCACGGCGAGAATGTCGCGCGCCTCCAGTGCCGGCCCGATGCCGCGCCCCACCGGCTGACGGCCATCGGTGATCAGTACCCGGGTCTGCAGGCCGAAGGCCTCGGCAACCGCCGCCAGGCGGCCGCCGAGATGCAGGGCGTCGTCGCTGCTGCGAACCTTGGCAGTCGGTCCGAACGGCAGATCCAGCAGCAGATGGCTGGCACCGGCGGCGATCTTTTTCGACATCACCGAGGCCACCAGCTGTGCCTCGGCATCGAGATCCATCACCCTGGCGACCCGAATCAGCATGTCGTCGACCGGGCTCAGGCGCACCGCGCCGCCCCAGACCACGCAGCCACCTTCACGCTCGACCACGGCGCGCATCGTCGCCAGGTCCAGGTCTACCGGCGCCAGCGTTTCCATGGTGTCGGCGGTGCCGGCCGGCGAGGTAATCGCCCGCGATGAGGTTTTCGGCATCCACAGGCCGCAGGCGGCGGCAATCGCCACCACCAGCGGCGTGGTGCGATTGCCCGGCAAGCCGCCGATGCAGTGCTTGTCGGCGATCGGGGCGTGCGGCCAGACCAGTCGATCGCCGGCGTCGACCATGGCCTCGGTCAGATGATTGAGTTCCTCGTCGCTGAGGCCGCGGGTCGCGATGGCGGTCAGGAACATCGCCAGTTGAATGTCTGAATAGCGGCCGGCGGCCACGTCGCTGATGATTTCGTGCATGGCCTGGCGCGTCAGCGGCTGGCCGAAGACGCGTCCGCGCACATGGCCCAGCGAGTTCAGCGGCGCGGGATGGCTCAAGTGCAGGACCTGACCCTCGTCGATCCCGAGCCGCGTCCAGGCCGACTCGGACAGGGCTGCTTCGTCCGGCCCGAGCAGTTCGGAGTCGATCTGATAGAGCGTCGCGATGATGCTGCGATGGCCGGCTTCGATCCGAACCCGGGCATGGGCGCTGAAGCCTTCCGAGCGGCAAACGGCGCAGTCGCGCCGGGTGATGATCACCGGCTGGTCATGGGTATCGAGATTGATGCGGCGAGCGCGGAGATGGGTGCCGTTCGGCAGCGAGGCAATCGCGCTCATGCCGTTTCGGCGGCG
This sequence comes from Gammaproteobacteria bacterium, assembly GCA_050485825.1. Classification (GTDB taxonomy): domain Bacteria; phylum Pseudomonadota; class Gammaproteobacteria; order Xanthomonadales; family Wenzhouxiangellaceae; genus Wenzhouxiangella. Next base: position 38,815 of record JBJHCC010000018.1, read on the forward strand.
GTCGGGTCAGTGACGGTCGAGTCGGCAGTGATCAGGCGGGCAAAGCGAGTCAGCACTTCTGGACCGGCCGGCGCGGCTGCCAGCTCGGCCAGCAAGTGCTCGGCGGCCAGACCTTCACCCGCCAGGACCGACCGTCGGGACTCGATATAGGCGGCCATGACGTCCTGGCCGAACTCCGGATGAAACTGAAAGCCCCAGCTCTGGCCACCGAAATACAGGGCGTGATGAGGGTCATGCTCGGCGCGGGCGATGATGCTCGCGCCGGCTGGCGGGTCCAGCACCACCTCGACATGGGTCACCTGGAAACGGCACGCCGGGTGGCAGGAGCCCAGCAGGGTATCGGACGGATCGAGAATCTCGACCCGACGCGTGCCCATGGTGCGGCCGCCAGGGTTCGGGCCAACCCGACCGCCCAGGGCATGGGCGATCAGCTGATGGCCGAAGCACACGCCCAGCAGCGGGCGGCCCGAGGCGTGGAAATCACGCAGCCAGGCGGCGGTGCGCTCGGACCATTCGGCACGGTGCGAAACCATCGCTGGTGAGCCGGTGACCAGTACTGCCGGAATCTCTTCGGCCGGCGGCAGCTCGGCCCCATCATGCACCGGTACCACCAGGCAGTCAGCAGGCTTGAGGTCCATGGCGCGCATGAACCAGGACTCGAAGTCGCCGAATTGCTGGCGCACTTCGGTCACGGCAGAACCGGTCTTGATGATCAGCAGGCGCGGCATGGGCATGTCTGGCGAGCGCTGGGGCGCGGTGGCAGGGTCGGTCAACACAACAACGTCATTATGCACAATCCTTGCGTCCATTCGAACCGGCTGGCTGTGCCGAAGCAGCCGCGCCGCTATACTTTTGCGTTGCCTTCATTCGTCTTTGGAACCATCGTGAATTTCCAGGATTTCATTCGCACGCTGGATCGCTACTGGGCCGAGCAGGGCTGCGTGTTGACCGCGCCGCTGGATCTTGAGGTCGGCGCCGGCACCTTTCATCCGGCCACCTTCCTGCGCTCGATCGGGCCGGAGCCCTGGAATGCCGCCTATATTCAACCCTGCCGCCGGCCCACCGATGGGCGCTACGGCGAGAATCCCAATCGCCTGCAGCACTATTACCAGTACCAGGTGGTGATGAAGCCCTCGCCGCTGAATTTCCAGGAGCTGTACCTGGGCTCGCTGGACGCGGTCGGCATCGACCCGAAGGTGCACGACATCCGCTTTGTCGAGGACAACTGGGAATCGCCTACCCTGGGGGCCTGGGGTCTGGGCTGGGAGGTCTGGCTGAACGGTATGGAGGTGACCCAGTTCACCTATTTCCAGCAGGCCGGCGGGCTGGAGTGCCGGCCGGTGATGGGCGAGATCACCTACGGCCTGGAACGCCTGGCCATGTATCTGCAGGGGGTGGAATCCGTATTCGACCTGGTCTGGACCGAGGGCCCGTTCGGGCCGGTCACCTACCGCGAGGTGTTTCATCAGAACGAGGTCGAGCAGTCGACCTACAACTTCGAGCGCGCCGACATCGCCAGCCTGTTTGCCTGGTTCGATACCTGCGAGCAGCAGGCCACGGGCCTGGTCGAGGCCGGGCTGCCGCTGCCGGCTTATGACCAGGTGTTGAAGGCGTCGCACACTTTCAATCTGCTCGATGCCCGCCAGGCGATCTCGGTCACCGAGCGTCAGCGCTACATCCTGCGCGTGCGTGAGCTGTCGCGACGCGTCGCCGAGGCCTACTTCGCCCGTCGCGAAGCGCTGGGATTCCCGGGCCTGAAGTCGGAGGCCGCGGCATGAGCGAGCGGGCTGAATTGCTGATCGAGCTGGGCTGCGAGGAACTGCCTGCCCAGCATCTGGAAACCCAGTCTCGGCTGCTGGCCGAAGGTTTGAGCGAACGTCTGGCTGCGGCCGGTTTGGTCGATGCCGAGCTCGGTTGCCAGCGCTACGCCACTCCGCGTCGGCTGGCCGTGTATTGGCCTGCCGTGCTGGCCCGCCAGGCGGATCGCGAGATCGAACGCAAGGGCCCGGCACTGACTCAGGCCTTTGACGCCAGCGGCCAGCCGACCCGGGCCGCGGAGGGCTTTGCGCGCAGCGTGGGCCTGGCGGTGGAACAGCTCCAGCGGCTGGAAACCGAGCAAGGTGCGTGGCTGTATGCGCGCATCCAGGAGCCCGGGCGGCAGCTGGAGGCGCTGCTGCCCGAACTGCTCGACGACACCGTCAAGGCGATGGCGGGCGCGCGCTCGATGCGCTGGTCGGACCGCAGCGAACGCTTCCTGCGCCCGGTCCGCTGGCTGGTCGCCCTGCACGGTGAGCGCGTGCTGAGGCTGGAAGCTTTCGGGCTCAGCGCCGGTCGCGAATCGCAAGGGCATCGAATGCACGCACCCGGCGCGGTCGTACTGGGCCGGCCGGCCGACTATCTGGAACAGCTGGAAAGCGCCTATGTCCTGGCCGATCCGGCACGACGCCGGGCGCGCATCCAGGAAGGCGTCGAACGGCTGGCGGCCGCGGCAGGACTGAGCGCCGTCATCGACGCCGGGCTGATTGATGAAAACGCCGGGCTGACCGAATGGCCGGTGGCGGTGATGGGCAGCTTTGATCCGGATTTCCTGAACGTGCCGGAAGAAGCGCTGATGGCTTCCATGCAACAGCACCAGAAGTGCTTCCCCTTGCGCGACCCATCAGGGGCGCTGGTCAATCGCTTCATTGCCATTGCCAACATCGACAGTCAGGATCCGGCGGCGATGACCGCCGGCTTTGAACGGGTGATCCGGCCGCGTCTGGCCGACGCGCGCTTCTTCTGGGATCAGGATCGGAAGACCTCGCTGGCGCAGCGACGCGCGCGCCTCGATGAAATCCTGTTTCAGGACAAGCTGGGTTCGATCGGCGCCAAGCTGGAACGGGTGGAAGCCCTGGCCGCTGAGCTGGCCGGGCTGATCGGCGCCGACGAAGCCATCGTCCGTCGGGCGGCCGAGCTGTGCAAAAGCGACCTGGTCAGCGACATGGTCGGCGAGTTTCCCGAGCTGCAGGGCATCATGGGCCGGCACTATGCGCTGGTCGACGGTGAGGACCCGGCAGTGGCCGATGCCATCGCCAGCCATTATCAGCCGCGCCAGGCCGGCGACGCGCTGCCGCGCGACCCGGCCGGGCAGGCGCTGGCGCTGGCCGATCGGCTCGACAGCCTGGTGGGCATCATCGGTGCCGGCGGCAAGCCCAAGGGCGGCAAGGATCCTTTTGCGCTGCGCCGGGCTGCCCTGGCCGTGGTCCGGATCCTGGAGGACAGCGCCTGTCCGGCGCGCCTGAGCGATCTGATTCAGACCAGCCTGGCCCGGTATCACGACTGCGCCAGCGTGAAGCCCGACAGCGCCAGTGACATCGAGGATTTCATCAACGAACGGCTGCGTTCGCATGCGGCCGAAGCCGGCATCGAGACCAACACCCTGCATGCTGTCGCCGCCGGCAAGGCCGGTTCGGTGGTGGATTTCATGGCTCGTGCCCGGGCCGTGCAGGCCTTTGTCGAGGACGATCGATCCGCCAGTCTGATTGGCGCCAACAAGCGCGCATCCAACCTCCTGAAGCAGGCTGAAGCGGCTGACACGATCGGAGACGTTGACCGAAATTTGCTGCAAGAGCCGGAAGAAAAAGCGCTTTTCGATGCCATAGCTGGAATCGAGACGACGCTGAGAGCGGCCTTGGCGAGGGCCGATTACGCCACCGCCCTGACGATGCTGTCCGGCCTGCATGAGCCGGTTGACGCCTTTTTTGAGGGGGTCATGGTGATGTGCGAGGATGCGGCGTTGAAGGCCAACCGACTGCGCCTCCTCAGACAGCTGACCGGCCTGATCGCCGATATCGCCGACCTGAGTCGTCTGGGGCGGGGATGAGTCGGCCGCGCGCGCCGGTTCTGATCCAGCGCGAGCTGCTGCTCGAAGACGATCAGCGGCCCGCCCCGGCCCGTATCGAAGAAGTCGTCGCCTATCAGCGCCGCGGGCGGCGCCTGCTGCTGCTGGCCGAGCAGCCGGCGCGCTGGCGACCGACGCGCAACGCCGTGGACCGCGACCTGGCCTTGCAGCAAAGCCTCCATCAGCTGATCCGACGGGCCGGCGCCGAGCTCGACGGCGTTTTGTACCTGGCGACCGGTCTGTTCACTCGGCGGCAGGTCCGCCTGGACGAACTGGACCAACTGGCAGCACGCTATCGAGTCAGCAGCGGTGAGCTGATTCTGATCGCAACCGAGCCGGTGTTGATCGAGTCGATGGTGCGAGCCGGTGGCCGAGCCCTGGTGATCGGGGCGCAGCGCCAGCCGGGCGCCAGCAACCATGCCAGCCTGCAGCAGGCGCTGGAGGCACTGAGCTAGGCACCTGCATCTCAGACGTCGAGGTTGGCCACCTTGAGCGCGTTGTCCTCGATAAAGGCGCGACGCGGCTCGACTTCGTTACCCATCAGCGTGGCAAAGATCTCGTCGGCGGCCACGGCGTCCTCGATGGTGACCTTGAGCAGGCGACGGGTTTCGGGATTGACGGTGGTTTCCCACAGCTGGTCCGGGTTCATTTCCCCCAGGCCCTTGAAGCGCTGAAAGCTTCGGCCCTTGCGGGATTCCAGCATCAACCAGTCGTAGGCTTCGGCAAAGCGGCTCACCGGCCGGGCCTGATTGCCCCGCTCGATGCGCGCACCGGGGCCGAACAGGTCGCCAACGACGCGGCCGACGCGGGCGAACTGGCGATACTCCGGCGACTGAAAGAACGCCGTGTCGAGAATGCTGTCCTGGACCACGCCCTGGGCATGGCGGGACACCACCAGGCCGCCGCCACCGAGGGTTTGCATGCGCCAGCGCACACCGGCCGGCGTCGAGCGTTCCAGACGCGCGAGCAGCGCTTCGCCCCAGGCTTGTACCGAGAAGCCAGGATCGAAAGAAAACTCTTGAAAATCAACGAGTTGATCCACAACATCGCGGTCATAGCGAAGCTTGAGCCGGGCCGCGACAAGGCGCGCCTGCTGGAAGTTGCGGAGCAGCTCTTCGAGCACGGCATCGGCGATGGCCGGGCCCTCGGCCTGCGGATACAGGCGCGCTCCGTCCAACGCCCGCTCCAGCATGTAGCGGTTCATCTCGGCTTCGTCCTTGAGGTACCACTCCTGCTTGCCCTGCTTGATCTTGTACAGCGGCGGCTGGGCAATGTAGATATGACCGCGCTCGATCAACTCCGGCATCTGCCGATAGAAGAAAGTCAGCAGCAGGGTGCGGATATGGGAGCCGTCGACATCGGCGTCGGTCATGATGATGATGCGGTGATAGCGCAGCCGGTCCGGGTCGAACTCGTCCCTGCCGATACCGGTTCCCAGGGCCGTGATCAGGGTACCGACTTCAGCTGAGCCCAGCATTTTGTCGAAGCGGGCCTTCTCGACGTTGAGAATCTTGCCTTTCAGCGGCAGGATGGCCTGGTATTTGCGGTTGCGGCCCTGCTTGGCCGAGCCGCCGGCGGAATCGCCCTCGACGATAAACAGTTCGGACAAGGCCGGATCCTTTTCCTGGCAATCGGCCAGCTTGCCGGGCAGGCCGGCGACATCGAGCACACCCTTGCGCCGCGTCATTTCGCGAGCCTTGCGCGCCGCTTCGCGCGCACGGGCGGCCTCGATGACCTTGCCGACGATGACTCGGGCATCGGCCGGATTCTCGAGCAGAAAGTCGCGCAGACGCTCTGCCGTGACCGACTCCACCACCGGCTTGACGTCGGAAGACACCAGCTTGTCCTTGGTCTGGGACGAGAACTTGGGGTCCGGAACCTTGACCGAGAGCACCGCAATCAGGCCTTCGCGGCAGTCATCACCGGTGGTCTGGACCTTGGACTTCTTGGCCAGGCCCGCTTCCTCGATGTAGTGATTGAGCGTGCGGGTCAGGGCCGCGCGGAAGCCGGCCAGATGGGTGCCGCCGTCCTTCTGCGGAATCGTATTGGTAAAGCAGTACACACTTTCCTGGTAGGCATCGGTCCACTGCAGCGCCGCTTCGACGCCAATGCCATCGGCCTCGCAGGAGAAATGCAGGGTGTTGGGATGCAGCGGGCTTTTCTTCTCGCTCAGGTGCTGGACGAAAGAACGGATACCGCCCTCGTAGCGGAAGGTGTCCTTGCGGCCGCTGCGCTCGTCGGCCAGTTCGATGCGGATGCCGGAGTTGAGAAAACTCAGCTCACGCAGGCGCTTGGCCAGGATGTCGTAGTGAAACTCGGTATCGGTAAAGGTTTCACGGCTGGGCAGGAAGCGGACCTGAGTGCCGGTCTGCTCGCTCGGCGCCACCGGCGCGAGCGGCGCATCCGGCACGCCATGGCGATAAACCTGCTGCCAGCGCTGCCCCTGCCGGTGGATCACCAGATCAAGCCGTTCCGACAAGGCGTTGACCACCGAAACGCCAACGCCGTGCAGGCCGCCGGAGACCTTGTAGGAGTTGTCATCGAATTTACCGCCGGCGTGCAGCACGGTCATGATCACTTCCGCGGCTGAGCGCCCCTCTTCAGGATGCAGATCGACCGGGATGCCGCGGCCGTTATCGCTGACGCTGACGGAACCATCGTCGTGCAGCAGCACACGAATATCGTCACAGTGACCCGCCAGCGCCTCGTCGATCGCGTTGTCGACCACTTCGAACACCATGTGGTGCAGACCTGTGCCATCGTCGGTATCGCCGATGTACATGCCGGGACGCTTGCGAACCGCGTCGAGGCCCTTGAGCACCTTGATGCTGTCTGAACCGTAGGTGTTGTCTGCCATGCGGGGGATTCTGGCCAGAGTGCGAGGGATAATCGATGGATTATAGCAGCTGCCAGCTTGTCCCAGCCGAACCCGGCCCAGGGCGTGTTCCACGTGGAACATTCGCCAGGATCCTGATCAGTTCAGCGACTCCGGGACGATTCTCCCTTGTTTCACGTGGAACATTCGAAACGCCCGAGGCGGACGCTCGGTACAGCTCATCCAGGTCTGGAAAGCCTGGCTCGGCAACCAGTCGAACAGCTCGCCAAGGTGCTGCGTATCCAGCTCGGATACCGGATCGTCCAGCAGCAGCAAGGGTTGCCTGGGGGCCGCCTGTTCCAGGATTGTCAGCTGCGCCAGCAGCAGACTGAGGGCGAGCAGCTTTTGCTGCCCTCGCGAGAGTTCGGTCGCGGCAGGCTGACCATTGCAGCCCAGATACAGCTCAGCCCGATGCGGGCCACGCTGGGTAAAGCCGCGCTCACGGTCGCTGTCTCGCTGCTCGGCCCAGGCCTCGGCCAGCGGCCGATCCGCCGGGTGGCCGGGTCGATAGCGCAACACCAGATCAGGGGGAAGGCGCAGCTTCAGGCTTTGGCACAGCGCGCCCAGCTGGCTGCCGAGCTGGTCGACGGCGGCCGCCCGCAGTGATCCAATATGTTCGGCCGCGATGACCATCGGCCGCTCCAGGGCCACCAGAATGCTCGTTTCCGCCCCTGACTTCAGCGCCGCATTGCGCTGGCGCAGCAGCCGGGCGTAGCGCTGCCAGCTCGTCAGGTAGTCAGGTTCCACGTGAAACAACTGCCAGTCCAGAAACTGCCGACGGCGGTCCGGGCCGCCGTCCACCAGCCGGTGACTGTCGGGTTCAACCAGAACCAAAGGCAGCGCGGCGGCAAACTCACTCAAGCGCTGACTGTCCTGGCCGGCAATCCGACCTCGCCAGCTGTCGCGACTGCGCTCCAGCCCGATCCGGAGCCCGTCATCGGCCAGACGAGCCGCGATTTGCAGACGCTCACGCCCATGCTGAATCGCCGCACTGATCTGGCCCGCACGAAACGACCGGCCGCGACCGAGCAGATGAATGGCCTCCAGCACGCTGGTTTTGCCGGCGCCATTGTCCCCGTGAAAGCAATTGACCCCCGGGAAGGGGGTCAATCGAACGGCCTGCAGATTGCGCACGCCGTCAATGCTGAGCTCGGCCAGCCCCAAGGCGCGGCGCCGCCTTAGAGCTTGAGCGGCATCACCACCTGCCGCACGGCCTCGCTGTCGATGGCCGTGACCAGACAGGAGCTGTTGGCGTCACGCAGCGCAATTCTGACTTTCTCACCGTCGATAGCGCTCAGCGCATCCAGCAAGTAGTTGACGTTGAAGCCGACCTTCAGCTTGTCGAAGCTGTGTTCGGCCTCGACCTCCTCGGTGGCTTCTTCCTGCTGCGGGTTGTGGGCGACCACCCGCACGGTGCCTGGGTCCAGATCCAGACGCACGCCTCGATACTTTTCATTCGACAGAATCGCCGCGCGCTGCAGGGCCTGGGTGAATTCCATCCGGTTGATCACCAGCGCCTGCTCGGTGGCCAGCGGTACCACCGCCTCATAGTCGGGGAAACGACCGTCGATCAGCTTGGTCGTCATCACCAGGCGCTCGCGATCAATGCGCAGAAAGCCCTGACCCAGGCTGACATTGAGCGGCTCATCCGCATCATCCAGCATCCGGCTCATTTCCAGAACGCCCTTGCGCGGCACGATCAGGCTACGACCATCACCGCGGATCGGCGCCTCCATCTCAGCCAGGGCCAGGCGATGACCGTCTGTCGCCACCGCCCTGACGCTACCTTCCCGGAATTCCATCAGCAAACCGTTGAGGTAGTGACGAACGTCCTGATGCGCCATGGCAAAACTGGTCTTCTCGACCAGCCAGCGCAGCTTGCCCTGATTCACCGGATAAGTCGCCAGGCTGTCGACCCGGTCGCTGGACGGAAACTCGCCGGCCGGCAGGGTCGCCAGGGTAAAGCGGCTTCGACCTGCGTGCAGCGCGAACTTGTCGTCATTGAGCTGAACATTGATCTGCACGCCCTCCGGCAAGGCCTTGCAGATATCCACCAGTTTGCGCGCCGGCACGGTAATGCTGCCAGTCTGCGCCACTTCCGCACGGGCCCGGGCGACGAGCTCGACTTCCATGTCCGTTCCGGTGATACGCAAGCCCTCATCCACCGCCTCAATCAGGAAATTGGCCAGTACCGGCAGGGTCTGACGACGCTCCACCACATTGACAACCTGGGCGATCGGGGCAAGCAGGGCCTCGCGGGGAATGGAAAATTTCATGTCTGCTCCTTAGGGCTGGGCGATGGATCGCTCTGGACTGCTTTTTGTTTATAAGTATTAAAAGACCTGTAGTAACAGGGCCTGTGGATGCTGTGGATTAGTCGATAAACCCATTATTTTCAAACACTTGCAATCGAAGCTTCGGTGCAGCGCGACAGCTTGATAGCTGTGATTGAAATGTGGATAACTATATTGTCCCCAATTATCCACAGCTTGCACCCCGTTTAGCCACTGCCTCATGAGGATAACTCTCGGGTCAGCCGGGCGCGGTCTTCGCGCAGCCGCCCGTCGGTCTCGCACAGCGACTCGATTTTACGACAGGCATGCAGCACCGTCGTATGGTCACGGCCGCCGAAGGCGTTGCCAATCTCGGGCAGCGAATGCTCGGTCAGCGCCTTGGCCAGAAACATGGCCATTTGGCGCGGCCGCGCGATCGAACGGGTTCGTCGCTTCGACAGCAGATCAGCCACGCGAAGCTGATAGAAATCCGCCACCGTCTTCTGAATGTTCTCGATGGTGATCAGGCGATCATGCACCGCGAGCACGTCGCGCAGGATTTCCTGGGTGTAGGCCAGATCGATCGGGCGGCCGGAAAAGCGGGCATTGGCGATCAGGGAATTGAGCGCGCCTTCCAGGTCACGCACATGGGATCGAATCCGCTTGGCGATCAGAAAAGCGACCTGGTCATCCAGTTCCAGATCGCGCTCCACCGCTTTCTTCTGCAGGATGGCGACTCGAGTCTCAAAGTCGGGCGGTTCGATCGACACGGTCAAGCCCCAGCCAAACCGGGAACGCAGGCGGGCTTCGATACCATCGACCTCCTTCGGATAGCGATCGCAGGTCAGGATGATCTGCTGGCGCGATTCGAGCAGGCTGTTGAAGGTATGGAAGAACTCTTCCTGGGAACGGTCCTTGCCGGCGAAGAACTGAATATCGTCGATCAACAGGGTATCGACCGAACGATAACGGCGCTTGAAGGCATCGATACTGTCGCGCCGGAGCGCCTGGATCATTTCACTGACGAACTTCTCCGAGTGCAGATACATCACTCGCGCATCCGGGTTATCGGCGGCGATCTGATGGCCAGCAGCGTGCAGCAGATGGGTCTTGCCCAGCCCGGTCGATCCGTACAGCAACAGCGGGTTGTAGACGGTACCCGGATTCTTCGCGACCTGGCTGGTGGCGGCAAACGCCAGCTCGTTGGAATTGCCAAGCACGAAATTCTCGAAGCGGTAGCGGTCATCGAGCCCGTGGGTCGCGCCGCTGCTGCGCTTGCTGGTCTTGCTGCTGCGCTGCGGCTGGTCACCCACCTGAATGCTGACCTGCTCGCGGGCCATGCCATGACTGGCGAAAAAGTCCCGAATCAGGTCGAGATAGCTGGCGCGAACCTGCTCGCAGACGAAGTCGTTCGGCGCGTGCAGCAGAATCTCGCCCGGCCCGGCGCCGGCCAGCCGCAGCGGCCGTATCCAGGTATTGAGCTCGTCCAGCGGCACCTGGCGCTCCAGCCGTTCAAGGCAGAGCTGCCACAGCTCGATCTGGGCCGATGGGAGGGAAGAGGACGTCATGGGGTGCCAAGTGTAGGCAAGCCTCGCGAAATTATCCACAGGCGCCCGCCGCGCTGTGTGCACGCGGCCTGCCAGGCCGGTATCCGTTGACTTCAGACCCTGCAAAAGGCTATGATTGTCGTCTTTTGTTACGGATTTGTCAGCTGAGCCATGGGCGCCCACCCCGCGACAGCGATGGCAATCCTCCAGACAGCCTCATCATTCAAGGTAAATCGTCATGAAGCGGACATTCCAACCCAGCAGACTCAAGCGCGCCCGGACTCACGGCTTCCGCGCCCGGATGGCGACCAGCGGCGGTCGCGCGGTGATCAATGCGCGGCGGGCCAAGGGTCGCAAGCGTCTGGCACCGAGCAACAGCCAGTAAGCAAAGGGGTCGCGATGCCCGGTGCGACTGGCTTGCCGAAATCGGCTCGCCTGCTCACCGGGGCCCAGTTCAAGCGCGTCTTCGACCAGCGCAAAGCCTTCGGCAACCCGCTGTTCCGGCTGCACTACGCAGACTCGGACCAGGCCCGGCTGGGCATGGCGGTGTCGCGGCGGGTGTCGCCCAAGGCGGTGGTGCGCAACCACATCCGCCGCCAGATTCGGGAAAGCTTTCGCCTGCGAAAAGCTGAACTGGCGGCAATGGACTATGTGATTCTGGCTCGTCCCGATGCCGCAACGGCCAGCGCGGCTGAACTGCGTGCCGCACTCGATCAGCTATGGCAGCGTTTTATCTGACATGAATACAAGAGCTTTCTTCCTGCTGATGCTGGCGATGATCGGGTTCTTCCTGTTCCTCGAATGGCAGAAGGACTACGGGGCCCCCAGCCGCATTACCCAGCCGCCGCCCGAGGCCCAGTTTGACGATCCGACGGGCGACCGCGCGGAGCGCGTTGCTGATCTGCCCGATTTGCCGGAGTTGACCGAACCGGCCGCCCGCCAGCCCGATGCGCCACCGGCTGTGGCCGAGTTCGCCGCCAGCCGCCGGATCGAAGTGGTGACCGACGTGCTGGCCGTCGAGATCGATGCCAACGGCGGCAGCATCGTCGACCTGCGGCTGAAAGAATTCCCCGTCGCCGTGGATCGGCCGGATGAGCCTTTCGTCCTGCTGATCGAGCAGCTGCCAGAGCTGTTTATCGCCCAGGCCGGCCTGCTCAGCCGCGATCATCCGGCACCGAACCACCGCAGCCGCTGGGAAGTGGCCGGCGATCGCTTCGTCCTCGGCGACGCGGACGATCGGATAGAAGTGCCGCTGCTGTGGCGCGACAGCGATGCCGGTATCGAAGTCCGCGCGAGCTGGATCTTCCATCGCGGCGACTACGTGATCGACCTCCACATGGAGGTGCATAACAACAGCGAACTGCCCTGGCGCGGCGCCCGCTACGTGCAGCTGCAGCGCACCGAACCCGACTGGTCGGATGCCGGCTGGGCGTTCACCAACCCGGAGCGCTTCAGCTACACCGGGGCGGCATTCTTCTCGCCGCAGGACAAGCTGATCAAGCGCAGCTTCAGCGATATCCGCTCGCGTGATTATCAGGGCACTTTCGACGGCGGCTGGGCCGCTTTCATTCAGCACTATTTCCTGGCGGCCTGGATTCCGCCAAGCGACCAGGCTCACCGCTTTACCACCCGCTTTGTCGACGGCGACCGCCTGCCGCGCTTTGTCGTTGCCGCCACCTCGCCACAAGTGGTGGTTGAGCCCGGCGAACGCCACCGCTTCGAAGCCCGCCTCTACGCCGGGCCCAAGCTGCAGAACCGCCTGAACGAGATCGCCGATGGCCTGGTTCTGACCGTCGACTATCGCTGGTTCCGAATTCTGTCGCAGCCGCTGTTCTGGGTGCTGGACAAGATCCACAACGTGATCGGCCACTGGGGCTGGTCGATCGTGGTGCTGACCCTGCTGATCAAGCTGGTGTTCTACAAGCTCACCGAAGCGCAGTTCCGCTCGATGGGCAAGCTCCGCAAGCTGCAGCCGCGCATCCAGGCCCTGAAGGAACGCTACGGCGACGATCGCCAGAAGTTCGGCCAGGCGATGATGGACATCTACAAGAAAGAGAAGGTCAACCCGCTCGGCGGCTGTCTGCCGATTCTGGTCCAGATTCCGATCTTCATTTCGCTGTACTGGGTGCTGCTGGAGTCGGTTGAGCTGCGCCAGACCAGCTTCCTCTGGGTCCCTGATCTGAGCCGCCCGGATCCGTACTTCATCCTGCCGATCCTGAACGGCATCTTCATGATCGTGACCCAGCGCCTGATGCCGACCGCCGGCATGGATCCGCTGCAACGCAAGATCATGATGTACCTGCCGGTGGTGTTCGCCGTCCTGTTCGCCCTGTTCCCGGCCGGCCTGGTGCTGTACTGGGCGACGAACGCGGGCGTCTCGCTGGCCCAGCAGTGGTACATCCTGCGCCGTCTCGACCAGGAAGAGGCTCGCAGCCGACGCTGATCGGTCTTCCGGGCCTGCCCTCGCGGCAGGTCCCGGGCCTGTTGAAGCGGTTCGCCGCGCCGCCTTCAATGGCAGAATGTCGCCATGTCCAGCCTTGATACCATCTGCGCCGTCGCCACCCCGCCCGGGGCCGGCGGCGTCGGCGTGATCCGCGTCTCCGGGCCGGCCAGTCACGCCATCGTCGAGCGCCTGAGCGGGCCGCTGCCACCGCCCCGCCAGGCCGGACTGCGCCGCCTGCGCACGGCCGACGGCCAGCCGCTGGACAGCGCCCTGTTGATCGCCTTTACCGCCCCGGCGTCCTTCACCGGCGAGGACGTGGTTGAACTCCAGACCCACGGTTCGCCCGTCGTCCTGGCGATGATCCAGCGCGCCCTGGTCGAAGCCGGCGCCCGACGCGCCCGGCCCGGCGAGTTCTCCGAACGCGCCTTTCTGAATGACCGCCTGGACCTGGCCCAGGCCGAAGCCATCGCCGATCTGATTGCCGCGGGCAGCGAACAGGCCGCGCGCGCCGCCGTGCGCAGCCTCGACGGTGCGCTGTCGAAGGAAGTCGACGCTTTGGCCGAGGCCGTGACCGCGCTCCGCGTCTGGGTGGAAGCGGCGCTGGATTTTCCGGATGAAGAGGTCGACTTCCTGGCCGAGGGTCAAGTCGCCGTGCGCGCCGAACAGCTGCAGGCGCAGCTCGATGCCCTTCTGGCTCGCGCTCGCGCTGGCCGCCTGCTCACGGACGGGCTGCGGATCGCCATCATCGGCCCGCCAAACGCCGGCAAGTCCAGCCTGCTCAACGCCTTGAGCCAGCGCGACAGCGCCATTGTCACCGCCATCCCCGGCACCACCCGCGATGTGCTGCGGGAACGGATCGAGATTGCCGGGATGGCGGTCACCCTGGCCGACACCGCCGGGCTGCGCGAGACCCAGGATCCGGTCGAGCGCGAAGGCGTGCAGCGTGCCGAGCGCGAAATGCGCCAGGCCGACCTGCTGTTCTGGGTGGTCGATGCCAGCCAGCCGCCGCCGCGGCCACCGCCGGGCCTGCCGGCCAGCCTGCCGATGATCCAGATCAGCAACAAGATCGATCTGCTCGGCGAGCGACCGTCCCGCCAAGCCGGCGAAGTCCGGCTGTCAGCACGCGCCGGCGCGGGACTGGAACTGCTGGCCGAGGCGATCACCGAGCTGCTCGGTCTCAAACCCGACCAGGAAGGCGAGTTCTCCGCCCGCCAGCGTCATGTCGATGCCCTCATCGAAGCTCAGCGCCATTTGCGGCAAGGTCTGGACGAAATCCGCCGAACCGGCTCCGGTGAACTGCTGGCCGAAGCGCTCAGATTATGCGCCGAGGCCTTGGGCGACATCACCGGGCGTCTGAGCAGCGACGAGCTGCTTGGCCGCATCTTCTCCAGCTTCTGCATCGGCAAATAGTTTGCCACCCGGATCCTTGGCTGTGGCAGCGCAGGCTTCTGGCTATACTGCGGCGATAACAACAACAAGTAGAGCAAAGGCATGGATCTGGAACGCGCCGGTGCCGTCGCCGCTGAGCTGGGTCTCGACCAGCGCGGCCTGAAGTTGACCCGTCTGCCCGGCGGCGATATCGCGCAAAGCTGGCTGCTGGCCTCGGCCGACGCCAGAGTGTTCCTGAAGACGCTGGGCCTGGCCAAGGCCAGCGTGCTCGCGGCGGAAGCCGACGGCCTGCGCGCACTGGCGGCCACCGGCGCGGTGCGCGTGCCGCGTTTGATCGGCCACGGCCAACTGGCCGAAACAGCCTGGCTCGCACTGGCCTTTTTTGATCTCGATCGGCGCAGCGAGGCCTGCGACGCCCGCCTGGGTGATGCGCTGGCCCAGCTGCACCGTCACGATCACGACCGCTACGGCTGGACGCGGTCCAACTACATCGGCCTGACCCCGCAGCTGAACCCGTGGACCGACAACTGGAGCGAGTTCTTCCTCTGGCAGCGACTGGGCCCGCAGCTGGACCGCCTCGCCCGCGCCCGGCCCGGCGACGGTTTCGAAAGCCTGCAGCAGCCGCTGTTCGAGGCCTGGCAAATGCGCTTTGGTAGCCATCAACCGGCGCCGGCTCTGATTCACGGTGATCTCTGGCAAGGCAATGCCGCCCGCATCGCCGGCAGCGATCAAGCGCTGCTGTTCGACCCTGCCGTGCACTATGCAGACCGCGAATGCGATCTGGCCATGACTCACCTGTTCGGCGGCTTCGCCGCCGAGTTCTACCAGGCCTACGAGGCGGCCTGGCCACTGCCGGAAGGCCATGAGCAGCGTCGACCCTTCTACCAGCTCTATCACCTGCTCAACCACGCCAACCTGTTTGGCCACGCCTATGCCGAGCGCGCGAAAGGCCTGATTGCCCGGCTGCTGGCCTCTGGCTGAGACCTCGGCCGGAGCGCCTGGTCCGGCCACCCATCGCGCCGCAATCCCCCCGGCGTTCGGGGTCGATGACCCTGTCCACCGAAACGCCCGCCCGAATTGTTACACTTGAAACTATTGAAACGGGTCACTGTTCTGCAGCACCCGGGCGCTCGGCTGCGCTCACCCAGGGCGGCCGCCATCAGATTCTGAGGTTTTCAAGGAGTAGACCATGGGCCTGCTGGTCGACGGACAATGGAAAGACGAGTGGTATGACACCGAGGCCAGCGGCGGCCGCTTCGAGCGCTCGGCTGCGGCCGTCCGCAACTGGATTACCGCTGATGGCTCGGCCGGCCCCGATGGCCGCGCCGGCTTCAAAGCCGAAGCCGGCCGCTACCACCTCTATGTGGCCTACGCCTGCCCCTGGGCCCATCGCACCCTGATTTTTCGCAAGCTGAAAGGCCTGGAAGGCATGATTTCCCTGTCCGTGGTCAATCCGATCATGCGCGAGCACGGCTGGACTTTCCGCGATGGCTACAAGGTGATGCCGGATCTCATCCACGGAGCCGAATTCATGCACCAGATCTACACCGCGGCCAAGCCGGACTACTCGGGTCGGGTCACCGTGCCGGTGATCTGGGATCGGCAGGAGGAAACCATCGTCAGCAATGAATCCGCTGACATCATCCGGATGTTCAACGCCGCCTTCGACGGGGTCGGCGCGCGCGCCGGCGACTTCTACCCGGAAGCACTGCGCGCCGAAATCGACGCGATCAACACCGAAATCTACGACACCGTCAACAATGGCGTCTACAAATCCGGATTCGCCACCACCCAGGCGGCCTATGAGGAAGCGGTCATCCCGCTGTTTGAAACCCTGGATAAACTGGAACTTCGCCTGGCAGACCAAGCCTACCTGTGCGGTGATCGGCTGACCGAGGCCGACTGGCGCTTGTTCACCACCCTGATCCGCTTTGATCCGGTCTACGTCGGCCACTTCAAGTGCAACCTGCGTCGGATCGCGGATTATCACCACCTCTCCAACTATGTCCGCGCGCTCTACCAGATGCCGGGGATCAGCGAAACGGTGGAATTTCGGGCGATCAAGCTGCATTATTACGGCAGCCATGACACCATCAACCCCCACTACATCGTGCCGCTGGGCCCTGCCCTCGACCTGCATCGACCGCATGATCGGGACCGCTTCGGCTGCTGATATCTGCCGCTACCTTCAGGAGCGCCCAACATGACCCTGTGCCCGATCGCCCTGGCCGCCGGCTGCAAGAAGTGCCCGGCTTTCAAAGTTTGCCCGCTGAAAACCGTCCTCGGCGATCACAAACCCACTGAATCAAAAACCAAGCCCGATTGATCGCGTCGGCAAAGCCTGATCAATCCCATGGGTTGCCCCCACGCGGCCGACGGACCATGCCTGCCGAAGCCCGACACCGTCCGTCGGGGACGTGGCCCCGACCTACCCGGAGCCGGTCGATAGCTTGAAGATGGGACCGGGCCCCGAGTAGGTCGGCCCCACGCGGCCGAAGGACCCTGTTTGCCGCAGCCTGACATCGTCCGTCGGGGACGTGGCCCCGACCTACGGGTGCCGGTCGATAGCTTGAAGATGGGACCGGGCGCCGAGTAGGTCGGCCCCACGCGGCCGACGGACCCCGTTTGCCGAAGCCCGATATCGTCCTGCGGGAGCCGGTCAATGGTGCGGAGATGGGGTCGGGCGCCGAGTAGGTCGGCCCCACGCGGCCGCCGGACCCTGCTTGATCAACCGCGACCATCTGAAGAGCGCCAAGGAAACCTTCGCGTTCTTTACCGTTTGGCGGTTCGTCCGGTTTTGTTCAGCCTTCGTCCAATAACGGCGCCTGCTCCGCGCGTTGCTCCTGCTCGAACAGGCGTACGCGCTTGCCGCCGTGGAACACCAGCTTGAACTCCGCCCGGCTGACCGGAACGTAGCGATCGTTGCCGCCGATTTCCACCTGCGCCCCCTCGGTCAAGGCAAATCCGGCCGCGTCGACGCGGACCACCATGGTCGCCTTGGACCCGGTATGGCAGATCGTCTTGAGCTCCTTCAGTTCGTCAGCCCAGGCGAGCAGATAGCGGCTGCCCTCGAACAGCTCACCGCGGAAGTCGGTGCGCAGGCCAAAAGCCAGCACCGGAATCTTCAGGCGATCGACAACCTCGCTCAGGTCAAACACCTGTTGGCGGCTGAAGAACTGCGACTCGTCGGTGAGCACACAGTGGATCTGGCCCCCGTCCAGAGCCTGCTCCACCAGGGTGAAGAGGTCATCGTCCGGCCCGACTGCCGTGGCTGGTGCCTCGATGCCGACCCGCGAGCGGATCCGGCCAGGGCCTGAGCGGGTGTCGATGGCCGGGCTCAGCAGCAAGGTCCGCATGCCGCGCTCGGCGTAGTTGTAGGCTGACTGCAGCAAGACCGTGGTCTTGCCCGCGTTCATCGTCGAATAATAGAAATAGAGCTTGGCCACGTGCCCGCGCGCCGCCCGCCTAGCCCGCGCCCAGCTTGACGTCGAGCCATACCACCCGCAGCGGTTCATCGCGCGCCGCCAGCCAGCTCTCGATCGTCTCGGCCACGCGTCGACAATCGGCGCAGTCCGCGCGCTGGTAGATCAGCAGATAGACATCGGCCGGCGGCAGATCATGAACCCTGAAAGCCGCTCCCCCGGGGGTCATCACGCGCTCCAGCAAGCGGTCCAGCCGAACCATGGTTCGCGCCGTTCGTGATCGATCAACAATCAGCGCCAGTTCGCGCTCAAAGCCCGGCCTGAAACCGTCCAGATGAAAGGCCGGCGAGCGGTCACTCAAATAGACATACAGCTGCGGTACCGATACGACCACGCCTTCGCGGCGGGCCTGGGCGCGCTGGTTGCCAACCAGGCGCTGGTGCTGAACTTCGATGTCTGGCCGCTGCTGCAGCGCAATCCGCTCCACTTCCGCCGCCGACCCGGCCGGCGCGGCGAAAACAAGCATCAGCAGCAGGATCGATCCGGCAGGCCGGTTGACAAGCGTTGGGGCATTCATCATCGCTACAGTATATCGACAGCGTCGTCGTCGACCGGTGCCGGAAGCGGCCCTTCGGCGGGCAGAATAATCCGCTAGAATGCGCCCCCCATGGCCGGACTCAATGACCAGCAGCGCGCCGCTGTAACCCACCTCGACACGCCGCTGCTGGTGCTGGCCGGTGCGGGTTCAGGCAAGACGCGGGTGATCACCGAGAAAATTGCCTGGATGATCGACCGCGGCCACTACGGCCCCAGCGAGATCGCCGCGATCACTTTCACCAACAAGACCGCGCGCGAAATGCGCAGCCGCGTCGCCCAGCGACTCAAGCGCGGCCGCGCCGAGGGCCTGACCATCTGCACTTTCCACTCGCTGGGCTGGCAGATTCTGCGCGACGCGCCGGATGCCGCCGCTCGGCGCAAGGGCTTGAGCATCCTCGACCAGCACTCGGCAGCCGACCTGGTTCGAGAACTGCTGCCGACCGGCGCCAAGAATGATCTGGTCTACGCCGTGCAGTCAGGCATCAGCCGCTACAAGGACGCCGGGCTGACGCCGGAAGCCGCCCTGGCTCAGGCCCAGGACGAATCCGAAGCTCGCGCAGCGACCCTCTTTCGCGACTATTCCGACCGCCTGGCCGCGCTCAACGCGGTTGATTTCGACGACCTCATTGCCCTGCCCGCGCGGATGCTTGAAGAGCCGGTGCTGCGCACCCGCTGGCGTCGGCGTTTGCAGTACCTGCTCATCGATGAATACCAGGACACCAGCGCGGCCCAGTATCGGCTGCTGCGACAGCTGATCGGCGACGTCGGCGCGATGACCGCGGTCGGCGACGACGACCAATCCATCTACGGCTGGCGCGGCGCGCGACCGGAAAACCTGTCCGGCCTGCAGGACGACTATCCGACCCTCAGCGTGATCAAGCTGGAGCAGAACTACCGTTCCACCGGCCACATCCTCCACGCCGCCAACGCGGTTATCGCCTGCAACCCGCACGCCTTCGAGAAGCGGCTGTGGAGCGAGCACGGCCCGGGCGATCGGATCACCATTACCGAGTACCCGACCGACGGCGACGAAGCCGAAGGCGTCGCCCGTGGCATCCTCGGTGCCCATCATGGCAGCAACGCCCGTTGGGGCGACTGCGCCGTGCTCTATCGCTCCAACCACCAGGCTCGCGCCATCGAGCTGCAACTGCGCGAGCATGGCATTCCCTATGTCGTCTCCGGCGGCCCGAGCTGGTTCGACGCCCGCGAGATTCGCGACGGCCTGAGCTACCTGCGCGTACTCGTCAACCCGGACGACAATCCGGCCTTCCTGCGCATCGCCAACACCCCGCGCCGCGGCTTCGGCTCCGCCGCCATGGCGCGCCTGGCCAACTATGCTGAGGCCACCGGCCGGAGCCTGTTTGAAGCCGGCATCGACCCGATCTTTCAGGCCGAACTGCCCCAGACCAGCGCGCGCGGCTTGCGCAGCTTCACCAATCTGCTAATCGACTTTCACGACCGCGGCCAGCGCGAGGGGGTCGGGCCGGCCTTTCGCGAGCTGCTGGATCACATCGGCTACCTCGACTGGCTGGCCGAGCAGGACGACGACACCCGCAAGGTCGAGCGCCGGCGCCGGAACCTGGGCGACCTGACCGGCTGGATCGACCGTCTTGCCGCCGATGTCAACTCACCCGATGAGCTGCTGACCCGAGTCTCGCTGGTCGCCGGTCCTGACGACGATCGCCACGACGGCGCCGACCTGGTCCGGTTGATGACCCTGCACGCCGCCAAAGGCCTCGAGTTCAAGCGGGTCTGGCTGGTCGGCTGCGAGGAAGGCCTGCTGCCGCACCAGCGCTCGATCGACGACGGCCAGATCGAGGAAGAACGCCGCCTGATGTATGTCGGCATCACCCGTGCCGAACGCCGCCTGGAGATCAGCTACTGCCGCGGCCGCCGTCGCCACGGCGAAGTCATGGAATGCCAGACCAGCCGTTTCCTCGATGAACTCCCCGAAACCGCCATCGAATGGCCCGCCCGCCACGGCCGTCAGGAACCCAGCCGCGAAGACGCCCAGGCCGCGATTGCGGCATTGAAAGAGATGCTGGGGGGCTGACGACCCCCGGGGAGAGGGGGAGAGGGAAGAAGAGAGAGGGGAAACCGGGGGCACGCCCGGCGTCCTCAAGGTCTGCCGAAGCCTCGCATTGTCCGTCGGGGACATGGCCCCGACCTACTCGGAGCCGGTCGATGCCTCGGAGAAATGATTGAACTCGATGCGCGTAGGTCGGCCCCACGCGGCCGACGGCCAAACCCAACCCACACCCCAACCCTCAGCTACGCCTCAATCACCAACCGAAACCCCCAACACCACCCTCTCCCGTCTTCCCTCTTCCCTCTCCCCTTTCCCATACAATTCCAGCATGACCAAGCCCCTCCGCTATCTCCTGCCGCTGCTGCTGCTGCTACCCCTCGTCGCCTGCCAGGCCACTGAACCCTGGGTGGAGGTCAACGGCAAACGTTTCTACGTCGAGGTTGCAGACGACGACGCCAGCCGCACCCAGGGCCTGATGTTCCGTGACGAACTGGCCGACAACCGCGGCATGCTGTTCATTTTCCCGGCCGAAGAACCGAGATCGTTCTGGATGCGCAACACCCGCATCCCGCTCGACATCATCTATCTGGATCGGGAGCTGCGCGTGGTCAGCATTTCGCACAACGCCCGCCCCTGCCGTACCCGCCAGTGCCCGAGTTACCCCAGCACGGGCCCGGCCCAGTACGTGCTTGAAGTCAACGCTGGTCAGGCCCGCGCCCTGAATCTGGAACGCGGCCAGCAGCTCACGGTCGGCAATCTGGATCTCGGCCGCTGATGGCCGCGGCCACGAGCGCGCAGCCCTTCACCCTGCTGCAGCTCTCCGACTGTCACCTGCCGGCTGATCCCGAAGCCAGCTATCGCGGCGAAAACGCCGACCGAAACTTAAGCGCATTGCTCCCGGCCTGTCGGCGCCTGCAGCCCGACGGGGTGGTGATGACGGGTGATCTGGCCGAAGACGCCGCGCCTGAAGCCTACCGACGTCTGGTCGCGCTGGTCGAGGACTTGAGCCCGCGCATCGCGTGGCTGCCCGGCAACCACGATGTGCGCGAGGTGATGACCGAGGTCTTCGAAGACGCCGGTTTCAGCGCCGGCCCCAGGTTGGACTGGGGCGGCTGGCAGCTGCTGCTGCTGGACTCGGCCAGCCCGGATCGCCCGGAAGGCCATCTCGAGGGCCGCCGCCTCGAGCCCTTGCGCCTGCTGGAGCCCGGGCGGCCGACCGGAGTGTTCGTCCACCACCAGCCGATGCCGGTGGATTCCGCCTGGATCGACAAGTACCCGCTGACCGACGCTGACCGCCTGTTCGCAGCGCTGCCGGCGGACACGGTGCGCTTCATCGGCTTTGGCCATGTCCACCAGAGCTTCGTCGGCGAACGCGACGGCATTCGCTGCCTGGCTTGTCCGTCCAGCGCGATCAATGGTTTGCCGGGCGGCGAGCGCTTCAGCCCCGATCCGACCGGGCCGAAGGCGCGCTGGTATCGGCTGTGGGATGACGGCCGCTGGCTCAGCGGCCTGGTCAGCGCAGGTTAGTGCTGCTGGGAGCCTGCGCGGCAGAAGCCGTCCGGGCTGCAACGGCACCCTCGCCATCGAGTGCACCTATCGTCGAGCTTGCATAGGTCGACTATGCGCGCTCTCCGATAGACGCACTCGATGGCGATGGCATCCGTTTCGCCTCGAACGTTTCTGCCGCGCAGGCTCCTAGAGCGCCACCATTTCGAAGTCTTCCTTGCCCGCGCCGCAATCCGGGCAGACCCAGGATTCCGGCACATCCTCCCAGCGCGTGCCTGGTGGAATGCCGTCGTCCGGCGCGCCTTCTTCCTCGTGGTAGATCCAGCCGCAGACCACGCACATCCAGCTCTTGAATCCTTCAGTCTCACTCACCGGGGTATCATTCCTTCGCCTGCGATCAGGCCTGTTCATGGTGTCAAAACTCTCGAATTGTAAATGATGACCCGCCCCGGAACGCTGACGGCCGGCCTGTACGCGCTGACCCCGACCGACTGGCCGCCGGCCAGGCTGCTGGCCGCGGTCGATCAGCTACTGGGCGGCGGCCTGGCCCTGCTCCAGTACCGGGCCAAGCCGCGCCCCGATCCGGCACTAGCCGCCGCCCTGCTTGAACGCTGCCGCCGGGCATCCGTGCCCCTGATCATCAACGACGACGTCGAACTGGCCGCCGCCATCGACGCCGACGGCGTGCACCTGGGCCGTGACGACGCCGATCCGCAAAGCGCGCGTGCCCGTCTGGGCGATGCCGCCCTCATCGGCGTGTCCTGCTACAGCGACTTGAGCCGCGCCGAACACGCGGCCGCCGCCGGCGCGGACTACCTCGCCTTCGGCGCCATCTACCCCTCGCCGACCAAGCCGGAAGCCGTGCATTGCCCGCTCGATGTGCTCGGCCAGGCGCGTCGTTTCGGCCTGCCGGTGGCCGCGATCGGCGGCATCCGCGCCGACAACGCGGCCGAAGTGGTCGCTGCCGGCGCCGATCTGCTCGCCGTCATCACCGACCTGTTCGAGGCCGAGGACATCAGCGAGCGTCAACGCGCCTTCCTATCTGCTTTCAACTGGAGCCTGTCATGAGCCTGTCCCACGACCTGTTTGCCCGCGCCCGCCTGCGCATTCCCGGCGGTGTCAACTCGCCGGTGCGCGCCTTCACCGCCGTCGGCGGTGAGCCAGTATTCTTCGAGCGCGCCGAGGGCGCCTGCATGTGGGATGTCGACGGCAAGCGCTACATCGACTACGTTGGCTCCTGGGGACCGATGATCTGCGGCCACGCTCACCCGCACATCGTCGAGGCGGTGCAGCGCGCCGCCGCCCGGGGCTTGAGCTTCGGCACGCCCTCCCCGGGCGAAGTCACCATGGCCGAGAAACTGTGCGAGATGATCCCCTCGCTGGACCAGGTCCGCATGGTCAGCTCCGGCACCGAGGCGGCGATGAGCGCGGTGCGCGTCGCCCGCGCCGCCACCGGCCGTGACCGCATCATCAAGTTCGAGGGCTGCTACCACGGCCACGCCGACAGCTTCCTGGTCAAGGCCGGCTCCGGCGCCCAGACCCTGGGCGTGCCGACCTCGCCCGGCGTGCCCGCCGCGCTGGCCGAGCTGACCCTGAACGCCCGCTACAACGACCTCGACAGCGTGCGGCAGCTGTTTGAGCAATATCCAGACCAGATCGCCTGCGTCGCGGTTGAACCGGTAGCTGGCAACATGAACTGCGTGCTGCCCCTGCCCGGTTTCCTCGAAGGCCTGCGCGCGCTCTGCGACGAGCATGGCGCGGTGCTGCTGTTCGACGAAGTGATGACCGGCTTCCGCATCCACCCGCAGGGCGCCCAGGGCCTGTATGGCGTAACCCCGGACCTGAGCTGCTACGGCAAGGTCATCGGCGCCGGCATGCCGGTCGGCGCCTTCGGCGGCAAAGCCGAAATCATGCGCCTGGTCGCTCCCGCCGGCCCCGTCTACCAGGCCGGCACCCTGTCCGGCAACCCGGTTGCCATGGCCGCGGGCCTGGCCAACCTGGAACTGATCTCCGCCCCCGGATTCTATGAGCAACTTGGCGCTACTACAGAGCGCCTGGCCCAGGGCCTGAAGCAGGCCGCCGACCGGGCCGGCGTGCCAATGGCCAGTGTCGCCGTCGGCGGCATGTTTGGCTTCTTCTTCACCGACCAGCCCGCCGTGACCAACTTCGACCAGGCCGCCGCCTGCGATCTGGAGCGCTTCAAGACCTTCTTTACCGCCATGCTGAACGAGGGCATCTACCTCGCCCCCTCGGCCTTCGAGGCCGGCTTCGTCTCCAGCGCCCATAGCGACGAGCACATCGAGCAAACCGTGGCCGCAAGCCGCCGCGTTCTGCAACGCCTGCCCGGCTGAAGCCAATTTACGCTTGACCTAGCCCCCAGAGTCTGAAAGACTGACTGCCAAGGTGGCCGCCAGGCCGCCACCGGCCGGTGGCGGGCCTGCGCCCGGCATGGCGGTAGCGTGCCTGAAAGCCCGCTCAGCCCAGATCCAGCGGACTGCGCGCGCCCATCGCCCCGCGATGAATCACGTGGGTGTAGATCATGGTGGTGCGCACATCCGAATGCCCCAGCAACTGCTGCACGGTGCGAATGTCGGCGCCGCTTTCGAGCAAATGCGTGGCGAAACTGTGGCGAAAGACATGACAGGTCACCGGTTTGCGAATCCCGGCCCGGCGCGCGGCCTGGCGCACCGCACGCTGGGTCGCCTGGTCAATGACGTGATGCCGTCGAATCAGGCCCGTGCGCGGATCGCGGCTCAAGCCACGGGCCGGAAACACCCACTGCCAGGCCGGCTCGAAGCGCGCGTTCGGATACTTCGCATTCAAGGCATACGGCAACACCACACCGCCGCGCTGCTGGCGCCGATCGATGTCGCTAATCGCCAGCGCGCGCTCGATCTGGATACGCAAGCCGTCGCGGACCGAATCGGCCAGCACCGTGACCCGATCCTTGGCCCCCTTACCGTCGCGGATCAGCAACTCGCGCCGCTCCAGATCGGCATCCTTGACCCTAAGCCTGAGCGCTTCGGAAATGCGCAGGCCCGAGCCATACAGTAGCCCGGCAATCAAATCATGCGGCGGCGGCAAAATGCCGAGCACCTCACGTACCTCGCTGCGCGTCAGCACCACCGGCATGCGCTGGCTTGGCTTGGCCCGAACCACATCATCAAGCCAGGGCAGATCCACCTCGAGTACCCGCCGATACAGAAACAGCAGCGCATTGAGCGCCTGGTTCTGGGTTGCCGGCGCCACGTGCCGATCCACCGCCAGGTGAGTCAGAAAAGCCTCCACCTCGCGCTTGCCCATGGCGTCGGGATGACGCCGGCCATGAAAGCGAATGAAACGCCGAACCCATTCCAGGTAAGCCTGCTCGGTGCGATAACTGTAATGCGCTACCCGCATCACCCGCCGCATCCGATCCAGCAATTTCTCAGCCACATTTGAACCCTTGCGAAAACTGGGGCACTATTCCAACAGGCAGCAGACGACAGCAACATCGGAAACCCCCGACCCTGACCCTAGGAAAAAAACGTTGTTATACGTCAGATTTCAGCCAAAACTACGGCAGCCAGACTGACTTTTTTGTGGAAAAACAGGAAGTTGATGGTCGATGAACGCGAAGCACACAGATTATCCGTCACTTCTCATCAGGTATCCCATACCAACCACTTGTCAAACCAACTTATAAGTTCGGCATAAAAACAATGATTCGCTCGATTTCTGAATTAGATCGTGAAGCAATAGCGGATATACAAGCTGACTCCTTTCCGGAACAATCGTGTGAGTATATTGAGTCGCTTGCGTTTCATTGGAGAACGTTTCCTGAATTCTGCATCGTGGAATGTAGGAACGATCGACCGTGTGGCTATCTTCTGGCCCATCCTTGGATCCTGAGAACTGCTCCGCCAATAAACGCAATGAGCTATGAAGTTCCATTCGGAGCTGACTCAATGTTCATTCATGACTTGGCCCTTTCTCGTGCGGCCCGAGGAAGTGGTCTTGCATCCAAGATGGTGACACACATTATAGTGAAATCAAGGGAGGCTGGATTCAAGTCTATGTGTTTGATTTCTGTTCAAAATACAAAAGGTTTTTGGAGCCGTTTTGGATTTGAGCCAGTTGCAGAGGTCCCCTCTGATTACTTCAATGATCTGATTAGAATTTATCCCGACGGAGATTTCGTCTATATGGAAAGATCGCTTTGAGGTGAATCTAACTTGAAATAATGCCGAACAATGCGATCCACCGAACGCTCACCCGTGTCACGGCTCCTGCGGACTCGCTATCGCTCGCTTGGCAGGAGCCGCGCCACGGGTGAGCGTCGGTGATCGCGGACGTTAGCTGTGTGTATGCGTAGTTCAAAACGGGCCTTCTCGAAATCCTCCAGCGCTGGAGTCGTTGCAGGGTTTGGTGCAAGGAGTTCGGTGGCGGCCTTAAGTTTCAGAGGCAGTAGCAATTCCGGTCCGTGCCAACTGACGGTTGGTAGCCCGACGGGCCAGGTTCACGGCAAATCGGGCTGGAAAGCTGGTCGGTTCGTTTCGCCTAGTGCCAGTCGAGTTCCCGGCTCGGCTTCGGCCGGCAGTGGTGGTAGATTCAACTCAATGGGCATCCCTCAGCTAACAATGGGTTCAACCGGACGCGGGGTAAATTCCGGGCCGGCAAAGCCGGGTTGGTTGCGGGGGCGCGCCGGTTAACCCAGACGTTA
>JBJHCC010000019.1:0-62670 GCA_050485825.1 Gammaproteobacteria bacterium
CTGAGTTCGTGATCGGCCGCGATCAGCTTGATGCGCTGCAGCATTTGCGGCCGTTGGCTGCTGTGAAACTCGTCTCGCCTCGCTGGGGCTTGGTCAGCGGCCGCCTGTGCCGAATCGTCGGCATTCGAGTGCGGCCGCTGAGCGGCCGCGTCCAACTCCTCCTCATGGGATAGTCATGGCAATTATTGCAGGCATGAATCTGATCGACCAGCCGTGGTTCGATCGCATCGAAACGATCGGCAACTCTTGGGATGACGTCGAGCAGCTTTCGACGCCTGCTCTTGAGCCAGCAGCACGGTATGCGGCGCAATCCGGGGTGGTCGGCGTTGAGTTCTGGTCTGCCGGTTTGCCCCTGACACTGCCCAACTGCTTTGCGCTTCTCGGCACCGACGTCGGGATCACAGACGACGGATTAAGCCTTCCGAATATAGTGCTGGAGACGTGGGTAGGCTTTTGGTCTCCAGTTTCCGACTTCTCCGTGTTTGAGCTGGCTGCGGTGGGCTCGCCGCGTCATCTTGTCGTGGTCGCAGATCAGCCAGTGCCTGGCGCGAGATGGCGGCTGCTCTGGCAGGCCAATGGCCGGGCTGGGTATGTGGGAGCTGTTTATTGTGGCCGCGCCATCAGCCACCCCCAGCTTGCTGACGCCGGATGGCGACTCAGATACGTGGATGATGCACTGAGGGACCGATCAGCGGATGGCCAGATATACACTGGCACGGCCAAGGTCCGGCGTGAATTGCGGTTGGAGCAGTCAGTACTCGATGCCATCGTAGCGCTCTCCGTGCCTGCGCACGGGGACCTGATTGCGCTTCCGGCCCCTGCGACTACAGGCTCGGTCGTGGCCTCTGGCGCCTGGGTATCGGTCGGCCCCAGTCAGCAGGGCACTGCCCAATGGCCAGGCGCAATCGCGGAGGGCGCGTTCTATCGGCTCGACTACGAAGTGCGCCATGCCGGCGACCCGGTCGATGGGAGTCGGTGGGCGCTGCCTTCTGCCGTGGCCGATCTGCGAACGACAGAAATCACCGGGGCGCGGGGTACGCTTGTTTTCCGGGCTCAAACGCCTGCAACTCCTCCGCCGCTTTTTCAGCTCTCGGCCGGCCTAGGGCCTGGCACTTCGGCCTTCCGAATCCTGGCGCTCAGCAAGGTTGATGTCCCGGCGGCAGCCGTCGGCGATGGCATCGACCTCAAGTTTTCGCTACGCTGGCTCCATGCCATACAAGGAGCCTCGAAGCCTGTGATCGTGATGCCCTTCCCCAGCGACCCGGCGCTTAACGCCGTGGTGGGGATCTACGGATACATCCAGAGCCCGGTCGACATCGGAGATCGAGGCGAGGGCAGGGTCTTTCAGTCAGCGATGGTCATCGACGAGCAGCGGTAGTATCAAACTAAGCGTCGGTTCGTATCAAACCAATGGGCGCGTTACAGCTATGGGAATGTGGCGCTGGCGCTGGGTGGGCGGGTCAACGGCGGCCAGTTCTACGGTGAGTTTCCGGGCCTGGACAAGGCCTCGCTGTTCGAGAATCAGGACCTGGATACGACCACCGACTATCGCCAGATCCTGGCCGAGGCGCTGGTCGAGGGCCTGGCGCTGCCGCCATCCGGGCTCAGCGCCGTATTCCCGGCACTGGGCAGCTATTCGCCGATGGGCATCTTCGGCAACTGACCGAAGGCCTTCCATTTCCCAGGGTGTGGGCTTACAATTGCGGGTTTGCCGAAACTCAAGTTTTCGGCGCGACCCCGGACCGGGCCGTGCCGTACCGATGGAGACAACATGGTCAAGATTCGTTTGAGCCGGGGCGGTGCCAAGAAGCAGCCGTTCTATCACATCATCGTTACCGACAGCCGCAGCCCACGTGACGGTCGCAGCATTGAGCGCGTCGGTTTCTACAACCCGGTTGCGCGCGGTCAGGACGAGCGTCTGCGCGTCGATACCGGACGCGTTGATCATTGGCTGGGCCAGGGCGCCCAGATGTCCGAGCGCGTCGCTCATCTCGTTACCGAAGCCCGCAAGGCCCAGCAGCAGGCGGCCTGATGGCGGCGCCAGGCGCTGCTGATTCGGTCATCGTCGGCCGCATCAGCGGGGTCTGGGGCGTTCACGGCTGGGTGAAGGTCTTTTCCTTCACCGATCCGCCGGCAGCCATCTTCGAATACCAGCCCTGGCAGCTTGGCCCGGGTGAACGCCGGATCGAGGTGCTGGAATGGCGCCGCCAGGGCAAGCGCCTGGTGGCACAGCTCAGCGGTGTCAACAGCCCCGAGCAAGCGGCAGCGCTGCTGGAGCTTGACATCCGTGTCGATCGATCCTGCCTGCCGACCCTTGCGGGCCGCCAGTACTACTGGTCCGATCTCATCGGTCTGGACGTGGTCAATCTTGAAGATCACTACTACGGCAAGGTGACCGGTCTGCTGGCCACCGGGGCCAACGACGTGCTGGATGTCGCCAACCCAGACGGTGCTCAGGTATTGATCCCCTTCGTGCTCGACCGGCACGTGATCGAGGTCGATCTGACGGCCGCCCGGATTCGTGTTGATTGGCCGCTGGCCTGGGAACGTCCCGACGATGCTTGAACGCATCGATGTCGTCACCTTGTTTCCGGACTGGATCGATCAGCTCAAGACCTTGGGCCTGACCGGGCGCGCATTGGCAGAGGGCAGGGTGGTTCTGAAATGCTGGAACCCCCGCGACTTCACCAGCGACCCGCATCGATCCGTTGATGATCGGCCCTACGGTGGCGGCCCGGGCATGGTGATGCGGCCTGAACCGATGGCCCGCGCCATCGAGGCGGCAGTGGCCGACAGCGCGCTGCCGGCGCGCCGCCTGCTGATGAGTCCGCAGGGGCGCCGCCTGGATCACGACGGCGTCCTTGATCTGGCCGGCAGCCACCGGCTGATCCTGGTCTGCGGGCGCTACGAGGGGGTGGATCAGCGCCTGATCGATCAGTTGATTGATGAGGAGTGGTCGGTCGGTGACTACGTATTGTCCGGCGGCGAGCCGGCTGCCGGTATCCTGATTGATGCTTTAATGCGACAGCTGCCGGGCGTGCTCGGCCATGCCGACTCGGCGAGCCAGGACTCCTTCGCCGGCGGTCTGCTGGATTGCCCGCACTACACTCGCCCGGAGCTGTGGCGGGAGCAAGCCGTTCCAGCCACCCTGCTCAGCGGCGACCACGCTCGGATCGCACACTGGCGCGCGGCTCAGGCCGTCCACAGAACGCGTCGCCTGCGCCCTGATCTGCTGGAGCAGCGACCTCTGCAACCTGACGAGCTGGCGGCACTAGACGACTTTCCGGACGAATATTCTCAGAAAGACTCGCAAAACAGTGGTGAAACAGGTTAAAATTCCAAGATTGTGCCGACCGTTGGTCGGCGTTTACGTTAACGGACGACAGTAGCCATGAGCAACATCATCGAACAGATCAACAGCGAGCAGATGCAGCGCGAAATCCCGGACTTCGCAGCCGGCGATACCGTCGTGGTCAACATCTGGGTTCGCGAGGGCGACCGCCAGCGCCTGCAGGCTTTTGAGGGCGTCGTGATCGCGCGCAAGAACCGCGGCCTGAATTCGGCCTTCACGGTGCGCAAGATTTCTCACGGCACCGGCGTGGAGCGAGTGTTCCAGACCTACAGCCCGCTGATCGAGTCGATCGACATCAAGCGTCGCGGCAAGGTCCGTCGCGCCAAGCTGTTCTATCTGCGCGCACTGGAAGGCAAGGCGGCACGGATCAAGGAAAAGTTGACCCGTCGCAGCGCCTGAGCAGGGACGGATTCAGCAAAGGGCCCGCCCCTTGGGGCGGGCCCTTTTCATTTCCTGAATGACTTGCGAGACCCGCTGGCCAGGGCTCCTTTTCAGCGACGATGAAAGCCTCGCGTCTACGCTTGTTGATGAATCTGTGGCCACCGTATCTGGCGGCCGGGATCCGGGTGCGCGAGATTTCGCCCGACTATCGTTTCGCCAGGGTTGAGATGCGCCTGCGCTGGTTCAATCGCAACTATGTGGGGGTGCACTTCGGTGGCTCGCTTTTTGCGATGGCCGACCCGTTCTACATGCTGATGTACATGGAAAACCTGGGTCGGGACTACATCGTCTGGGACACGGCTGGCGCCATCGACTTCGTTCGCCCAGGTTGCGGTACCGTCAGTGTCGAGTTCAGTTTGAGCCAGGATGACATTGATCGAGCCGTCGCCGGTGCAGCGGACGGACGACCCTATCTGGCCAGGCACGAGGCACAGGTGCTCAGCGGGGCCGGCGAAACTGTCTCAAGCGTTCAGCGGACGATCTATGTCCGGCGCAAGCCTGGAAGCGATCCGGAACAAAGCCGATAAGGCGCCAGTCAGGCGCTCTTGCGGCGGTCCTTGCTGTCAGCCGCTTCAACGGTCTCTGCGGCCTTGGCGGCCTCGGCCTTGTCATGAGCGAGTTGCCGTGGCGGCTCCTGGCCCTTGATCTTGCTGGTGCCGTTGAAGCGCGCACCGGACTCAATCACCAGCTGCGTTACGCTGACCGTGCCGTTGACCTCGCCGCCGGCCACGATTTCCAGGCGCTCGGCATCGACGGTGCCATCAAAACGGCCGCTGACCATGACCCGGTTGGCCTTGATGTCGCCTTCAATGCTGCCTTGCTCGCCGATCGAGATCTCGCCGTCAGACTGAATGCTGCCTTCGATTCGGCCGTCGACGTGCAGGCTGTCGCTCAAGGCAAGGTCGCCGACCAGCTTTGTGCCTGAAGCAATGACGGTCGCTCCGGAACGCTTGCGGTCCGACGAACTACCTCGACTAATGATTCCCATTCAACACGATCCTCTTTCGCGAACAGCAAGTCGTACTCATCCAGCGACCAGCGCATGAACGGGTTCGGGTCGAGACGACGATTCAGATGACGAACTTCATAATGCAGATGCGGCGCGGTGGCCGTGCCGGTCTCGCCGGAGTAGCCGAGCTTCTGACCGCGGCGGACGTAGCTGCCAACATTCACGTCGATCCGATCGAGATGCCCGTAGATGGTCGAAAAGCCGTAATTGTGGATCAGCTTCACCATTTTGCCGAAGCCGCTGCTGTGGTGCTCGGAGGCCCATTCGACGACACCGTCAGCGGTGGCATAGACGGGCGTGCCGCGCGGGGCATGCAGATCGACGCCGCCATGCATGGCCTGGCGCCGCCGGACCGGATGCATGCGCATGCCGAAATGGCTGGTGATCCGCTCGGACTCGACCGGAAATCCGCTCGGGATTGACTGCAGCATCAGGCGTTTTTCAAAGGCGGTCTGGCTGGCGGTGTCGACCCGCTGGACCAGCGGCCGCTCGGGCTCAGCGCGAAGGCCGATCATGATTTCGATGCTTTCAAGCTCATCGCCAAGCAGCGCCAGCGACTGGGCCTTTTCATCCACCTCCTGCTGCAGGACGTTGCGCTCTGTCAGCAGGCGCTCGTTATATTCCTTGATCGACTCGTGCAGCGACTGCAGGCCGGAGACTTCGGCATTGAGCTTGCCGACCCGCGCATTGAGGCCGTTGATCAGCAGGAATGCGGCGAGGAAGACGACCAGCATGGTCAGCAGCAGACCGGTCAGCATGCGGCGCATGAGCTGGCTCAGCGTGAAATGCCGCGCCCCCCTGTAATCCGTTATAGTAATCTGATAACGATGGCGCATAGGCTATTGATTTGTTTCCGATTTTATCTGATCTTTGTGCGGCGGAAAGCGGCAGTCCTCGGTGCTGAAGCCAGACCCGCCCTCGCTATCGGGACGCCAATTATGCGAGGGCGGCGGGCAGGATGCAAACGCACCGGTTCAGCATCGGTTCAGAATGTGCGATGCATCACAAAAGGCTGAATCCGTCGCGGTTGAAATTTCCGCTGCAGGCGCCCATTTCCCGAAAGACCCAATCACTCGAGTTTCCTGACGATCGCCATGACCAACCAGACCGCCCCGGAGACCCGCTCCTTCGATACGGAAGTGCATCAGCTGCTCAAGCTGATGATTGGCGCGCTGTATTCCAATCGCGAGATTTTCCTGCGTGAGTTGATTTCGAACGCCTCCGACGCTTGCGACAAGCTGCGCTTTGAAGCCCTGACTGAAGAAACCCTGAAAGGCCTGGACCAGGACCTGGGCATCGAAGTCAGCTTCGATCAGGCGGCTGGCCGATTGCTGGTCTCCGATCGTGGTATCGGCATGAGCCGTGATGAGGTGGTCGAGAATCTCGGCACCATCGCCCGCTCCGGGACCCGGCGCTTTCTGGAATCTCTGTCTGGCGATCAGAAGCAGGATGCCAATCTGATCGGCCAGTTCGGCGTCGGCTTCTACGCCGCCTTCATTGTCGCCCGTGAAGTCACTGTCGAAACCCGTCGAGCGAATGACCCGGCCGGTCAGGGGGTGCGCTGGCGATCAACCGGAGAGGGCGAGTACACGGTCGAAGCGATCGAGCGCGAGTCCCAGGGTACCTGCATCACGCTGACGTTCAGGGAGGAGCACAAGGACCTGCTCGACCGTTGGCAGCTGGAGCGGATCATCCAGCGCTATTCCAACCATATTGCGTTTCCGATCAGACTGCAGGCGCTGAGCAGCGACGGTGATGATCCGCAGGCGGCTGTCGTCAACGACAGCCAGGCGCTCTGGGCGCGCCCGCGCGCTGAGCTGGTCGACGCCGATTACGAGCGATTCTTCAGCTCATTGACCGGCGACAGCGAGAAACCCTTGAGCTGGGCGCACCATCATGTCGAGGGCAGTCAGTCCTACAAGATTCTGCTGTTCCTGCCCGGCCAGGCGCCGTTTGATCTGTTGATCAATCGTGACGAGCGCCAGGGCTTGAAGCTCTACATCCAGCGCGTCTTCATCATGGACGCCGCCGAGCAGCTGTTGCCGCGCTATCTGCGCTTCATGCGCGGCGTGGTCGATTCCGCGGACCTCCCACTGAACGTATCGCGTGAGCTGCTCCAGGACAGTCCTTTGCTGGGCAAGATCCGGGCCACCCTGATCAAGCGCAGCCTGGATCTGATCGAGAAGCTGGCCGAGGCCGGCGGTGAGCCGTGGCAGCGATTCTGCGAGGCCTTCGGCGGCATTCTCAAGGAAGGGGTGATCGAGGATTTCGAACAGCGCGAGCGCATTGCCGCGCTGCTGCGATTCGCCACGACGGCCGAGGTCGAAGCGCCCGGTACCGGGCTTGACGACTACCTCTCCCGCCAACCCGATGAGCAGGACAGCATCTGGTACCTGACCGCCGACAATCTCGCCATCGCCCGCAACAGCCCGCACCTGGAAGCCTTTCGTGCTCGCGGCATCGAAGTGTTGCTGCTGACGGATCGCATCGACGAGTGGCTGGTCGCCCATCTGACGGAGTTCAAGGGCAAGCCGCTGAAGTCGGTGTCGCGCGGTCGTCACGAGCTGGATGCCGCCGCGACCGAGCCTGACCAGGCCGCGCAAGAGCTCGCCGCGCGCATTGCGGCCAGCCTGGGCGAGCGGGTCGCTGCCGTGCATGCCGGCGCTCATCTGGTCGATTCGCCGGCACGGGTGGTCAGCGCCGAGCATGGCATGAGCCTGCAGATGCAGAAGCTGCTTCGCCAGGCCGGCCAGGAGGTGCCGGAGGCGCTGCCGGAGTTGGAGATCAATCCATCGCACCCGCTCGTCAAGCTTCTCGAAGGCATCAACGACGACGCGCGCTTTGGCGACCTGGCGCGCTTGCTTCTGGACCAGGCGCTGCTCGCCGAAGGCGGCGAACTGGCCGATCCGGCGGGCTATGTACGTCGGGTCAATCAGCTGCTGCTGGAAGCGCTGGGCAATGAGGGGGCCCAGACAGCCGCCCGGGACGGCACGAATGCCGCCTCCGGCTGAGGCCGCGGTCGGCGACCGGCCGATCGCCAACTGGCGCATGCGTTTGGGAAGCCGGGTCGAAGGGCCCGGTTTCTCTCGTTTCATCATCGTCCTGATCATCATCAACGCCGTGATCCTCGGCCTGGAAACCTCGCCGCGGATCATGGATCAGATCGGGCCTGCGCTGATTACCGCCAATCGCCTTATCCTGGCCGTCTTTGTCATTGAGCTACTGCTCAAGCTGGCCGCGTTCGGGCCGCGTTTCTTTCGCTCGGGCTGGAACATCTTTGATTTTCTGATCGTCTCGATCTCGCTGGTGCCCGCCACCGGTTCGATGGAGATTCTGCGGGCGCTGCGGATCCTCCGAGTGCTGCGGCTGCTTTCCCAGGTGCCGAAGCTCCGGGTCATCATCGAATCCTTGCTGCGGGCACTGCCCGGGATGGGCTGGACCGCGCTGCTGCTGGTACTGGTCTTTTACGTGTTCGCGGTGATGGGGACCAAGCTGTTCAGCGAGGATTTTCCGGAGCTGTGGGGGAACCTGGCCTTGAGCCTGTTCTCTCTGTTCCAGGTGATGACGCTGGAGTCCTGGTCGACCGGGGTGGCCCGCCCGATGATGGAGGTCTACCCCTGGATATGGCTGTACTTCGTGCCGTTCATTCTGGTTTCGAGCTTCATGGTGTTGAACCTGTTCATTGCCATCATCGTCACGGCCACCCAGTCGATCCACGCCGACGAGGAGGAAGAGATCAAGCAGCGGCTGCTCAGTCAGCTGGAGGAGATCAACGCCCGCCTGCAACGTCTGGAGCATCGAGATGGCTGAGCTCGACAGCGTCCGCCTGGACAAATGGCTATGGGCCACCCGATTCTTCAAGACCCGCTCGCTGGCTCAGGCTGCCATCAAGGGCGGGCATGTCGATATCAACGGTCATCGGGCCAAGCCCTCGCGCCTGGTCCGGATCAATGATCGACTTCGCATCACTCGCAGTGAACTGGTTTTCGAGATCGATGTGCTGGGCCTGATCGAACGTCGGGTAGGCGCGGCGGTGGCGCTGACCCAGTATCAGGAGACGGAAGCCGGACGGCTGGCCCGTGAAGCACGGCTTGAACAGCGCCGCGCCGAGCAGGCTGACGCCGGCGGCGGCGCGCGCCGACCCGACAAGCGCCAGCGCCGCCAGATCCAGTCGCTACGCGGTCGGGGGCCCTGATCGAAGCGCTGCCCGGACCGATCCCGAACAGTCTGGTCCACCAGTAAAGCCGCTGCTTTGCTGCCCGGTCAATAGCGGGGCATGGCTGCAGAAAGCCCCCGCCGGTCAGTGCTGGAAAACCGACCAGTCCACCGCGGGCAGCTGCTTCCAGGCTGGCCTGGCGATCAGGTAACCCTGGAACAAATCGATGCCGATGTCGCGCAGCACCTTCAGCTCGGCGGCTGATTCAACGCCTTCGGCGACAGGCTGGATGCTCAGCTCGCGGCAGGCCATGACGATCGCGTTGACCACGGCCCGTCGGGTCGGGCTGGAATCGATATCCCGGATCAGCCCCATATCCAGTTTCACCAGATCGGTGCGGAGCTCGGCCAACAGATTCAGGCCGGAGTAACCGGCGCCGAAGTCATCGATCGCAGTCCGGAAACCTTGGTCACGGTAGTGGGTAATGATGTTGTTCAGATGTGGCACATCATCGACGCGCTCGCCTTCCGTGACTTCAAAGATCAGCCGGTCGAGCGGAAAACCACAGGCGGCAGCGGCTGTGAGCGTGGTCTGAATGCAGCGCTCCGGCTCATAGACCGCATTGGGCATGAAATTGATGCTGAGGTGGCAGGACATGCCCAGCCGTGCGGCCCATTCGATCGCCTTGACCCGGCAGGCCTGGTCGAAACGATAGCGATTGGCGGCGTTGACCTGTTCGAATACCCAGCCGGCGGGCTCTCCATTGGGGCCTCTCACCAGG
Organism: Gammaproteobacteria bacterium; assembly: GCA_050485825.1. Taxonomy (GTDB): domain Bacteria; phylum Pseudomonadota; class Gammaproteobacteria; order Xanthomonadales; family Wenzhouxiangellaceae; genus Wenzhouxiangella. The sequence goes on from JBJHCC010000019.1 coordinate 9,740, forward strand.
GCTTCATAGGCAAACACTTCGCGCGCGTCGGCCTGCACTATCGGCTGAAAGGCCATGCTCAGCTCGAATCCAAGCTCGTCGCCGTCACGGCAAATTCTGCAGCGTTCTGAATGCTCTGCCATCAATCTTAAGCAATGGGTGCCTCGATCGTCAGTATAGCCGCCAGCGACAGACTTGAACGGCCTTGGCCCGCCCTGGCGATGCCGAGTAGGGGACAGCCATCAGTAGCGCAGCCGGACCGCGCTGATGCCGTAAACGCCGTCGATGGCAGCCAGCAAGTCGGCGGAGGGGCTGACCTGCCAGTCCTCACCCAGCTTGAGCAGGGCCTGCGCAGCGCGATTGCGGTAGCGCAGAATGACCGGCGTTTGACCCGGCCGATAGGGATGGATGGCGGCGGCGAGGTCGCGGTCCAGATCCGGACTGGCCGTGTCAATCTCGATTTCCAGACGCTGGGCGAAGCGGGCGCGGGCTTCGTCGATTTCCAGCACTTCGTCGGCGACCATGCGGAAGCCGCCGCGAAAGGCATCGATCTCGACTTTGCCGCGAATCACCAGGATCTCGTCGGCGACTAGCCGGTTGGCGACCTGATGATAGAGGCTGTCGAAGATCGCCACCTCCAGTCGCGCCATGCCGTCGTCAAGGGCCACGAATGCGCCCTTGCCGGGCCGCTTGCGCACGGCCATCACCAATCCGGCCAGCACCATCTCAATGCCGCGGCCGCGCCCGCGCCCGCCTTCGTAGGGTTCCGCGCCGCCCAATCGGTCACCAACCCGGTCCAGCGTCGTGGTGACGAAGCCCGCCAGCTCCTCGCGCAGCTCGTCGAGCGGATGGCCCGACAGGTACAAGCCCAGCGTTTCGCGTTCCGCCCGCAGCCGCTGACGGCCCGACCAGGGCCGAACGAGCGCCTGCTCGCGGCGGCTGACGGCAGCGTTGGCCGTGGCGGCTGGGGCACCGAACAGGCTGGCCTGGCCGGCGGCCCGATCAGCCTGAATGCGTTCGGCTGCAGACAGCACATCGGGCAGCGCCTGCATCAACGCCGCGCGATTGTCGTCCAGCACATCGCAGGCGCCAGAGCGGACCAGAGTTTCCAGCGTGCGCCGGTTGACCCGGCCCAGATCGACTTCGCGACACAGGGCATCGAGGCTGTCGAAGCGACCGACCCGCTCGCGCGCCTGGATCAGGCTCTCGACCGCGCCGGCGCCGACCCCTTTGATCGCGCCCAGGCCGTAGCGAATGGCGCCGTCCTCGACCCGGAAGCGGTAGGCGGAGCGATTGATGTCCGGCGGCAGAATGGCCAGGCCCATCAGCCGGCAATCCTCGATCAGGTTGGCGATCTTGTCGGTCTTGTCCAGATCCGCCGACAGCACCGCGGCCATGAACTCGGCCGGATAGTGCGCCTTCAGCCAGGCGGTGTGGTAAGCGACCAGCGCGTAGGCCACCGAGTGCGACTTGTTGAAACCGTAGCGGGCGAAGGTCTCCATCAGGTCGAAGATCGACTCGGCCTGGCTGCCCTCGATACCGTTGTCAGCGGCCCCGTTCACGAAGATCTCGCGCTGGCGCTGCATTTCCTCCGGTTTCTTCTTGCCCATCGCGCGGCGCAGCAGGTCGGCGCCGCCGAGACTGTAGCCGGCCAGCTCCTGGGCGATCTGCATGACCTGCTCCTGATACAGGATCACGCCGTAGGTATCGGCAAGAATCGGTTCCGCCAACGGATGGGGATACTTGACCGGCACCTTGCCGTGCTTGCGGTTGATGTATTCATCGACCATGCCGGCGTCGAGCGGCCCGGGGCGGTACAGGGCGACGGCGGCAACTATGTCGTTGAAATTGTCCGGCTTGAGTTTGCGCAACAGCTCCTTCATGCCGGGCGACTCGAGCTGGAACACGGCCGTGGTGTGCGCGGCCTGGAGCAGTTCGAAGGCACGGCCGTCATCCAGCGGCAGGGCATCCAGATCCAGCAAGGGCTCGGCGCCAGCCGCGCGCCGCTCGTTGATGGCCTTCAGGGCCCAGTCGATGATGGTGAGGTTGCGCAGGCCGAGAAAGTCGAACTTGACCAGGCCGACCGACTCGACGTCGTTCTTGTCGTACTGGGTCAGAACCGAATGGCCGTCCGGCTCGGTATACAGCGGCGTGAAGTCGGTCAGCGCCGTGGGCGCGATCACCAGGCCGCCGGCGTGCTTGCCGGCATTGCGCGCCAGGCCTTCCAGCGAACGGGCCAGATCGAGAATGGAGCGGGTATCCTCTTCTTCGTCGTAGCGGCGCTTGAGCTCGGGTTCTTCAGCGAGGGCGCCGTCCAGGGTCATTTCCAGCTTGTTCGGGATCAGCTTGGCAATGGAGTCGACAAAGCCGTAGTTGTAGCCCAGCACCCGGCCGCAGTCGCGCACCACGGCCTTGGCCGCCATCGTGCCGTAGGTGATGATCTGCGAGACCCGGTCGCGGCCGTAGCGCTGGGCTACATAGTCGATCACACGGTCCCGGCCCTCGACGCAGAAATCGATGTCGAAGTCGGGCATGGACACCCGCTCCGGATTAAGAAATCGCTCGAAAAGAAGCTCGTAACGTATTGGATCAACGCCAGTTATACCCAGTGACCATGCGACGAGCGAACCGGCCCCGGAACCGCGCCCCGGGCCCACCGGCACGCCGTTACTCAGGGCCCACGCGATGAAGTCGGCCACGATCAGGAAGTAGCCGGAAAAGCCCATGCCGATGATGACGTCAAGCTCGCGGGCCAGGCGCTGATCGTACTCCTCGCGACTGATCTCCGGCGCCAGGCCGAAGCGCTCAAGACGATCGGTGAGCCCTTTCTCGGACTGACCGCGAAGAAACTCGTCCTCGGTCATGCCCTCCGGTACCGGAAAGGCGGGGAGGGCATATTCGCCCAGGTTCAATTCCAGATTGCAGCGGCGCGCCAGCTCCAGGGTGTTGTCCAGCACCGAGGGCAGGTCGGCGAAGGTCGCGGCCATCTCCTCGCTGCTCTTGAGGTATTGCTGGTCGAGGTACTCGCGCTGTCGACGCTTGTCATCGAGCAGCCGGCCCTGGTGGATGCAGACCCGGGCTTCATGCGCAAAGTAGTCGTCTTGCCGCAGGAAGCGAACATCGTTGCTGGCCACGACCGGCGTATTGCTCAGCACGGCCAGCTCCAGCATCGCATTCTCCAGTGCTGCTTCGCCGTCGCGCCCCACGCGTTCCACGGCCAGATAGCAGCGGTCGGGAAAGTGGCGCAGCCAGGTATCCAGATGCGAGCGGGCCAGATTGCGCCGGCCCCGGGACAGCGCCTGGCCAACGTCGGACCGAGGCCCCAGCAGCACGATCAGGCCGTCTGATTGGCCCGTGAGCCAGCGCAGGTCCAGGCGCGGCTGGCCACGCATCCGGCCTTCAAGAAAGCTTCGGGACAGCAGCCGGCAAAGATTCAGATAGCCGCGCCGATCCTGGATCAGCAGGGTGATCACCGGCGCTGCGGCCGATTCGTCGCCGGCGCTGAGCCGCAGATCGGCGCCGGCAATCGGCTTGATCCCGCGCGCGATTGCCGCCCGGTAAAACTTGACCAGCGCAAACAGGTTATGCCAGTCCGTCACAGCCACCGCCGGCATGCCCAGCTCGGCGGCGCGAGCGACCAGCTCGCTGACACGCACCATCCCGTCTTCCAGCGAATACTCGCTGTGCAGTCGCAGGTGGACAAAGGGCCGCGTTGCCGGATCGATCGATTCGCTCATGCGGGATAGGCCCTGTCAGGCGTTGAAGAGCGCCCCAAAATCGCTGCATTGGCACCCGTCCAGGCCCACCGCGCCTGACGCAGCGGTGCCGTTGTCTTGCAGCTCAGTACAGTGACGGGTGGCATGGCCAGCGGGTCTCCTAGCCCGGATAATTCATGAACTCGCGCGATGATCGCGCACTCGCTTCAGGCGCCACCGATCATCCGCTCAATCGCCGCGCGCGCGGTTTGGACCCGCCGTGTCAGCCCGGCATGCTGCGTCGCCGGCAGCGGCAGGCTGCGATACCAGCGCTGCTGCAGCTGTTCGAGTTCGCTGCCGAGGTCAGGCTGGGCGCCGCGCTGGCTCATGCGCTCGGCGAGCCGTCGCACCTGGTAGTCCATGCGTAGCTGCCGATCCTCGGCCGGCGACTCCAGGCCGGACAGGAATTCCAGTTCCACAGCGAGCTTGCGGGCCGCCTCGGCATTGGCTTCGAGCCGGCTCGACAGGGCCTCGGCGGTCAGGTCGGGATCGAGCAGCTGATCGGCGCTGGCCTGCAAGCTCAGCATGAGCTCAGCCAGGCCCGGTTCGAGCGCGTCCTGTGCATCGCCAATCGCTGCTGGTGCTGGACGTTCGCCGGCAAGGACCCGCTCAGCCATGACCTGGAGCTGCTCGGCCATCGTCTCCAGCTGCTGACGGGCGGCGTCACGGGCGGCCAATTTGTGCTGTTCGATCCGCTCCCTGAAGCGGGTTTCGGCGCGGCTGAAACGCTGCTCCAGCTTCGGCGGCCGGCCGGGGCGGGATGTCCAGTCGGCGATCAGCCCGTTCATCTGCGAGCGCTGGTCGACGAGCTGCTCGGCGGGTAGTTCCGCCAGCGCTTCGGCCTGCTGGCACAGGTCCTTCAGTTCAGCCAGGGTGGCCTGATCGGCCTCGGCGCGTTCGGCTCGGGCGGCCTTCAGTTTGGCGAATAGCGGATCGATCGGTTCGCGGAATGCCTGCCATAACTTCTGCTCCTGCTTGCGGCGACCGCTACCGACCTGCTGCCAGCGCGCCTGCAGGGCCTTGGCTTTGGCGAGGGCTGTCTTCAGATCCTGCTCATCGGCCAGCGCGCGGGCCTGTTCAATCAGCGCTCGTTTTTCGGCTTCGATCTGATCCTGAATGCCATCGATGCGCTTGGAGAGCTTGTCCATCAATTCGCGCAGACGCGCCGCGCCGGCGCCGCGCGCACGCGGCGGCAGGTCGTCAAGGCGCCGAATGGCCAGGCGCGCCGCGCGCAGCGTTTCCTGCAGCCGCTGCGCCTCGCTGCTGTCATCGCTCGCCAGCTGCTCGCCCATGCTGATGAAGGCCTCGAGCTGGGTCTGATTCTCCTGTTGCAAGGCCTGGCGCTTCTGGAAAAAGGGCTGGGCCTGCTTGAAGGCGGCCTGGCACACAGCCTGAAATCGTCGCCACTGGCCGGGCGGGGCCGCGAATCGCTTGCGATCGCCGGGCAGGATTTCCATCGCTTCCATGCGCTGCCATTCCTCGCGTGCTGACTTCAGAGCCGCCGAAATGGCATCCGGGTGCTGGCCGCTTTCAGCCAGACGCTCGACCTGTTCGATCAGGGTGTCGCGATGTTCGTTGTTGGACCAGTGTTGCCAGTCGCGCATTTCCTTCAGCCGGCCCTCCATGCGCTGCAGTCGGCCGGCCACAGCCGGCGCCCGCTGTCGGGCCGGCAGACGGTCGTACTCGGAGCGCAGTGTGCTCAGCTCAGCCTGGCCGCGTTCGATGTCGCCGGCTTCGAGCAGCTGGCCGAGCGCATCCAGCCTTGGATCGAAGTCGGGCGCGGGCGGCTCGGTTCGGTCCGGTTGCCGGGTTTTCTGCGCGACCTGGGCCTGGAGTTCGCGCAGTAGCGGCAACAGGTCCGCCTTCAGTGCCTGGTCGGCCTCGCCGGGCTGCTTGATCTGGTTCCAGGCGCGATCCCAGCTGGCCAACAGCGCCTGCGGCGGCACCGACTTCCGGCCCTGTCGAATGACATCGCGAATATGTTCGGCCGCAGCCATCAGCCCGGCATCGACAGCAGCCGGGGTCGGATCAGCATCGGCCTGATCGTCTGCCGGGTCGACCGTGGGCTCGGGCAGGGGGCGTGCCAGCGCGGCGCGCACGATCGACACCGCACCCTCGAAGCGTCTCGTCAGCACCGCATCAGGCGCCCGAATCGACTGCCAGTCGGCCAGGATCTGGCCAAGTCGCGCTTCCAGGCTGCCGGCGCTGTCGCCGCGCGCCAGCGCTTCGGCCCGTCGCACCAGCGCCTCGGCGGCGTCATGATCAGGATCGCTGGCGCCGCTGGCCGCGCGCAGGTCGGCCAGACGCTGTTGAACCAGCTGGGCGCGCTTTTTCGAGGTTTTGCGCAGGCGATCGCCCAGCCGTTCGAGCGTGGAGGCTTGATCAATGCGGGCCAGGATTTCCGCCGCCAGGGCCTCATCGCGCTCACTGACCAGTGCGTCGCCCAGGAATCCCTGCGCCTGAATACGCAGCAGCGCAGCTCGGCGCACCGGCAGATCAACAGCCTCCACTGCCAGACGGCGCAGCAATTCGGCGGCCTCGATGCTGGCCAGCCAGGCCAGCCTGGCCTCCAGATGATCGTCGCCGGAACGACGGCACAGTTCCCGGGCCAGAAAGACATCAGCCGCGCTGCGAATGGTGGCGTCCTGCTCGCGCGCCCGTGCCGCCAGCCATTCCGACTCCTGGTTGATTCGGCGCAGTGCGGCCAACCGGACAGCAGCCGCTTCGTCACTTCTGGACAGCTCGGCCAGGGCCTGCAGGAGCTCGGGGTCGTCGCTGTCGCGCACCGCCTCAGCCCGCCGCTCCGCATCCTTGTGCTGCCAGGGCTTCTTGAACAAACGGTCCTTGAGATTCATTGCCTGATGCCAATCCTGTCGCTGCAAACCCGTATCTCATTGTAGGGTACTGATCGTCGCCAGAGTGGCCGGTCAGTGCCCGGAATGGGCGCGCTGGCGAGAGCGCGGCGCTGGTGTAACATAGAGCGGCAGCAATGGCCGCGGGCTCGCGCGCCACCGCCGGCGCGTCCTGGCGCCAGGGATCGAGAGAGGGTAAATGAGCAAGCATATCAAGGCGCCGGGCTACTTCCAGGCGATCATCCCGCTGATTGCGCTGGTGGCCATGCTGGCCAGTTCAGTACTGCTCTACGGCGACGACTCCTCCTACGGCCCCAATCAGATCGCCCTGCTGGTGGCCGCGGCCATCGCCAGTGTAATCGGCCTGTACAACGGCCATGGCTGGTACAGCATCCAGGCGGGTATCACTCGCGGTATCGCGGTGGCGCTCGGGGCGATGCTGATCATTCTGATGGTGGGCGCCCTGATTGGCACCTGGTTGCTGGCCGGCATCGTACCGACGTTGATCTACTATGGGCTGGAGCTGCTCAGCCCGACCTGGTTCTACGCCGCGAGCTGCCTGATCTGCGCCGTCATTGCGCTGTCGATCGGCAGCTCCTGGACCACCGCCGCCACCATCGGCGTGGCCCTGATCGGGGTCGCCGCGGGGCTTGATCTGTCGGTGGCGATCACCGCTGGCGCGGTAATCTCGGGCGCCTATTTCGGCGACAAGATGTCGCCACTGTCCGACACCACCAACCTGGCGCCCGCAGTCAGCGGCAGCGAGCTGTTTGCCCATATCCGCTACATGACCTGGGTATCCATTCCTGCCCTGGTCATCGCCCTGATCCTCTACATTCTGCTGGGTTTTGCCGGCAGCGGGCAGGGCGGGGGCGGCGACCTGATCGAAATGCAGGCCCAGCTGAAAGATCTGTTCAACATCAACCTGTTCATGCTGATTCCATTGGCGGTGCTGTTTGGCCTGGCCGTGGCCGGGCAGCCGGCCCTGCCCAGCATTTTCATCGGCGCCATGCTGGGCGGGATCTGGGCGATCGCCTTCCAGCCCGAGCGGGTCGCCGCCGTGGCTGATGGCGGGGGATTGCTGAACGCGCTCCAGGTCGTCTGGCTGACCTTGGCCGACGGCACGTCGGTTGACAGTGGCAACGAAGGACTCGACCGTCTGCTCAGCGGCGGCGGCATGTCGAGCATGCTCAACACGGTCTGGCTGGTGATCTGCGCCATGACCTTCGGCGCGGTGATGGAATGCACCGGCTTGCTGAAACGACTGCTGACCGGTGTCATCGGCATGGTTCGCAGCACCGCGTCGCTGGTGACGACCACCATCCTTACCTGTTTCAGCACCAACGTACTGACCGCTGATCAGTACATCTCGATCGTCCTGCCCGGGCGCATGTTCCGGGCCGAGTTCCGGGCCCGCGGCCTGGATCCGCGCGTACTCTCCCGCAGCCTGGAAGGCGGCGGCACGATCACCTCACCGTTGATTCCTTGGAACACCTGCGGGGTGTTCATGTTCGGGGTGCTGGGCGTCAGCCCGTTGACCTACGCGCCCTATGCCTTCTTCCTGCTGCTGGTGCCGCTGATCGGCATTCTGTATGCCTTCTTCGACTTCCGGATTCTCAGACTTCCCGCAGCGGAGTGGAGCGACGAAGAGGCTGCGGAGCCCGTGGGTTCTTGAGTTCGGGTCAACGGCCAGGCATCGTCACCGCGTCGACATCCGAACCCAGTAGAAGAAAAACAGTCACAGTCAGGACTCGTTTCTCCTCGCGAGGCCCATGCGGATTCCCTTGATCGTCAGAACGCTCGTACTGCTGGCCCTTGCCGGCGGCCTTTACATCGCCCCTGGCAATGCCGCAGAAAGCGGCTGGTCGCTGTTGCCGGCCTGGTTGCAGGAGGTCCCTGCCGCCACTGCGGCGGCGGAACCGCCGGGCGAGCTCCATGCCACGGTGATCGAGAACCAGCCGTTCCCGCTGCTGGGCGCGGAGGTTCAAGCTGGTGAGTTCGCCCGACTGACCTGGCAGGACCAGCAGTCTTTCAGCGGTCTGGACATCGGTGTTCCGGTGCTGGTCGTCAACGGCCGCAAACCCGGACCGGTGCTGTGTCTGACCGCCGCCATTCACGGCGACGAGCTCAACGGTATCGAGATTGTTCGCAATTTGATGTTCGGCATCGATCCGGAGCTGCTCAATGGCACCGTTGTCGGCGTGCCGATCGTCAATATTCATGGTTTCCAGCGCAATTCGCGCTATCTGCCGGACCGGCGCGATCTCAATCGATTCTTTCCGGGCAATCCCAACGGCAGCGCGGCTTCGCGGATCGCTCATTCGTTCTTTGCCAACGTGGTGCGGTCCTGCAGCCACCTGGTCGATCTGCACACGGGCTCGGCCATGCGGACCAATCTGCCGCAGCTCCGTGCTGATTTGAACAACCCGGACATCAAATCCATGGCCCAGGGGTTTGGCGCCACCGTAGTCCTGCACAGCGGCGGCGGGGAGGGAACTTTGCGCCGCGCTGCCGCCGACATCGGCATCCCGGCCGTGACCCTGGAGGCCGGCGAGCCGATGCGCTTCCAGCCTGATGAAGTCAGCCATGGCGTGCGCTCGATCCGCAGCCTGATGAATCACCTGGGCATGGACGATCGCGCCAGTTTCTGGGAGGAGCCGCGTCCCGTCTACTTCCGCTCCAGCTGGATCCGGGCGGACAGCTCGGGCATTCTTTCCAGTCGCGTCGCGCTGGGTGACCAGGTCAACGCCGGCGACCTGCTCGGCACCATCACCGACCCGATCACCAACCGTCGCACCGAAGTCCGCTCAGGCTTGCGCGGCAAAGTGCTCGGAAAGGCACTCGGACAGTCCGTCATGCCCGGGTTTGCCCTTTATCACATCGGTCTGGAAGCCGAACCGGAAGCGCCTCCGGAAGCCTGCGATTTTCTCGAAGCCGAGGTCGACGGGGACTGCCCGACGCCATGGTTCATTCCGCCTTTCGAGGACGACGAAGACGAGGAGGGCCTGGAGTATGACGGCTGAGCGATGTCAACCGGCGGCCCTGCCTGGCCCCCGTTGGCAAGGGATCGCCATTCCAATCGGGTTCTGAGTTGCGGCTGTATGCTTTCCGGCGTGATGAGCTTGGACAATGAGTGGCGGGGTCCATTAGACTGGGCACGGGCGCGGAGTCGTGCGTCGAAGCAGGGGGCCACCAAACGGGATGATTCGCTGCCTGCTCGCGCGGGAAAGCGTCCCGGAATCAAGGATGATCGCCGTGCCTGGTCGACACCGCTTTGTTCTTGCTATCGGCCTGCTGCTTTGGCTGATCGTGCCGCTGCCGATCCAGGCTCAGGGTCTACCAAGCCAGACCTGGCCGGCCGGGACCTATCTGTCGCATTGGAATCACGGCGGGCGAATCGTCACTTTTCATAACGGCTACCTGTATCTCGGCGCGACCGACAACCAGCACACCACGGTCTACGATATCTCCAATCCGGCCAGCCCGGCCTTGATCCACAACTTTCAGGTCGGCGCCAACGGCCACACCTGGTACAAGATCGGCAACGCTTTCTGGCGGACCTACTGGAACCCGGAACTGGGCAATGCCGACGTGCCGGCGCCGTTTGCCGATCTGAGCGATATGCTCAACTGGTCTCCGTTCACCGGCAGCGTGCATGACTTTCCCTTCGTGCAGCCGCCGTTGACCTGGCCCGGCAACTGGCTGCCGACCTACCCGCATGTCTTCGCCGAGCGCATCTACGACGCGCGGTTGGGGTGGTGGCCGCCGGTAGCGGATCGTAACCTGCAGGCCGAGTCCGGCATCAACGGTTCCAACCGCTGGCGCCTCGGTAACCTGTTGTTCTTCACCCCCGGTGATGATCAAAGCGGCATGGCCGTTTTCGATATTGGCGACCCGGCCAATCCGGTGCTGTTGAGCACTCTGACGGGCAATATCCGTCAGTACACCAACGCTTGGCAGATCTGGCGGCACTACGTGGTGCTGATGAACGGCGACAACGAGAACGGTCCGGGTGGCAACGCCAATGCGCTGCTGATTGATATCTCAGACCCTGGCAATCTGAGCATCAGCGCCACCATACCCTACGACGACCTGCCCGGGCGCTACGTGCATTTCCAGGACCGATACGCCTTTGCCGGGCGCTTCGGGCGCGGCACCAAGTTCAATATGGAAACCCTGCAGGTTGAGCGGGTCTTCACGCCGCCGACTGGCGGCTTCGGCGATTTTCAGTGGATTCCGCTCGGCCACCTGCTACTGGTTTCGAGTTCGGAAACCAATGCCAGCCGCAGCTATCTGTTCAGTCATCAGGACGGGTTGGACGTGACGCCGCCGAGCGTCGGCTACCACCTGCCGGTCGACGGTGCGATCAACCAGCCGCTGACCACGGTGATCGGGCTGGTGATCAACGAGGTACTGGATTCCACCACCGTCAACGATCAGACCATCCAGGTGCGACCGCTGGGTGGCGAGCCGATCGCCGGCGTGGTGATGGACACCAACTACGACGTGATCAACTGGGTGCCGGTGCAGCCGCTGCTGCCGGAAACCACCTATGAGGTTCGGGTTGTGGCCGGCGGCATTCACGATGTCGCCGGCAATCCGATCGAGCAGCACCTGTTCCACTTTTCCACGGGAGACCAGATCGGCGGCGCCGAGCCGCTCGAACTCTCCGAACTGGCGTTCAATCCGGATACTCCGATCAGCACCGGCCAGATGCTGGCCATGTCGATCAACGCCACGGGCGGGGAGGGCAGCCTGGAGTACCGCTGGTCGCCAGGCGATGGCGCCGCTCAAGGACCCTGGCAGGCCAGCCATGAATTCAGTCACGTCTACGCCGAGCCGGGCACCTTTGTCGTTCAGGTACAGGTTCGCGATCAGGGCAGCCAACTCCAGGCCCGTACCCGCCGCGTGGTCGTCAATCCGGCCAGCGGTGCCGCGCGTCCGACGCGCTCGGACTCGATTGCGGTCGATGGCGCCAATCGACGCGTCTGGGTCGTCAATCCGGACCATGGCAGCGTCGCCCGGCTGCACGCCGACAGCCTCGCATTCGAGTTTGAGCAAGCCGTGTGCGCCAATCCGCAGAGCCTGTCACTGGATAGCCAGCAGCGCCCCTGGGTCGCCGGCGCAGGCGCCCCCCGGATAATCCGCCTCGACCCGAACAACGGCCAGATCACGCTGGCGGTGCCGACGGGTCGTGGCACTAAGCCGGTCGCGATCGTGTTTGGACCCGACGGCCTGACCGGCTTTGCCAGCCTCGCCGGCAGCGCTGAAGTGCTGCGCTTCGATACCAGCGGCGGCATCAGCGCCCGCCTGCCCGTCGGGCCGCAGCCCCATGCGCTGGCCGTTACTGCTGCGGCGGATCGCCTGCTGATCAGCCGACTGGTGTCGGACAGCGACAGCCACGGCAGCATCGTTGAGGTCGCCCTGCCCAGCATGACTCTCGGGCCCGAGATTGCCTTGCCGATCGATTCGACTTCCCCTGATTCCGGTACCGCTGGCCGCGGCCTGCCTAATTACCTGGCAGCGCTCGCGCTGGCACCGAATGATCAACGGCTGTTCTATGTGGCGAAAAAGGACAACATCCTGCGCGGGCAATGGCGAGAGGGCAGCGATCTGAGTTTCGAGACCAGCGTTCGGGTCATGCTCGGCAGCGTTGATACGGGCACAGGCAGTGAACTGCTGGACCGGCGGATGGATCTCGATGACTCCAGCCTGGCCCTGGGCCTGGCACCGTCCCCAGGCGGCGCCCACCTGTTCGTGGCCCTGGCCGGAAACCATCGGATGATTGCGGTTGACCCCTGGCAGGGGCAGGAGCTCCAGCGCCTGGATATCGGCTTCACGCCGCGCGGCCTCGCCGTCGACGAGCTGACCGGGCGGGTGTTTGTGCGCAACGATCTGGACCGCAGTGTGTCGGTGGTCGATGCCAGCGGCCTGATCATGCAGGGTCTGGCGAACATGAGCGAGATCGACGTGATCCCGACCACGGTGAATGAAGTCCTCAGCCCCGACATTCTGGCCGGAAAACGGGTGTTCTGGAATGCTGAAGACCCGCGTATGGGCCAGGACGGCTACATGAGCTGCGCCAGCTGCCATCTCGACGGCGGCAGCGACGGTCGGGTCTGGGATTTCACCCAGCAGGGCGAGGGCCTGCGTCGAACTGTCGCTCTGACTGGCCGCGCCGGAATGGGCCATGGTTTTATTCACTGGAGCGCCAACTTCGACGAGATCCAGGATTTCGAGATTCAGATTCGCAATCTGTTCGCCGGCACCGGCTTTGTGGCACCGGCCCACTACCAGCCCGATCCTCTGGGTCCGCCGATGGCCGGCTTGTCAGCGGACCTCGATGCCTTGGCCGCTTATATCAGCAGCCTGGACCAGTTCGGCGACAGTCCGTATCGCCAGGCCGATGGCAGTCTGAGCCCGGCGGGCCAGCTCGGTGCGCAGATCTTCAACGAGCGTGGCTGCCAAAGCTGCCACACCGGCAGCGCCTTCAGCGATTCCGACCAGGGCCTGATGCATGATGTCGGCACGCTGGCGGCCTCTTCCGGCCAGCGCCTGGGCGCGCCGCTGACCGGCCTCGACACACCGACCTTGCGCGGGCTATGGCAAGGGGGGCCGTACCTGCATGACGGTCGCGCAGTCGATCTGCATGCCGTCCTGATCGACCACAATCCCGACGACGCCCACGGCGCGGTGTCCGGCCTGACCAGCACCGAGATTGATCATCTGGTGGCCTACCTGCTCGAGCTTGATGATGCGGCGGCGGCACCGGCCGGCTCCGGCCTGGCCTTGAGCTGGCTGGAGCCCCCGCACGGCGCGAGCTTCCCGGAAAACGCGACGGTGGAGCTGGCGGTCAGCGTCGATCTGCAGAACCTCGAGCGGATCGAGTTCCTTGCCGACGGCGAGCTGATCGGCAGCCGAACCAGTCCGCCCTGGGCCACGGCCTGGTCGGGTGGCCATGGTGCGTTCTGGGTTCAGGCGCGCGCAGTTCACGGCAGCGGACTCAGCAGCCTGACCCGACCCGTGCAGTTGCAGTTCGGAAGCTGCAGCGGGCCCAGCGGAGTGCTGTACCAGAAGTGGAACGGCATTCCCGGGACCGCGGTGACTGACCTGACCGGCCACGCCGACTTTCCGGACCATCCCAGCGAGGAATGGTTGCTGGACGATTGGTTCGAAGGCCCGACCAATATCGACGACCACTACGGCGCCCGCTTGAGCGGCTGGCTCTGTCCCCCGAGCACCGGCCTCTATCGATTCTGGATCGCCAGTGACGATAACGGCAGCCTGCGTCTTGCACCAAGCGCCGATCCGGAGCAGGCGGTCGAGATCGCATTCCATACCGGCTGGACCAGCCCGCGCGAATGGACCAAGTTTCCCAGTCAGCAGTCGGCGCAGATCTGGCTGGAGGCAGGCCGCGCCTACTGGATCGAAGCGCTGATGAAGGAGGGTGGTGGTGGCGACAATATCGCGGTGGGCTGGCAGCTGCCCGACGGTACCCTCGAGCGCCCGATTGAAGCACGACACGTACTCAGGGCGCCGCTACCGGCGCCGAGCAATCCCTATCTGCTGTTCCAGGACCGCTTTCAGTTGCCCAGGTAGTCGAGCGTCGCCGGTAGTGGTTGCAGCGGCACTGCCTTGGGGTCGATGCTGAGCCGACATCCGGCAACGCTCAACGCATCAACCGCGCTCAGCCTTTGCCGGTGCCAGCAGGAGCAACAACAGCGCGAGCGCGGCCGGCAGCCCCTGGGTGATCAGGATCGTCCACTTGGCCGTCGCGGCGCCGAACACCCCGGCAACCATGACGCAGACCAGGAAAAACAGCTTCACATCACGGCGGTCTGCCAACAGACCCCAGATCAGACCGGCGGCCAGAAACCCGTTGTACAGTCCCTGATTCATTGCCAGCACTGCCGAGGCGGCAGACTCTTCCGCTGTCATCGAGAAAATGGAACGACCGATCGGGTGATCCCAGAAAAACACCTGCAGAAACATGAAGCCGAGGTGGAGCAGGGCGACGACAAGAATCAGCACATGGGTCATCGACTTCATCAACCTTCTCCCAGGCAGGCAAACGCATCTGAGCAATACACCGGAAAACCTCGAGCTTGCGGCAATGCCCAGAGGCGCCGTGACCGGGTCGAGCGGTGGGGCGTGCCGCTGAGGAACCTCAGGCCTCGAAACGGCACCGTGGGTCAGCTCGCCCTGGCGTTGCTCCGAGCCTGGAATCTCCCGACGCTGCCGGACTGCAATCAGACTTCCATTAGTTCGCATAATGTATATTATGTATAATTAAGGCTGAGATTCAGGACGGTCTCGCTAGATCGCGCTTGGCCAAGAAGTTCTCAAAACCTGTTGATTATCAACTGCTTTTAAGACTTACCTGAGATGCAATCCGGCTTTTCTCATACTGAAGCCTGTCGCCAGCCTAATGCCACGACTCCAGGCCCCGCATCTGCAGGGTTTCTCTCAGTCGCTAGACCCCGTATCTACGGGAACTTGATCCGTCTCGCTACGTCCGGGTCATGAATAATCCGGGCTAGTCAATCAGCCAGGGAACGAGGACTGACGAGCGTCTGCGCTTGTTTTCTCGCCCACAGCAGCTCGCCAGCAGGTCAAGCTTGCGCCATTGACCCGGATTGGTCTGGAGCTCCGATCAGCCGCATTTGGAATAGCCGCAAGCCAGACAGGTCTGGCAACCATCCAGGATCACCATGGCCTTGGTATTGCACTTGAAACACACAGAGGCCGAGGCCGGATAGGCGCTCTCCGCCTCTGATCCGATGGCAACGGCGGCGGCCTGCTGCTCACGGGCCAGAACCTCTGCGCGCTTGGCGTCCAGCATCAGCTGCTGCTGCTCACTGAGCTCGTCGGGCTCCATCAGCCCTATTCGCTTCAGATGGTGTTCGACCACGGCGCCGATATCAGCGACGATGGACGGCACGAAACGTCCGCCCGGTTTGAAGTATCCGCCCTTGGGGTCGAACACGGCTTGCAGCTCTTCAGCAAGGAAGGTGACGTCGCCGCCTTTCCGGAACACTGCCGACATCACCCGGGTCAGCGCCACAATCCACTGAAAGTGGTCCATGTTCTTGGAATTGATGAAGATTTCGAACGGACGGCGCTGCTCGTGCTCGGTGCCCGCATTGAGCACGATGTCATTGATCGTGACATACAGCGCATGGTCATCGAGCGGCGTGCGGATCTTGTAGGTGGCGCCTTCCAGGCATTCCATGCCTTCCGGCCGCTCCAGCTTCTCGTGCATGCGGATGATTTCGGCCTTCTTCGGGCTTTTTTTCTCGTCCGGTGCGTCAGCAGAGCGGTCCTTGACCTGGTAGCCCACGATTTTCTTGTCGATGCGAACAGTCATGGTCAGAACTTCCCGTAGTAGCCTTCCTTGAGGGCGTCAAAAAGATTGGCGGCGGTGTGCGTTTCGCCGTCGTACTCGATTTCCTCGTTGCCCTTGAGCTCCACCGTCGAGCCATCATCCAGCTCGAAAACATAGGTGGTCGATTCCAGATCCTTGTCAGTGACCAGCACGCCCTGGAACGCCTCCGGGTTGAAGCGAAACGTGGTGCAGCCCTTCAAGCCGCGCTTCCAGGCATACAGATAGATGTCCTTGAACTCCTCGTAGGGATAGTCGGTCGGGACGTTGGCGGTCTTGGAGATGGAAGAATCGATCCATTTCTGCGCTGCGGCCTGGATGTCCACGTGCGCTGTCGGCGTGATGGTCTCGGCAGTGACGAAGTAATCCGGCAGCTGTTCTTCCGGTTTGTCCGAATACGGCATCGCCGCCGGATTGACCAGGCTGCGATAGGCCAGCAACTCGTAGGAATAGACCTCGACCTTTTCCTTGCTCTTGCGTCCTTCCCGAATCACGTTGCGGCTGTAGTGATGGGCAAAGCTGGGTTCGATGCCGTTCGAAGCGTTGTTCGCCAACGACAGCGAGATCGTGCCGGTCGGAGCGATCGAAGTGTGGTGGGTGAATCTCGCGCCAACCGCGGCCAGACGCTCGACCAGCTCCGGCGCCGTTGCGGCCACCCGCTGCATGTAGCGGCTGTAGCGGGCATGCAGCACCCTCCCCGGCACCCGATCCCCCGGCTTGTAGCCGTCACGCTTCATCTCGGGGCGCTGGCGGAGCATGGCCGGGGTGACTTCGAATTCCTCCAGCATGATCGGCGCGGGGCCTTTTTCTTCCGCCAGCTCCAGCGCCGTCTCCCATCCCGCCACCGCCATCTCGCGGGCCACCTGCTCGGTAAAGGCCAGTGAGTCGGGACGGCCGTACTGCATCCGCAGCATGGTCAGCGCCGAGCCGAGCCCGAGAAAGCCCATGCCGTGGCGGCGCTTGTGCTCGATTTCGCTGCGCTGCCGCGCCAGCGGCAGTCCGTTGACTTCGACGACGTTGTCGAGCATGCGGGTGAATATCTTGACGGTGCGCCGATACTCCGCCCAGTTGAAGCGCGCATCGTCAGTGAACGGATCCTCGACAAAGCGAGTCAGGTTGATCGAGCCCAGCAGGCACGCACCATAAGGCGGCAGAGGCTGTTCACCGCAGGGGTTGGTGGCGCGGATGTTCTCGCACCACCAGTTGTTGTTCTGCTCATTGATCCGATCAACCAGGACGAAGCCCGGCTCAGCAAAGTCATAGGTCGAGGTCATGATCAGGTTCCACAGCCGTCGAGCGGGCACCTTGCTGTAGATGCGACAGGCCACCAGGCCCTGATCGTTGACCAGGTAGCCCTCGGTTGCCGGCCACTCGCGCCACGCCACCTGGGTCGGATCGTGGAGGTCGACGCTGTCGAGTTCGCTGGCCAGTACCGGGAACAGCAGCGCCCAGTCGGAATCACTCTCGACCGCGCGAATGAAGTCGTCGGTGATCAGCAGTGAACAGTTGAACTGACGGAGGCGGCCGTTCTCGCGCTTGGCGCGGATGAAGTCGGCGACGTCCGGATGGGCGATGTCGAAGGTTGCCATCTGCGCGCCGCGCCGACCGCCGGCAGACGACACGGTGAAACACATCTTGTCGTAAATGTCCATGAACGACAACGGACCCGAGGTGTGCGCGCCGGCGCCAGACACATAGGCCCCCTTCGGCCGCAGGGTGGAGAATTCGTAGCCAATGCCGCAGCCGGCCTTGAGCGTCAGGCCGGCCTCATGAACCTTGCCAAGAATATCGTTCATCGAGTCGCCGATCGTGCCGGAAACGGTACAGTTGATCGTCGAGGTCGCGGGCTTGTGAGCCAGCGCGCCGGCGTTCGAGGTGATTCTTCCGGCCGGTATGGCGCCCCGCCGCAGTGCCCAGAGAAACTCCCGGTACCAGTGCTGCCGAAGCTCCGGCGTACTCTCGACCTCGGCCAGAGCGCGAGCCACCCGTTGATAGGTATGGTCGATCTCCTGGTCGATGATTTCCCCGGTCTTCGACTTGAGCCGATACTTCTTGTCCCAGATGTCCAGCGACGCTTCCTGAAAGGCGATCTCGGGTAGAGCCGCCGTCAGGGCCTCTGCAGAAACGCTCATGTCGCAACCTCTTGAATGTGCTTGTCTGTTTCGAGTTATGCACAGCTTGTGGACAGGCTTCCCCACAACTTGTTGTGCCATGCCCCAACGCCGGGCACAATATCTTGTGCCGTCGGATACCATACGACCGATTGGCCCTCAGTTCAAGAAGAGATCTCATCTTGTCCGAAGCTCAGACGGAACCGGTCAGCCAGGCGCTTTTCGAACTCGTGCTTTTTCAGCCCGAGATCCCGCCCAATACCGGCAACATCATGCGTCTTTGCGCCAATGCCCCCGCCCGACTCCACCTGATAGAGCCGCTGGGCTTTGCCATGGATGAGCGGCGGCTGCGCCGGGCCGGTATGGATTACCGGGAACGCAGCACGGTGATTCGCCATGCTGATCTGCACGCCTGTCGCCGCTGGCTGGGGCCGCGGCGCTGGCTGGCCTTCACCACCCGCGGCCTGTGCCGGCACAGCGACTGGGGCTACCAGGCCGGCGACGTGCTGCTGTTCGGTCCGGAAACACGCGGCCTGCCGGATGATGTGCTGGCGGATATCCCGTATTCACAGCAGCTGCAGATCCCGCAGCTGAGCGGCGCGCGCAGCCTCAACCTCGCCAACGCGGCTGCGGTGGGACTTTACGAGGCCTGGCGGCAACTGGGATTCGATGGCGCCGCCCTGCCCCGCCGCGCAGGCTCCTAGTCCGTCTCGCGCTTCAGCTCGCGCTCCATCAACATCCGGACGCCCTTGCGGGCGCTCCAGCCGTTGAACAGGATGCCGTGGACCTGCTCGGTGATGGGCATCTCGATGCCCGCACGCTGGGCCAGACGCAGCGTTTCCTCGGCAGTCTGAATGCCTTCGACGACCTGACCGATCTCGGCCAGCGCGGCGTCGACCGTCTGGCCGCGCCCCAGCGCCAGACCCATGCGCCGATTGCGCGACAGATCGCCGGTACAGGTCAGGACCAGGTCACCGATGCCGGCCAGGCCCATCAAGGTTCGCGGATCGGCCTTCATCGCCTTGCCCAGCCGCATGGTTTCTGCCAGGCCGCGCGTGATCAGCGCAGCACGGGTATTGGCACCCAGCGCCATGCCGTCGGCCATACCGCAGGCAATGGCAAGCACATTCTTCACCGCGCCTCCGAGTTCGGCGCCGATCAGGTCAGCGGTGTAGTAGGCTCGAAAGCCAGCGCCGTGCAGCAGTGCGGCCCAATCTTCGCCGAACTCGGGGTCGCTGGCCGCCACGGTCACCGCCGTCGGCAAGCCGGCGGCCACATCGCGAGCAAACGATGGGCCGGTCACCAGCGCCAGCGGCATGGCCGGGCCGAACACGGCCTCGGCAACCTCGTGCAACAGCAAACCGGTGCCGTGTTCGAAGCCCTTGGTCGCCCAGGCCAGGCCCAGGTCTGGCCGACAGTAAGGTTTCAGCGCGACCAGGGTGTCGCGGAAGGCATGGCTGGGGGTTACCACCAGGTAACGGTCAGCGCCGGCAGCCGTTTCCGCCAGGTCAGCGCTGACGGTGATCAGGGGGTCCAGCTTGAAGTCTGGCAGATAGCGGTGGTTGACGCGCTCGTTCTGCATCACCCGGGCTTGATCGACATCGCGTGCCCACAGCCGCACAGCGTGGCCCATTCGGGCCAGCTGCATGGCCAGCGCCGTGCCCCAGGAGCCGGCGCCGAGTACTGCGATGCTCGTCACTGCACGCTGTCGGACGGCGCCTGCTTGGCGCCCGCGCCGGATTGCGCCTCGGCCAGCCGCTGACGGAAGATCGCTTCAAAGTTGATCGGCTGCATCGGCGGCAGGAAAAAGCCGCCGGCGGCGACCATGGAGGCGATCTGGGTCCGGTTGTAGGGATACAGAATATTCGGACAGAGCACGTTGATCACGTAGGGCAGCTGCTCTTCACTGAAGCCGGCGAACTGGAACAGGCCGCCATACTGGACTTCACAAAGAAATGCGGTCTTGTCGCCCTGCTTGGCCGTCACAGTGACGCTGAGCACGACTTCCCAGCGGTCTTCGGCAAACTGGTTGGTGCGCTGCGACAGATTCAGGCTGATGTCCGGCTGCCCTTCCACGCCTTCCAGTTCATAGGGTGACGGGGCTTCGAAGGAGGCGTCCTTCAGATAGACGTGCTGGACGGCCATTTGCGCTTCGCGATTCTGCTGCGCGGCGGCGGCGGGATTCTGGTTCTCTTCTGCCATGTTGCTGGTCTTCCTTTCAGGTCAATGAGTGTCGATAAACGGGTGAGTGGCTGGCGCAGACGGGCAGCGGCCTGGATCGCCTGAACGGCTCAGGACTCCTCGGCGCTCTCGGTTGGCTTGCGCCCTTCCTTGTCTTTGCGGTCCTTCTTCTTGGCAGGCGCCTTCTGACGACTGATCGGCTGTTGATCGGAGGTCCACTGCGCCAGGCCGCCCGCGAGCACATGAACGCGCTCGAAGCCCATCTGCACCAGGCGATTGGCCATCTGCGGTGACACCTGGCCGTTCTTGCAGTACACCAGCACCGGCCGGGCCTTGTGCTTGAGCAGTTGCAGATTGCCGGCCTCGATCCGCGACGGCGGCATGCTCAGCGCGCCGATGATATGGCCCTGGGCATGGTCCGCGCTGGGCGATACATCGAGCACCAGGGCGTCCTCGCGATTGATCAGGTGGACCGCTTCGCGGGTGCCGACTTCTTTCCACTTGCGCGCCAGCCGGGCCAGTTCCCATGCGATCCACGCCACCAGGACCACGGCAAACAGGCCACTGAGCAGAGGGTGGTTGCCAACAAACTCGAAAAACTGCTGCATGCGCTCGATCGATTCCAGCCAAAGCTTTCCATTATCGGCGATTCGACGACGCCGTGCCAGCATTCCGGATCGCGGCCTGTGGGATAATCAATGGCGGTCCCCGCCATGACTCGAGCGACTCGACACCGATGAGCACACCTCGCCCCCTGACCCTGCTGATTCTCGACGGCTGGGGCCACCGCGCGCCGGCGCCTGACAACGCGATCAGTCAGGCCGATACCCCGAACTGGGATGATCTGTGGGCGCGCTGCCCGCATGGCCTGCTGGAAACTTCCGGCGCCGCGGTCGGGCTGCCGGACGGGCAAATGGGCAACTCGGAGGTCGGCCACATGAATCTGGGGGCCGGGCGGATCGTCTATCAGGAGCTGACCCGGATCGGCAAGGCGATCGAGGATGGCAGCTTTGCCGCCAACCCGGCCCTCAACGAGGCACTGCGTCTCGCGGCCGACAGCGGCGCCTGCGTGCATATTCTCGGGCTGCTGTCGCCCGGCGGCGTCCACAGTCACGAGTCCCACCTGCTCGCCACCCTGCGCCTGGCGCTGCAGCGCGGTGCCGCGAAGGTGGCGGTGCACGCCTTCCTCGACGGTCGCGACACCCCGCCGCGCAGCGCGGCGCCGTCGCTGAAAGCCCTGGCGGCGGCCTTGGCCGAAGACGCCCGGGCGGAGCTGGCCAGCGTCAGCGGCCGCTACTTTGCGATGGACCGTGACCAGCGCTGGGACCGGGTGGAACGCGCCTGGCGGGCGATCGTCGACGCCGAGGCCGACCATCATGCAGACGACGGCGCGGCCGCGCTGGCCGCCGCCTATGCGCGCGGCGAGGACGATGAATTCGTTCAGCCGACCGTAATCGGCCGGGGTCGCGCGGTCGCGGATGGTGACGTGGTGCTGTTCATCAACTTCCGCGCTGACCGGGCTCGTCAGCTGACCCAGGCTTTCGTCGGTCGCGACTTTGACGGCTTCGCCGCGCGCCGACCCGAGCTCGCTGCGATGGTCACCATGACCCACTATCAGGATGGCCTGCCCTGCCGCGTCGCTTTCCCACCCGAACGTCTTCAGCGATTGCTGGGCGAAGTGCTGGCCGACGCCGGCCTGCGTCAGCTCCGGATCGCCGAAACCGAGAAGTACGCCCATGTCACTTATTTCTTCAACGGCGGCGAGGAAACGGTTTTCAATGGCGAAGATCGCCGCTTGATTCCGTCTCCCAAGGTCAAGACTTACGATCTGCAACCGGAGATGAGCGTCTTTGAACTGGGGGCTCAGCTGATCGCGGCCTTCGAACAGGGTCGCTACGATGTCATCATTGCGAATGTGGCCAATCCGGATATGGTCGGTCACACCGGCAGCTTTGCCGCTGCGGTGGCTGCAGTGGAAGCGGTCGATGGGCTGCTGGGTCAGCTCGATGAGGCAAACCGCCGGGTCGGGGGCGAACTGCTGATCACAGCGGATCACGGCAATGTCGAGCAGATGACCGACCCCGAAAGCGGCCAGGCCCATACCGCGCACACCACCAATCCGGTGCCGCTGGTTTATCTCGGTCCGCGCCAGGCGAGCCTGGCTGAGCGCGGCAGCCTGCGTGACATCGCCCCGACAATGCTGGCCATGCTGGGCCTGGAAAAGCCATCAGAAATGTCCGGCAAATCATTGATTAAATTCGATTGATCAAGGCAAGAAAAACGCATTTCCGTCGGCTTCGCCGGATCGCTGCCGGCG
Source organism: Gammaproteobacteria bacterium (assembly GCA_050485825.1). Taxonomy (GTDB): domain Bacteria; phylum Pseudomonadota; class Gammaproteobacteria; order Xanthomonadales; family Wenzhouxiangellaceae; genus Wenzhouxiangella. Next base: position 32,317 of record JBJHCC010000019.1, read on the forward strand.
CCCTGCTGGCGCTGGCGTCGCTGCCGGCGGCAGCCTCCGAGGACCGCGAAGTCCTGGCCGGCCGGCTTGCGGAGCTCCGAGCCGAGATCGCCCGCATTCAACAGCAGATTGACGCCGACCTCGGGCGCCGCGACAGTGCGCTGGAGGCGCTGGCCAGCGCCGAACGAGAGGTATCCCGGGTCGAGCGGGAGCGCCGCCAGACCGCAGCGGATCTGGCCGATGTCGCGGTGCAGATTGGCGGGCTGGAGATTGAGTCCGAGAGCCTGCAGCAACGGGTTGGAGACGCGGCGCAGGCGCTGGGACGTCAGCTGGCGCTGGCCTACCGGCAAGGCGCGCCCTCGCAGCTGAAGCTGTTGCTGAATCAGGACGACCCGCGCCGGATCAACCGCAGCCTGGCCTATCAGGGCTATCTGACCCGGGCACGTCTCAGCAGCCTTGAGGCGCTGAACAGCAGCCTGGCGGATCTCGAATCAAACCGGCAGCAGCTGGATGAAGAACGCGAGGCGCTGGCTCGCCTGGACCAGCGGCAACTCGAGCAGCTGGGCGAGCTGGAAAGTGCCAGAACCCAGCGTGCTGCAGCGCTGAGCGAGCTTGACCGTCGCATCCGGAGCGGCCGGCAGACGCTGCAGGACCTGGAGCGCGATGCGCAGGAGTTGACAGCGCTGATCGCGCGCCTGGCTGACGCCCTGGCCGATATTCCTCCCGATGTCGCCGCGCCTTCCATACTGTCCCTTCGCGGCCAGCTGCCCCACCCCATCAACGGCCGCCTGCGCCAGGGCTTCGGCGACTCCCGCGGCGGTGAGCTGCGCTGGAACGGCTGGCTGCTGGCTGCCAGCATCGGCACCGAGGTTCGTGCAATTGCCCACGGCCGAGTGGCCTATGCGGACTGGCTGCGCGGTTACGGACTGATTCTGATTATCGAGCATGGCGAGGGCTTCATGAGCCTGTATGCGCACAATGACGCGCTGCTGCGCACCGTCGGCGACTGGGTCGGGCCCGGTGACGTCATTGCCACCGTAGGCAACTCCGGTGGCGTCAGTGAGGCCGGCCTCTACTTTGAGCTCCGCCGCGACGGTCAGCCGGTCAATCCCGCCGCCTGGCTGGTTCGCCGCTAGGAGCCTGCGCGGCAGAAGCCGTCCGGGCTGCAACGGCGCCCTCACCATTGAGTGCGCCTATCGTCGAGCTGACATAGGTCCACTATGCGCGCTCTCCGATAGACGCACTCAATGGCGATGGCATCCGTTTCGCCTCGAACGTTTCTACCGCGCAGGCTCCCAGGAGCATTGCGGCAGCGACCTGGATGACGACCGCACGGCGAGATGATAGATTGATGGCCTATTCAACGAACCAGTCGCTCATGTCCGCCTACCTTCCGGCCAAGCGCTTTGCCTGCTGGATTTGCGCCGCCCTGATCGCCTTCGGCAGCGCCGCTGCGCGGGCAGACAGCGTCGGCGTGGAGGATCTGCGGGCGTTTGCCGATGCCTGGGGTTACATCAGATCGCACTACGTCGAAGACATTGACGACCGTCATCTGCTCGAAGCGGCAATCCGCGGCATGATGGCTGCGCTTGATGAACACTCCAGCTGGCTGAGTCCGCGTGACCTGGAAGGCGTGGAGGAGCAGGCCAGCGGTCGCTATGGCGGCCTCGGTGTCCGGCTGCTGGTTCTTGAGGATCATTTGCAGGTCGTCAGCGCCATGGATGGCTCTCCGGCCGATCGTGCCGGGCTGCGGCCGGGTGATCGAATCGTGGCTATCGACGAGACGCCGCTGACCTCCGACAACACGCGCGAGGCCAGCGACTGGCTGCGCGGTCCGCCCGGCACCCAGATCGCATTGACCGTCGAACGCGATGATACCGAGCAGGCCCTGGAGGTCGCGCTCACGCGGGAACTGATCCGCCGCAGCAGCGTCAATCTGCAGCCGCTGCCCGACCAACTCGCGCTGGTTCGACTCGAAGGCTTCCAGCACGCGACGGCGCTGGAGCTGGATGATCTCCTCAGCCCCCTGGCCAACGAGCTGAACGGCCTGATTCTGGATCTACGCGACAACCCGGGCGGCATGCTGAACGCCGCGGTTGCGGTCAGCGATCGGTTTCTGAGCCAGGGCCTGGTGGTCTATGCGGAAGGTCGCAACGGCGCCAACCCGATGCAGTTTTTCAGCCAGCCCGGGGAACTGCTACCCGGCGTGCCGGTGGTGGTACTGGTCAATGGACAATCGGCCTCAGCGGCCGAGATCGTGGCGGGTGCCCTGCAGGACCACGGTCGTGCCGTGATTCTTGGCGAGCCGACCTTCGGCAAGGGATCGGTGCAGACGATCTGGCCGTTGCGCAACGGCGGCGGTATTCGCTTGACCACTGCGCACTACTTCACACCCTCCGGCCGGCGCATTCAGGGCCGAGGCATCGAGCCTGATATCCTGGCTGGAGAATCGGTTGCCGCGCTGCCAGCCGAGGATCAGGACCCGTGGCTGATCGAGGCGGTCAGCCTGCTGCAGAACGCGGAGCGCTTGTACCGGGGCAGTGGCCGGCTGGCGCCGTGATGGCGATTCAGGGGGCGCTGCGGCTGATGCTCGCTGCCCTGCTGCTGTGCAGCCAGGCCGTGGTCGCGGACGCACCCAGGATTGCGATTGTTATTGATGATCTCGGTTTTCGGGCCGACCAGGACGCAAGGGTCCTGGACCTCGACCGCCGCGTCAGCGTTGCCATCATTCCGGATGCCCCGGCTGCCAATCGGTTGGCCCGCGCGGCCGGCGCGCAGCGTCGCGACGTACTCGTTCACCTGCCGCTGGCCGGTCTGTTCAGCGACGACTGCGACACCAGTTTGCGCTGCATCGGCCTGGACTGGTCCACCGAACAGATCGAATCGCATCTGCTTGACGTGTTGAGCAGGGTTGATGGCGCTCGCGGAATCAACAACCACCAGGGCAGCCGCTTTACCCGCGACAGCGAGGCGGTGGCCCGGTTGATGACCGGGCTGCGCGGGGCTGCTGAAGGCCTTGGGCGCGATCTGCTGGTGCTCGACAGTCGTACCGTGGCCGACTCGATGCTGGAGCGCAAGGCTTTGCAGGCCGGTTTTCCGGCAACCCGCCGACATGTTTTTCTTGATCACTACCCCGAAGCCGAGCATATCCGCGCCGCCTGGGAGGCGCTGATCGAGCGCGCTCGCCGGGACGGTCAAGCGATCGCGATTGCCCATCCGCGCGCCGTCACCCTGGACTTCCTCGTTGGCGCCCTGCCCGCTCTGGAAACACTCGGAATTGAGCTGGTGCCGGTCAGCGAGCTGGCGCGCCGCACGGCCGCGCCCCGGCGGGACAGCGGCATCGGAGCCGGCGGCGCAGATCAGTTGACGCCCTGACGACGTTCCGATCCTTGTCCAGCCGGCCAGCCGATGGCGGGCCAGCCCGAACAAATCATCAAGTCGCGGGCGCCCGTTCAGCGATCAACGTCCGGCGCTGCTATGGATAGGTATAGCTGGCCTGCAAGCCTAGCGGCAGCCCCAAGGTCCAGTACAGCAGCAGGAATACAGTCCAGGCGATCGACAGCGCGACCGCATAGGGCAGCATCATCGAGATCAGCGTACCGATGCCCGCACCCTTGAAATAGCGGCGGCAGAAAACCACGATCAAGGGGAAATAAGGCAGCAGCGGGGTGACGATGTTGGAGGTCGAGTCCCCGACCCGGTAAGCGGCCTGGGTCAACTCCGGCGAAATACCCAATTCCATCAGCATCGGCACGAAAATCGGCGCGATGATCAGCCACTTGGCCGACGCTGAACCCACGAACAGGTTGACGAACATGGTCAGGCCGATGATGCCGACGATGGTCAGCTGGGCCGGCAGCCCGATGCTGCTCAGCCAGGCCGCACCGTTGACCGCGATCAGGATGCCCAGGTTCGAGCTCGAAAACGCGGCGATGAACTGGGCGGCGAAGAAGGCCATGACGATGTAATAGCCCATCGATTCCATCGCTTTCGTCATGCCGGCGATGATGTCCTTGTGGGTCTTGATGGTGCCGGCGACGTAGCCGTAGACAATACCCGGGATCAGAAACAGGATGAAGATCAGCGGCACGATCGAGCGCATCAGCGGCGCGCCAAACGTGGTGATGCTGCCGGTGGCGGGATCGCGAAGCGGCGACTCCGCTGGCCATACGGCGGCAACGAGCAAGCCCAGGGCGACCACGATACTCAGGGTGGCCCAGAACAGGCCGCGCGACTCGGCCGGACTCAAGCCCTCCATTTTCGGCATGTCGGACATGTCGCCGTCAACCGGCGTGTCCTTTTTCAGGCGCGGTTCGATCACCTTGTCGGTCAGCCACCAGCCCACGGCGATGACCACCACGCTGGAAGCCCCCATGAAGAACCAGTTGGCCAGCGGGTTGACGTAGACGGTCGGATCCAGCACCTGGGCCGCCGCCTCGGTGATGCCGGCCAGCATGGGATCGATGGCGGATGGAATGAAATTCGCCGAGAAGCCGCCGGAGACCCCGGCAAAAGCGGCCGCGATCCCGGCCAGCGGGTGCCGCCCGGCGGCATAGAACAGGACCGCGCCCAGCGGGATCACCACGACATAGCCGGCGTCGGCCGCGGTGTGGCTGATGATCGCGACCAGGATCACCATCGGGGTCAAAAGGCGGACCGAGGTCATCCCCAGCAGCTTGCGCAGACCGGCATTGATGAAGCCGGTGTGCTCCGCCACACCGACGCCGAGCAAGGCGACCAGAACGATACCCAGCGGGGCGAAATTCACGAACACGCTGACCATATTGACGAGGAAACGGGCCATCTCGTCGCCGCCCAGCTGGTTGATCACCTCGATCGGGTCACCAGTGGAGGGATGCACGGCGCTGAACTCGAACTGCGACAGAAACGCCGACAGAATCCAGACCAGGATCATCAACATGAAAAACAGCACCGCCGGATCAGGCAGTTTGTTGCCGACCACTTCGATAGTGTTGAGGGACCGCTCCAGCCAGGTTCGCTGGATCGGCAGGCCGGCGCCCGGGGCTTTCAAGCCCTTCTGCTTGTTGTCGCTCATGCGCGTGGACTCGCTATGTCAGGAATATAAGGTTCAAAAGGAATGGCCGACAGGATTCAGTCGTGGCCCCAGGGGGCCGGTGGCGCATCGACCGGCGCGCTCAGGTCGAATTCGGCCCGCAGGTGTCGACCACTGCGAACCAGTCCATAGGCGAAGTACTGCCCTGGCTTGACCTCCATGTACCAGAGATTATTGACCGATGCCTCCAGGCCGCTGCTGAGGAACAGCGCTCGCGAGTAGTCGTCGGCGGGAAAAACCTGGCGCCAGGCGCGGCCTGGGTCCGTGCTGTGGCCACCGTACCAGGTCAAGGCATCTTCGGAACCGTCTTCGTGGCGGTGGTCATGCTTGAGGCGCAGGCCTTCGCCAGTCCTGCTCAGCACCCAGGTGCGAGAACGGTCATCGCCCACGAACAGCGGGACCTGAATTTCGTTGTCGCTGCAACGTCGCACATGGATGACCATGCGCTCTGGCAGCCAGTCGCTGTCCAGCGCCTCGTCATAGGCCGCCAGCCGTCCGCTGAAGGCCTGGCCACAAAGCGCGCTCAAGGCCTCCCAGAAAGCATCGCGAGGCGCGGTATCGGCGGCGTGCAACGGCGGCGCTGCCGCCATGATCAAAACGGAGAAAACGACAGCCTTCGAGACTCTCATCGGCAACAGGACCAGGGGCGACAGCGCAGAACCTTAGCACAGCGACGGCGGGTGAGCCAGCCTCGCCGGAGTCGCCTGTCGGCGGGTCGGGAAGGCCTGCCGCGCAGCGATGCCGGCGCGCAGCCGCGGCAGCGGGCGCAACAGCCTGCCCGGCTGGGAGGGTCCCTAACGTTTCCGCCGCGGTCCGTCCAGCGGTAGCGGCGTGACCTTCTCGCCGGACTTGGAATCACGAATCACGCAGGTCCCGCGCTTGCGCACCCGCTCAACGCGGATCACCGCGTGCATCGGAATATGCAGCACCTCGACATCGGCGAATTCCTCGCGCAGCCGCTCCTCGGTAGGATCGATAACGAGAGCGGACTCATCGTCAAACACCAGATCCGCGACCTCGATGAATCCGTACGACAGATCGCTGCCGCTCACCTTCCTGCAGTACAGCTCGTAGACCTTACCCTGATTCAGAAAGCAGACTTTGTACACGATTAGTCTTCCCGGAGCGATAGCCGGATCCCGGCCGAGAACAGACGCAGTGCGGCCGCCGTCATCAAGCCGAGGGCGAAACCGGCAATATGGGCCCACCAAGCCACCGCACCTGAGGTGGGCCCGAAAACGCTGTATAGCAACTGCAGCGTGAACCAGGAGCCGATGACCAGCAGCGCCGGGACCCGAGCAAACTGGAGGTAAAGACCCAGCGGCACCCAAAGCCCGATCCGTCGCCCCGGGAACAGCCCCATGTAGACGCCAATGATGGCCGAGACGCCGCCGCTGGCGCCGATGATCAGCACCGAGGCGCCGGCCATTTGCAAGGCCACCAGCAGATTGGCCAGCCCGCCAAGTCCGAAAAACAGCAGCGCGAATCGCCAGTGTCCCACGGCGCGCTCGACGCCAATGCCAAACACCCACAGGTAGGCCATGTTGCCGAGCAGGTGAACCCAGTCGGCATGGACCAGCAGCGCGGTCAACAGGCTGACCATGACCGGATCCAGCCAGTAGCGGGGCGGTTGCTCCAGCACGGCAATGATGGCTTCGGGCCTGAACCCCCAGAAGTGCAGCCAGCCCTGAGCGCTGCCGGGCTCAAGCAGAGCCAGCGTCAGCTTCAGCGTCAGGCAGATCAGGCAGACAGCCGCCAGCACCCAGGGCCACAGCGTCGGGCGCCGGCCAAAGGCGATCAGCGGCAAGCCCTGGTTCACGGCTCCAGCAGGAAACGATGGTCTCGGAAGTCGACGATCGCCCCTTCTCTGCGAATATCGACCAGTCGGGCGCCGTCGCTCAGCATGTCGCCGATGATGAAGCGCTCGCCGTTGACCAGCACAAAGCGAGCCTCCGGATCAGGAGAATAAACGTGGATGGAAAGCTTGAGATCAGGCATGTTTCGGCGCACGGACAGCGGCAGCTCCCACTGTCTGACGTATTCAGCCACCTCGGGGGTCCAGCGCGGCGCCGGCTCGCCCGCAGCGGAACGGCGCGGCTCATCCCGGCCCGCCTCGGCCAATCCGGCATCGGGTTCAGGCGCGAGGCCGGCTGCTTCCCGCCGGCGCTGCCTTTCGGCCTCTTCGAGAACGCGCTCGATCCGCGCTTGCTCGGCGGGATCCACCGCCAGGCGCCGAGCCTGATCGGACAGATCCGGACGCTGCTCGGGATCGACCGGCTCGACGGTCAGCGGCGGCCCTGGTACCGCACGGTCCCGGGCCAGGCGTCGGGTGACCTCGCCTTCGATCTGGCCGGGGTCGGTGACAACCACTTCACGGGGCTCGTCCGGCAGCGCGCTGCGATCAGCCATGCCGGTGCCGCGGTCATCGTCCGCGGTTTGCGCGCCAGGCTGGCGCTCGAGATCTGTACTCGCCACCGGCGTGGCCGAATCCGGACCCGGTAGCCACAGGTCACGCCCCAACCAGGCGCCGGCCAGCCCGATCACCAGCAGCGACATGATGCCGAACAGGGCCAGCAAACGGGAGCGTCGGGCCCCGGAATGAGGTGCCGGTGGCGCGCTGGCCAGGTCCGGGCTCTGGCCCATGCGGCGGCGGGCGTCGGACTTGCGCAGAGCATCGAGAATGAACGACACGGTAACTACGGCTCCGTTTTCAAAGCGATTCCAGGGAAGGCCCGCCCAGGTGCGGAACCTTTAGAAACAGGCGCGTGGCCGGCCCGATCATGCCGTCGTCGGCAAGTCCGTGCCGACGCTGAAACTCGGCGACCCACTGCTGGAAGTCATCATCATAGCGATCGTCGGCGGTGCCGGTCCAGGCGCCTTCAACGACCAGCCCGGCCAATTCTTTCAGGTGGGCGACTTCGGGGCCACGATCACCCAGCCTGAAGATGCGGCCGTTGTCCGGCCAGGCGACCAGAAATTCGCCCAGCCAGCGTCGATCCAGCTGGTGCCGAGGGACGCGATAGTCCTGACCTTCATAGCGCAGTGCAACCTGCAGCTCGTCCAGACCGACCAGCAGCATCTGGGCGCCGGCCGGGTCAACCAGGCGCAGCACGACCGGCAATCCGATCTGCTCGATATACGCCCAGCTGCCACGCTGGGTCAGGCACGCGACCCCGTCCTGAACCCGATTCATGCAGGCCGCCTCGATCTGACCGGCGCTGAGGCCGGGCCAGCTGCTGGCCAACTCAGCCCAGGCACGCTCCGGTCGCGCTTCATCGAGCACGGTCAGCCAGGCGGGCCGGGCCAGCGCCTCTTCGGCAGGCGGACCGGCCTGCTGCATCATCCAGGCCAATGCCCCGCCGGCGCCCAGCACCAGGGCAATGACCGCGGTCGCTACCGCGCCCCGCAGCCAGCCGCTACCTTCGTCCCATTCGTCACCGGCAACTTCGCGAGCGGCCTCCCGCACCAGCTTCGCGTCGATCCGATCACGCTCCCGGGCATAGCCGGCCAGCAGCGCCCGGTCCGCGATGATGTTGAGCAGTCGGGGCACACCGCCCGAAGCCTGGAACAGCGCCTTCAGCGCATCGCCGCTGAACGGGCAGCGTGCCGCGCCGGCGACGGCGAGGCGGTGACGGATGTACTGCTCGGACTCCTGGCGATCGAGCGGGTCGAGATGGTAGCGGGCGGTGATACGCTGCGCCAGCTGGCGCAGTTCGGCACGGCCCAGCAGCAGGCGCAGCTCCGGCTGGCCGAGCAGAATGATCTGCAGCAGCTTGTCGGTCGCCGTTTCCAGGTTGGTCAGCATCCGGACCTGTTCAAGGCCCTCGCGGCTCATATTCTGCGCCTCGTCGATGATCAGCACGACGCGCTCGCCCTCAGCGTGGCGATCGATCAGGAAGCGATACAGGCGCTGCTGCAGCTGCTGAACGCTGTTACCGACCCCCTTGAGCGGAATCTCCAGTTCCTGGCAAATCGCCCGCAGCAGCTCCGGCGGACTCAGCATGGGATTGAGAATCAGGGCGATGCGGGTGTTCTCGGGCACTTGCTCCAGCACCAGCCGGCACAGTGTGGTCTTGCCGGTACCGACCTCCCCGGTCAGCTGGACGAAGCCGCCGCTGCCGCCGCTGCCGACCCCGAACAACAGATGCGCCAGCGCTTCCTGATGGCGCGGGCTCAAAAAAACGAAGCGCGGGTTCGGCGTGATCGCGAACGGCCGCTCGGTCAGTCCGTAGAACGCTTCGTACATGCTCAGTCTGACAACGCCAGCAGCGAAGCGTTGCCACCCACGGCCGAGGTGTTGATGGTCAGGGTGCGCTCACAGCACAGACGGGTGAGATAGTGCGGGCCGCCAGCCTTCGGGCCGGTGCCGGACAGGCCCTCGCCGCCGAAGGGTTGCACCCCGACCACCGCACCGGTCATGTTGCGGTTGACATAGGCATTGCCGACCCGGACCCGCTCTGCGATGTACTGCTGGACCCGGTCAATGCGGCTGTGAACCCCGAGGGTCAGACCGAAGCCGGTACCGTTGATCTGGTCGATCAGACGGTCGAGATCACGGCTGCGATAGCGAACGACGTGCAGGATGGGCCCGAACACCTCGCCATCCAGGCGCTCGATGCTGTCGATTTCGAAAGCGACGGGTGCAAACCAGTGGCCGGCGGGCAACGCCGCCGGTAGCGCAACCCGTGCCAGCTCCCTGCCCTGTTGCCGCATCCGGGCGGCATGCGCTTCCAGCATCGAGCGCTGGCGCTCGTCGATCACCGGGCCGACGTCGTTGACCAGCAGGCCGGGATGGCCGAGCCGGATTTCGGCCATCGCGCCGGCCAGCATCTCGATCACACGCTCGGCGATATCGGCCTGCAGGCAAAGCACGCGCAGCGCCGAACAGCGCTGGCCGGCGCTCAGGAACGCCGACTGGATGACATCGCGGACCACCTGCTCGGGCAGCGCAGAGGAGTCCACGATCATGGCGTTCTGGCCGCCGGTTTCGGCGATCAGCAACGGCAACGGGCCCGGCCGCTCGGCCAGGCTGCGATTGATCGTCCGCGCGGTCTCGGTGGAACCGGTGAAGACGACGCCAGCGAGACGCGGATCGCGGGTCAGGCTGGCGCCGAGATCACCGCCGCCAGGCAGGCAATACAGCACATCCTGCGGGATACCAGCCTCATACATCAGCTCGACCGCCCGATGCGCAATCAGCGGCGTCTGCGCGGCCGGTTTGGCAATTACGCTGTTGCCCGCGACCAGGGCAGCAACGACCTGACCGGTAAAAATGGCCAGCGGGAAGTTCCAGGGGCTGATGCACAGCATGACACCGCGGCCATGCAGGCTCATCCGGTTGCTCTCGCCGGTCGGCCCGGGCAGCAGCAGCGGTTCGGCCAGCTCGCGGCGAGCCTGGGCGGCGTAATAGCGGCAGAAATCAGCGGCTTCACGGATCTCGGCGATGGCGTCGCGCAGTGTTTTGCCGGCTTCCCGGACGCACAGCGCCATCAGCTCGGCCCGATGGTGCTCGAAAGCGTCGGCCACCCGGTCCAGCAGGTCGGCCCGCGCCGCAGCGCCGAGCCGATCCCAGCCCCGCTGTGCGTGTTGGGCCTGGTCGATCACCGCGCCGATACAGGCCGGATCTGTCCAGACGACGGTACCCACCGTATCCGTTTGGTCGGCAGGGCTTTGCAGATTGACCGTGCCCGCTTCGCTGCCCGCGCCCTGGCCCAGCGGCCGGGCCTGCCAGCGGCCGCCGCCGGCCTCCGCCATCGCCCGGGCCAGCTCGCTCTGGCCGCCGATACACGCAAAGTTGATGCCGCTGGAGTTGCGCCGCTGCTCGCCAAACATCGCGATCGGCGGTGGAATTCGAGGATGCGGGATCTCGCTCAGGGCCTCGATCTGCGCGATCGGGTCGCTGACCACGGCTTCCGGCGGCAGCTTTTCGTCGACGATGCGGTTGACAAACGACGTGTTGGCGCCGTTTTCCAGCAGGCGACGGACCAGGTACGGGAGCAGATCCTTGTGGTTGCCGACCGGCGCATACACCCGACAGGCAGCGTTGAACTGGCCCCGATCCAGCACCTCGTCGTAAAGCGCCTTGCCCATGCCGTGGAGGCGCTGGTACTCGAAATCGCTGCGCCCGCCAGCCATTTCTGCGATGGCGACAATGGTGTGCGCGTTATGAGTCGCGAACTGAGGATAGAACTGCTCGGGCAGGCTGAGCAGCTTGCGCGCGCAGGCGAGGTAGGAGATATCGGTGGCGGCCTTGCGGGTGAAGACCGGATAGCCGTCCAGGCCCTCCAGCTGAGCGAGCTTGATCTCGCTGTCCCAGTAGGCGCCCTTGACCAGGCGAACCGGGATCCTGTGACCACTGGCGCGGGCCCGGTCAGCGAGCAGGTCAATCGCCGCCCAGGCGCGCTTCTGATAGGCCTGCAGGGCCAGGCCGAAGCCGTCCCAGCCGCTTAGCGCAGGGTCGGCGAGCACCTGGCAGAACACATCGAGCGACAGCTGCAAGCGCTCCGCCTCTTCGGCATCCACTGTCAGGGCAATGCCCTGCGCCCTGGCGAGGCGAGCCAGATCCAGCAGCACGGGCACAAGCTCACGCAGCACGCGCTCACGCTGGGCATGCTCGTAGCGCGGGTGCAGCGCGGACAGCTTCACCGAGATGCTCGGCAGGGCAAACACATCGCCGCTCTGCTGCGAGGCGCCAATCGCTTCAATGGCCTCCCGATAGGCCTGTCGATAGCGCGCAGCGTCGTTCGCCGTCAGCGCTGCCTCACCGAGCATGTCGAAGGAATAGCGGAATCGCCGGTTGTCCTTCTTTTTCGATCGTTCCAGCGCTGACTTGATGGTGCTGCCCATCACATACTGATGGCCCATGATTCGCATGGCCTGACGAATCGCCAGCCGGACAACCGGCTCGCCGGTGCGGTTGGCAATACGTCCCAGCGCTGATCCAATGTCGCGGCGCCGGCTGTCGCCGATCCGAACCAGCTTGCCGGTGAGCATCAGCCCCCAGGTCGAGGCATTGACGAACAGCGAGTCGCTCTTGCCCAGATGCGCTTCCCAATCGGCGTCCGACAGCTTGTCCGCAATCAGCTGTTCGGCGGTGTCGGCATCCGGAATGCGCAGCAGCGCCTCGGCCAGGCACATCAGCACCACCCCTTCTTCGGACGACAGGTCGTACTCGCGCATGAACGCCTCCATCGCGCCCGGGTCCCGACTGCGCTTCCGCACTCCTTCGACCAGCGCCACGGCCTGGTGCTCGATGCGCGCACGCGCGGCTGGGTCCAGCCGCAGCTGAGCCAGCAAAAACCTGACCTGCGCGGTTTCATCCAGGTCCCAGGCCTGGTCGAGCGCGGCGGCAACCGGATCGAGGTCCTGCGGGGCGGCGACGATGAATGGCGGGGGAGCGATGTGCATGGCTGTCAGGCGACCGGAGCGCGGCTTGAAGAGCAGCTGGAAAGTGTAACGCGAAGTGCCGGTTTGCGCCTTGTTCGAGGGCCACCGGCGCGAACCGAGGTGAAGGTTTTGCTTTGCCGCGGTCGGCATCGATCAGCTAGAATACCGCCTTTGCGGAACCATGCGCCCTGCCCGTCCTGCCGCCAGATGATCGAAGTCAAGGACAATCCGGAGCACCCGGGGTTCCCGGTCGTTGATGTCCGGTCAAACCTGTCCATAAGCCTGGATCGTCTGGCCAGCGTGTTTCTGGGCCTCAGCGCGGTCACGCTGCTGGTGGCGGCCGGGCCGCTGTTGTTTGGCCTTTGGCCGATCATGGTCATCGCCCTGATTCATCTGCTGATCGTCGGCTGGTGCCTGCGACTGGCCTGGCGAGGACATTGGGCCCGTGAGCGGCTGGTGGTGGGGCCGGAGCTACTGACCGTAGAGCAGTTCGCGTTGAATCGCCACTCGCGCCGGGATTGGCCGCTGGCCTGGGTTCAGGTGTGCAGCGAAGCGCGGGGGCTGGGTGACGTTCACGTTTATCTGAGCTGCAAGGGACAGCGTCAGCAGATTGGTGCCTTCCTGCCGCTCGATGAACGGCTGGAGCTGGTCAAGACCTTGAAAAACTGCATCGGGCCGATGTCGGCCTGGCGCAACATGCATCAACCACAGGTGAGTTGAGAATGAAGAGAACCAATGAACTGATCGTTGCCCTGGCGGTTTTCGCCGTGATCGTGGTCATCACCTGGGGTGTGTTCGCCGTCGGCGAAAACATGCCTCGCGGGGTGACCCCGTTCAGTCAGGATGTCTACCAGCTGCACAACACCATCCTGGGCATCGTGACGGTTATCGGCGTGCTGGTCTTCACCGCCATGTTCACCTCGATCGTCGTGCATCGCAAATCGAAGGGCTACCAGCCGGCACGGTTTTCCCACTCGACCAAGGCGGAGATCATCTGGACCGCGATTCCGGTGCTCATTCTCGTCGTTATGGCGGTTCCCGCGACCCGGGTACTGATCGACTTCGAGAACACCGGCGGTGCCGAGATGAACATCAAGATCACCGGCTACCAGTGGTTGTGGCAGTACGAGTACCTCGAGGACGGCGTCAGTTTCTATTCTGCGCTGCACCGGGACAGCAATCGCGCGCGCCAGATCGGCTCCGGCATCAATCCGCGCGACGTTGAGAACTATCTGCTGGAAGTCGACAACCGCATGGTGGTGCCGGTCAACACCCGCATCCGGCTGCTGCTGACCGCCGATGACGTCATTCACTCCTGGTGGGTGCCCGAGCTGGGTTTCAAGCGCGACGCCATCCCGGGAATGGTCAACGAAGCCTGGACCTACATCATGGAAGAAGGCATTTATCGTGGTCAGTGCGCCGAGCTGTGCGGCGCTGATCACGGCTTCATGCCGATCGTGGTCGAAGCAGTCTCGCGCGAAGCTTATGAGGCCTGGGTAGCGGAGCAGCGCCAGCAAATGGCCGCCACCGCACACGATTCGGCGCGGCTGTGGAGCCGCGCGGAGCTCATGAACCACGGTGCCAACATCTATCAGGCCCAGTGCGCCGCCTGCCATCAGGCCGACGGTTCCGGCCTGGAGCCGGCGTTTCCGGCGCTGGCCCGCAACGGCGTCCCTACCGGCGAGCTGGCCGCCCATCTCGATGTGGTTCTGAATGGTCGGGAGGGCACCGCCATGGCCGCCTTCGGCAGTCGTCTGCAGGCGCATGACATCGCCGCAGCGCTGACCTACGCGCGTAACGCCTGGAGCGAGGAAGAAGGCGAGGTGATTCAGCCGGCCACCATCGCCGAACTGAATCAGGGCTGATCGGCCAAGCGCTGACGGCACCACCACGGATCAAGCAGGAAGGACAAAGTCATCATGAGTCACGACACTACGGCGCATCACGACGACCATCACGCCCCGCAGCATACCGGGCTGGCGCGCTGGATCTTCAGCACCAACCACAAGGAAATCGGAACCCTCTATCTGGTGTTCTCGCTGGTCATGTTCCTGATCGGCGGGGCCATGGCCCTGGTCATTCGTGCAGAGCTGTTTGCACCGGGCCTGCAGCTGGTCAATCCGGAATTTTTCAACCAGATGACCACCATGCATGCGCTGGTGATGATTTTCGGCGCGGTGATGCCCGCTTTCGTCGGCCTGGCGAACTGGATGGTGCCGCTGATGATCGGCGCGCCGGACATGGCGCTGCCGCGGATGAACAACTGGTCCTTCTGGATCCTGCCGTTCGCCTTCACCCTGCTGCTGGCCACGCTGTTCATGCCGTCGGGCGCGCCTGCCTCGGGATGGACCCTGTATCCGCCCCTGTCGCTGCAAGGTGGTAACAGCCTGGCGTTCGTGATCCTGGCTATCCACCTGATGGGGATTTCTTCGATCATGGGCGCGATCAACATCATCGCGACCATCCTCAACATGCGTGCGCCGGGCATGACCCTGCTCCGGATGCCGCTGTTCGTCTGGACCTGGCTGATCACGGCCTTCCTCCTGATTGCCGTGATGCCGGTACTGGCCGGCGCCGTGACCATGCTGCTGACCGATCGCTTTTTCGGCACCAGCTTCTTCAATGCCGCCGGTGGCGGTGACCCGGTGCTGTACCAGCACATCTTCTGGTTCTTCGGGCATCCCGAGGTCTACATCATGATCCTGCCGGCCTTCGGCATTGTCTCGGAGATCATTCCGACCTTCTCGCGCAAGCCGCTGTTCGGCTACACCTCGATGGTGTACGCCACCGCCTCGATCGCCTTCCTGTCTTTCATCGTCTGGGCCCACCACATGTTCACCGTGGGCATGCCACTTGGCGCGATGCTGTTTTTCATGTACGCCACGATGATCATTGCCGTGCCGACAGGGGTGAAGATCTTCAACTGGATCGCCACCATGTGGCGCGGTTCGATGAGCTTCGAGACGCCGATGCTGTTTGCTCTGGGCTTTGTCGTGTTGTTCACCATCGGCGGCTTGTCCGGCCTGATGCTGGCCATCGTACCGGCCGACTTCCAGTACCACGACAGCTATTTCGTTGTCGCCCATTTCCACTATGTCCTGGTGACCGGCGCGGTCTTCGCCATCATGGCCGGCGTCTACTACTGGCTACCGAAGTGGACCGGCTACATGTATGACGAGCGTCTCGGCAAGTTCCACTTCTGGTGGTCGACGATCTGGGTCAACGTGTTGTTCTTCCCCCAGCATTACCTGGGCCTGGCCGGCATGCCGCGGCGGATTCCTGACTATGCCGTACAGTTCACCGAATTCAATCAGATCTCTTCGATCGGCGGCTTCATGTTCGGTTTCGGACAGCTGCTGTTCGCCTACATCATCTGGAAGTGCGTGCGGGGCGGTGAAAAGGCCAGTGCGCAGGTTTGGGAAGGGGCGCGCGGTCTGGAGTGGACGGTACCCTCACCGGCTCCGCTGCACACCTTTGATACGCCTCCGCTGGTTGACGACAGCGTGGCTGTGCACAAGGACGATCTGAGCTGAACGCCTCGGTGAAACCGGATCCTAGCACTAGCAGTCGGCGCGGTTCGCCGCGACGGCGCGGCGCAGTCAGAACAGCGCTGATTCTGGCGGCCGTGGTCCTGTTGATCTACCTTGCCTTCATTGGCCGGGCTGTATTCAATCATTTCATGGCATGAATATGAGCACTATTTCCGGAACGAGCATCAGCAAGACGGCGGGCAGCCTCGCTCTGCTCGCGCTGGCCATGTTCGGTTTCGGCTACCTGCTGGTCCCGCTCTATGACAAGTTCTGCGAGATCACCGGCATTGGCGGACGCACCGGCGGGGCGATGTCGGTTGAGTCGCTGAGCAGCGAGGTCGACTACTCGCGTACCGTGCGCGTGCACTTCGACGCCAATGTCAATTCATCGCTGCCCTGGCGCTTTGAACCGACCGAGCGCTTCATGGATGTGCATCCGGGCAAGCTCTATGAAACCAGCTACATTGCCTACAATCGCTCGGATCGTCCGATTGTTGCCCAGGCCGTGCCCAGCGTGGCGCCCGGTCGAGCCTCGCTGTTTTTCAACAAGACCGAGTGCTTCTGCTTCACCGAGCAACTGTTGGCAGCCGGCGAATCGCGTGACATGCCGGTACGCTTCATGGTTGATCCCAATCTGCCGGCCAGGGTCGACCTGGTCACCTTGTCCTATATCATTTACAAGAACGACGATGCCACGGCGATCGTGGCATCGCTGAACTAGTCTTTCAGGGAGTCCTCATTGCCATGGCACAAGGCAGCTACTACGTTCCGCACACCGCCAAGTGGCCCATCGTCGGCTCGGTCGGCCTGTTCATCTTCATGGTCGGCGCGGCCAACTGGCTGAATCAGGGCGCGACCGGTCCCTGGCTGTTCGCCATCGGCGCTGCGATCATCATCTGGATGATGTTTGGCTGGTTTTCCGAGGTTATTCGCGAGTCCGAGGGCGGCCTGTACAACAGCGCAGTCGACACTTCCTTCCGCCACGGCATGATCTGGTTCATATTCTCCGAGATCATGTTCTTCGCTGCGTTCTTCGGTGCATTGTTCTACGCCCGTGTCCTGTCAGTTCCCTGGATCGGCGGCGAGGGCACCGGCGCCATGACCAATGCGCTGCTCTATCCCGGCTTCGAGGCCGCATGGCCGACCCATGGGCCGGCCCAGCTCGGCGGCGAATTCCAGACCATCCCGGCCTTCGGCCTGCCGCTGGTCAACACCTTGATCCTGCTGACCTCCGGCGTCACCATCACGATGGCGCACTGGGCCCTGAAGAAACACCAGCGCGGCGCCCTGATTGGCTGGATGATCGCGACCATCGTGCTGGCCTGCGTGTTCCTGTTCATTCAGGGCTATGAGTACCTTCATGCCTATCGCGACCTGGGCCTCACCCTCGGCTCGGGCATCTACGGCTCGACCTTCTTCATGCTGACCGGATTCCATGGCCTGCATGTGATCATCGGGACCTTGATGCTGATCGTGATCACGATCCGCTGTGCCGTCGGCCATTTCAGCAAGAAGAATCACTTCGGTTTCGAGGCTGCAGCCTGGTACTGGCACTTTGTCGACGTGGTCTGGCTCGGGCTGTTCATTTTCGTGTACGTGATCTGAGGGCAGCCTCTCCCGGCTTCAGGATCAAGGCGCCGCGATGCAGACGACAAACCCCAGGCTGCTGACCGCTGCGCTGTGGTTGCTGATCGTTTTCCTGAGCGTCTATGTGCTGATCATCGCGCGGGATCTGTTGATCCCGCTGGTGCTGGCCGTATTCATCTGGTACCTGGTCAACCTGCTCGCCCGTCTGCTGGAGCAGTTGAAGCTCGGCGGGCGTCAGCTTCCCGCTGCGCTGCAGTTCATCGTGGCGGGTGGGATTGTGGTTCTCGCGATCTGGCTTTTTGCCCGGATGCTGACCAGCAATGTCAATCAGGTCATCGAAGCCGCGCCAGCGTATCAGAACAACATCAATCGCCTGATTGCCGAGACTTTCGGACGATTCGGGATTGAGGAGCCCCCTGCCCTCGCCGCGCTGGTTCGCGAAGTCAATCTGGGCAGTTTTCTGCGCGGGCTGGCCGCCGCACTGGCAGGTCTGCTGGGGAATATCGGCCTGATTCTGGTCTATCTGCTGTTCCTGTTCCTGGAGCAGCGCTTCTTTCAGGCCAAGCTCGGCGCGATCTTTCCGGACTCGCGCCAGCGCGGCAAAGTCATGGCGATGCTCAGTGACATTGATCGTGATGTCTCCATCTATGTCGGCATGAAGACCCTGGTGAGCGCCCTGACCGGCCTGGTCTCCTGGGGCATCATGAGCGCGGTCGGCCTGGATTTTGCGGGCTTCTGGGCCATCCTGATTTTCGTGCTCAACTTCATCCCGAATATCGGCTCGCTGGTCGCGACCGTACTGCCTGCGCTGCTCGCTCTGATCCAGTTCGATACGCTGACGCCATTCCTGATCATTGTGATCGGCGTCGGCGCGACCCAGATGGTCGTCGGCAACTTTCTGGAGCCGAACCTGATGAGCAATTCGCTCAATATTTCGCCGTTGGTGGTGTTGCTGTCGCTGGTGGTCTGGGGCTCGATCTGGGGCATTCCGGGCATGTTTCTGTGTGTGCCGATCACCGTCATTCTGATGATTGTCCTCTATCACTTCGACACAACCCGTTGGCTGGCCTTGGCGCTGTCGCGAAACGGCCAGGTCGGGGCTGCTCAGGAAGCCTCTACCGAGCACTGATCGCGAAACGCCCGAACGCGCCACGCGGGTCGCGTCGAAGCGCTGGTGCGCGGGCCATCTGCCGCCAGGCTCAGGGAAACTCCGGCTCGCTTGTTCCGCGCTCCAGCGCCATCTCCTGGCGCATGCCGTCAATGCGCAGCACTCGCGGATGTTCCGGCCCCAGGGCCCGCGCCAGGCGCTCGCGGGCATCCAGATATTGCCGATCGGCCTCATCCCAGCGCGCCGCCGCCCTGAGCGTATGGGCCAGGCCCACCCTGAACAGGCCCGGCTCCATCCGTGCGTCGTCCAGAGCCTGATCGGCGGCGTCGATGGTCAGGCGATGAAGGTCGACCGCCTGGTCGATCCGGTCCCGTCGCCTCAGCAGGCCGGCCAGATTGTGCTGCAGGATCAGCACATCGAGATGATCCGGGCCAAGCAGGCGCTGCTCGATCGCCAATGCTCGGCGGTAGTTGCGCTCGGCCGAGTCCAGATCATCCAGTGCAACCTGACTCATGGCCAGATTGTTCAGTACATCGCGGCTGGCGGGAAACGCCTCGCCGTAAAGGGCGACATAGCGATCCAGCGCCTGTTCCAGCAGCGCTGCCGCCTCGGCATGCCGCGTCTGATCCTGAAGGATGACGGCCAGTTCATTGATCGCCGAAAGGGTTTCTGGCTGGGCCTCACCGAGACGCCGCGAGCGAACCTCCACCACCTGATTGATCAGCGCTTCAGCCTGATCAAGCTCGCCCTGGACGCGCGCCAGTACCGCTTGCGACTGCAGGATGGTCAGTGTTCTGATGCCCTCCGGTCCGTACAGCGCTTCGGCCCGTTGACGCGCCTCGACAAGATCAACCGCGGCCAGGTCCAGCTGGCCGGCGATCTGCCGGGCACCGCCGCGCAGCGAACGGGCCTCAAGATACAGATCTGGCCGCTGCGATGCGATGGCCTCGAAGTCGGGCCAGTAGCTTTCGAGATCGGCCAGAACCCGCTCCGCATCGCGGCGGCGCCGATGGTGGCTGGCCTCCATCAGTACTGCTTCCAGCACTGCTGGCGCGCCGGCGCCCCAGCGCGTCTGCAACTGCGGGCGGAGCTTGGCCATCAGCGTTTCGGCCTGATCGAAATCGCCGCGAGAGAACAAGGCATCCGCGCGCAACAGGTCGACCCGTACGGCGCGATCGGCCTGGCCGCTGCTGCCGGCCAGCGGCAAGGCTTCAGCCATCGCCAGTTCAGCCAGGGCGCGATCGTAGTCACCAAGACCGAGAAATGCCTGAGCCAAGGTCGATCGGACTTCCCAGGCCACCTCCGGCTGGCCAGGAAATCGATTGTCGGCTTCGGCCGAGGCGCGAGCCAGTACGGCGCTGACCCGGATATCAGGCTCGCCGGCGGTATAGGGATCGCCGCCACGGAGCAGGTCCTGATTGAGAAACTGGTTGACCGCCTCGGCAACGGCCCGCTCCGCATTGGCCTGACGGTACTGGGCCAGGCTCAGCGCACCGCCGAGGGCAAACACCAGGCTCAAGGCCATAAGCCAGCTGCGATGGGTGCGCACGCGCTGCAATCGCGTCGCCATGCGCGCGGCCTGCGCCTGCTCGAGCTCGCGGGCCGCCCGTTCGGCTCGCCGCTCATCGAGGGCGCGCAGCCGCCGAGCCAAGTCACCGGCATCGCCCAGTCGTTGCGCAGGATCGACATCGGCTGCCAGCGCGATATCTTCGCTCAGCAGCGGGTCTGACACCTCGCGACGCCAGCCGGGGGCAAGCGGCCGCAGCGGATCGCCGACGATCGCCTGGTAGAGGATCACCCCAAGGGCGTAGAGATCACTGCGCTGGCTGGGCACGGCGCCGGCCAGGACTTCCGGCGCCAGATACAGCGGCGTACCCGAGCTGCTGTCGCCGGCTGATTGGGTGCTGGTGAAACCCATTCTGGTGATGCCAAGTTTGCGCAGCGACTCCGGGCGTCCCATCGCGCTGATGCCGAAATCGGCCAGGCAAACGCGGATCTCAGCTGTCGGCAGCCGTCGGAGCAGGACATTGGCCGGCTTGAGGTCGCGATGAATGATGCCCAGCGCGTGGGTCTCCGCCACCGCCTCGGCCAAGCTGGCCATCACTGCAACCCGCTCCGTCAGGGTAGCCGGGCCGGCAATCCAGGCCCGCAGATCACCGCCTTCAATCCACTCGCTTTCGGTAAAGAACGGTGGCTCTTCGAAGTTCCAGTCCAGCAGATGGACCACGGGAGCTCGCTCGCCCAGGCTGTCGCTGAGCAAGCGATAAAGCGTGACTTCGCGCTTGAGTGAGGCCAGCTCATCGCCATCGAGGGCGAACTTGACGACCTTGAGATCTCGGGTTTTGACATGCTCGACTTGCCAGACCCGATCATGCAGCTGCCCATCCAGGGGCTTGACCAGGCGCCAGTTGGGTCTGCCGGGCAAGCGCATGTCCGCCACCGGGACAAAACCGGCCGGCCCGGCACCGTCGCCAGCCTCGACCGCTGCCGCCAGTCGATAGCCGTAGCCGTGCACCGTCTGAATCAGCTGCTGGTCGACATCACCCAGCACTTGCCTCAGCCGCATCACGGCTTTCGCCAGGGAGCCCTCGGCGACGATGCGCCCCGGCCAGACAGCGGCGAGCAAATCCTCCTTGGTCAGGGTCTGGCCGGGATGATGAACCAGGCAATCGAGCAGCGCCAGCACGCGCCCTTCAACCGGCGTGTCAACACCGCCGACCTTCAGCAAGCGGGCAGCGGCGTCGTACTCGCATTTACCGAAGCGATAAACGCTGGCCTGCCGCGGCGTCCTTCGTTCATCCGAGCCTTGGTCCCCGTTCGCCATGCCGGTCTCAGGTCCTGGTCCGATCCGCGTTCCTCCCCGTTTTGATTATCGGTTCAGCGCCCGAATGGGTCAATCGGCGCCGGCATCTGCGGCGCTGAGCGCTTTCCGACTCGCTGAATTGACCCAATGAGTGGCGGACTGGTGGAGTCATGCAGAAGATTCAGCAAGGGGCCTCCAAGCCTGTTCGTGGGCCGGACCTGGCCGTCGTCGACTTGGCGATGCCCGATCAGTGGCGACGAACAGAGCCTCAGAAACCGCTTCGGGCGGTGACTTCGAGCGGCTTTCGGCGCTCGCGCCAGACGCTGTCCTCGTCGCCGCCGACGGCTTGAAGCAGCCCTTCCTGACGCAGCGATTCGAGGGCATGACGCACCGTTGCCGGCTCGAGCCCGGTTTCGTCGACCAGATCGCGAGGACGCAGGCCGCCGGTGTGCCGAATTCGCCCCAGCACCAGACGCGACAGCGCCTCCTCGCTGGCCAGCTTTCGCTCAGGCCGCAGGCCCTGGCTGATGAATGGACTGACTCGTGCCTCCGGCCAGATCGCGAGGAGCTCGCTGAGGCGCTCGACGTGGGCCCAATAGCAGCGCCCAGGGCCTGGCCGCACGCTCACTGCCTCGCCGCGCCTGAGCAGGGCCTGGAAACGGGCTGCGACGCCGCTGCGCTCGGCGCTCGACGCCGGCAGATAGCCGGCCAGCAGCAGCTGCTGCTCGAACTCCGTCGGCCGAGCCGCGCGCTGAGGATGGGGGTCTGCTGCCATGGGCCGCGGCTCAAAGTTCCGCGTGCGCCGTTCCTCGGCAGCGGCCGGATCCAGATAGCTGTGACGCGGCGCCCGAATCAGGGCTTCGGCCAGCGGTGAGGGATCGGCGTGATCGACGCAGTGGACCTGGATCCGGCCCGCCTCTATGGCCCGGTAGCAGCGCAGCAAGCCCGCGGCATCCAGAAAGCCTTGCAGACAGTCGTCCAGTGCCTGGTTGACCAGCGGATGATCGGGCACGCGGCGCTCGCCGCTGAGATTCTCCAGGCAGGCCAGTTGATCAGGAAAGATTCGGGCAATCAGGTTCTCGACCTGACTGCGCTGGATCTGCGGCGGCACCCGGCCGCGGCTGTCGCGCCGGCTGATCGCCAGCGCAGTCGCTGCGCACCAGCGTAACCGAGTCTGAAAGATCGGGGTGTCGAGCAGGGCCTGAACCAGCAGCCCGTGGAGCGAGGCGCTGTTCAGCCATCGCACCACCTCCTCCAGGGCAAAGCTGTGGACCGCACCCAGCGAGATCAGCAGACCGTTATCGGTGGCCGCCGCCTGCAGCTCGAAATTGAAGCCTCGACAGAATCGCTTGCGCAAGGCCAGCGCCCAGGCCCGGTTGATGCGGGCCCCGAACAGCGCGTGGACCACGAGGTGCTGGTCACCGGAGGGGTCAAAGAATCGTTCAAACACGATGCGGCTGCGATTGGGCAGGCAGGCCAGCATCGTCAGGCTGGTCCGCAGCGCCCTGGCCGGCAGTGCCTGGCTCGGCCATTGGCCTTGCTCGGCCCGGATCATCAGCTCGGCAACGGCCCCCGACAGGGCCGGACTGCGACCGGGCCCGTCGCCGAACCAGAACGGCAATTGCTGCGCCGGAGTATCGACGCCCTCGACCTCGACGCGCCCGGTCTGGATGCGCAGGATCCGCCAGTGCTGGCCGCCGAGCTGAATGGTCTGACCGGGCGAGGACTCGAACGCAAACTCCTCATCCAGGCGACCCAGCAGCTTGCCGGAGTGGCGTTCAAAAACCTCGTAATCGAACCAGTCGGGTATGCAGCCGGCATTGATCAGACAGCGCCGTTCGGCGCCTTCAGCCAGGGTGACGGCGTCGTCGCCGCGACGAAATATGGGCCCGGCGCCGGTCTCGCGGCCGGGCACGTAGCCCTGGTGCAACATATCGATCAGGCGCTCCAGATCGGCCCTGGAACAGCGCCGCCACGGCCAGGCCCGACGGATCAGACGATGTAGATCATCGATGTGATGATGGCCGCTGGCCACCAGCGCAACGAGATGCTGCGCCAGAACATCCCGCGGCTGTCGGCAGGGCTCGACCCGATCAAGACGGCCGACCGCGGTAGCCCGCGCCAGTGCGATGGCGTCCAGCCAGTCGGACAGCCCCAGCGGAAACAGATGCAGGCGCGGCCGACTGTCGGGTCGGTGACGGGCGCGACCCGCCCGCTGCAGCAAGCGGTTGATTCCGCCCGGGCTGCCGATCTGACACACCCGGTCCAGTGCTCCGACATCGATACCCAGCTCCAGCGAGGCGGTGGTGATCACCAGCCGGATCTGGCCCGCCTTGAGGCCGGCTTCGACCGCCTCGCGACGCGCCTGGCCGAGACTGCCGTGGTGTACGGCCAGCTCATCGGCGCTGAGATGCTCGGCCAGCAGTGCGGCCAGACGCTCGGCCAGCGAGCGACTATTGCAGAACACCAGCATGGTGCCGGGCTGGCCTGCAAGCTCGACCAGCCTGGCGATCAGCGCCTGCCAGGGCAGTGCCTCAGCATCTGTCTCAGCCGGCCAGGCCGGCTGTTCCAGGCTGATCTCAGGCGGCCGTGGGTGTCCGGCAGCCACGATCCTGCAGCCGCGGCCCTGGCCAACCAGCCAGCTGGCCACCAGCCGCAGGGGCCTTGCGGTGGCGGAGATGCCAATGCGCTGAATACGGCCACCGCTCAGCGCCTCCAGCCGCTCCAGCGACAGACTCAGATGGGCGCCGCGCTTGCTGTCGATCAGGGCATGCACCTCATCGACGATCACCGTCTCGATCGCGGACAACATGCGCCTGCCGCCAGCGCTGCCGAGCATCACGAACAGCGACTCCGGCGTAGTCAGCAGAATATCCGGCGGCGAGCGGCGCTGGCGGGCGCGCTCGCTGGCCTCCGTATCGCCGGTGCGAAGGCCCAGGCTCAGACCGGTCACTGCCGGACGACCGGGCAGCGGCAGCAGGCCCTCCAGACAGTCAACCAGGTTTGCGGCCATGTCACGCGACAAGGCGCGCAGCGGCGAGACGTAAAGCAGCCGCGTGCGTCTGGGGCCGGGATGGCGCAGCAGACGGTCGATCAAGGGTAGCCAGGCCGCCAGTGATTTGCCGCTGCCGGTACCGGCACTGATCAGGGCGTGCTCGCCAGCGGCCACCACCGGCCAGGCTTGAACCTGTACCGATGTTGGCTGGGGATGACGGCTCAGAAACCAGGCCCGAATCGGCGCCAGCAAGCCGCTGAGGCCGTCATTGTCCGGCCCGCCATCAGAAACCGATGACATCATCCCAGCTGGCTGAAATCAGCATCCATTCATCAGCGTCGAGACGCCAGCCCGTGCGCACCTGCATCAGGCGTCCGCGCGCCGGAATCAGGCCGGAGCCTCCGGTCAGCACGACACGAAATTCAGCACTGGCACGACCGGCCCCGTGGAGCTCGATCGACAGGTCCTGCACATGCGCCCGCAGCCGCTCGTGCGCCCGCATCTCGCGCTGCAGGATCAATCGCACCGCCCGCTCATCCAGATTCCAGGTCTCGCCGACGAAATCATCGGCCAGCGGCGCCATCACCGCCCGGGTATCCCGATCTGCCAGGCCTTGCGTCATATCCTGGATCCGCTGACGGATCCGCTCCTCGTCGGGCGGCGCGGCGCCGCAGCCGCTCAGCAGCAGCAGGGCGCCGAGGGTCAGCGCCCATGTCCTGAATCCCGCGCTGCCGACCGTCGCCACCTCGACTTATTCCGCGGCGAGGTAGGTTTCGAGCAGGCGCCCCGCGACCACGATCAGATCGTACTCGGTGACCAGGCCGAGCAGTTTTCCGCCTTCAACCACCGGCAGGCAGCTGAGACGATGCTCGCGCATCAGGCGAATCGCCTCGACCGTGGTCGTGTCCTGGGTGACCGAAACCGGATCCGGGCGCATGATCTCGCGCACCGTGACCGTGCGTCCGTCGCGGTTGCCGCGCGCGATCAGCCGCAGCAGCTGGCGATGGGAGACCAGTCCGAGCAGCTGGCCGGAGTCGTCTTCCACCGGCACGTGGCGAACATAGCGCCATTCCATCAGGCTGGCGGCGAAATCAACGATATCGTCGGGACGAACGGTGAACAGGTCGGTGGCCATGAACTGGCCGACCGTTCGGTAGCTGTCGCGCCAGTCCTGCGAGGGGCAGAACTCGGCCAGCTCCCAGTCGGCAATGATCCGGCCACTGGACTGCTGCTCGATCATGCTGCTGGTCAGCGCCCGCAGACATTCGTGCTGGCTGGCCTTGCCGCGCATCTTTTCCAGCGACTCGAGGTGCCAGCGGGCACCGGTGCGGCGGCGCTCGACTCGCTTCTGCAGGGTACCCAGGTAGGTCTCGATGTCTTCCTCGGCAATACCGGAGGTTTCCAGGCCCTGACGAGCCATCGGCAGCAGCACCTCCAGGATCAGCTCCTGGGCGGTCATTTGCCGCTCGTCGAACCAGATCTGCTGAGCCCGAATGCCCTCCCGGGCTGCCGCCATGAAATTGGCCTTGACGTCGGCAAAGTTGAGCTGCTCGCGGATGTCGGTGACCGATCGGGACAGCTGCGCCATCATGCCGAAGAAGAAGGCGGCATTGGCCACCTCGTCACGCACCGTGGGCCCGGCGGGGATGACCCGGTTCTCGATCCGCAGGTGCGGCTGACCGTTGTCAGAGATACCGTAGCAGGCCCGATTCCAGCGGTACACGGTCCCATTGTGCAAGCGCAGGGCGTTGAGGCGGGGCACGTCGCCGCGAGCCACCATGCCGATCGGGTCCTCCTCGAATTCCGTGGTCAGAATGACCCGGAAGCGGGCGATGTCTTCCTTGAAGATTTCAATCACCGAGTCCTCGATCCAGTGATCGCCAAAGTGCACCCGCGGTTTGTGGCCGCGCGCCGCATGCGCCTCCGAGCGGGCGTCAATCGAGTGCTCAAAAACGGCGATCCGGCTTTCGTGCCAGAGCCGTTTGCCGAGCAGGATCGGCGAGTTCACCGCCGCGGCCAGCAACGGGCCGGTCACCGCCTGGGCGATATTGTAGAGGTGAGC
Source organism: Gammaproteobacteria bacterium (assembly GCA_050485825.1). Taxonomy (GTDB): domain Bacteria; phylum Pseudomonadota; class Gammaproteobacteria; order Xanthomonadales; family Wenzhouxiangellaceae; genus Wenzhouxiangella. Next base: position 58,841 of record JBJHCC010000019.1, read on the forward strand.
AAACTCCTCCGCGCCGACCTGGAAATGGATCTGGAAACTGGTATTGCAGGCCTCCAGCATCAGGTTGTCGTGATTGAAATTGAGCTGGTCGATGCCCTTGATGTTGATCTGGAAATGGCTGCCGCGCAGCCGCAGCAGCGCCTCGTTGAGGGCGAAATAGCGCTTCATCGGCACCATCGCGTCGAGACTCAGATGATCCCGCGTCAAGGTCGGCAGAATGCCGACCAGGGCCACCCGGCTGCCGACCTCGGCCGCCTTGGCCCGAGCAATGGCCATGATCTCATCGGCCTCGGCCTCCAGCCGGCGCAGGCAGTCTCCGCCCAGCGCCAGCGGTGACAGATTGGCTTCCAGATTGAACAGGCCGAGCTCGTGGGTAAACCGCGGATCGTCCATGCGCTCGAGAATTTGCATCGCCGTCAGCGCCGGGCGTGCCGCGCGATCGACCAGGAACATTTCCTGCTCGGCGCCGATTCTGCGGACCCCGGCTTCGAACATGCCGCGGTCGTGCATATCTTCGAGCGCCCGCACTTCATCGAGCAGTGCCTTCATGAAGGCTCGACGGGTTTGCTCGTCGCTGATTTGCTGAACGTTCTGCTCGCCCATGATTTCCAAGACACGCCGATGATGGTCTTCGGCGATGATAAACGCGCTATCGCCGCGCGGCAAACCTGTTCGGCTTTCTGCTACCGGATCAGGCTGCCGTCGCCACTCGTCCGGGGTCGGAACCCCGCTTGTGCCGGACCGGCGGCTGTGCCAAGCTTGACCGAGTAAGCCAATAAACCAACCAGACAAGGGTAGACAAACATGTCCGTGAAACCGTGGCTAGACCAGTATCCCGCTCATGTTCCGGCCGAGATCGACATGACCGAGTTCAGTTCGATCGTCGATGTCATCGAAGCCAGCTGCAAGCAGTTTGCGGATCAGGTGGCCTACGTGAACTTTGGTGCCACCCTGAGCTACCGCCAGGTGGACGAGTACAGCCGCGCCTTCGGTGCCCGCATGCAGGCCCTCGGCTTGAAGCCGGGCGACCGCATCGCCCTCATGATGCCGAATGTGCTGCAGTATCCGATTGCAGTGTTCGGAGCGCTGCGCGCCGGGCTCGTCGTCGTCAATACCAACCCGCTTTACACCGCCCGCGAACTCAAGCACCAGCTCAAGGATTCGGGCGCCCGAGCGATCATCATTCTCGAGAACTTCGCCAACGTCCTTGAGGCCGTGATTGAAGATACCGAGGTCGAGCATGTGATCCTGACCTCAATTGGAGACATGGTTGGCTTCCCCAAGGGCCTGATCATGAACTTCGTCCTCCGGTATGTGAAAAAAGCCGTGCCGAAGTTCAGCCTGCCAGGCGCCATCCCGTTCCGCCAGGTGCTCAGCCAGGGTGCCGGCGAGACCCTCAAGCCCGCGCCCCTGAGCCACGACGACCTGGCCTTCCTGCAGTACACTGGCGGCACGACGGGCGTCTCCAAGGGCGCCATGCTGACCCACGGCAACATGGTGGCCAACATGCAACAGGCCTCGGCCTGGCTGGGCGACCGGGTCAGCGTGGGCAAGGAAACCATCATCACCGCCCTGCCCCTTTATCACATCTTTGCCTTGACCGCGAACTGCCTGGTTTTTCTGAAGTTCGGTGGCCGCAATGTGTTGATCACCAATCCGCGCGACATGCCGGGTTTCGTCAAGGAGCTGTCGAAATCCGGGTTCACCGCAATCACCGGGGTCAACACGCTGTTCAACGGCCTGCTCAATACGCCCGGCTTTGCCGATCTGAACTTCTCCAATCTGCGGATGACGCTGGGCGGCGGCATGGCCGTGCAGCGCGCCGTGGCCGACCGCTGGAAGCAGGTCACCGGCGTGCCCTTGATCGAGGCCTACGGGCTGACGGAAACCTCGCCGGCAGCCTGCATCAACCCGATGGATCTGCAGGACTATAACGGCGCCATTGGCCTGCCGATCTCCTCGACCGAGTGTCTGGTCATTGACACCGAAGGTGTTCCGCTGCCGACCGGCGAGACCGGCGAGCTTTGCGTCAAGGGGCCGCAGGTCATGCGCGGCTACTGGAATCGTCCGGAAGAAACCGCCAAGGTGCTCGACGCCGATGGCTGGCTGCGCACGGGCGACATGGCCAGGATGGACGAGCAGGGTTTCTTCTACATCGTCGATCGCAAGAAGGACATGATTCTGGTGTCGGGTTTCAATGTCTATCCGAACGAGATCGAGGATGTGGTCGCTGCTCATCACAAGGTGCTGGAAGTCGGCGCGATCGGCGCACCGGACGAGAAGTCGGGCGAAGTGGTCAAGGTCGTCGTGGTCCGCAAGGACCCGAGCCTGACGATCAATGAGCTGCGCGAGCACTGCCGCAAGGAGCTGACCGGCTACAAGGTGCCGAAGTACGTTCAGTTCGTGGATGAGCTGCCGAAGACCAATGTCGGCAAGATCCTTCGCCGTGAGCTTCGCGACCAGTTCGGCGAGCCGAAAAGCTCCAGCGACTGACTCAGCCGCCAAAGCTGTCCGACCACGGCCGCCTGACCGCGGCCGTGGTCGTTTTTGTGCCGTTTACACCAGCTTCGATTCAGTCCCGGACTGGGACATAGAGCTCGTCGTCGGCCGGCCGTTGCTTCAGGCCCGCCACGCCCAGCCCGATCAGCCGGACGGCAAAGGCTGCCCGCCAGCCGGCCCAGTCGCGCAGCAGGGCTTCTCCGACCGCGCTGATGGCACTGGCCTCGCGCGTGTATCCGGGCAGGGACTGACTCCGAGTGATTGTCGAAAATCCGCGCGAGCGCAGTTTCAGCACCACCGTTCGCGCATGCAGATCCCGCCGGGCGAGGCTCTCCGCCAGCTCAACCGCCTGTTCCCGCAGCAGCGCCAACAGCGCCGCAAGCTCGGTTTCGTCGCGATCCAGGGTGGTTTCCTGGCTGATTGAGCGGCGGATGCGGCTGGCCTTGACCGCTCGATCATCGATACCTTCGGCGCGGGCAGCCAAGGACTCGGCCTGGTTCCCGACCAGTTCCTGCAGCAGGCTGAACGGCGCGATCCGCAGCTGACCGATGGTATAGAGGCCGGCCTCCTGCAGACGAGCGCTGGTACGCTGGCCGATGCCCCACAGGCGCCGGACCGGCAGCGGATCGAGAAAGCGTCGAACCTCTTCAGCGCGCACGTGCACGAAGCCGTCCGGCTTGTCGTAGTCGGAGGCCAGCTTCGCCAGCAGCTTGTTGTGGGCCATGCCCACCGACGCAGTCAGGCCAACCTCGCGACTGATCCGGCGCTTGATTCGCATCCCCAGTGCCAGCAGCGCTTCGCTGCTGTCCAGCTGCTCGCTGACATCGAGAAAGGCTTCGTCCAGACTCAGCCCCTCCACCCGATCGGTGTACTCGGCAAAGATGGCAAAGACCTCCGACGATACTTCGCGATAGCGCGCGAAACGAGCCGGTACAAAAATCCCCTGCGGGCACAGTCGGCGTGCCAGGGCGCCGGGCATGGCCGACCTCACCCCGAACTGGCGCGCTTCATAGCTGGCCGCAGCCACCACGCCGCGCGCGCTGCCGCCACCGACCATGACCGGGCGGCCGCGCAGCTCCGGTCGATCGCGCTGCTCGACGCTGGCATAGAAGGCGTCCATGTCGACATGCAGGATGGCGCGCAGACGGCTCATGACATTCTCGCCCGGGCAGGCTCGCCGGCAGACAGCAGCAATGGACGATCGAAGGCTACGCTCGTAGTTCCCTAGACATTATGGATTGACCTGTCCAACCTCGACCACGTGGGTTACGTTTCGGGGTTGGAAACTAACACCTTCAACGCAGAGCCATTATCGAGGAGGACAGGTCATG
>JBJHCC010000020.1:0-62598 GCA_050485825.1 Gammaproteobacteria bacterium
CCCGCGACTCCCTTCGTGCTACCCTCTAGGTGCGCTTCCCCGCGCGCGCCCCCTCGCGGCGCCGCGCCTGCGCCGTGGGGAGAGGGGAGAGGGGAGAGGGGAGAGGCTTGCCGGATGTTGGGGTTCACTTCAGCTCGATGGTGTCTTGTTCGGTGGGGAGTTCGGGTTCGATCTGGTAGCGCTCGCGGATGGCCTGGGCCAGGGCCTGGCGGGCCTCGTCTTCGCCGTGAACAAGGATGATTCGGGGGCGGTTGGCGGCCATGGGGGCCAGCCAGTTGAGCAGTTCGTTGTGATCCGCGTGAGCGGAGAAGCCGTCCAGGTGGTGGATTTCAGCGTTGATGGCGATGCGTTCGCCGAGAATGTCGACATGGCTGGGCTTCTCCAGTAGACGCCTGCCGAGGGTGTTGCGGGCCATGTAGCCCACCAGCAGGACGCGGGCGTTGGGGCGCCAGAGGTTGTGCTTGAGGTGGTGGACGATACGGCCGCCCTCGCACATGCCCGAGGCGCTGAGGATGATGCAGGGATGGTCGGCGTAGTTCAGGGCCATGGATTCGTTGACCGAAGCGGTCACCTGCAGGCCGCGCAGGTCGGCCTGGATGCGCCGGGCTTCATAAAGGGCCCGGGTCTGGTCGTCGTACAGCTCAACATGGCGGCCGGTGATTTCGGTGGCCGTGGTTGCCATCGGGCTGTCCAGGTAGATCGGGAAGTCCGCCGGCAGCCGGCCCTCGCGCACGGCTTCGGCCAGGTAGTACAGGATGACCTGAGTGCGGCCGACGGCAAAGGCCGGGATGATGACGCGCGCTCCGTCCTTGACGGCCTGCTCGATCAGGGTCTTGAAACGCTCCACGGTCTGGCGGCTGTCGGGCCGCTGGCGGCCGCCGTAGGTGGACTCGAGAAAGACCATGTCGGCCGCTTGCGGCGGGTCCGGGTCGCGCAGGATTGGCGCCGCCGGGGCGCCGAGGTCGCCGGAGAACACGATTCGCCGGGGGCCCGCGTCCGATTCGATGTCCAGGGCGAGGCTGGCCGAACCCAGGATGTGGCCGGCCTCGTGAGCGGTGACGCTGACGCCGCGGGCGACGGATTCTGACCGGCCAAGGCGGAGTGGATTGGCCCGGCGCATCAGATGTTCGACGTGGGCCTGGGTGAACAGCGGCGCCAGGGCGGGCTCGCCGGCGCGTTGGCGCTGACGGTTGACCCGCTTCAGGTCTTCCTTCTCGATCCGCGCCATGTCGTCGAGCAGCAGGCGGGTCAGCTCAAGGGTGGCCGGCGTGGCATGGAGACGGTGCTGATAGCCGTTGGCGACCAGCAGCGGCATCCGTCCGCAATGGTCGATATGGGCATGGGTGAGCAGGGCCGCGCTGAGCTGGCGCGGGTTGACCGGACCCAACGAGCGGCTGCGCCCGCGCGCATCCGGGCCGTCCTGGAATATGCCGAAGTCGACCAACACGCGGGCCAGGCCCGTATCGATCAGCTGGCCGGACCCGGTCACGCCGCCAGCCGCACCGCAGAGTTGGATTCTGATCATGTCCGTCGTCCTTTGTCGGTATCGCTGCTGTTGGCGAGGCGCTCCGGTGCGCGCCGCGCCAGATCGACCACCCGGTCGATCATTTCGGCCAGCGGTGGGGGCAGGGCGCGGCTGCCGCGCTCGCCGGCGGCCATCATCAGCTGCAGGGCGATGTCCGGCTTGGCATGGCGGGCGACAGCCTGCTGAATGATCTGGCGCGAGCTGACGTTCGGCCCCGGGTCGCCGCGGCGACCCGCCAGGCGCTGAAAGACCTCGGCGTAGCCGTGCTGGTAAAAGCACTGTTCGAGATCGCCTTCGGCCAGCCGGGTAATCCGCTCGACGTGGTCGTCATTGGCCCGACAGAGCGCGCGGGCGCGTTCGACATACTGACGTCCGGCGACATCGCCGTCGGCGAGCAGATGCCACTCGATGCCCAACTCGTGTGCGATTCGGATCAATGGGCTCAGGCCGCACTGGGCGAACTCGACGCAGGCGATGCCTTCCAGGTCGAAATCATGCCCGGCCAGGCGGGCCAGTTCGTTGACGACCCAGAACTCGGTCTCTCCTTCGACCAGAATCCAGGCCCGCGCGAACATGGCGTCGCCGCGCCGGGCGCGGAGGTGGTAGCCGATCTTGCGCTGATCCTCAGGCTCCAGAGCGCCGTCTCTGACCCGCCGCTGGTGAACCTCGCCGTGGTGCCGGACGAGGCGCCTGAGGCTGCTCAGCGGCACCCCGGACAGCAGCGCTGGTGACTGGCTGGTGATGATTTTCTGAGCGTCTACGCTGGCGAGAAGGCCCCATAGCGACGCCAGGGTCATGCGGTGCAGATGGGCTTCGGGGTCCTCGATGATGAGAATCGGCCAGGCCACCCGATCGGCATTCAGCGGCAGGTGGCGCAGCACGACAGCGGTGAAGATCAGCACGCCCATGCGCTGCACGGATGAGGTCGGCAAGGTCTGGCGCTGCTGTTGGATGACCCGGCTGGATTCGCCCAGCAGTTCACTGATCGCGGCCTGGGTGAGGCCTTCACTGGGACTGAGGTGGATGCCCAGATGCTCCAGCAGGGCTTCGGCCGCTTCGAAGCCGGCCTGCAAGTCCGCGTCGCGGTCGCGCGTGCCCCCGCTGATCAGCTCACGGAAATGGCGCTCCACGCGTCGATGCAGGGCGTCGACGTTCGCCTCTCCGTCGATGGCCGAGCCGGCCGGGCTGTGTTGATGACGGTGGTTCGTATCCTGCTGGCCGCCGTTGCCGCCAGCGCTCGCCGTCAATGGGCAGCCGCGCAGTTCGATCAGCGGATTGAAGCGGCGCAGCTCGGCCAGCAGCTCGACATCATCGGCCACCGCGGTTTCGGGCTGCGCTGTCGGGCCGATGCGCCAGCGGGCGGGAACGCGCTGGACACCGGCGCCCGGCGGATCGGCTTCCAGCCAAAGCGACAGGCTGCGCGGCCGCTTGACGCTGCCGCCGGCCAGGGCGTCGAAGCGTTCGGTCTCGGCCCGGCGCCATTCGCCTGGCCGTTTCTCGACGAAGACCAGCTCGATGGCAATGGGCTGGTGTTTCGCCTCGGTCTTGCCCTGGTCACCGTTGGCCGGCCAGTAGAAGTGGCGGCGTTCGAAAAAGGGCTTGGGGCTGGCGTTGACACTGAGCGCCAGGCTGATGGCATCGAGCAGACTGGTCTTGCCACAGTTGTTCTCACCGATCAGCAGGCTGGTTTCGCTGAAGCTCAGCTCGGCTTTGCGAACGCCCCGGAAGTGCTTGACCTTGAGTGCGCTGAGCTGCACGAGTCCGGCCCGACCCCGTCGATGATTGACCAGCCGTCACTGTACTCGATTCGTCCCGCTTGTCACCATCGGGCTGACCGGCCCGCGCAGGTCGCCGGGCCGCAGCAGTCTTGACAGTCGCGAAGGGTGGCCGCTACGGTGGTCGGGCGCTTCGGGGTAGACGAGCGCGATCATCCGGCGGGGGCCTGGCCAATCGCCATGAGCAGTCTTTTTGAGCGGTTTATAGAAAAAAAGAGGTGAATCATGATCCAACCCAAATTGACTTTGGCGGCGTTGGCGCTGTCGCTTGCCGCGTCTGGCGCGCTGGCAGATGCGTCGTTCGAGGCGCATCCGATGTTGACGGCGATGAATTCGATGAGCATGGGCCAGGCGACAGACGGTGACGGCTCGCTGGCAGTGCTGTCCAGCCTTCCCGATCAGGTCAGCGGGGGCGATGTGCTGATCGCCTACGCACTGCCGAGCGGGCATATGCGGACGCTGATGTTTCTGAACGGACAGCCGGTGGAGCCGCTGCGCTCGCAGCGCGAGGGTCAGCGGGTGCAGGCGCTGGTGGCTGGGCTGGAAGAGGGCGCCAACACCCTGGAGCTGTTTCATATCCAGCTGGACAGCGGCATCCGCGTCGTTCAGGACGGACGCCTCGATCTGATCAATCATCCCATCACCGGCCCAATGTTCTCCGGCCCGCAGCAGCAGCCCTTCGTCTGCACGGTCAGCAGCGAGTTCGGCATTCAGCCGCTGGTGGACACGCTGGAGCCGCCGGGGTTCCGGGTCCGTGATGCGGACGGTGACATTGTCGGCTACAGCAATCAGTGCTCGATCGAAGCCTTCACCATTTACGAGTACCGCACGACCGCCGGCGGCTGGGCGCCCTGGCCCATGGATGGCCCGAGGCCGACCGATATCGCCCGCACGACCACGATTGACGGTGACGAGGTGGATTTCGTGGTCCGGGTCGAGCGCGGCACTATCAACCGCTTCATCTACAGCTACGCCATGCTGGTGGATCCGAATCTGATTGGCTCTGAGGCCGCCGAGTTCGATACCAGCCGCTGGAACGGCCGTCTCCTCTACCACTTTCAGGGCGGCGTCGGTATCGGCCATACCCAGGGGCGCTGGGCGCGCGGCGCCGCCATGGATGTCGATGTGCTGGGTCTTGGCCATGCCATCGCCTATTCCACCGGCAACCGCACCGGCGAACACTACAACCTCGAGGTCGGCGGCGAGACAGCGTTGATGACCAAGGAGCACTTCATCAAGCGCTTCGGTCAGCCGCTGTACACGGTCGGCCTGGGTGGCTCCGGCGGTGGCATCCAGCAGCTGGTCTACGGCCAGAATCATCCGGGCCTGCTCGACGCGGCAATTCCCCAGGTCACTTATCCGGACATGGTGACTCAGACTATCCACGTCGGTGATTGCGAGCTGCTTGAGCACTTCATGGACGTCACCGACCGCGACAACGAGCGTTGGCAGACCACCCGCGAGCGCAGCCGTCTGGTCGGCTTCAATGCCACCGACATTTTCGGCAATCCCTTTGCCCAGGCGCAGGCGGCGCTGGGCTTTGCGGCGGCGCCGGGGATGACCGAATGTGTTCCGGCCTGGCGCGGTCTGTCGCCGCTGGCGTTGAACCCGCTGTTCGGTCAGGCACGCAATGCCGAACACTGGGAGCCCCTCAGCGACATCATGGCGATTGAATGGACCCACATGGACGACCTGCGCAACATCTACGGTGTGGGCGACGATGGATTTGCCCGGCGGGCGGTCGACAATGTCGGTGTCCAGTACGGCCTGCGCGCCCTGGTCAACGGCGAGATCACCACCGAAGAGTTTCTCAAGCTGAACTTCGAGGTTGGCGGCTGGAAGCCTTCGGCCGAAGCCGTGCAGGAGGGCTTTCCCTTCCTCGGCGATCCGACGCCAGCCAACTTCGATCCCTGGAGTCGGCGCAATATCATGCTCAGCAGCGGCGATGAGCCGGCGCCGAGGCATGTCGGCGATCTCGATGCGATTGCCGCCCTGTATCAGCGCGGTCAAGTCTTCATCGGCCAGATCGACATGCCGGTACTGGACATCCGGCCGTGGATGGAGCCGATTCTGGACATGCACAACTCGCATCAGTCCTTCGCGGTTCGGCAGCGCATCGTCAATCAGATGGGCCATGCCGACCACCATGTGGTCTGGTTTGCCGGGATTGGCGACGGTCCGCCGTTTCCGATGGTCCAGTTCAATTTCACCGTGACCGCGCTGACGACCATGGACGAGTGGATGCAGAATCTGCTCGCCGATCCGGAGGCCGGTGTCGCGGCCAATCGGCCGGGCGATGCGGTGGACGCGTGCTTCAGCTTCGACGGCCAGGTTATCGCGGCTGGCGCGGACGTCTGGTCGGGCATTCTCGATGGCACCGAGCTGGGGCCGTGCGCCGAGGCTTTCCCGGTGTACACCACCTCCCGAATCGAGGCTGGCGGCCCGATCACGGGTGATATTTTCAAGTGTCACTTGAAGCCGCTGGAGGATGCGCTTGACGACGGCACCTACGGCGACGTGGTCTTTACCGAGTCGGAGCTGGCGCTGCTGGCGCGCATTTTCCCGGATGGGGTTTGCGATTTCAGCAAGGGTGATCTGGGGCGGCCTGCCGATCTGTAGCCGGTCACTGGGGCGCCGGGCCAGTTCGACCGGCTCGGCGCCTTGCACCGCTGGCGGGAAATGATCGGATCAGGCTGAAGTCAACTCAGCCGGCTTTCATCAACCGACCCTTCTGGCGCGCCCAGTCGCGATCTTTCTCGGTCTGTCGCTTGTCGTGAGTCTGCTTGCCCCGGGCCAGGGCGATCTCGACCTTGACCTTGCCCTTCGACCAGTACATGGCGGTGGGCACCAGGGTGTGGCCCTTGCGCTCGACCAGACCGATCAGGCGATCCAGCTCGCGCCGGTGCAGCAGCAGGCGGCGGTTGCGCATGGGATCGGGACGAACATGCGTGGAAGCTGAGGTCAAGGGTGTGATCAGGCAGCCGAACAGGAAAGCCTCGCCGTTCTTGAGCAGCACGTAGCTCTCGCCGAACTGGATCTTGCCGGCGCGCAAGGCCTTGACTTCCCAGCCTTCCAGCGCAATCCCCGCCTCCAGACGCTCGTCGAGATGGAACTCGAAGCGAGCGCGCTTGTTGACGGCGATAGTGGATGAACTGGCTTTGGCCATGGCAACGCGGGAGCGCCTGACGGAAGGGCCAGCCATGATAGCGCAGTGCGGCGGTCGCGGGCGCGGCGCGGGCGTCAGCCCCCAAACGGCTCTGACAGGCGGCCTGGGCTGGTCCGCGAGCATTTCGCCAGGTGCTCGCAGGCGCTGGTCTATAATTTCAAGGCCTCAGAATCACCAGCCCCGGGTAGTTCATGAAACAGCGCGCGCCCTCGCTAGTCCATTGTCCGTACAGCGGATTCTCCTCAGCCAGCCCTATCGCCCGATACGGCGCTCGATCGGAAAATCCAACGTGCGAACAAGCGCCTGCGCGATCTTCGCGCGAATTCATCAATGGTTCGGGCTAGCGTGGGCTCTTGAATTCAATTCTCAAACAACCGTCGGCAGCCCCGAGAATGACCCGAATCAGTCGCTCCGCGCTGGTCAGCCATTCGCCCCAGCAGATGTTTGAGCTGGTCTGCGACGTTTGCCGCTATCCGGAGTTTCTGCCCTGGGTCGAAGCGGCCGAGGAGTACGAGCGCGACGCGGAGCGCCAGCTGGCCTCGCTGTCGGTACGCATCGCCGGCATTCGCCAGCGGTTCACCACTGAAAATCGATTGCGCTGCCCTGAAGCGCTGGATATGCGTCTGGTCAGCGGTTCTTTCGAGCAGTTGACTGGCGGCTGGCGGTTCCAGGCGATTGGTGATCTGGGCACGCGGGTCAGTCTCGATCTCAGTTTCGAGCTACCGAATTCCCTGCTGCTGCTGCCGTTTAGGCGCGGGTTTGGCAAGGTCGCCGACCGGATGGTCGACGATTTCTGCCGACGCGCCGATCAGATCCATGGCTGATCGAATTCGGATCGAGCTGGCGGCCGCATTGCCGGGCCGTCAGCTGCTGATCGAGCTGGAACTGCCTGGCGGCGCGACCGTCGCCGACGCGATCGCCGCCTCGGCGATTCCGGTGCGTTGGCCCGAGTTCCCGCTGGATGTAGAGCGGGTCGGCGTGTTCGGTCGCCAGTGCGGGCTCGATCGCCGCCTCGAGGACGGTGATCGGGTCGAGCTTTATCGGCCGCTCACGGCCGATCCCAAGGAGATTCGCAGGCAGCTGGCGGAACTGGAGCGTCGCGGCCGCGGCAGCTGAGCCTGCGGACAGCGCTATGGGTCGCGCTGGACGCTGTCGAGATCCTGGATGGGTGGCGCTTCGCGCTGCCCTTGCAACTCCCGCAGCGCCTGGGCGGCCACCGAGTCCTGATCAAGGTAGCTGCCCTCGACAGACACCAGGCGGTCATTCTGAAAGCGCAAGGTCAGGACTCGCTTGACCGGTGTGCCGCCGCGTCGGGCAAAAGTATTGACATAGTCCCAGCGGTCGGCGTGGAATGGGCTTTGAACGGACGGTGAGCCGAGCAGCACCTGCACCTGGCGCTTGGTCATGCCGACCTCGAGCTGGGCGACATCGTCGTCGTCGAGGACATTGCCTTGCTGGATGTCCTGCTTGTAGACCAGGCCGCAAGCAGCCAGGGCGAGCGCCAGCAGGGCGCTTAAGAAAAGACGCATGTTGATGGGCGTTCCTGCAAAATTTGTCAGGGAAGGCCAATGATACAATATCGGGGCCGTTTGCCGGCCTGACCCACACGAGTCGACAGCATGTCCGAGGAAACCACCGAACTGCGCAAGGCTGGCCTGAAGGTTACCCACCCGCGTCTGCAGATCCTTCGCCTGCTGGAGCAGGCAGAGCAGAAGCACATGACGGCCGACGACATCTATCGGGCGCTGATGGAGCAGGGCGAGGATATCGGCCTGGCCACGGTCTATCGGGTGCTGAGCCAGTTCGAGTCGGCCCAGCTGGTGCGCAAGCACTTGTTCGATGACGGGACCGGGAGGCCTGCCCAGGCCTGCTACGAACTGGACGAAGGTGAGCACCACGACCACATGGTCTGCCTGGAAACTGGCGAGGTGATCGAGTTTTTCGACGAGGCAATCGAGAAGCGCCAAGAGCAGATCGCCCACGAGCACGGCTACGACATCGTCGACCACTCCCTGGTCATTTACGTCCGTCCCCGCAACAGCAAGCGCTGACAACAGCCAGGGCGCCTCTCGCGGAGACGCTGAGCGGCATAGTTGACCCTGATTGGCGTCGCGTCTTGGCAATCGGCCCCGATCATGTCGGGACGCCATTCTCGGGCGGTGAATTCCGCTTCGGTTCGACGCCTGGTGAAGCCTTCAGCGAAATTCTCCAGCCCAGAACGGCTCTCGGCGGCGACTCTTCAGGGTGTTGCCAGAGTCTACGGAGAGACGACGCTAATCAGGAAAATGAATGCTTGAGCGCCTTCACCTCTCACCTCTCACCTCTCACCTCTCACCTCTCACCGCCTGCCCAAGCATTTCCCGGGCATGGGCCAGTGAGCGCTCAGAGTCGGCGTTGCCGAGCATTCGCGCGATCTCTCGTTCGCGGGCGGCCGAGTCCAGGGCCTCGACGGCCAGTGCGAGGCTGTCGCTGCCAGCCTGCTTGCGGACCTGAAACTGGTGATCAGCGCAGGCGGCGACCTGGGCCAGATGGGTGACGCAAAAAGCCTGGCCGCCGCGCTCGTCGCCGGCCGCCGCCTGGCGCAGGAAACGGCCGACGACGTGCGCCGTTTCGCCACCGATGCCGGCGTCGACTTCATCGAACACGCGCACGGAAGGGCCTCGCTGCGGTCGGGCCGCGATCATCAGGGCCAGGCTGACCCGCGACAGCTCGCCGCCTGAGGCGACCTTGCTCAGGGCTTTCAGCGGCTGACCGGGGTTGGCGCTGAAGCGGATGCTGATCCGATCGCGACCGTGGCGAGACGGCGCGGCATCGGCTTGCGCCGCGACTTCGATCTGCAGGCGGGCATGGATCATGCCGAGCTCGGCCAGATGGGCGGTGACCCGTGCGGACAGGGACTCGGCGGCCTGAGAGCGCGCCTCGCTCAGTGCCGTCGCCGACTTCACCCAGGCGGTGTTCGCGCGTTCCAGGGCGGTTTTCAGGCGTTGCCGCTGCTCGTCCTGGTTGTCCAGGCTGGCCAGGCGCTGGCCCAAACGATCAAACAGCGCTGGCAGCTCGGCGGGCGCAACGCGATGCTTGCGGGCCAGGTCCAGGGCTTTCTCCAGGCGCCGGTTGATGCGGTCGAGCTCGGCCGGGTCGGCGTCCTCGTCGTCGCCCTGGCGCTCCAGCTCGGCAATGGCTTCGTCGATGCTGATTCGGGCATCGCTCAGCAGGCGGACGATCTCGCCAAGTTTGGGATCAAAGCCCTGACATCGCTCCAGAGCGCCGATGGCAGTCTGGAGCAGGCTGCGAACGCTGGGCTCGCCGTCCTGGTCGAGCGCGGTCGCCGCCAGGGCCACGGCTGAGCGAATTTCATCGCTGCGGGCGAGTCGCTCCTGCGCCTGCTCCAGTCCTTCGTACTCGCCGCTGGCCAGCGCCAGCTGCTCCAGCTCCCGGCACTGAAATCGCAGCAGCTCGATCTGAGCCGGGTCGCCGGACTCCGCTTCAAAGTCGGTCAGCGCCTGGTGGGCCTGTTGCCAGCGCTCGAAGCTGTCGCGGCAGGCTCGAATCAGATCTGGCGTGAGCTGCTGATCGAGCAGGCGCCGCTGGGTGTCCGACCGCTCCAGCAGCTGGTGCTCGTGCTGGCCATGAATTTCGACCAGCATGCCGCCCAGCTCGGCGAGCTGGCCGACGGTGGCCGTGCGGCCATTGATCCAGGCGCGCGACTGGCCCTGGCTGGACAGCACACGGCGGAGGATCAGCCCCTGGTCATCGGCCATGGCCTGCTCTTCCAGCCAGGCAAGGGCCTCGTCGGCCTGGCTGAGGTCGAATTCCGCCGACAGTTCAGCCTGGTCGCGTCCGGGCGCAATCAAGGCGCTGTCGGCGCGGTCGCCCAGCAGCAGCCCGAGCGCGTCAATCAGAATGGACTTGCCGGCACCGGTTTCGCCGGTGATGGCAGAAAAGCCCGGCTCGAACTCCAGCGCCAGGCTGTCGATGATGGCGAAATGGCGAATGGAAAGGGCGCGCAGCATCGGGCATTGGGTTTGCCGGGACCGGGTCGGCAGTGTATCGGAAACCGCGGCCCGGGGTGTTTTTAGCAGTTGTATTCGGAACGGGCAAACCCCACTTTCCCACAGACCCAATTGACGCTTACGGAACGATCGCCATGGCAGAACATCAGGATTCTTCGCGTCCGGATGCCCCGGACGATCATGTCGCCATCGAGACCCATGAAGGCGACCAGCCGCACTCGGAAGTGCCGGACGATGCCGATATCGCGCAAATCGACCAGGCGCCGTTGGCCGAGGAGGTCGCGATGCTCAAGGACGCGCTGCTGCGGACGCGGGCCGAGATGGACAATCTGCAGAAGCGTGCTGAGCGCGAGCTGGAAAAGTCGCGCAAGTTTGCCGTTGAAGGCTTGCTGAAGGATCTGGTGCCGGTGATCGACACTCTGGACCAGGGCCTGGAAAACGCCAGCGGCGATGCCGAGGGCCTGAAGCTGACCCGCAAGCTGCTGGTCGACACCCTGGCCCGGCACGGTCTCGATATTCTCGACCCGCTTGGCGAGCCCTTCGATCCCCAGTGGCACGAGGCGATGAGCCTGCAGCCCAGCGCCGAGCACGAGCCGGACACCGTGCTGATGGTGCTGCAGCGTGGTTATCGCCTGCATGAGCGCCTGGTTCGGCCGGCGCGCGTCATTGTCTCCCGCGCCGGGTGATTGAAATACGCCGGTCACAACCCCACTAATTCGACATTCGGCCGCCGCTGAGCGGCGCATCAGGAATCAGACAGAGGATAGGGACAGCCATGAGCAAGATTATCGGCATTGACCTGGGTACGACGAATTCCTGCGTCGCCATCATGGAAGGTGGCAAGGCGCGGGTGATCGAGAACGCCGAGGGTGATCGGACCACCCCGTCTACCGTGGCCTTCACCAAGGACGGCGAAGTGCTGGTCGGGCAGCCGGCCAAGCGCCAGGCCGTGACCAACCCCGAACGCACGCTGTACGCGGTCAAGCGTCTGATCGGGCGCAAGTTTTCCGAGGACGTGGTGCAGAAGGACAAGGGCCTGGTGCCCTATCGCATCGTGGCCGCCGACAACGGCGACGCCTGGGTTGAGGTCGACGGCAAGAAAATGGCGCCGCCGGAAATCTCGGCGCGCGTGCTGATGAAGATGAAGAAGACCGCCGAGGACTATCTCGGTGAGGCCGTGACCGAAGCGGTGATCACCGTGCCGGCCTACTTCAACGATTCCCAGCGCCAGGCGACCAAGGACGCCGGCAAGATCGCCGGCCTGAACGTGCGCCGAATCATCAACGAGCCGACTGCGGCCGCGCTGGCCTATGGCCTGGACAAAAAGGGCGGTGATCGCAAGATTGCCGTCTACGACCTCGGCGGCGGTACCTTCGATATTTCGATCATCGAAATCGCTGATGTCGATGGTGAGAAGCAGTTTGAAGTGCTGGCTACCAACGGTGATACCTTCCTTGGTGGCGAAGACTTTGACATGCGGCTGATCGATTACCTGGCCACCGAGTTCAAGAAGGATCAGGGGGTCGATCTCAAGAATGATCCGCTGGCGCTGCAGCGCCTGCGGGAAGCGGCCGAGCGGGCCAAGATCGAGCTGTCCTCAGCCCAGCAGACCGAGGTGAACCTGCCGTACATCACGGCCGATGCCTCCGGGCCGAAGCATTTGAACATCAAGGTGACGCGGTCCAAGCTCGAGTCGCTGGTCGAGGACCTGATCAAGCGTTCGATCGAGCCCTGCCGCACGGCGATCAAGGATGCAGGCCTGAAGGTCTCTGAAATCCAGGAGGTGATCCTGGTCGGCGGCCAGACGCGGATGCCGGCGGTGCAGCAGGCCGTTGCCGACTTCTTCGGCAAGGAGCCGCGCAAGGACGTCAATCCGGACGAAGCGGTGGCTGTAGGTGCCGCGATCCAGGGCGGCGTGCTGGCCGGTGACGTCAAGGACGTGCTGCTGCTCGACGTGACGCCGCTGTCTCTGGGTATCGAGACACTGGGCGGTGTGTTCACCAAGCTGATCGAGAAGAACACCACGATTCCGACCAAGGCCTCGCAGGTGTTCTCGACCGCCGAGGACAATCAGGGCGCGGTCACTGTGCATGTGCTGCAGGGCGAGCGCGAGATGGCCTCGGCCAACAAATCGCTGGCCCGCTTCGACCTGACCGGCATTCCGGCAGCCCCGCGCGGCATGCCGCAGATCGAGGTCACCTTCGACATCGACGCCAACGGCATTCTGCACGTGTCGGCCAAGGACAAGGCCACCGGCCGCGAACAGCGCATCGAGATCAAGGCGGGTTCGGGCCTGAGCGAGGAAGAAATCGAGAAAATGGTGCGTGACGCCGAAGCCCACCGCGAGGAAGACAAGCGCTTCCACGAGCTGGTGACGGCGCGCAACTCGGCCGACGGCATCGCCCATGCCACCCGCAGCAGCCTCAATGAACATGGCGAAGGACTCGATGCCGGTCTGCGCCAGCGCATCGAGGATGCCCTGGCCAAGGTCGACGAGGCGATCAAGGGTGATGACAAGGCGGCCATCGACGCCGCGGTCAATGAACTGCAACAGGCGGGCGCCGAGCTCTACAGCCGGGCCGCTCAGCAGCAGGGCGCTGCCGGTGAGGCTGGCGCGGACGATGCGGCAAGACCGGCCGACGATGTTGTCGATGCGGAGTTCACCGAAGTCGACGACGAACGCAAGTAAGGATTGGCGAGATTGACGCCTTTCGCTCGTGTACCAGCAGCTCGACGGCTTCGGCCGTCGACTGCGTTTGGAGTCGGGCCGGCGGTGCTTGAGAACGTCCTGGAAAAGGTTTGAGGATGGCGGCAGACTATTACGAAACCCTTGGCGTTGATCGTGGCGCCAGCGCCGATGAGCTGAAGAAGGCCTATCGCCGCCTGGCGATGAAGTATCACCCGGACCGCAACCCCGACGATCGGGACGCGCAGGAGCGGTTCAAGGACGTCCAGAAGGCCTACGAAGTTCTCAAGGACGACCAGAAGCGCGCGGCCTATGACCGCTTTGGCCATGCCGGTGTCAACGGTGCGGCGGGCGGCGGTGGTGCCGGTGCCGGCTTTGGTGATATCAACGATATCTTCGGCGATATTTTCGGCGACATCTTCGGCGGCGGTCGGCGTCGCCAGCGCACCGCTTCCCGGCGCGGTCAAGACCTGGGCTACACCCTGGAGCTGGAGCTGGAAGAAGCGGTTGCCGGGGTCGAAAAGGAGATTCGAATTCCCACCGTTGGGCGCTGCACCAGTTGCAACGGCACTGGCTCGAAAAGCGGCAAGTTGGATGTCTGCTCGACTTGCGGCGGCCAGGGACAGGTGCGGATGCAGCAGGGCATCTTCTCGGTCCAGCAGACCTGCCCGAGCTGCGGCGGCAGCGGCCAGGTGATTCGAGACCCCTGCGACAGCTGCAACGGCAGTGGTCAGATTCGGGAAACCCGGACGCTGCAGGTCAAGATTCCGGCTGGTGTCGACAGCGGCGACCGGATTCGGCTGGGCGGCGAGGGTGCGGCCGGCGTTCAGGGCGGCCCGGCCGGCGATCTGTACGTGGACATCCAGGTCCGTGAACACAGCTTGTTCCAGCGCGATGGCGATGATCTGTTTTGCGAAGTCCCGATCACCATCACGTCGGCTGCCCTGGGCGGCGATCTGAAGGTCCCTACGCTCGATGGCTCGGTCGTCCTCAAGATTCCGCCGGAAACCCAGTCCGGGAAGCTGTTCCGGCTGCGAGGCAAGGGCGTGCAGTCGGTGCGCAGCCACTCGGCCGGCGATTTGCTCTGTCGGGTGGTGGTCGAAACCCCGGTCAATCTGACCCGTCGCCAGAAGGAATTGCTGCGCGAGTTTCAGGAGTCCTTCGGCGAAGCCGGCACCCATAACCCCCAGTCCAGCGGCTGGACCGACAAGGTCCGCAGCTTCTTTGATCGGATGGGACTGTAGGCGTGGCACTGTGAGGCAAGGCTGATTGGCGGATGCGATCCTTGCCCGCCTGGGCTATGCTGGCGCCCCATGAGCCTGCAAATTCTTCTCAGCGGCGCCAGCGGCGTCACCGGCCGGGCGCTGGCCGATCTGATTGGCGCTGATGAGCATCTGCTGCTGGCCGGCACGGCATCGCGCCGGGCTTTTTTCGAGCCTGATGTCGAGGCCGATGTGGTCATCGATTTCTCCCATCCGGAGCTGCTCGACCGGACCTTGAGCTTCGCTCTGCGCCGCCGCCTGCCGCTGGTCATCGGTACCACCGGGCTGGACGATCAGCGCTTGACGGCGATTCGGGACGCCAGCCGAGAGATTCCGATTTGCGCCGCTGCCAACTTCAGCGTCGGCGTACAGGTTTTGCTGGACCTGGCCGCGCGCGCGGCGGGGCTGCTCGGGCCGGCTTTCGATATCGAGGTGCTCGATCTCCATCACCGGCGCAAGATTGACGCCCCATCAGGCACGGCACTGGCGCTTGGGTCCGTACTGGCCAGGGCGCGGGGGCTGGATGCCAGCTCATCCGCGGTATCCGATCGCAGCCGGCACAGAATCCCACGATCGGCGGGGGAGATCGGCTATCAGGCGCTGCGAGGCGGCGATGTGGCCGGTGAGCACACGGTCTACTTCCTGGCCGACGGCGAGCGTATTGAGCTGACCCACAGGGCCGGCGATCGCCGGATCTTTGCGCGCGGCGCTTTGTTGGCGGCGCAAGGGCTGGTCGGCCGCCCGGCCGGCCTGATCGAGTTTTCCGAACTGATTCTGGCGGCCGGGAAGGCCTGACGGACCGGCGTCGCGACGACGCCGGTCCTGAGCGGGTTCGCTCAGCGCGACTCGGAGCTGTCGGGAATCCGATAGATGCCGTCGCTGCCCTGAACCATTTTTTCCGGCGCTGCCTTCTGCTCGGTTTTGCTGTCGCTGGCAGCCGGGCGAGCCTGGCTGGAATCAGCGGCCGATGTCGGCTCCCCGCTGGAATCAGCCTTGCGCTCAGCGCGGGCGTTGGCGGCGGCGCCGGCGCCGGGTTCGCTGCTGCTGTCGCGGCCTTTGCTGGAAGTGGTCTCCGTGCTGCTGCCGCCAGCCGGCCCGGCGCTACTGTTATCGGCGCGTTTGGCCGGCGCTGAGTCCGGCGCGCCGCCGGACGGGGCAGTTTCTGCGCTGTCCTGAGGGCGTTTGGCCGGCTGAGGTTCCGGGCGAGACTCGGTTGCGGCAGGCCGCGCTGAAGCAGCCGCGGCTGCAGGCGCCGCGCTCGCTTGATCGACTGAAGCTTGCGGTGCCGGCGCCGCTTTCGGTGCAGCTTCAGTGCGCTCGGCACGCGGCGGCCTGCGCTCATCGCTGCTATCGGCAGGGGCTGGCGATTGCTGGGTCTCGGGCTGCCGTGCCGGTCGCTCCCGATCAGGGCGCGGCTTCGTTTCCGCCTGTTCCTGTGGGCGATCGTTGGGCTGCCTGGTGGTATCGGTGCTGGCGCCCTCCTCACCGTCGCGGCGCTTGCGCCCGCCACGCCGGCGACGCTTTTTGCGCGGCTTGTCGTCCTGGCTGCGCGCTTCGGCCGGAGCCCGCGCAGCCTCCGGGCGAGCATCGGTGGCCGGGCTGTCGTCCTTGCGGCGCTGCTTTTTCTTCTTCTTGCGTTCGGCGCCGTCGCCGCGCCGGCCCTCATCCGCGCCCGACCGACTGGGGCTGGGTTCGGACGGGCTGCGCTTGCGCTGATGCTCCTTGGAAAACTGCCCTTTGGCGACCTTGGGACGATCCTTCTGGCGGCCGCGCGGACGCTGGGTTTGCTCGGCTTCGCTGCGTCCGCCGAACAGCAAGGCGAAGAAGGCCTTCAGGCGGGCGAGAAAACCCAGCGCAGGCTCGGCGCGAGCCGGGGCCGGCGTCGCCGGCTTGACGCCGGTGACGGCCGGCTGGCTCGCCGGTCGCGGCGGTGCCGGCAGCACGTCCTCGCGGAGGTAACCGGACTTGGCCTCCTCGCTGCCGGAAGCGGCCAGGGTATAGCTGGGTTCTTCAACCGATTCGGAGCCGCGCAGGCGTCGAACCTCGAAACGCGGCGTTTCCATCGCTTCGTCGGCGACCACGGTGACTGGGGTCTTGTTGCGGGCTTCAATCTCGGCCAGAGCCTGGCGCTTCTCGTTGAGCAGAAAATTGCCGACAGCGACCGGAGCATGGACGATGACACCGCCGGTATTGTCCTTCATCGCCTCCTCTTCGGTCAGGCGGAGGATCGACAGGGCCAGCGATTCCACTGACCGGATCGAGCCCTGGCCGCTGCAGCGTGGGCAGGTGATGTAGCTGGATTCGCCCAGCGAAGGCCGCAGCCGCTGGCGCGACATCTCGAGCAGGCCGAATCGCGAGATGCGCCCGATCTGGACTCTGGCCTTGTCCATCTTCATCGCATCGCGCAGGCGATTTTCGACCTGGCGCTGGGCGTCCTTGCTGGACATGTCGATGAAGTCGATCACGACCAGCCCGCCCAGATCGCGAATTCGCAGCTGGCGGCCGATCTCGTCGGCGGCCTCGAGGTTGGTCTGGAGCGCGGTTTCCTCGATATCGGCGCCCTTGGTGGCGCGAGCCGAGTTGATGTCGATTGACAGCAAGGCTTCGGTATGGTCGATCACCAGCGCGCCGCCCGAGGGCAGGCGCACCTCGCGCGCAAATGCCGATTCGATCTGGCTCTCGATCTGATAGCGGGAAAACAGCGGAATCGCGTCGCGATACATTTTCAGCTTGCGCAGGTTGTGCGGCATGACCTGCTGCATGAACTCGCGGGCGTCCTCAAAGACACGCTCATCGTCGACCAGGATCTCGCCGATGTCCTCGCGCAGATAGTCTCGCAGCGCGCGGATGATCAAATTGCTTTCCTGGTAGATCAGGAACGGCGCGGAGCGGGTTTCAGCCGCGGCCTTGATCGCGGTCCAGAGTTGCATCAGGTAGTCCAGATCCCACTGCAGCTCTTCCTGCTCGCGACCGACCCCAGCGGTACGTACGATCAGGCCCATGCCATCGGGCACTTCGATGCGGTCCAGGGTGTCGAGCAATTCCTTGCGGTCATCGCGCGAAATCTGGCGAGATACGCCGCCGGCGCGCGGATTGTTCGGCATCAGTACCAGGTAACGGCCGGCCAGACTGATGAAGGTGGTCAGCGCCGCGCCCTTGGTGCCGCGCTCTTCCTTGTCGACCTGGATGATGACTTCCTGGCCGGCGCGAACGGCGTCCTTGATGTCGACGCGGCTTCCCGCATCGAACTGCTTGCGGGCTTCCTCATTGAAATACTCCCGGCTGATTTCCTTCATCGAAAGAAACCCGTGGCGCTCGGACCCGAACTCCACGAAGCAGGCGTCAAGGCTGGGCTCAACCCGAGTGATGCGGCCCTTGTAGATGTTGGACTTCTTCTGTTCCTGCGCCGGTACTTCGATGTCGAGATCGAGCAGGATCTGGCCGTCGGCTATGGCCACGCGCAACTCTTCTGCCTGAGTTGCGTTGATCAGCATGCGCTTCATTGTGCAAATTCCTCCAGCGCTCCGGCCGCACTGAGCGGACTGAGCTGGATGCCGGGGTCGGCGGCAGGCTCGCATCGGCCGACGCGGGCGCGGATCGCCTTGATCGAACGGCATTCCGGCTCGCGAGCAGCGCAGCGTGTGCGGCGCCATCCCCATCGCCCGTGCTTGTGGCCGGGCGCGTAGTGTCCCCACGATGCAACGCCAGCGCCGTAGCGCCGGGCTTCGTGATTCTGCATCCATCCCGACCCTGACTTCACATTCAGGTGGCGGGAACGCATTGTTGTCGTTGTCTCCCGAATCGTCGTCTCGACAAACTCGGGCGGCGGATCCGGCGGGCCGTCCGGCAGGCTCCAGACCCGTTCCCACGAACTGTCGACGGGAGCCCCCGGCGCGGCGCTATCGCCGGCCTCGATGTTGTACTTTCTGCGCCGGCCGTTGCTTCGGACGACGCGGTAAAACTGCTGTATTGTCAGGTCAGGAGACAGCGCCAATCGGGCTGCGAGACCGGCTCATCCCAACGGCCGGCTGTGGCCCCGGGTGAGACCGTTTTCGGCCTCTGGACAGCGCCGGCACGCCAGCGAATCCTTGAATCCGCTTTACTGCTGCTACCCTAACCCTGCTATGTTATCACCAATGTCTATTTTGTGGATAGAGGCGCCCGTTGGCGGCCCCCGGGTGCCGCCTGGATGACTGAGCCTTTGGAGCGCGCGCAGGTCAGGCATGTTCGGGTCGCGACCGACCGGGACGGACAGCGGCTGGACAACTTCCTGATGTCGGTGCTGGGCCAGGTGCCGAGAGCGCTCGTTTACCGCCTGGTTCGAACGGGGCAGGTGCGCGTGAACGGTGCGCGGGCCAAGCCCATGGCGCGTCTGCATGCCGGCGACGAGGTTCGCCTGCCGCCGGTTCGGCTGGACCGCCCCGCCGAGGTTCGCGTGCCCGATAGCCTGGTCCCCGAGCTGCGCCAACGAATCGTCGACCAGCGCCGAGACTTCGTGGTGATCGACAAACCTGCCGGTCTGGCGATGCACGGCGGGACCGGCCTGAGCTACGGGCTGATGGATGGCCTGGCCCGAATCGATCCGAACTGGCGCCCGGTTCATCGGCTTGATCGTCCGACCAGCGGTCTGGTACTGATCGCCTGTCATCACCAGGCCCTGGTTCGTCTGCAGAAGGCGTTTCGGGACCGGGAAGTCGACAAGCGCTATCTGGCCCTGCTCAGCGGGCGATTGGCCGAAGACCGGGTCGATGTGGACCAGCCGCTGGTCAAGATTCGCGATGGCAGCGGCCAGCGTCGCATCGTGGTTGGCGATGACGGCCAAAGCGCACGCTCCAGCTTCCGTCTGCTCGAACAGCTGCCGGGCTTCAGTTTCGTCGAGGTCCGGATCGAGACCGGACGGACCCATCAGATCCGGGCGCACGCCGAGTGGCTGGGGCTGCCGCTGGCCGGTGACGAGCTGTACAATCCAGCGCGCCCGCCCGCCGGCTTGCGCCGGCTGTTTTTGCATGCGCACTACCTGCGTCTGTCCTGGCCGGACGATCATCTGTACAGTTCGCCGCTGCCGGCGGAACTGAGTGAGGTGCTCGACCGTCTGAGGGCGGAGCGTTCGTCGACCTGAGGTTTCCCATCCTGATGTTTCAGCCCTTGCCACTATTCGTTGGCCTGCGCTATCTGCGCGCCAAGCGGCGTAATCATTTCATTTCCTTTATTTCGTTGATCTCAATGGCCGGGATCGCGCTTGGCGTGATGACGCTGATCACGGTGATCAGCGTCATGAACGGCTTCGAGCGCGAACTTCGCGAGCGCATTCTCGGGATGATTTCGCATGCCACCATTCAGGGACACGACGGCCGCTTTCCGGCCTGGGAGGACGTGTTGGCGCAAAGCCGCGAGCATCCTGACGTGATCGGCGCGGCCCCCTTTGTCGAGCAGGAGACGATGCTGCGTGGCCGGCGCACGGCCGGCGCACTGATTCGTGGCATCGATCCGGCAACGGAGCCGACCGTCTCGGAGGTTCACGACCTGATGATCCGCGGCAGTATCGACGCGCTGGCGGGTGGTGGCTGGCAGGTGCTGCTCGGGACAGGCCTGGCGGCCCGTCTCGGCGTGGGGCCGGGCGACCCGGTGACCATCTTCGCCCCCGAGATTCGTGCCACTCCGGCCGGCGTCGTACCGCAGGTTCGACGCTTCACCGTCTCGGGCCTGTTCGAGGCTGGCGTCCACGAGTACGACACGGCCTTGGCGGTCATCCATTACCAGGACGCGCAGCGACTGTTCCGGCTGGATGACAACATCAGCGGCATCCGCCTGAAGTTCAACGACATGATGCGCGCGCGCTTCATAGCGCGCGAGATCAGTGCCGACTTGCCCGGCTTCTACACGGTGCGTGACTGGACCCAGCAGCATGCGAACTTCTTCCGCGCCGTCCAGACCGAGAAGACCGTGATGTTCATCATCTTGTCGCTGATCATTGCGGTCGCCGCCTTCAATATCATTTCCACCCTGGTGATGGTGGTGACGGACAAGCAGGCCGATATTGCGATTCTCAAGACCATGGGGCTGGGCCCGCGTCAGGTCATGGCGATCTTCATCATTCAGGGGTCTTTCATCGGCGTGATCGGTACCTTGCTAGGGGTGGCGTTGGGAATACTGCTGGCACTGAATGTAGAGACCGTGGTGGCTTCGGTCGAGCAGCTGCTGAGCATTGAGTTCCTGTCGGCAGAGGTCTACTACATCTCTGATCTGCCGTCGGAGCTGCGCACGCGCGATGTCGTCCGCTTTGCCGGTGTTGCCTTGCTGCTGTCGCTGCTGTCGACCATCTATCCAGCCTGGCGCGCAGCGCGAACCGAGCCGGTGGAGGCGCTGCGCTATGAGTGAGCAGGCCGTTATCCGCTGCCAGGGCTTGAGCAAGTCCTTCGTCCAGGGTCCAACCGAGATCAAAGTGCTGGTTGGGGTCGATTTTGAGGTCATGCCGGGCGAGCGGGTCGCCATACTCGGCGCGTCCGGCGTCGGCAAGAGCACGCTGCTGCATATCCTGGGCGGCCTCGATCGACCCAGTGCCGGCACCGTCGAGGTCAACGGCGCCGACATGGCCCGGGCCGATGAGCGTTCGCGGGCGCGGATCCGCAACCGCTCACTGGGCTTCATCTACCAGTTTCACCATCTGTTGCCGGAATTTACCGCGCTCGAGAATGTGGCCATGCCGTTGTTGATCGGCGGCGAAGCCGCCGAGCCGGCCGCACAGGCCGCCGCCGCGCTGCTCGAGCGGGTCGGCCTGGGCGCGCGACTGCATCACAAGCCTGGTGAGATGTCCGGGGGGGAGCGTCAGCGCGCGGCTGTTGCCCGCGCCCTGATCAACCGGCCGGCCTGCGTCCTTGGTGACGAGCCTACCGGCAATCTTGATGAGCGCAATGCGGCCCAGGTCTACGATCTGATGCTGGAGCTCAACGCCGAATTCCGCACCGCCATCGTGCTGGTTACCCACGATCCGCGTCTGGCCCGCCGACTTGACCGGCGGCTGGAAATGACCGGGGGTCAGCTGCATCCCAGGGATTGAACGCGCTGTGTCCGGCTCGCAGCCAGCTGATGGTTCCCGTTTCGACGGGCCGGGGCTGACCGAAGCGGGTCAGGGCAGCGGAGTTTGATCAGTGGACTGGCGGCTCCTGCTCGCCTTCGTTGCCGGCGTCGTTGTCACCAGTCTGATTCCCGCCTTGCCCGCGCCGGCCGCAGTCGTCACCGCCGGCGTGGTTGCCCTGGTCATGCTGCTGCTACCGCGATGGCGCCTGCCGGCGGTCTTTGTGCTCGGCGCGATCTGGTTCATCGGCCACGCCCTGTGGCTGGCAAGCGCCGAGTGGCCGGCCGAGCGCGATCGCGAGCTGCTCACTGTCACCGGCACGGTGGTCGGCCTTCCCGAGCAGCGGGGACGCTCGCTGCGCTTTGAGTTTCGGCCGGATACGGTGCAGGCCACCGCAGTCGATCAGCGCCTGCCGGCGCGCATTCAGGTCAGCTGGTACCGGCCGCTGGAGTATGTGGTGCCTGGTCAGCGCTGGCAGATCAGTTTGCGCATGAGCTCGCCACGTGGACGGCTCAACCCGGGCGGCTTTGATCTGCGTCGCCATCTGCTGGCCCATCGCATCGGCGCCCAGGCGACGGTAGTTGGCCGGCCGGAAAGTCTGCAGCAGGTCGGCTGGCGCGGCCTGGTCGATCGGCAACGCCAGTTCCTGGCCGAAGTACTGCAGGCTGAAACCCAGCGCTCCGAGGCCGGCGCGCTGATGCGAGCCCTGGCCATTGCCGATCGCAGTGCCATGTCGTCCGAGCTGGCCAATCGCCTGCGCCAGACCGGTACCGCGCATCTGCTGGCCATCTCCGGCCTGCATGTCGGCATGGTGGCCGGCGTCGCGGCGCTGCTGGCCAGCTGGCTGCTGGCCCCGCTGGTGCTGCTTCATTCGGCGCTGGATCGGCGCCGTCTGGCGATTGCGGCCGGGCTGGTCGCGGCCACGGTCTATGCGCTGCTGGCGGGTTTGACGCTGCCGACTCAGCGCGCCCTGATCATGCTGCTGGTCGGCGGGGCGGCCTTTCTGCTGCGGCGCTCCATTCAGCCTGGACACGCCCTGTTGGTGGCGCTGGGCGCGATTCTGCTGCTGGATCCGATGGCGCCGCTGGCCAGTGGTTTCTGGCTTTCGTTTGCGGCAGTAGCAGTGCTGGTCTGGGCCTTCGCCTGGCGTCCAGCCGGCGATGCCGGCAGCGCCGGACAGTGGCTGAGCGGGCTGTTTCGGGCCCAGCTGTTGATCGGGATCGGCATGTTGCCGCTCAATGTCGGATTGTTTCAGCAGCTGATTCCAGCCGCCTTGCCGGCCAATCTGCTGGCCGTACCGCTGGTGGGTTTCTGGGTGCTGCCGGCGCTGCTGACCAGTGTTGTTCTGATTCTGCTTGATCTGCCTGCCGGTTGGCCGCTGTGGTTGGCCGAGCAGGGCCTGATCCTGACCCTGGACTGGCTGGCCTGGCTGCATGCCTTCGAATGGGGTCACAGACAGCGCGTGGGCGGCGGCCTGCTGGCCGTGGTGCTGGCCTCGATCGGCGCGTTCTGGTTACTCGCGCCGAGCGGCTGGCCGGCTCGTTCGCTGGGGCTGTTGCTGTTTCTGCCGCTTTTGTGGCCGCGGGCCTGGGAGCCTGCCCCGGGCGAACTGGAGCTGTGGCTGCTGGACGTCGGCGATGGCCTGGCGGTGCTGGTCCGCACGAACGAACAGCGGCTGCTTTACGACACCGGTCCCGGCGATGGTGAGGGCGGCGATGCGATCGGACGCATCCTGCCGAGCATGCCGGCGCGGGCCGGGCGTGAGTCGATTGACCGCCTGGTGCTGTCACATGGACACCGCGGACACGTTGGCGGGCGCGGCAGCGTGACGGCATCCGAGGTCTGGGCCTGGCGCGAGGATCCCCGCGAGGGCCCGGTCAAGCGCTGTGTCAGCGGCGCGGGCTGGCACAGCGATGGCTTCGATTTTCGATTTCTCCATCCCTCGGCCGGCCTGCCCGATCTGGGCGCGGGCAGTTCCTGCGTGCTGTTGATCGAAGGCGAAGCGGGCAGGGTGCTGCTGACCGGCGGTATTGGCGCTGATGTCGAGCGCCGCCTGCTCGTCGAGCAGCCGGAACTCCGGCTGGATCTGCTGCAGCTGCCGGCCGGCGGCCATCGCCGAGGCGGCAGCACCAGCCTGCTCGAACGCAGCGAGCCGCGCTGGGCAGTGGCTTCGGTTGCCGCCGGCGATCGCTTCGACCGCCCCCATTCCGAGCTGGTCGAGCGCCTGAAAGCGGCCGAGGTCGAGCTGGTCACCACCGCCAGCTGCGGCGCCCTCAGGCTGCGTCTGCGCCCGGGCCAGCCCCCGGAGCTGCGCAGCCAGGCCACCCTGCAGCCACGCTTCTGGCGACCTCGCGACGCCTGCCCCTGATCTCGACATCCAGAATTGCAGCCCCTCTTCCTTCTCCCTTGTTCCCCTCTACCCCGCCACCACCGCAACAGCGGCCCCGCGGAAAACTCGGTATCATGGCCGCCGATTCATTGCGGCAGAGCCGAGACTCTAGATCATGCTGGAAATCGTCATTGCCGGCGGCTGGTTGATGCTGCCGATCCTGCTCTGCTCCGTGCTTGCCGTGGCCATTGTCATCGAGCGCTTCATCGCCCTGCGCGGCAGCCGGGTCATGCCTGGCACGATTCCCGCGCAGGTCAAGCAGTGGGCGCTGCAGCAGGAGCTGGACGGCAAGCATATCGAGCAGCTGCGCCGGTCCTCGCCGCTGGGGCAGATTCTGGCCGCCGCCTTGGCCAATCGGCGGCGCGGTCGCGAAGTGATCAAGGAAGCGGTCGAGGATACCGGCCGTCATGTCGTCCACGAGCTCGAGCGCTTTCTCAATACCCTGGGCACGATCGCCGGCATCACGCCGCTGCTGGGTCTGCTGGGTACGGTTGTCGGCATGATCAAGGTCTTCAGCGCCATCACCCTGCACGGCGTCGGTGACCCCAACGAGCTCGCCGGCGGCATCTCCGAGGCCTTGATCACGACGGCGGCCGGCCTCAGCGTGGCCATTCCCAGCTACTTCTTCTACCGCTACTTTCGCGGCCTGGTTCGCGCCTATGTGGTCCAGATGGAGCAACAGGCCATGCTGTTGATGCAGGCGATCGAGTCCGCGCAGGCGCGGCGAGCCTGAGATTGCGCCAATGAAGCTGCACGAAGAGGATCGGGAAGAGCCGGAGATCAATCTGACCTCGCTGATCGATGTGGTCTTCCTGCTGTTGATTTTCTTCATGGTGTCAACCACTTTCGAGCGCCAGGCCCTGCTGCGGCTGGATCTGCCGGAGGCCGCCACGGCGCAAACCGAGTCCATACCCAACCTGGTCGATCTGGTCATCACTGACGACGGACGCCTGTTCATCGACGATGCCATGCTGGCCGACGATCGACGCGCCACGGTTCAGGCTGCGATTGCCCAGGCCTTCAGTGCCAATCCAGAGGCCACGCTGGTGCTGCGTGCCGACGCCGAGGCACCGCATCGGCTCGTTGTCCGGGTGCTGGATGCTGCCGCGGCAGAGGGCATTCGACGGCTCAGCATCGCCGCCGTGGAAGAGGGCGGAGACCGTCCGTGACCGCGCCAGCGGCGCCGACGCCGCGGCTGTATCGGCGCCTGCTCGCGCATGTTGGCCGCTATCGGCTGGTGTTCGGTCTGGCCCTGTTCGCGGTGGCGCTTGATGCGGCCGGCCAGGGCCTGTTCATCTACCTGCTGCGGCCGCTGGTCGACGACACCCTGGCCGCGCCCGAGCCGGTACTGAGTCTGTGGCTGCCGGCCCTGGTTCTGGCTGCCGTCGTGGTTCGAATCGCCGGCAACTTCGGCGGTGTTTTCGGGATGGAGTGGGTTGGCCGCCGATTGATCGCCGATCTGCGCGCCGATCTGTTTGCCCGCTATCTGGCTTTGCCCGCCAGTCATTTCGATCGCGAGTCTTCCGGGCAGATGATTTCGCGTCTGACCTACAACTCCGAGCAGGTCGCGCAGGCGGCGACAACGGCACTGATCGGCTCGCTGCGGGATCTGTTTACGGTGGTCGCTCTGGTCGTCGTGATGCTGGTTCAATCCTGGCGCCTGACCCTGGCCATGCTGCTACTGGCGCCGGTGATCGCGCTGGTCGTGACGGTGATCAGCCGTCGCTTTCGGCGCATTGCCGGGCGCATTCAGGACACCATGGGCGACGTCACTCAGGTTACCGAGGAGGCGGTCAACGGCCACGAAGTGGTCAAGATCTTTGGTGGCCGCGAGCAGGAGCAGAAGGCTTTTGCCCGGATCAATGAGCTCAACCGGGCACTGCATCTCCGGCTCACCGCCACTCAGCTGTTTTCCTCCTCTCTGATCCAGCTGGCGGCAGGGCTTGCGGTGATCCTGCTGCTGTTGGTCGCGGCCAGTGAATGGATGCGGGCCGAAGTGACGGCCGGTATCTTCATGTCGGTGCTGGCCGCGATGGTTGCCAGCATTCCGCCGTTGAAGCGCCTGACCAAGATGCACGTTGTCATCGAGAAGGGGCTGGCCGCCGCCGACAGCATCTATCGGCTGCTGGACGCGCCGGGCGAATCGGACGAGGGCACGGCGGATCCTGGCCGAGTCGCCGGGCAGGTCGAGTATCAGGGCGTCGGCTTTTCCTATGGGCGCGATGGCGAGCCGGTGTTGAGCGCGATCGATCTGCGCATCGAGCCGGGCCAGGTGGTGGCGCTGGTCGGCCGGTCCGGTTCCGGCAAGAGCACGCTGGTGAGGCTGCTGCCGCGCTTTCATGCGCCAAGCCGGGGTCGTATTCTGATTGACGGCGTCGATATCGCCGCCTATCGGCTGGAGGCGCTGCGCCGGCAGATCGCCATCGTCAGTCAGGACGTGGTGCTGTTCAATGACACGGTGGCTCGCAATATCGCCTACGGAGATCTCGGCGGGGCCAGCCGCGAGCGCATCACCGAGGCTGCGCGTCAGGCGCATGCGCTGGAGTTCATCGAGCGTTTGCCGGCCGGGCTGGATACCCCGATCGGCGAGGATGGGGCGCTGCTCTCCGGCGGCCAGCGCCAGCGCATCGCCATTGCCCGGGCACTGCTCAAGAATGCGCCTATCCTGATTCTGGACGAGGCAACCTCGGCGCTGGATGCTGAATCCGAGAGCGCCGTGCAGGCGGCGCTGGCGGCGCTGATGCGTGATCGCACCACCATCGTCATCGCCCACCGGCTGGCCACGGTCAAACGCGCCGATCTGGTCCTGGTGCTGGATCAGGGCAGGGTGGTGGAGCAGGGCCGGCATGCCGAGCTGCTGGCCCGCAGCGATGGCCTGTATGCCTATCTGCATCGTCTGCAGCTCAAGGACGACCCGGAGCCTGCCTGATGCGTGCGATGGCCGAGCGCTGCTGCAATCGCATCTGGTACGGCGTCCGTCGCCCGCCGCTGGCCTGGCGGCTGCTGGCGTTGGCGCATGGCGCCGTTGTTGGCCAGCGCGCGCTGCGGCCGGCGCAAAGGCCGTCAGTTCCGCTGATAGTGGTTGGCAATCTGGGTGTGGGCGGTGGCGGCAAAACGCCGGTGGTGATTGCGCTGGCGCGATACCTGCGCGGTCTCGGCCACGCTGTCGGCGTGGTCAGCCGCGGCTACGGCGGCAGGCAGCGCGGGCCTTGTCCGGTCGGGCCTGACGATGATCCGGCGGACTACGGTGATGAACCGGTGCTGATCGCGGGTGCCGCCGAGGTGCCGGTATGGATTGCCCGACATCGCGCTCGGGCGGTTGCCGCCGCCACGGCTGTCGGCATTACGGTAGTGATTTCCGACGATGGTCTGCAACACCGGGCGCTGGCGCGCAGCTTCGAGATCTGCGTGGTCGACGGCCAGCGTGGCTTCGGCAACGGCCTGCTGCTGCCGGCCGGGCCGCTGCGCCAACCCCTGACCCGACTGGACCAGGTCGACGCCGTGCTGGTGAAGGGGCCGCGCTTGCCGGAGCTGAGCCTGCCATCGGTTGCGCTCGATGTCGAGCTGCGGCCGTCGGCGCTGCGACGTTTGGACGACGCGGCGCGGGCGGCCGAGCCCATCGAAGACTGGCAGGGGCGGGAAGTTGACGCTGTCTGCGGCATCGCCAATCCGGCCAGCTTTGTTGACACTCTGTCTCGCCTTGGCCTCAAGCCCAGACTCACCGCCTTTCCCGATCACCACCGCTACACCGCGCGTCAGATTGAGCGCCTGCCCGGCCCGGTGGTGGTAACAGCCAAGGATGCGGTCAAGCTGAGGCGGCTTCAGCTGAGCGCTCCGGCCTGGGTGCTGGAAACCGAAGCCGTGCTGCCGGAGAGCCTGCTGGCCGCAGTAGCGGCCCATGTTCGTGAGTATTCAACATGAACCGTTATCACATCCTCATTCCGGCCCGGCTGGATTCCAGCCGGTTGCCGCGCAAGGCCCTGGCCGAGGTCGGTGGTCGGGCGCTGATCCTGCACACCCTGGCCAGAGCCCATGCCAGCGCCGCGATCAGCGTGCATGTGGCCACCGACAGTGAGGCGATTGCCGCGTTGGTCCGGGCCGACGGCGGCGAGGTGGTGATGACCGCCCGCGAGCACGCCTCCGGCACCGATCGCCTGGCCGAAGCCGTTGATATTCTCGGCCTGGCCTCCGACGCCGTCGTGGTCAACCTGCAGGGCGATGAGCCGGCCATGCCGGCCGCCTGCCTGGACCAGGTGGCCGGGCTGTTGGCGGCTGATCCGGCGGCGCAAATGGCCACGCTTTGGGAGCGTCTGCACGACCCGGGCCAATGGCAGGATCCCAACGTGGTCAAGCTGGTGGCGGATCATGGTGGTCGGGCGCTGTATTTTTCGCGCGCGCCGATACCGTTTGCCCGGAGCGGCAGCTGGCTGCTGGACGCTGCCTGTCGGCATGTTGGCCTGTACGCCTATCGGGTGGCCGCCTTGCGTGCATGGCGACACCTGCCGCCCAGCCAGGCCGAACAGCTCGAGTCGCTGGAGCAGCTCCGAGCCTTGTCCAGCGGCTGGACCATTCGCGTGGCCGAAGCCTGCGCACCGATTCCGGTCGGTATCGACACCGCCGAGGATCTGGCCCGGTTCCGGGCCGCTATCGGGGAGCAGGCCTGAGCCCAATTGTCTTTTGTCATCATGGGCTCGGGCTACACTGTGGCCATCGCTTCGAGACTGGAGGAGGGCACATGGAAAGCTTGCTATTCGTCTGCCTGGGCAATATCTGTCGTAGTCCGACGGCCAAGGCCATGTTTGATTACAAGCTGACCGCGGCGGGCCTGCGCGTCGACACCGATTCGGCCGGCACCCTGGGTTATCACATCGGCAAGCCGCCTGATCCCCGCGCCATCAGCCATGCCCGCCGCTGGGGTATGGATATCAGCGAGCAGCGCGCGCGTCAGGTCAGCCGCCAGGACTTCCTGCGCTTCGATCGCATCTATGCCATGGACCGCTCCAATCTGGCCGAACTGCAGGCGCTGGCGCCGCCGGAGTCCCGGGCGCGAATCGAGCTGGTCATGGCGCTGGTGCCGGAGTACGGGATCGACGAAGTGCCGGATCCCTATTACGGCGGCAGCCAGGGATTCGAGCGCGTGCTCGACATGCTCGAGGCCGCGGCCGATCGCCTGGTTGAGGAATTGCTGGCGCGGTCATGAGCAGTTTCGACGGTCGCGCCTTTGCCCGATCGCTTTCGACCGGGCCCGGCGTCTATGTGATGCGGGATGAGCGCGGCAAGGTGCTTTATGTCGGCAAGGCGCGCAATCTTCGCCGGCGCGTGGCCAGCTACTTCGACCGCCGCGACAAGGGCGCGCGCATCAACTTGATGGTCAGCCGGGTTGCCGCCATCGAGGTCAATCTGACCCGCACCGAGGCCGAGGCCCTGCTGCTTGAGAATGAGTGGATCAAGGCGCATCGGCCCCGCTTCAATATCAATCTGCGCGACGACAAGAGCTACCCCTGGATTCGGCTCGATACCCGCCATGAGTTTCCGCGGATGGCCTTCTATCGCGGCAGCCGAAAGGAAGCCGGGCAGTATTTCGGGCCTTTTTCCAGCGCCGGTGCGGTGCGTGAGTCGCTAAACCAGATCTACCGACTGCTCGGCTTGCGCCAATGCCGCGACTCGGTGTTCAGCCATCGCACCCGGCCCTGCCTGCAGTATCAGATCCATCGCTGCAGCGCGCCGTGCGTGGGCTATATCAGCCCGGCCGACTATGCCCGTGACGTCGAGGCGGCGGTGCAGTTTCTCAAAGGCAGGGACGAGGCGGTCATCGAACTGCTCGGCGAGCGCATGCAGGCGGCCAGCGCGGCGCTGGCCTTCGAGCAGGCGGCGCGCCTGCGCGATCAGATTCAGACTCTGCAGCGCGTCCGCAGCGCCCAGTATGTGACCGACGGCGGCGACGAGCTGGACGTCATCGCCCTGGCCCGCGCCGGCGGGCAGGCCGGTGTGCAGGTGGTTGAATTCCGGCACGGCCGCAACGTTGGCAGCCGCTGTTACTTCCCCGGCAACCTCGATGAAAGCCTCGATGATGAGGAGATCATGGCTGCCTTCCTGGGCCAGTTCTATGCCGAGCGCCACCCGCCGCCAGTGATACTGCTGTCGCATGCGCCGTCCGACGCCGGCCTGTGGGAGGAAGCGCTTGCCGCCAGGCGGGGCGGGCGCGTCGGTTTGCATTGGCGGCTGCGCGGCCAACGCGCGCAGTGGCTGAAGCTGGCCGCGGCCAACGCCGAGGATGCGCTGCGCAGGCGGCTGGCCGAGCGCGACCAGGTCGGGCGGGGCCTGGCCGAGCTGGCTGAACTGATCGATCTGGGCGCACCGCCAGAGCGCGTCGAATGCTTTGATATCAGCCACATCTCAGGCAGCGAAACCGTCGCTTCCTGCGTGGTTTTCGGCCCGGAGGGCGCGCTCAAGAAACAGTACCGGCAGTACAACATCGAAGGAATCGAACCGGGGGATGACTACGCGGCCATGGGTCAGGTGCTGAAGCGGCGCTACCGGCGGCTGCTGGAAGATGCCGAGCCGGTCCCGGATCTGATCATCGTCGACGGCGGCAAAGGGCAGGCGAGTCGCGCCAGGGAGGTGCTGGCCGAGCTGGCGCTGGAAGCGATCCCGGTCATGGGGGTGGCCAAGGGCCCGGCCCGCAAGGCGGGCCAAGAGACCTTTATCCTGGGGGATCGCGAGGTCAAGCCGGGCCCGCATCATCCGGTGTCGCATCTGGTCCAGCAGATTCGCGACGAGGCCCATCGCTTCGCGATCCAGGCACATCGACGCCGCCGTCAGAAGCGGTCGCAGGCTTCGGCGCTGGAAGGCATCGCCGGCGTGGGGCCGCAGCGGCGCCAGCGTCTGCTGCAGCATTTTGGCGGCCTGCAGGGCGTGATCAAGGCGACGCCGGAAGAACTGGCCCGCGTGCCGGGGGTGAGCGTGGCCCTGGCCGAGCGGATCGCCGCCGAGCTGGCGCTGGCTTCAGCGCCGTGATCTGCGTGAATACGGTCTTGCCTTGCCCATGATGCGCCCGATCCGGGCCCGATTGCGGGATAATGACCCGGCCCCGACTTGAATCGCCCATAGTGCTGCTGACCATTCCCACCTTGCTGACGCTGCTCCGGATCGTGATGATTCCGGTTCTGGTCGCGGTGTACTACCTGCCGGTGGACTGGGCCAATGTGGCAGCCGTGATCATTTTCGTGCTGGCGGCGCTGACGGACTGGCTGGACGGCTGGGTGGCCCGGCGCTACCGCATGAGCAGCGCCTTCGGTGCTTTCCTTGATCCGGTCGCGGACAAGCTGATGGTGGCGGTGGCGCTGCTGATCATCGTTCAGCGCCATCCGGAGATCGGCCTGGCAATCGCTTCGGCGATCATCATCGGGCGCGAGATCACCGTCTCGGCCTTGCGAGAGTGGATGGCAGGCCTCGGCGAGGGGGCCCGCGTGCGGGTCGCATGGACCGGCAAGCTCAAAACCATTCTGCAGATGGTTGCGATCGGATTCCTGCTGTTCGGCGAATCGCTGTGGGGCCTGCCGATCCTGAATATGGGTCGTTGGCTGTTGCTGGCCGCCGCCGCACTCACCCTGATTTCCATGTTCAGCTATCTGCGCTCGGCCTGGCCCGCCATTCGGCAGCAGCGCTGAGTGCTTTTCTGACCGTTCCGGAAACCTTCATGAGCAAAGCAAAGAGGAAAGCCCGCCAGGCCGATTCGGCCGATCGTCATGTGCTGTACGAACACAGCGTACAGGACCCTGAGACCGAACTGGAATTCGTATCGGAAACCTTCAGGACACTGACCGGACGCAAGCTCAAGCGCATTCGCGAGGACTTTTGCGGCACTGCCAACACCGCCTGCCACTGGGTCAGGAGCGGCGGCTCCCACGAGGCCTGGGCCGTGGACCTGGATGCCGAGGTGCTGGCCTGGGGGCGTGAGCATCATCTGGCCGGCCTGTCCGCCGCGGCACGCGAGCGCATTCATCTGGTCGAAGGGAATGTGCTGGAAGTCGCCACGCCGCCGGTTGATGCGGTACTGGCGATGAACTTCAGCTACTACCTGTTTACCACCCGTCCGCTGCTGCGCGCCTACTTCGAGCGAGCCCGGGCTGCTCTGGTCGAAGACGGCGTGCTGTTTCTGGACGCCTTTGGTGGCTATGACGCTCATCGCGAGTTGGAAGAGCGCACCGAGCATGATGACTTTACCTATGTGTGGGATCAGGCCAGTTTTGATCCCATTCATCACCATATGAGCTGCCGGATTCACTTCGAGTTTCCGGATGGCTCCGAGCTGAAGAACGCCTTCGAATACTACTGGAGGCTCTGGACTCTGCCGGAGATTCGGGAGCTGTTGCTGGAGGCGGGCTTTTCTTCGGCGACGGTGTACTGGGAAGGCACCGATCAGCGCACTGGCGAGGGCGACGGTATCTACACGCCCAGCGAATGCGGCGACGCCGACGCCGGCTGGATCTGCTATCTCGTTGCGCGGCGGTAGCCGCGCGGTCGATCATTCAGAAGGCGGTGAACACTTCATCCAGCCAGCGGTCCAGGCCGTCAAAAGCCTCGCGCTGAGCCGGCACAAACTGCTCGATGTCCAGCTCATTCAGGGCGACAAAGAAGTCAGGGTCTTCGTGCAGACTGGTGAGTGCGGCAATGATGTCCCGTCTGACCTGAGACGGCACGCGGGGGTGAGCCGCGATACTGGCGTGCGGAAAGCTGTCCGAGGTGCGGATGTTGTCCATGTTGACGTAGCGGGCCACCAGGTTGTGCGGCACGATCGCGGCTTCTGCTTCCATGGAGAACACGATTTCCACCGCGTCCAGCCAGGAACTGGCGTTGGACTGAATCAGCGGCTGCTGCATCGGGTTGTCGAACCAGCTGGCGAGTACCAGATAACCCAGGCTGGGGGCGGGCATGCTCGATACTGGCCGACTGATGAAGTCGCCCAGTTCGGCGTCGGCGTTGATGGCTGTGGTCAGCAATGAGAACGATGCCGGCTCCGAGGCCTGGACCAGAGGAACATAGCCGAACCGCTGCATCCGCAATGCGATCAGATGCGCGTCTTCCAGCACCAGGTCCGGGGTCTGGCCGCGTCGGATGTCGACCCAGTAGCGATGGAAGTCGCGGGCCGTTTGCAGCTCGAAGCGATAGGGCGTACGCGCATTCAGGAAGTCCACCAGCGGCCGATAGACCTGGTCGGCCTGGTCCGGGGTGAAGATCGGGTGGACCAGCAGGGTAAAGGCTGAGCCGGTAAAGTCGGCGGCAGGTTCCAGGGCTACCGGGATCGCATCGTTGGTGGCTTCGGCTTCGGCGCCTTCCGCAGGCGGAGGCGCGTCAAGATCGAACTCTGGCGAGACGGCGGCACCGTCCTGTGATGCGGGTGTCTCGACCCGATCCGACGCAGCGGCATCGTCCTGAGCCTGGGCCAGAATAGACGCCAGGCCGAGCATCAGGGCGGTCAGCAGGCGGATTGAAGTGATCATCGAACTTACCCCTTTAAATCTCTGATTTAGTTTGACTGCTCACTGCCTTTCTGATAGTAGCACAGCGAGTCCGGTGGCGCCAAACGGGCCGGAATCTCGCGGCCGCCGACGCTCAGGCGCAGCCCCTCGTTGTCCTCGATATCGCTGGCGCAGACGGCCAGCCCAAAGCATTTCTCACCAATCAGCAGGCGCTGCAGAACGTCGCCAGCCGCGCTGCCGTCCGGCCTCAGCAGTTTCGCGTCCGCGGCGATTTCAGGTGTCGACAGGGCCGTCTCGGTGGCAAATGCGCTCAGACGGTGTTTGACCTGGCCGAGGTAATGCAGCCGGGCGATCACTTCCTGGCCTGGGTAGCAGCCTTTCTGGAAGCTCAGGCCGCCGGTTTCCTCCAGGCCCAGAAATTGCGGCAGGAAGCGCTCGCTGGTGGCCGGCGATAGCCAGGGCAGGGGCAGGCACAGATCCGCCCATTGCCAGCGCAGCAGCCAGTCCTGCGGCGGCTCGGCGCCCGGCCTGGCCGGGTCGTCCAGCTGCAGAGTGCGTTGCGGCGAGCTGCCAAGGACCGCGGCGTCCGCGATCGCGGCGAAGCTGCCGACGACCGGGAGCAGCTCGCTGAACTGGAGCCGGCGACCAATCGCATACGGCATCAAGGCCTCGACCAGCGCGGATTGACTGAGTGGAAAAACCAGTTCCACGCGGTGTTGATGGCAGGCGACGATAATGACGATGCGGGCGCGTCCCTTGGGGTTGCACCAAGCCGTTGTCAGCCATTGATGGGAGCGAGCGTTCCGCAAGTCCGCGCAAAACTGGGATTGACAGAAGCTGATGGCATCTTCGCCGCTGATTCGAAGGCCTCTCAGAAACGGAATCCGATAGCAATTTTCCATGGAAATACTGGGAACAATCACCATGACTGGTTACAATTCAGGGGTGACTCCCGTACCCCCACCCGAGCGCCGTCCAGCGGAGCAATCCGACCCGGCTGACGCGACGCCTGATGCTTCGCGAGACTCGCTACCGAAGGAAATCGGCGGTCGCAAGCAAGGGCTGGAGCCCACCCGCTACGGTGATTGGGAGAAAAACGGACGCTGCATCGATTTCTGATGGTGCCGCTCCCGCCAATTTGATGAATTGATACCGAGAGAGTTCCCATGGCGACGGACAACCGACCGCTTTCACCGCATCTGCAAGTCTACCGGCCTCAGCTGACGTCGGTACTGTCGATTTCGCATCGCATCACCGGCGTAGTGCTGAGTGCCGGGCTTGTGATGGTGGTGGTGTGGCTGCTCAGCCTGGCCGCGGGCGCCGAGGCCTACGCCCGGTTCCTGGTGGTTGCCGCGCATCCGCTGGGCTTGCTGGCGCTGAGCATCTGGACCTTCAGTCTGTTCTATCACCTGCTGAACGGTATCCGCCATCTGGTTTGGGATGCAGGCTGGTGGCTGGATCTTCGCGGCGCCTACGCCTCGGGATGGGCGGTCGTTGCCCTGGCCGTATTGATGACTGCCGTCGTTCTGGGAGGGCTGTTGTGAATCTTCGTAATCCCTTGGCCAACGCACGCAACCACGGAGCTGCGGGCGACGGAGTGGGGCATTGGTGGGCCCAGCGCTTCAGTGCCATCCTGCTGGCATTGCTGACGGTTTGGGTGCTGGCAGCCTTGCGAACGATTGTTGGCGCCGAGCATGCCGAGGTGGTGGCCTGGATGGCCCGTCCGTTCAACGCCGGCATGGCCATTCTGTTCGTCGTCACTTCGATCTACCACGCCAAGCTGGGCCTTCAAGTCGTGATCGAAGACTACGTCCACCACCGATTCTTCGAGCTGGGACTTCTGGTCCTGGTCAAGATTCTGGCGCTGCTGGGCGGCGTGCTGGCGGTCATCGCCATTCTGAAAATGGCATTGGGAGTCTGATTTGAGCAAGGCCTACGACATTACCCGGCACGAATACGACGTGCTGGTGATCGGTGCCGGCGGCGCCGGCCTCCGAGCGACCATGGGCCTGGCGGCGACCGGCCTGACAACCGCTTGCCTGAGCAAGGTCTTCCCGACGCGGTCGCATACCGTAGCCGCGCAGGGAGGCATGAGTGCGGCGCTGGGCAACATGGGCGAGGATGACTGGCGCTGGCACATGTACGACACCATCAAGGGGTCAGACTGGCTGGGCGATCAGGACGCCATCGAGTACATGTGCCGCGAAGCCATTCCGGCGGTGATCGAGCTCGAGCATTTCGGCGTGCCGTTTTCGCGCACAGAGGATGGCCGCATCTATCAGCGGCCGTTCGGCGGCATGACGACCCGTTTCGGCGAGGGCACGGCCCAGCGGACCTGTGCCGCCGCCGACCGCACCGGCCATGCGATTCTGCATACCCTGTACCAGCAATCGCTGAAGCACTCAGCCCAGTTCTTCATCGAGTACTTCGCCATTGATCTGCTGATGGACAACGGCGTGTGCCGCGGCGCGCTGGCCTGGGATTTTGCAACCGGTCAGCTGCATGAATTCCGCGCCCACGCGGTGATTCTGGCCACTGGGGGCTACGGCCGGGCCTATTTCTCCTGCACGTCGGCCCATACCTGTACCGGAGACGGCAACGGGATGGTTCTGCGAGCCGGCTTGCCGTTGCAGGACATGGAGTTCGTCCAGTTTCACCCAACCGGCGTGTATGGGGCCGGCTGTCTGATCACCGAAGGCGTTCGGGGCGAGGGCGGCTACCTCACCAACGCCAACGGCGAGCGCTTCATGGAGCGCTATGCACCCAACGCGAAGGACCTGGCGTCGCGAGACGTGGTGTCAAGGTCCATGACCATCGAGATTCGCGAGGGCCGCGGCGTCGGGCCGAAGGGTGATCACATTCACCTCAATCTGCAGCATCTCGGCGCTGAAGTCATCAATGAACGACTGCCCGGCATTGCCGAAACGGCGAAGATTTTTGCTGGCGTGGACGTCACTCGGGAGCCGATCCCGGTGCTGCCCACCGTCCACTACAACATGGGCGGTATCCCGACCAACTATCACGGCGAAGTCGTAACCCTGAAAGGTACCGACCCGGACGCGGTGGTGCCGGGTTTGTATGCCATCGGCGAGGCGGCCTGTGTGTCTGTTCATGGCGCCAACCGGCTGGGCTCGAATTCGCTGCTCGATCTGATCGTGTTCGGGCGCGCGGTGGCGCAGCGCTGCGGGGCGACGATCAAGCCGGGTCAGCCGCACAAGACAATGAGCCGCTCGGCCCTGGACGGGATTCTGGGAGAATTCGACCGGCTGCGCCATGCGGGCGGCTCGACTTCCACCGCCGAGATTCGCGACCAGATGCAGCAGGTCATGCAGGAAGACGCAGCGGTGTTCCGGACCAGCGATTCTCTGAAGAGCGGCTGTACCCGAATTCAGAGCGTTTTCGACGGCTTCAGCGACGTCAAGGTCAGCGACCGCTCCCTGATCTGGAATTCCGATCTGATCGAGACGCTGGAGCTGCGCAACCTGCTCGGCAACGCCGTGACGACCATGATTTCGGCCGAGAATCGGAAAGAAAGCCGCGGCGCGCATGCGCACGAGGACTTCCCCGAGCGGGACGACGACCAGTGGCACAAGCACAGTCTGATCTGGATGGCCGAGGACGGCAACACGCGGATCGACTATCGTCCGGTTCACATGTACACCCTGAGCGACGACGTTGAAGTGGTCCCGCTCAAGGCTCGCACCTACTGAAGCAGCAGCACGTATGGCGACTTTTCGACTTCCCAAGAATTCGCGCATCCAGAACGGGCGGCATTTTCCCGCCGCGGCTGGTGCCCGTCGGGTCAAGACCTTTCGCATCTATCGCTGGGATCCGGACTCTGGCGAGAACCCGCGGGTGGACTCCTTCGAGATTGATCTTGACCAGTGCGGGCCGATGGTTCTCGACGCGGTCATCAAGATCAAGAATGAAATCGATCCCACGCTGACGTTTCGACGTTCCTGCCGGGAAGGTATCTGCGGCTCCTGCGCCTTCAATATCGACGGTACCAATACCCTGGCATGCACCAAGGCGATCGAGGACATCAAGGGCGATGTCAAGATCTATCCCTTGCCGCACATGCCGGTCATCAAGGATCTGGTGCCCGATCTCAGCCATTTTTATGCCCAGTACGCCTCGATCCAGCCGTGGATCCGGACGCAGAGTCCGCCGCCGCCCGACAAGGAGCGGCTGCAGTCACGCGAGGACCGGGCCCGGATCGATGGGCT
Source organism: Gammaproteobacteria bacterium (assembly GCA_050485825.1). Classification (GTDB taxonomy): domain Bacteria; phylum Pseudomonadota; class Gammaproteobacteria; order Xanthomonadales; family Wenzhouxiangellaceae; genus Wenzhouxiangella. Next base: position 37,597 of record JBJHCC010000020.1, read on the forward strand.
CTATGAATGCATTCTTTGCGCCTGCTGCTCTACGTCCTGCCCAAGCTACTGGTGGAACGGCGATCGCTATCTCGGGCCTGCCATCCTGCTGCAAGCTTATCGCTGGCTGGTTGATTCGCGCGACGAGGCCACCGGCGAACGTCTGGACCAGTTGGAGGACCCGTTCCGTCTGTATCGCTGTCACACCATCATGAACTGTACCCGGACCTGCCCCAAGGGTCTGAACCCGGCCAGGGCGATCGCTGAGATCAAGAAGATGATGCTGGCTCGCCGGAGCCTCTGAGCCGGTGGGCGCCAGCGCCTCGAACCCCTCGCGTCTGCGCTGGCGCTGCCGACGCGGCATGCGCGAGCTGGATGTGCTGCTGGGCGATTGGCTCAGCGGCGCCTGGCCCGGGGCCAGTGCCGGCCTGAAGGATGACTTCGAAGCGCTGCTGGACGAAGAGGACGATCGGATCTGGGATTGGCTGATGGGCCGGGCACTGCCGCCGGATGCGCTGTCCGCCATCGTTGCCGCTGTTCGTGACTATCGATCAAGTCTCCAGTCGGGCGTCTAGGAGCCCGCGCGGCAGCATCGTTCGAGGCGAACCGGATGCCAACGCCATGGCGTTTGTCTATCGGAGCGCGCGCGGAGTGGACCTATGTCAGCTCGACGACAGTCGCACGCCATGGCGAGGGCGCCGTTGCAGCCCGGACGGCTTCTGCCGCGCGGGCTCCTGGCCCGGATCATTCCTGACCCAGTCTGCTGCGACGACCCCAGGCCCCGCATCCGCGGGGATTCGCTCGGTCGCGAATCGCCCCATCGGCCCTGAGTTTCCCGGCCCGGTTGGTCATGCCCCGCAACAAAGCGGCTTGATTCGGCGGCTGCCGTGGCGCTGAGTCATACTGATTCAGCGTCCGCTGCTGTCGTCATCCTGGTTCGACCGGCGCCTGTGCCCGCGGCGTTGGTAGCCCTCATGCTTGGCCTGGCGGTGCTCGCCACGCTGATGGCCGGCTTGCCCGGGATACTCAAGGCCGTGCTGGTGCTGATCGGGCTTGCCGCCGGCGGCTTCAGCTGCGCACGTCTGCTGCGGCCGCGCGAGACCTCCCTGTGCCTGCAGGCCGCCTCCTTGCGGCTGCGCCAGCGCAATGGCCGGGAGCTCGTGGTCGGCAGCCTGAGCCATTGCTTCGTCAGTTCGCGCTATATTGGTCTGGTGGGGCGCAATGCGGCCGGCGGCGGTCGTTTGCGCCGGGGATGGTTTCGCTCGAGTCTGGGCGATGAGGGCTTCCGGCAGCTGGCGGTAGCCCTCAGGGCATGGCCGACGGCATGAGCTGACACAGGAAGAGGGCGACAGATGCACCTGGACAAGTTTCTCCAGCTCATGGTCGAGCATGATGCTTCGGATCTGTTTTTCAGCGCTGGGGCGGCGGTGGGCATCAAGATTCAGGGCAAGACCCGCTATCTCGGTGAGCACAAGCTGACGCCGGCGGAATCGCGGCAGCTGGCCTATTCGATTCTCAACGACAAGCAATTGGCTGAGTTCGAGCGCGAAATGGAGCTCAATCTTGCCCTGGCGCTGGCGGGTGTCGGGCGTTTCCGAATCAACATTTTCCGTCAGCGCGGCTCGGTGGCCATGGTGGTGCGCCACATCAAGGCGACGATTCCTTCGATCGAGGCACTCAATCTGCCGCTGAAGCTGAAGGACCTGATCATGTTTCCGCGCGGCCTGGTGCTGGTGGTTGGCTCAACGGGGTCGGGCAAATCAACCACGCTGGCCTCGATGATCGACCATCGCAATGAAACCCGAAGCGGCCATATCCTGACCATCGAGGACCCGATCGAGTTTCTGCACGACCACAAGAAGTGCATAGTCGACCAACGCGAGGTGGGCCTGGACACCAGAAGCTATTCGTCGGCCCTGAAGAACGCCATGCGGGAAGCTCCTGACGTTATTCTGATCGGTGAAATCCGCGATCGTGAGACCATGCAGCACGCCATTGCCTATGCAGAGACAGGCCATCTCTGCCTCTCGACGCTGCATGCCAACAATGCCAATCAGACGCTGGATCGGATCATCAATTTTTTCCCTGAAACCGCGCATCACCAGTTGTTCGTCGATCTCTCGCTGCATCTGCAGGCGATCATCAGCCAGCGTCTGATTCCCGGGGTCGACGGCAAGCGGGTGCCGGCCGTTGAGCTGCTGATTCGCACACCCTACATCGCCGATCTGATTCTGAAAGGCGAGATCGAGGGCCTCAAGGATGCCATGAAGGAGGGTTTTCAGCACGGCATGCAGACCTTCGATCAATCCCTGTTCGAGCTGTACAAGGCCGGCAAGATCAGTGCTGCCGAGGCGCTCGAAAACGCGGATTCGAGCAATGACCTGGGCCTCAATATTCGCTTGCACGGCGGCGCTGGTGAGGCGCCGCAGGACTGGGAGCTGCAGCATCCGAGTTAGCGGGCCAGTGCAGGCCTCAGCGTCGGGCCAGTCTTCGGCTCAGCGCGACGATCATTGTGATAATCAGCGAGATCAACAGCACCAGCACCAGCAGGCCGGCAACGACGGGGAACAGCAGGGCCAGCCCGGTCACCGCCACGGCGCCACCGGTTTCACCGGTGGACAGCAGCGGATTGGCCAGGCCGGCGCTGCCCGTCGTCGACAGGCCACGGGAAATCACCGTCGCTGCCTGAACGACGCCGGCGGCGCCACCGCCGACTGCTGCAGCGGTGGTCCATTGCAGGGCGGGCTGCATCTCAGGCAGCACCGCGGCCACGATGGTGGTCCCTGCGGCGATCGCAGTTGGCGTGGCGACAATGTCGAGCAGATTGTCCAGCAGGGGCAAGTAGTAGGCGACCACTTCGATCACTGCAGCCAGGCCGATCACGATCAGCGCGGTCTCAGACGTCAGCCAGGTCAATTCATCACGGACCGGCAACCACTCCCAGCGCCCGGCGATGCCGAAAGCCAGCATCGGCAGGAAAACTCTCAGGCCCGATGCCGCGCTCAGGGCCAGCGCGGCGAGCAGGGCGGAGGCCAGCGGCATCTCGCCCATCGCCGGTCAGCGGCTGCCCGGCGGCAGCTCAGCGGCCATCTCGAAATAGAACCACCAGCCGGAAACGCCATCGAGTTCATCGAGATCGCTGTGGTTGGCGCAGTTGCCCTGGCCGCCCGGGAGCAGGGCGGACAGCGGCTGGCCGCCAATCAGCGGCAGCTCTGCCGGCAGGATCAGGGTGTCGGCGGTCGCCTCCGGCACAAAGCCGCGCAGCAGCCCCGGCGCCAGAACACCGTCGTCGACTGCGCTCCAGCCGGCACTGATCGTGGCCTGCGTCAGCGCAAGGCCGAGACCGGCCAGGTCCAGGCTGGTGCTGCTCGGATGGGTCGCGAAACAAGGCCCGTCGATCGTCGGCACAGGCGGAACGTAGGGCCGTACGGTTCCCGCCAGGGCCGCTCTGCACAGGCCGATCTCGCGGTTCTGCACAGCTTGAAACGGCGCGCTGCCCAGCACCGTGCAGCTGGTGCTGCTGGCCGGCGCCGTGCAGCGTCCGGTAGCCAGCGCCAGGCGCCCGCGCGGCTCGGGCCAGCCGCGCGGCTGCAGCAGGATCAGCGGGCTGTTGTCGAGAAAGCCGTCGTCATTACTGTCCTGGTTGAGGCTGTCGTCAATGAGGCCGTTGAACGAGGGAACGCCCGGCAGCGACGATTCAGTGACATCAAGACACAGCGGCGGCAGCGGGAAGCCCGGCTCGACCAGAATGTGAATGTGCGGGTCCCGGAGGGCGAGCTGGCTGATCCGGAACACCTCCAGCGGGTCGGCCGCGAAGCGATCAAACTGGCCCTGATCGACCAGCAGTTCGTCGGCTGCCAGCCAGGATGGCGACAGCAGCAGGCCGGTCAGCAGCAGGCGGCAAGCAATCATGTCTCAGCCCTGGCCACGGGTGCGGGTCTTGTCCTTGCGCGCATTCTTCTCAAGGAACTCGATGATCATGCCGGCGATGTCCTTGCCGGTCGCTTTCTCGATGCCTTCCAGACCGGGTGAGGAATTGACCTCCATCACCAGTGGACCGTGGTTGGAGCGCAGCAGATCGACGCCAGCGACGTTCAGGCCCATGATCTTGGCCGAGCGGACCGCGACCGAGCGTTCCTGCGGTGTGATCTTGACCAGTTCCGCCGAGCCGCCGCGGTGCAGGTTGGAACGGAACTCGCCGGGCTTGGCCTGGCGTTTGATGGCCGCGACCACTTTGTCGCCGACAACAAAGCAGCGCAGATCAGCCCCGCCGGCCTCCTTGATGTACTCCTGGACCATGATCGAGACCTTCAGGCCCATGAAAGCTTCGAGGACACTCTCCGCGGCCTTTTGGGTTTCGCACAAGACGACACCGATGCCCTGGGTCCCCTCCAGCAACTTGGCGACCAGCGGCGCGCCGCCCACCATCTCGATCAGATCGCCGATATCGTCCGGCGCGTTGGCAAAGCCGGTCACCGGCAGGCCAATGCCGCGCCGGGCCAGCAGCTGCAGTGATCGCAGCTTGTCACGGGAGCGCGTCACCGCCACCGATTCGTTCAGCGGAAAGGTGCCCATCATCTCGAACTGGCGAAGCACCGCGGCGCCATAGAAGGTGATCGAGGCGCCGATGCGCGGAATGACGGCATCGAAGTCCTGCACCAGCTGGCCGCGAAAGTGGATCGTCGGCCGGTGCGAGACGATATTCATGTAGCAGCGCAGGGTATCGATGACCTGCACTTCGTGGCCACGCTGCTGGGCGGCTTCGGCCAGACGATTGGTCGAGTAGATTCGGCGGCTGCGAGAAAGGATGGCGATGCGCATGGGGAGTCCGGTAGCGATGAAGTGGCGTCAGTCCAGACGCGGCAGGCCTTGCAGAAACGTTCGGGCCGGGTAGACCAGCGCGTGATTTTCCATCGCGGTCCGCCCGAGCAGCATCCGATGGCGCATCCGCGATCGGTCTGCCAGGGTGATGTCGACGGCCCAACGCGAGTGGCCGATGACGATGGCGGTGCGGATCGTGTAGCGTTGCTCCAGTTTTCCGGAGGTGCTGCGAACCTGGCGAACGCCCTTCAGGGCCGCCTCGCAGCGGCGATCGCGGCTCGGTCGCGGATGGCCGAGATGGGCCCGAAAGGCGATCCAGTCCAGGTTGTCGCGGCGAAAAGTCTCGATCTCGGTCGCGTGCAGGGCACAGGACTTGGCGCCCGTGTCGACACGGGCGCGCAGGCGCTCGATACCCAGCTCCGGCAGCGCGACCCACTCACAGGCGCCGATGATCATGCTGGGCGCTGCCGGCGCCTTCACCCGCGCTTACTCGGCCCGGGCCAGATCGTCGAGCATCGCCTTCAGGAAGCGAGCCGCTTCGCCGCCGGTGCACGCGCGATGATCGAAGGTCAGCGACAGCGGAATCATCCGGTGGGCTTCGATACCGCCGAGGACCGGAACGACTTCATGGCGCAGGGCGCCGGCCGCCACGATGGCCACACAGGGCGGGGTGATGACCGGTGTCGCATAGCGGCCGGCAAACTTGCCGAAGTTGGACAGGATGATGGTGTAACCCTTGAGGTCTTCCGGTGGGATGCTCCGGTTGCGCGCATTGTCGGCCAATCGGTTGACCTCGGCGCGCAGCTGGCTTCGGTCAGCCTGATTGACGTTGCGCAGCGCGGCCACGAACAGGCCGTCGGGCGTGTCCACGGCCATGCCGACATGCATGGCCTTGTGGATCATCCGCATGCTGTTGTCGCCGTCGTACCAGGCGTTCAGGCCGGGCTCTGCCCGCGCGCCGGCCCACAGCGCGCGCAGGAGCCGAACCGTGATGTCTTCGCCGGGTCGCCAGGCGTGAATGTCGGCATCGTCCATGAGCGTGGTCGGGACGACGCTGCGATGCGATTCGCTCATGACCCGGGCCATCGTCCGACGCGTGCCGCGGACAGGCTCCCAGTCGTCCTTGGCCCGATCGCCTGGCGACGCTGCTGGTGCAGGTGCCGGGGCTGGCGCGCCGGCCGGACTCGCCGCGGGCGCGGATGGCGGGGCGCTCGCGGGCGCTTGCGCGGCGGAGCGCTCGGGGGCAGGGGTGCTGCCGCTTTCTGCAGCGGCCCGCACATCAGCAATAGTGACAACGCCGTCCGGGCCGCTGGGCCGTACGCCGGCCAGATCAACCCTGAGCTTTCGGGCCAGGGCGCGCACGGCGGGCGTCACACGGAGGCCGCCGAGCTCGCTGGTGCGCTCGCTCAGGACTTCGTTGGAGGCCTGGACGTTGCCCACCACCGTGCCGGTATCTGCGCGTTCGGCTGGCTGTTGCGGGGCTTGGCTCTCCGGTGCGGCCTCGCCCTGCGCCGGTTCGTCGGCGGCGGCCGCTGGTTCCGCCGGGCTTTCCTCGGCCGCTGACGGGGAATCCTGCGGCGGCGCCTCGAAGGACAGCACCGCTGACGGTTGGGTCTGGACGGGCTCGGCGGGAGCGGGGTTTTCGCGCTCGGGCGCGGCAGCAGCTTCCTCGCCGGCGACCTGAAACTCTGCCAGGGGGGCGCCGGTGAGAATCACATCGCCGGCCTGGCCGTGAAACTTCACCACGCGCCCGCTGTAGGGGCTGGGTACCTCGACTACGGCCTTGGCCGTTTCCATGGAAACCAGGGGCTGGTCGAGCTGAACCTCGTCGCCTTCGCGAACCAGCCACTCGACAATTTCCGCATCCGGCAAGCCCTCACCGAGATCGGGCAGATTGAAAACCTTCATGAGACCTCCAGAACCTGTTGAGCGGCATGCACAATGCGACGGACGCTGGGCATGTACTTCATTTCATTCCGATACAGCGGCATCACCGTGTCATAGCCGCATACGCGCTTGACCGGCGCCAGCAGGCTCCAGATGCCGGTGTCGGCCAGGTTGGCGGCGATTTCCGCCGCCACGCCGCAGTGCCGGGGCGCTTCCTGAACGATGACGCAGCGCCCGGTCCGGCCCACCGACTCGATGATCGTGTCCATGTCCAGGGGCTTCAGGGTCGCCACGTCGATCACTTCGACGCTGACGCCTTGCTGCTCAAGTTGATCGGCTGCCTGCAGGGTCTCCTTGACCATGGCACCCCAGGTGACCAGGGTGATGTCGCGGCCGTCGCGCAAGGTGAAACAGACATCCAGCGGCAGCTCCTCGCCATCGTCGACGACTTCCTCGCGCTGCCAGCGGTAGATCCGCTTGGGCTCCATGAAAATCACCGGGTCCGGGTCGCGAATCGCGGCCAGCAGCAGGCCGTAGGCGCGCGAGGGCGACGACGGCATCACCACGCGCAGACCGGGCATGTGGGCAAACAGGGCTTCCGGGCTCTCCGAGTGGTGCTCCGGGGCGTGAATGCCGCCGCCGGTCGGGAAACGCAGCACCATCGGGCAGCTCAGGCGCCCGCGGGTGCGATTTCGCATCCGGCCCGCATGACACATGATGTGGTCGATCATCGGCATGGTGAAGCCGCAGAACTGCGCCTCGGCCACGGGCTTGAGCCCCTGCGTGGCCATGCCGACGGTGACACCGGCAATCATCACCTCGGCCAGCGGCGTATCGATCACGCGCTCATCGCCGAAGCGCTGCTGGAGTCCCGCAGTGGCGCGAAATACGCCGCCATTGACGCCCACGTCTTCGCCCAGCACGATGACGCTGGGGTCTTCGCTCATGGCGCGGGCCAGAGCGAGGGTGACGCCCTCAATCAGGGTGATCTGAGCCATCAGTGGTGCCCCCCGTCTTCCGGAAACTGCTCGGATTCGGCTCGCTGTGCGACCAGGTCATGCGGAAGCGTTGCGTACATGTAGTCGAACATCGCGGTAACCGGCTGGGGATTGGTGCTGACCATGTCGCTGTACTCATCGGCGGCCTGCTGAACGAACTGGGTGCATTCGGCCAGCAGCTCCTGATCGCGGGCTTCGTCCCAGGCACCCTGCTTGATCAGATAGCTGCGCAGCCGGGCGATCGGCTCCTTCTGCCAGGCATCGTCGACCTCCGTCTGCGGCCGGTAGCGGCGCGCGTCGTCGGCCGTGGTGTGGTCGCTCAAACGGTAGGTCATCAGCTCGATCACCGAGGCGCCGCGACCCTCACGGGCGGCGGCAACCGCCTTTTCCATCGCCCACAGGCTGGCAATCAGGTCGTTACCGTCAACCTGGATGCTGGGCAGGCCGCCGGCAATGCCCTTCTGGGCCAGCGTGGCGGCCGTATTCTGCTTTGACCGGGGTACCGAGATGGCCCACTGGTTGTTGATGATGACCAGCACCAGCGGCAGTTTCCAGGCGCTGGCGGCGTTGATGGCCTCCAGGAAATCGCCTTTGGAAGAACCGCCGTCGCCGACCACGGACACGGCCACCCGCGCTTCGCCCTTGAGCTTGTAGGCCAGGGCGGCACCGGCCGCGTGCAGACACTGAGTGGCGATCGGCACGCACCAGGCGAAATCGTGGCGTGGGCCGGAGAAGTCGTTGCCGCGCTCGTCGCCGCCCCAGTACAGCAGCACCTCGGACATCTTGACGCCGCGATAGAACTGGGCGCCGTACTCGCGATACATCGGGGCGAAGCAGTCCTCGTCGCGCATGGCTGCACCAATGGCGACATGCGCGGCCTCGTGGCCCAGCGAGGAGGCATAGGTGCCCAGCTTGCCGGTGCGCTGCAGCGCAACCGCTTTCTTGTCGAAAGCGCGGGTCAGCACCATCAGTTGGTAGAGTTCGGTCAGTCGATTGTAGTCCCTGGCCAGGGCCGGAACCTGTTGACTATCGACCAGCTCTCCGTCCGGCTTCAGGAACTGATAATGGTCAACCTTGAATGCGGCGACAGTGCGCGCCATTGGACACCTCGTGGCTAGCTTTCCGTTGGATGGGATGAACGGCCCGATTATTGGTGGTCTACCCCAAGGCCGGTTCGGAACGGGAGCGTATTATACGCGGCAGGGCAGGGGGCGTTAAACTGCTTGGCCCGTTCAGGGCTATTTCAGCAATGAGTAATCAAGGCAATTTGCGCGACCTCGAGGCCGGGATTCGCACCGATCTGTCCGGTCGACTCGACTATGGCGGCTATCTGGATCTGGCAAAGATCCTGAACGCCCAGCATCCGCTGTCCGACCCGCCGCACCACGATGAACTGCTGTTCATCATCCAGCACCAGACCTCCGAGCTGTGGTTCAAGCTCGTGATCCACGAGCTGGAGGCCGCCATGCGCCAGCTGGCGGCGGACGACCCCGGCCCGTGCATGAAGATTCTGGCGCGGGTCAAGCTGGTCCAGCAGCAGCTGTTCAGCCAGTGGGCGGTGCTGGAAACCCTGACGCCGTCGGAGTACGTCCAGTTTCGCGACCGGCTCGGGGATTCCTCCGGCTTCCAGTCCTGGCAGTACCGGCTGGTCGAATTCATGCTCGGCAACAAGAATGCCCAGGTGCTGAAGGTCTTCGAGCATGCGCCGGATCTGCGCGCGCGGCTCGAGGGGGCACTGCTCCAGCCCAGTCTGTACGACCAGTTTCTCGGCTATCTGGGTCGCAAGGGCCACGCCGTTCCCGTCGAGCTGCTGGCGCGCAACTGGGCTGAGCCGCATCGGCGCCACACCGGCCTGGTGCCGGTATTCGTCAACATCTACCGCAATACCGATCGTTACTGGACCGAGTACGCCCTGTGCGAGCGCCTGGTCGACGTCGAGGAATCCTTCCAGCTTTGGCGCTTCCGTCACCTGAAGACGGTCGAGCGGATTATCGGTTTCAAGCGCGGTACCGGTGGTTCCAGCGGCGTCGATTTCCTGCGCCGCGCGCTGGATCTGTGCTTTTTCCCGGAGCTGCTGGACGTTCGCACGGAGCTCTGAACGGATAGCCCGAGGCCCCTGAAAACGCCGGTCCGGGGACGCTGGAGCAGGGCGATTGCCCTGTGCCATAATCCAGGGTTCCTACAACATAATTCGGGGACCAGATCATGAGGAGACTTCTGTTAGCCGCCGCCGGCCTGATGGCCGCGGCCAGTCTTCATGCGCAGACCGTGTCGGTGCCGCGCCTCGCCGCGGACGTCACGGTTTATACCGATGCCAACGGCATCCCGACCATCGTCGGCGAAACCGAGACCGACGTGACCTTTGTTCAGGGCTACCTGCACGCGCGCGATCGCTTCTTCCAGATGGACTTTCTGCGCCGGGTGTCCAGCGGCACCCTGGCCGAACTGGTCGGCGCCCCGGCGCTGGCCAACGATATTCAGCTGCGGACCCTGGGGCTGCGCCGCGCCGCTCTGGCCACTTTTACCGAGCTGGACGCGACCGAACTGGCCTGGCTCAAGGCCTATGCCGACGGTGTCAACCATTATCTGGCGACCAATCCGCTGCCGCCGGAGTACGGCGCGCTGGAATTGACCGCGGTTGAGCCCTGGTCGCAGGTTGATTCACTGGTGATCGGCAAGCTGCTCGCTTTCCAGCTGTCCTTCGACCAGAGTCTGTCGGCGATTGGCAACACTATCCGTATCGGCACTTATCAGGCGGTTGGCAATGCGCTGGGCTTCAACGGCAACGCCCTGTTTCTGCAGGATCTGAATCTCAGTATCCCGGTCGACGGTCGCGTCTCGATTCCGGATTTCTTCGACCGCATCGGCATCATCGTGCCGGGGCAGGACAATGCCGCAGCGCCGGCCGTGAACGGCCCGGGGCTGGAGTCCGAGGCGCTCGTGGCCATGCTGGACGATGGCTTCAGTACAGCGGACACCATGCCGATGATCGACCCGCAAACGGTCGAACTGGCCCGACGCTATCGGGACGCTGTCGCCGGCCTGCCGTTTCTGAACGAAGGGCTGGATCTCGGCAGCAACTGGTGGGCAGTGGCTGGCGCCCACACCGAGTCCGGTTTCCCGTTGTTCGCGAACGATCCGCATCTGGGTCTGACCATCCCGCCGATTTTCATGAACGAGAACCTCGTCGTTCGCGACGAAGGAATGGTCGTCAGTGGCGTCGTTTTTCCGGGCGCGCCGGTCAATGCCCAGGCCTGCACCGATTTCCTGTGCTGGGGCTCCACCGTCAATCGACTCGATGTCACCGACGTGTTCCAGGACCAGCTCCGGGTCAACAACTTCGGTTTGCCGACCCACACGGTACACAACGGCGTGGCCGAGCCGGTGGTCTATGCCTTCCAGTCCTATTTTGCCAATCATCCGGGTAACGGCACGGCCAACGATGTGCGCCGGATGAACGTCGGCTATGACGCCGGCGGCATCACCTTCATCGTGCCGCGCCGCAACAACGGCCCGATCCTGCAGCTGATGGGTGATACCGCCTTGACGGTTCAGTACACCGGCTGGGGCGCGACCTTCGAGCTCAATACCTTCCGCGCCTGGAGCCGCGCGCGCAGCATCGACGACTTCAAGCTGGGGCTGCGTGATTTCGCCTTCGGTTCGCAGAATTTCCTGTATGCCGATGTCGAAGGCAATATCGCCTACTTCATCGGCGGGGAAATGCCGCTGCGCGCCGACCTGCAGAACCAGCTCGCACCGGACGGCGGCATCCCGCCCTGGTTCATCCGCGACGGCAGCGGTGCCCTCAACCACGAGTGGCTGCTGGACCCGAATCCGCAGCCTGGCCAGGCCACCCCCTACCAGCTGCTGCCGCGTGAGGAAATGCCGCAGATCATCAATCCGCCCTGGGGCTACCTGGCGAACGGCAACAACGATCCCGTCGGCACGACCCTGGATGGCAATCCCCTGAATCAGCTGCGGCCGGGCGGCAACGGCCTCTATTACCTGAATACCAACTACTCCGATCTGCGCCAGGGACGGATTGATCGCGTGCTGCAGGATCTGGTCGCACGAGGCAACGTCACCATCGATGACATGAAGGCGCTGCAGGCCAACAACGAACTGCTCGATGCCGAGCTGCTGCTGCCCTTCCTGCTCCAGGCCTACGGCAATGCCGCGGCCGACGGTGCGCCGGCGCCACTGGCGGCGCTGGCTGCCGACAGTCGCATCCAGGAAGCGATCAGCCGCCTGGCCGCCTGGGATTTCTCCACCCCGACTGGCCTTGCCGGTGGTTTCGATCCGGGCGGTGACCCCAGCGGCAACGCTCAGCCCAGCGCCGCCCAGGTTTCCAACAGCGTGGCGGCGACGATCTACAGCGTCTGGCGCGGCAACGCCATTCGCCTGACTATCGACCGGACGCTGATCAATGCCGGCCTCGGAAGTGAACTGCCGGCGGCCAAGCTGGCCTGGCGCTCCCTGGTCAATCAGCTGCGCCTGTTCCCGGTCACCCAGGGTATCGGCGCCTCGGGCCTGAACTTCTTCGGCCTGGCTGGCGATGCCGTGCCGGACCAGGCCGCACGCCGCGACTACGCGCTGCTGCGTGCGCTGGCTCAGAGCCTGGATGAGCTGCAGGGTGATCTCTACGCCACCGCCTTCAACCACTCGACCAACATGAACGATTACCGCTGGGGCAGGCTGCACCGGGTGGAGTTCGATCACCCGCTGAACACGGCGCCGTTCAATGTACCGCCGGCCGGCGGCTTCAGTCAGGTGGGCGACGGCTTGCGCGGCGTCGCCCGGGCGGGCGGGTTTGAGGCGGTGGATGCCTCCAGCCACAGCGCGCGGGCCAGTGGGGTCAACGGCTTTACCTTCAGCAGCGGCGCTGCGCGCCGCAACGTGGCTGAGATGACGCCGTTCGGGCCGGAGGCTCAGGAAATCATCCCGGGTGGTCGCAGCGGCGTGTTCCTGAGTCCGCTCTACACCAATCAGCTGCGGCGCTGGCTGGTCAACGACTACCTGCCGCTGACCATCGGCGAGAGCGATGCTCAGGCAGGTGCCGCCCAGGTGACGGTGTTCAGACCTCAGTAAGCGCTGCGCACTCCGCTTGATCGGCCTGGAACGCCCGCGCACTGCGCGGGCGTTCCTGCTTGAGGCGACGGTCCGTCGCCTCCATAAAGAGGGAATAGCCGCCGCGAGGAAGCCTGTGAATCTGCTCGATCATTTCATTCTGGCCCATACTCAGGTCACGCGACTGAACGCGGACTTGAAGGAAATCGTTCCCGCTGACCAGAAGTTCAATGCCAAGGTCGAACTCAAGCTCACGCCGCGGGAAATGCCGGGCGACCAGGGTGCGCGCCAGTATCAGGTCACGGCGCAGTTTCTGTGTCGCGGCACCCGAGAGGCGGACCGCGAGGATCGGACCCTGTTCCAGATCGAACTGATCCTGCAGGTCGTCTATCGGCAGTTTCACGGTGAGCCGGTCGATTTTGCCAGCTTCACCCACAACCACGGCAGCCTGACGCGCCAGCTCTATCCGCTGATTCACCATCAGCTGCAGCCCGTGCTCAAGCAGTTCGGTCTGGATCAGGTGCGTCTGCCTTTCGATCTGGTCAATCAGGCCGTTCAGCCCGCCACGGGCCAGCGTCAGGTGCACTGATCCGTTACGGCCGGTCCGGACCGTAAATTGACCGACCGCGCGGCTCGTGAAAGAATCCACGCGTCTGTCCCCTCCACACCAGAGTCAATTGCGTGTCCACAGCCCGTCGCGAACCGATTGCCAAGGTCGATACCGCCTGGCTGCAAATGGAGCAGCCGACCAACCTGATGATGATCACCGGTGTCATCGTGCTCGACGCCCCGCTGGAGTTTGAACACTTCAAGCAGGTGATCAGCAATCGATTTCTCGCTTTCCCGCGTTTTCGCCAGAAGGCCGTCAGCCACGTTCGTGGCTGCTGGTGGGAGGAGGACGAGCACTTCGAGTTGAGCTCCCATGTCCGGCGTCTGGCGCTGCCCGGTGCGGCTGGCAAGGCCGAGCTGGAAGAATTCGTGTCCGAGCTGGCCTCGACGCCGCTGGACAAGACCAAGCCGCTGTGGCAATTCCATCTGGTCGAGAATTATTCCGGGGGTCCGGCCATCGTCAGCCGCATTCACCACTGCTACGCCGACGGAATCGCGCTGGTCCAGGTCATGCTGTCGCTGACCGAGCGCAGTTCCGAGGCGTCCAACCGGGTCGTCGAGCAGGAAACCTGGAAGCAACGTCGGGCCCAGGAGTCGAATATCTTTCGACGGCTGATGGCGCCCGCCAGAGAGGGCGTGGACGCCGTTCAGCACATCAGCCACAAACTGGTCGAGGAAGCCCTGCATTTGATTCGAGAACCGCAGGTGGCCACGGATTATCTGAGCGGAGCCGGCGACATACTGGGCGAACTGGCGACTGCGCTGCTGCTCGAGGATGATCCGCCGTCTCGCTTCAAGGGGCCGATCGGGGTGCGCAAGAACGTGGCCTGGGCTGAGCCATTGCCGCTGGAAGAGGTCAAGGCCATCGGCAAGGCCCTGGGCTGCACGGTCAATGACGTGTTGATTGCAGTGATGACCGGGGCCTTGCACCGCTACCTGATCGAATGCGGCGAAGATCCGAGCGCGCTGACCATGCGGGCAACAGTGCCGGTCAATCTGCGCCCGCTGGAGCACGCCCGTGATCTGGGCAACCACTTCGGCCTGGTATTTCTTGATCTGCCGATTGCCGAACACAACCCGCTGGCGCGTCTGTACCAGGTGGCAGAGTTCATGCACCAGCTCAAGCAGTCGAAGCAGGCGGTGATGTCGCTGGGGCTGCTGGCGGCGCTTGGCATGGGTCCCAGCGCCTTGCAGCGTCCGGCGCTGGAGCTGTTCAGCCGCAAGGCCTCAACCGTGCTGACCAATGTGCCCGGGCCGCAGGAGACGCTGTACCTGGCTGGCGCACCGATCAAGGAAATGATGTTCTGGGTGCCGCAGTCGGGCTCAATCGGGATGGGGATCAGCATCCTGAGCTATGAAGGCAAGGTGTTCTGCGGGCTGATCGCGGACCACAAGCGGGTCCCTGATCCCGACGTCATCATTGCTCATTTCCATGCTGAGTTCGAGTACTTGCTCAACCTGACCCTGCTGATTGGCCCGCAGGAAGGCTGGGTCAGCCCGGACATGGCCAACCTCGTCCACCAGTGGATCGAGGAGGACCATTAGATCGACCGGCGGGGCTTGCCTCAGGTCATCGAGGACTTCGCGTATTCGATGTCCAGTAGCTGCATGGCGTCGATGGGCCTGGCATTCGCGGCGCGCGCGTAGGCCTCGTTGGACTCGTCCAGGCGCTTGTCGCCGAACAGCAGATACAGGCCATTGCCGTATTCCAGCTGCGCGATCGGCGCATCCGGCGTCAATTCAAGCGCAATCTCGAAATGCTTCATCGCTTTGTCCGCGCTGGCGCCATAGGTCATGGAGCCCACCAGCTTGCCGACCTTGTCGATGATTTCGGCATGATACAGGCCCATCGCGGTATGCGCCTCGGCATGCCGGGGCTGCAGTGCGAGGCAGCGTTCCAGTGATGTCTTGATACGACCACCCACCCCTTGGGCGAGCGCTTTGGCCACGGAAATGCTCTGGCTGTAGCGGCCAAGCAGGAAGGCGTGGAAGTAGTGCGCGTTCGGATCCTCGGGGTAGGCCTTGATGGCATGCTCCGCACGCTCGATGCCAGCCTGATAGATCGCGCTCTTGCGCTCCTCGTCGTCTTCCAGATAGTCGGCGTAGATACCGCTGGCCTTGTTGGCCACGGCGTGGCCGAGGCTACCGAGCTGATCGGCCAGGCTGACCGCTTCGGCAAAGTCGCCGCGATGATAGGCGCGCCAGGCTAAGGTCAGGCGTTCGGCGGCGCCGTCGGGGTCCGCGTGGGCCGGCTCCAGGGCGCTTATGCGGGCAGCATCGGGATAGGGCTCGCAGTCACCGCGATGCAGGCCCGCCCAGGCCTTTCGCAGCTTGTCGCCGGCAAAATCAAACGCGCGCTTGTCGTGGGGGAAGCTGTTCCAGTCGCTGACGTTGGTCATTAGTGTGCCCGCTCTAGTTCATCGGCCTATCTTACCCTTCGACGCTGCAGTTCGCAGCCCTGAACCGGAATCGCTAAGGAGCATCCCATGAGCAAGAAGACCGCCAAGAAGAAGGTCGCCAAGAAAGTCGCGCGCAAGACCGAGTCGACCAAGGCGTCGGTGAATCAGGCGCAGGACTACGCGCACGAGATCTGGCTGGCCGGCCTCGGCGCCTTCGCCCTGGCCCAGGAAGAGGGCGGCCGCATCTTCAAGATCGGCACCAAGGCTATCGACGACACCAGCCGCAAGGTGCTGGGTGAGTCGAGCAAGCTGTTCGAGCGTCTGGTCGAGGAAGGTTCGAAGCTGGAGAACAAGGGTCGCAAACTGGCTACCGATGCCGTTGGTGGCGTTCGCGGCGATGTCGAGCGCAATCTGGACAAGGTCCGCGAATCGGCTCAGAGCAACTGGGACAAGCTCGAGAAGGTGTTCGAGCAGCGTGTCGCCCGGGCCCTGGCTCGTCTCGGCGTGCCGACCTCGGACGAAATCAGCAAGCTCAGCGACCGGGTCGCCGAACTGAACAAGCGCGTGGCTGAACTGGCCAAGAAGCAGGAAGCCAAGGCCGCTGCGCCGAAGCCGGCACCGAAAGCGCCGGCCCCGGCACCGAAGGCAGCCACCGAAGCAAAGGCTGGCTGAACCCGTCTACCCCGAAGCAGCCTGGGCTTCCCTCGGCCCTAGCGAGGCTGCGACCTTGGCCCGGACTTCAGTCCGGGCCTTTTTTGTTCTGGGTCGTCGCCCCGGCGGCATTCTAACCCGGTTTCATAGCCCGATGGGCTGGCCCGAACCATTCATGACGGTGCGCGCGTGCTCGCCAGTCTGCGGCAGAAGAGCCGTCCGGGCTGCAGCGGCGAAAGTGGCTCAGTCGTGCCGGTACGCGGAAGCCAGTTCCACCAGCTCCCGCCTGGCGTCACCGACCAGGTAGGGGCTGACCAGACTCATGACTTGCCAGGCCGCGCGCTCCGGCTGCGCCTCCTGATCACGATCCAGCACCTGATCGAAAGCCAGCCAGCAGCTGCTGATCAAGACGATATTCCGGACCACGGCGTCGGTTTCGGCGGCGCTGGCCTTGAACTCGCCGGCCCTGGACAGGCCGTCGAGCAGCCCGCGGGCGGTATCCAGCGACAGGTTCAGGATGCCGCGAAAGCGCTGATGCAGGCCGCGATGGCGGGAGCACAGTTCATTGAGATCGCGGTAGATGAAGCGGTAGTCTCCGATGGTTTCGAAGACCAGGTGCAAAAACAACCAGATGTCCTCGATGTCCGGGTGACGCTCTTCGGGGGTGGCCAGAAGTCCGAGCATGCGTTGCTCGTACTCGCTGAACAGCGATTCGATCAGGTCGGCCTTGGTCCGGAAGTGGTAGTGCAGATTGCCCGGGCTGATCTCAAGTTCATCAGCAATTCGATTGGTGGTGACGTGCGGCTCACCGTCAGCGTTGAACAGGGCCAGCGCCCGATCAAGAATGCGCTGGCGCGTGTTGCGAGCCATCTGCCGCGGTCGTCCGGGGCGGCCTCAGCCCTTCAGCGACGCAACCAGTTCGATGTATTTCTCGCGGGCCTCCGCCTGGGGCATGCCGCGGCGCTTTTCCCAGGCTTCGTATTTGGCGACGCCGACGAAGTCGAAGAAGCCGGGCTTGGCACCGGATACATCGCCCTGGGAACCCTGCTTGTAGAGGGCATAGAGGGTCAGCATGGTGTCGTTATCCGGACGCTCCGGCAGCTTCTGAGCATCTTCGGCAGCCTGCTTGAATCGTGCTTCGATGTCACTCATGGTCTCTGGATTCTCCTGGCACTCGGGCCGCGGTCTCTGTTCCGGGTAGTTCTAGCATGGGGCTGCTCAAGGGTCAATCCGAACGTTCGACGCTGGCGCAAGACGCAGGCAGCCGCTATCTTATGAGGCTGTCGACCCTTTGCCCAGGAGATCACCATGAGTTATTTCGTGACCGGCGGGACCGGTTTTATCGGCCGTAACCTGATTGACTATCTGCTCAAGCGCAAGGGCACGGTCTATGTTTTGGTTCGCCGGGGCTCGAAGAAGAAGTTCAACCAGTTGGTCAGCGAGCGCTGGTCGGAGCATTCGCGGCGAATCGTGGCGATCAGCGGCGATCTGGTGAAACCGACGCTGGGCGTTTCGCAGGGCGACCAGGAGCTGCTCGCCGGGAAGGTGAAGCACTTTTTCCACCTGGCCGCGATGTACGACATGCGGGCCTCAGAGGAGGCCAATCAGCTGGCCAACATCGACGGCACCCGGCACGCGATCCAGCTGGCCGAAGCGATCAAGGCCGGCTGCTTTCATCACACTTCCTCAATCGCCGCGGCCGGTTTGTATCAGGGCACCTTCCGCGAGGACATGTTCGAGGAGGCCACCGGCCTGGCCCATCCGTATTTCCGGACCAAGCATGACTCCGAAGGCCTGGTGCGGAAATCCTGCAGAATCCCATGGCGGGTCTATCGGCCGGGTATCGTGGTCGGCCATTCCAAGACCGGCGAGATCGACAAGATCGACGGGCCATACTATTTCTTCAAGCTGATCCAGAAGATGCGGCGCATGCTGCCGCCCTGGGTGCCGACCCTGGGTCTGGAGGGCGGTCGGGTCAATCTGGTGCCGGTAGACTTCGTCGCTGCGGCAATGGATCACATCGCCCACAAGCCGAAGCTGGACGGGCAGTGCTTCCACCTGACCGACCCCAATCCGAAGCGTATTGGCGCGATCATGAATCTGTTCGCCGAGGCCGCGCACGCGCCGGTGATGTCAATGCGCGTCGATGCGCGCCTGTTTTCGTTCATCCCGGCACCGGTGAAGCAGGGCCTGGGCATGCTGCCGCCGGTCCGACGGATCATCAATCAGGTGCTGTCGGATCTGGGTATTCCGAAGGATGTGCTGAGCCTGTTCAGCTACCCGACCCACTTTGACACCCGCGAGGCCGAGCGGGCGCTGAAGGGCTCCGGGATACGAGTGCCGCCGCTGGAGGATTACGCCTGGGTCCTTTGGGATTACTGGGAGCGGCGTCTGGACCCGGAGCTGTTCATTGATCGCTCCTTGTCCGGCCAGGTTCGGGACAAGGTGGTGGTCATCACCGGCGCCTCGTCCGGCATCGGCAAGGCCACGGCGCTGATGATGGCCGAGGCCGGCGCCAAAGTCATCATTGTGGCCCGCGGTGCCGAGGCGCTGGCCGAGACCCAGGCTGAGATCGAGGCTGCGGGTGGACAGGCGTTCAGCTACACCTGTGACCTGGCTGACCTGAAGGACTGCGAGCGTCTGACTGCTCAGGTGGTGGCCGATCACGGCGGCGTGGATATTCTGGTCAACAACGCCGGGCGCTCGATCCGCCGTTCGATCCAGCTGTCCTACGATCGCTTCCATGACTACGAGCGCTGCATGCAGCTCAACTACTTCGGCGCGCTGAAGATGATCATGGGCTTCCTGCCGGGCATGGTCGAGCGCCGGCGCGGCCAGGTGATCAATATTTCTTCGATCGGCGTGCTCTCGAACGCGCCGCGCTTTTCTGCCTATGTGTCGTCGAAGGCGGCGCTGGATGCCTTTGCCCGCTGCGCGGCCTCGGAGTTCAATGACACGGGCGTGTCGTTCACCACCATCAACATGCCGCTGGTGCGGACACCGATGATCGCGCCGACGAAAATCTATGAGTCGGTGCCGACGATCACGCCCGAAGATGCGGCGGACATGGTCAAGCAGGCGGTGATATTCCGGCCGCAGCGGATTGCCACCCGCCTCGGCATCTTTGCCCAGGTGCTGCACTCGGTCGCCCCGAAGATCTCGGAGATCGTCATGAATTCGGCGTTCCGGATGTTCCCGGACTCGGCTGCGGCGAAGGGCGAGCAGCCGGGCAAGGACGATCAGCCGACCCAGGAGCAGGTGGCCTTCGCCTCGCTGATGCGAGGCATTCACTGGTAATCGAATGCGCCGGCCGGCCGCTTGGGGCGGTCGGCGCAGGCTGTTCATTCGCGCAGCAGCTTCTCGAGACGATCGAGCCCGCGGGCGAGATTGTTACCGACCGGAGCCAGGAAGGCCGATTCCTCGCGGAGCGCGTCGCTGAACTTGCGCTTGCGCGCCAGCAGGGTCCGATTCAGGCCCAGCCCGTAGGGCGCCAGGAAGGCTTCGAGCTCATCCGCCCGCGCCAGCAATTCGCTGCGCGTCGTCTGGTAGGCGTGCTCGACCAGCTGCTTGCGCGAGGAATAGCTGAACACATTGGTGAAGAACATTCGCTCGTCGTTGCGATTCGGCTCGACCAGCATCAGGCTGGCGGCCGGAAAGTCCTTTTCGTACTTCGCCATGCCGACCTGCATGCGTGACTGGATCAGGGCGCGGAAGGTTTGCGAAAGGACGACCGGCAGGCCGCCTCGAACCATCCGGCTCTGGGCCTTGCCGCTGTGCTTCACGCCGTCGGCGTCGTACGGTACCAGCGGGTTGATCCCGATCAGCAGGTCGGCGCCTTCCTTCAGCGCCACCGAGGCGTGGAGGGTGCGTCGCAAGGCGCCATCGACATAGTAGCGTCCTTCGATATCCACCGGCGGGTACAGTCCGGGCAGGGCTGCCGAGGCCTGCACGGCGCGCGAGATCGGCACGTGATCCAGGCCCGGTTCACCAAAGCGGACCGCCTGGCCGGTGTCGAGCTCAACGGCGACGATACGCAGCTTGGACGGCAGCTTGCGAAAGTCGTTGACCCGGCCATCGCGCGACAGCACCTTGGCCAGAAAGCGCTCGATCATGTGGTTGTCGAACAGGCCGGTGGGAATCAGCCGAGCGACGCCTTCGAGGCTTTCAAGATGCCCGATTCGGGTTGGATGCCGGATGGCCTCGATCAGCATGTCGATGACGACGCCCGGAATGCTGAGGGCCCGCCCCAGATATTCGCGGACGGCCGGGCGGAGAAACAGCTCGGGTTCGAAACTGAATTCGGCATCCGGGGCGTTCACGAAGATCCGGCTCATCTGAGACACGGTGACCTGGTTGGCCAGGCTGGCCGTCAGAAAGGATCCGGAACTGACCCCGACGTAGACATCGAGCTCGTGCATGTGGATGCCGTCGATGGCCTCGTCCAGGGCCTGCAGGGCACCTAGTTCGTAGATGGCGCCAAGTGGTCCACCGCCCGCGATGGCCAGACCAATGGTGGGCGGTCGCTCCGGGCGTCGAGCTTGGCTGGCGGGTGTAAGTTTCAGCATCTGCGAAAGCGTTCGGTTGAATCGGCTGCGCGGGCGCTGGTAAAACCCCCTCGCGGCCCCGATTATAGTGCAGGGGCGTGTTGGCAGCCTTGCGTTGAATCAATGACTTCGAATTCATTCATATTAGAATTCATATAGAAACATGCCTCAACTGAATGAAATAGCTCCTGACTTTACCCTGATTGATGCGGATGGCCATGCTTTCACGCTGTCGGATCATCGCGGAAAGCGCCTGTTGCTGGTGTTCTACCCCGGCGACGACACGCCTGTCTGCACCCGCCAGCTTTGCGACTATCGCGATGGCCTGGAGGCCTTCGCCGGCCTGGGCGTGACCGTGGTCGGGGTCAGCCCGGATGATGCTGATTCGCATCGCCGATTCCGCGAGCGCCACCAGCTGCCCTTTACGCTGCTCAGCGATCCGGAGCTGAGCGTGGCCCGGCAATACGATTGCAAAGCGCTGGTCGGGATGAAGCGCGGCGTGTTTCTGATCGACGAGGCGCAGCGCATTCGCTACCGACATGTCGAGGCCGTGGCTGTATTCCGGCGCTCGCGGGAAGAGTTGCTGGCCGCGATTCAGGCGCTGGCATGAGCGATCCCGGTGCGGTCGATCACCTGCGTGCGCAGATTGATCGAAACCAGCGCATTGCTGACCGGATTCGGGCGCTGGACACCGGCGTTAGGCTGACGCTGGACCGCTTGCAGAGCTGGCAGCGCGCGCGGCTGGACGCCACCTATGCTGACCTGCGCGAGGACCCCCGTTATCGGCCGGCCTGTGAGTTCTTTCTCGACGAGCTCTATGGCGGCAGAGACGTGCATGAGCGTGACCAGCAGCTGTCGCGGGTGGTGCCGGTCATGCGCCGCTTCCTGCCCGGCCATCTGTTGCGGGCCGTCGGTGACGCGGTCCAGCTGCAGGCCGTGAGCCTCGAATTTGATCTGGCGCTGGCCGAACAGCTGGTGGACTGCCCGCAAATTGCCCAGCCGGACTATGCCCGAGCCTATCGAGGCCAGGCTGACTGGCAGGGCCGCGACCACCAGCTGCAACTGATCCGGCAGCTCGGAGAGTTGCTTGACGAGACCGTCAAGCGGCCGCTGGTGCACCGCTTGATCCGGTTGATGCACGGTCCGTCCGTGGTGGCCGGATTCGGCGCGCTGCAGGAGTTCCTTCGACGCGGGCTCGACGCTTTTGGACACATGGGCAGCGCTGATCATTTCCTCGCCACGATCGATCAGCGCGAGCGCGCCGCCCTGATCGCCATGGCAGAAGGCAGCGACTGGCCGTTCTCGACCTGGATCGGGCAGGGGCCGCCCTAAGCGGTTGCGCTGATACCAGGGCCATTATCCTGGCCGGCGATCAAGGTCTACGACCAAACAGGATCGTCACTGCGGCCGGTCGATCCGTGCACGGCCGCTGTGCATGGGAGGCTCAGAAGGCGAGCATGTCCGGATGAAAGTCGCGCAGGCTGCCGAGCACCAGGTCGGCGTCCGCGAAGCCCGGGTGCTTCGGAGAGAACACCGACGGCACGGCGATGACGCGCATGCCAGCGCGGCAGGCCGCTTCGACACCGGCCGGGGCGTCTTCGAACACGACGCACTGGCCAGGCGCAACGCCCAGGCGGCGGGCGGTGCTCAGGAAGACCGCCGGATCGGGTTTGCTGCGGACCTCGTCCACACCGGAGTGGGTCAGCGTCATGGCCTCGGCCAGCGCCAGCTTGCGGACTACCGCGGCGATCAGCGCGGGTGGTGATGACGAGGCGATCGCAAGCTTGAAGCCGCGCGCCTTGAGCGCGCCGACGGTGTCGAGGACGCCCGGCAGGGCCTGGCCGTGAGCCAGGATCAGACGGGTGACTTCAGCGAGGATGCGCCGATGCAGCTCGTCGATGCCGGGTTCAGTCCAGCCGAATTGTCGTTGCCAATCGGCCAGCACCTCATCCAGCCGCCTGCCGGCAGCGGCCCGGCAGATATCGCGCGTCAGCGGGACGCCGAGCGGCACAAGACAGCTGATTTCGGCGTCCTGCCAAAGCGGCTCGGAATCGATCAACAGGCCGTCCATATCGAAGATGGCGGCGGTCACGGCAGACAGTTGGACACCCTCGCGCGCTTGTTCAAGCAGGCCAATTCATTCGGCAGAGCGGAGCGCGCCCGATAAGCGGGCCGAGCTGAAACCTCGCGGCGGCTGATCACGCCGAGGACTCCGCTCGATGGGACGATGGCTTGGTCCGCGCGACGTGGGCCTTGTCCTTGGTCAGACCGGTCGCCAGCACCTTGATCTGCCGGATCTCGGCGAGTGCCCGACGCGCCTGGGCGGTAATCTGCTCGCCGGCGGGGGTCAGGCTGACAATGCGACGCCCGTGGCGGACGAAAAGCTGCAGTTCCAGCTCGTCCTCAAGCAGCCGGATCTGCTTGCTGACGCCAGGCTGAGAGGTGTAGAGGGCCTGCGCGGCATTGGTGACGCTCAAGCCGTGATCGACAATCGCAATCAGAAATCTAAGCTGTTGCAGTTTCATGCGCGCAGCGGGGCCGAACCCCGAATGTTGGCCAGGGAGCGCCGTTGAACGGGCTTGGCGGATGCGGGCAAATTCAGACGCTGGGGGGATGGCCACGGCCAACCGCTTTAGCATGAATTTGTAAAGCGCCCGCAAGCTGGTTCAAATCGGCGCTGGCCGTTACTTTGACCGGGACAGACCCGAGCTGTCAAGTTACCGGACTGCCAATGGCACTCCCGCAGTACGAGACCGAAAGCGCTCATCGGCAGCCTTGGGGCCCCTTTGAAAGGGCTTGCCCTCCCTGGCGGGGTTCCCTAGATTTCGCTGGCTCGACCGATCGCCGGGCCCATCAGCAGCAAGCCGCGAAGCGCTTTCAGGGCGACGATCTGGTCCTGCGATACCAGGCCGTCGACGATCAGCCGGCTGCGGGTTCCGCAGCGGTCGAGCCATTGCGCGATTCGCTCGGCCTTGCCCTCGGCGCTCCAGCTGCAGCGCACATAGTCCGCTTCCGGGACAGTGTCCGCGCTTGGCGCGTCGGCCTGATCCGGTGCCAGCGGATAGCACAGCTCGAAATTGGCCGCGCGCAAGCGCTGGCGCAGCGCTGCTGTTTGCGGTGACCAGGCGGCGGTCGGCAGCTCCAGGGCAATGGCGAGGTGGCGGAATCGGGTCGACAGCGGCAGCAGTTGATCGACCAGCGCTTCCGTATCCTCGAACTCGACCGGGTGGACCAGCAGGAACAGGGTGCCCTGCAAACCGGCCTCGACCGCTCGCTCCAGGCAGATCCGCCGGCTCATTTCACCAAGTCGAGACTCTTCGCCGAGGTCTTCTGCCAGACGAAACAGGTTGGCGGCGTCGGCGGCCAGGCGTGGATGACTGCTGCGCGGCCTGATGTAATGCCCCATCAGCAGCCCGCTGCCGGTCATCACAGCCTGCGCACTGGCCGCGAGCTGTTCGTCATTGAGCAACTCGAAGAACTCCGGTGCCTGCACCGGGAAGCCGGTCGGCAGGGCGGTAAAGCCGATCATCGTGTCAGAGCTCTGCCGACTGCCCGGCGGCGGCCGCGGCAGCAGTGTGTCGCCGCTGCTGCGGCGCTGCCGCAGCTGAAATCCGTGATTGGCGAAATGGACGGTATCGCCAGGGCTGATCCGGGTCGGCCCCTCCAGCCGCTGATGATTGACGAAGGTGCCGTTGGTACTGCCCAGATCGATCAGGCGCAGACCCTGCTCGTCAACTTCAAAGCGCGCGTGACGTCGGGATATACGGTCGAAGTCCAGCACCAGGCCGCAGTCGCTGCCGCGTCCGACCACGCAGGGCAGGGTAGCCAGTGCAAAACTGCCGCGTCCACCCTCATCGACGCTTTCAAGATAGAGATTCAGATCATCCATGGATCCCGCACACCAACCGTATACCGTCAGACTAGACATTATGGATTGACCTGTCCAACCTCGACCACGTGGGTTACGTTTCGGGGTTGGAAACTAACACCTTCAACGCAGAGCCATTATCGAGGAGGACAGGTCATGAATCAGTTTACTGGAAAAGC
>JBJHCC010000021.1:0-60816 GCA_050485825.1 Gammaproteobacteria bacterium
AAACAATTATAATTTTCTTATACCCCCCCTCGGTGGGGGGGGGAGGTTTTTACTCCGGGGGGCCTCCTTTGTCTTTCTGCCCCTGGGGCCGCGGGTGGGGCCCCCCGGGGGCCCCCCACGCCGCCGTCGGCAGGGGCTGGCAGTATCCGTTTCCATCCTGACCGGGCCTGGCCGCCCAGCCGCCCCATCGTCTTTATTGCTGTCTGATCCGGAGAACGTGAGCGCATTCATCATCAGAAGACTCTGGCAGGCCATGCTGGTGCTGCTGGTGATGTCCGTGATCGTGTTCGCCGGCGTCTATGCGATCGGCAACCCGGTCGATATCCTGATTCCTCCCGATGCGACCCAGGCCGAGCGCGAGGCGGCCATCGTTGCGCTGGGTCTGGATCGCTCGCTGCCGGCGCAGTATGCGCAGTTCGTGTCCTCGGCGCTCAAGGGTGATTTCGGCACCTCCTTCGTGTTCAATCAGCCGGCCATCCAGCTGATCCTGAGCCGCCTGCCGGCCACCCTGGAGCTGGCGATCTGCGCCATGGTGCTGGCGATCCTGATCGGCCTGCCGCTGGGCATGGTCGCCGGCATGCGGCCGGACTCGCTGCTCGATCGCGGTGTCATGACCGGCTCGATCCTGGGCTTCTCCTTGCCCAATTTCTGGCAGGGCATGATGCTGATCATGATCTTCGCCGTCTGGCTGGGCTGGCTGCCCAGCGGCGGGCGCGGCCAGACCGGTACGGTGCTCGGCATCGAAACCAGCCTGGCGACCTGGGACGGCATCCGTCATCTGCTGCTGCCGGCGCTGAACCTGGCCCTGTTCAAGATCGCGCTGGTGCTCAGGCTGGCGCGCTCGGGTACCCGCGAGGTGATGCTGACCGACTACATCAAGTTCGCCCGCGCCAAGGGCCTGGCGCCGCGCCGCATCGTCACCGTGCATGTGCTGCGCAACATCCTGCTGCCGGTGATTACCGTGGTCGGGATGGAATTCGGCTCGCTGATCGCCTTTGCCGTGGTCACCGAGACGATCTTCTCCTGGCCGGGCATGGGCAAGCTGATCATCGACTCGATCCAGGTGCTGGACCGGCCGGTGATCGTCGCCTATCTGCTGGTCGTGGTGGTGCTGTTCATCATCATCAACCTGATCGTCGACCTGCTGTACTCGGTCATCGATCCGCGGGTGCGGCTGGGGAGGGCGTCGGTGTGAGCGCGATTGCGGCCATGTTCGAGCGCGAGGACCTGCTTGGACAGATCGCGCGCGGCTTTCGCGAGCGGCCGGTGGCGCTGGTCGCGCTGCTGGTGACGGTGCTGATCCTGCTCGCCGCGGTGTTTGCGCCGGTGATTGCGCCGCATGATCCCTATGAGCTGGCGACGCTGGAAATCCGTGACAACCGCGCCCCGCCCGGCCATGTCGGCATCGACGGCCGGCGCTACCTGCTCGGCACCGACGGCCAAGGCCGCGATGTGCTGTCGGCGATGCTGTACGGTCTGCGCACCAGCCTGGGGGTGGGCGTGCTGGCCGGCGTCATCGCCATTCTGGTCGGCAGCGCGCTGGGGCTGATCGCAGCCTATTTCGGCGGCTGGATCGATACCGTCGTCATGCGCGTGGTCGACCTGATGCTGGGCTTTCCGACCATCCTGGTCGCCCTGATCCTGCTCGCCATCCTCGGCACCGGCGTCGACAAGGTGATCATCGCCCTGGTGCTGGTGCAATGGTCCTACTTCGCCCGTACCGTGCGCGGCACGGCCCTGTCGGAACGCAATCGCGAATACATCGAGGCGGCGCGCTGCCTGGGTCTGGGCAGCACCCGCATCGTGTTCCGGCATCTGCTGCCGAACTGCCTGCCGCCGCTGATCGTGATCGGCACCATTCAGATTGCCAACGCGATCTCGATCGAGGCCACCTTAAGCTTCCTCGGCCTGGGCGTGCCGGTGACCCAGCCCTCGCTGGGCCTGCTGATCGCCAACGGCTACCAGT
Organism: Gammaproteobacteria bacterium; assembly: GCA_050485825.1. Lineage (GTDB taxonomy): Bacteria > Pseudomonadota > Gammaproteobacteria > Xanthomonadales > Wenzhouxiangellaceae > Wenzhouxiangella. Next base: position 1,967 of record JBJHCC010000021.1, read on the forward strand.
ACCTGATGTCCGGGCTGTACTGGATCAGCGTGTTTCCCGGCATCCTGCTGGCGCTGACCATCTTTGCGATCAATATCGTCGGCGATCGCCTGCGCGAGATTCTCAACCCGAGGCTGCAGTCGTGAGCGCGCCGGTACTGGAGCTGATCGGCCTGGAGACCGTGTTCGAGACCCGCCAGGGCGCGCTGCGCGCCGTGGCCGGCATCGACCTGGCCGTGCAGGCCGGCGAGATTCTCGGCCTGGTCGGCGAATCCGGCTCGGGCAAGTCGGTGACCGGCTTTTCGATCATGGGCCTGATCGATCCGCCGGGCCGCATTCGATCGGGCGAGATCCGCTATCGGGGCCGCAATCTGCTGGCCTTGAGCGAGGCCGAGCTCAGAAAGCTGCGCGGCAACGAGATCGCGATGGTGTTCCAGGATCCGATGATGACCCTGAACCCGGTGCTGCGCATCGATACCCAGCTCATGGAGACCATCCAGGCCCATGCCGATGTCAGCCGCAGCGAGGCCCGTGCGCGCGCGCTGAAAGGCCTGGCCGATGTCGGTATCCCGGCGCCGGAAGAGCGGCTGCGCGCCTATCCCCACCAGCTCTCCGGCGGCATGCGCCAGCGCGTGGCGATCGCCATCGCCCTGATCAACAACCCGCGCCTGTTGATCGCTGATGAACCGACCACGGCGCTGGACGTCACCATCCAGGCCCAGATTCTGGAACTGGTGCAGCGGCTGTGCCGGGAGCGCGGCACGGCCTTGGTCTGGATCACTCATGACTTGAGCGTGGTCGCCAGCCTGGCCCATCGCCTGGCGGTGATGTACGCCGGCCAGATCATCGAGGAAGGCCCGGTCGATGCCTTGCTCGACGCACCGCGCCATCCCTACACCCGCGGCCTGATCGAGTCCTTGCCGGGCCATGCCGAGCCCGGCGCGCGCCTGAACCAGATTCCCGGGATGACGCCGTCCCTGGCCAGGCTGCCGACCGGCTGCCCGTTTCGGCCGCGCTGCAGCCGCAGTCTGGAGATCTGCCAGACTCTGCCCGAGAACCTGAGCGACGGCCCCCGTCGCCTGCGCTGCCACAACCCCTTCGGAGCGGTCGGATGAGCGCCGGCGGAGCAACGCCTGTGCTCAAGCTCGACCGCGTCGGCAAGCGCTTCGAGCAGCAGCCCGACTGGGTCGAGCGCCTGCTGACCCGGCTCGGGGTGATGACGCCGGCGCCGGTGGTGCGCGCTGTCGACGAGGTCTCCTTCAGCCTCGAGGCCGGCGAGTTCGTCGGCCTGGTCGGCGAATCCGGCTGCGGCAAGTCGACCCTGGCCCGGATCATCGCTGGGCTGCTCAGTCCCAGCAGCGGCAGGATCGAGCTGCTCGGCCAGGACCTGAGCGCCTTGAGCGAGGCCGAGCGTCGGCGCGCCCAGCTCAAGGTGCAGATGATTTTCCAGGATCCGCAGTCCTCGCTGAACCCGCGCATGCGGGTGCGCGAGATCGTCGGGGAGGGTCCGCGCACGCACGGGCTGTGCCGGCCGTCCGAGACCGCCGACTATGTCGCCGCGCAGCTGGAGCGGGTCGGCATGGACAGCAGCGCGCTGGATCGCTTTCCGCACCAGTTCTCCGGCGGCCAGCGCCAGCGCATCGGCATCGCCCGGGCGCTGGCGATGCAGCCGGAGCTGGTCATTTGCGATGAGTCGGTGGCGGCCCTGGACGTGTCGATTCAGGCCCAGGTGCTGAATTTGTTCATGGAGCTGCGCAAGACCACCGGCTCAGCCTGGCTGTTCATCAGCCATGACTTGAGCGTGGTCCGCCACATCTGCGACCGGGTGCTGATCATGTACCTGGGCCGGGTGGTGGAAAGCGCGCCGGCCGGGCCGCTGTTCGATGATCCGCAGCACCCCTACACCCGCGACCTGCTCGATGACCTGCCTCGTCTCGATCGGCGCCAGCGCCGGTTCCAGCCGATTGCCGGCGAGATTCCCTCGCCGCTGAATCCGCCGCCGGGCTGTCACTTCCATCCGCGCTGTCCCAAGGTCGGGCCGCGCTGTCGCGGCGAGCGGCCGAGTCTGGTCGATCTGTCGGATGATCGTCAGGCCGCCTGTCATCTGCATGCCGGAGGCGTGGCATGAGGCTGGGCATGAGGCTAGGCATGAGGCGGGGATGGATCGCTGCGCTGATGCTGGCCTGCTGCGGCGCGGCTCATGCTGGCACGCCGACGTCGGCCACCATCGGCATCCAGATGGGTCCGTCGGCGCTGGATCCGCACTTCGCCATCTCCACCCCCAACCAGATGGTGTCGCTGCACCTGTTCGACGCGCTGCTGCTGCGCGACGAAGAGATGAATCTGATCCCGGGGCTGGCCACCGACTGGGAGCGCATCGACGCGCGCACCTGGGAATTCCGCCTGCGCCAGGGCGTGCGCTTTCACGACGGCCGGCCCTTCACCGCCGCCGATGTCGCCTTCACCGTCGAGCGCGTGCCGATGGTGCCGCACAGCCCGGCCTCGTTTGCCGGCGCGGTGGCCGAGATCGAGACCACCGAGATCGTCGATGAGCACACCATCCGCTTCCGCACCCGCGAGCCCTTCCCGATGTTCATCAACGACATCGCCCGGCTCTATATCGTCTCGCATGAAGTGGCGGCCGATGCCACGACCCAGGATTTCAACGCTGGCCGGGCCGCGGTCGGCACCGGGCCGTATCGGCTGATCGACTACGCCCCCGGCGAGTTCCTTCGCCTTGAGCGCAATAAGGATTACTGGGGCCGGCTGCCCGACATCGAGCAGCTGACCCTCCGCATCATCACCAACGATGCCGCGCGGGTGGCCGCGCTGCTGTCCGGTTCGGTCGACATGATCGACATCGTGCCGCCGGCCGATCGCGAGCGCCTGGCCGATGATCCGCGCGTGCGGCTGTCGGAGATTACCTCGGCGCGGGTGATCTATCTCGGTCTGGATCACTATCACGCGGTCAGCCCGCATATCCGCGATCGAGACGGCAGGCGCGGCCGGCCGCTGGCCGCCAACCCGCTGAAGGACTGGCGAGTGCGCAAGGCGCTGTCGCTGCTGATCGACCGCGAGGCCCTGGTCGACCGGGTCATGCACGGTGCCGGCGAACCGGCCGGACAGCTGGTGCCCAGCGGATTGTTCGGCCACGACCCCAGCGTGCTGCCGGATCCGCATGATCCGGATCTGGCCCGCCAGCTGCTGGCCGAGGCCGGGTTCCCCGACGGCTTCCGGCTGACCGTGCACGGTCCCAACAATCGCTACATCAACGATGCCCAGGTGCTGTTGACCGTGGCGCAGATGCTGGCCCGCGGCGGCCTCGACATGGATGTGCAGCTGATGCCGGCCAATGTCTTCTTCCAGCGCGCCGGGCGCCAGGAATTCAGCGTGTTCCTGCTCGGCTACGGGTCCTCGTCGGGGGATGCCTTCCGCGGCCTGCGCGCGCTGCTGGCGAGCTGGCATCCGCCGGACGGCATGGGGGCCAGCAATCGCGGCCGCTACAGCAACCCCGAGCTGGATGCCCTGATCCGCGCCCTGCTCATTGCCGATGGCGACGAAGAGCGCGAACGTCTGATTCACGAGGCCTCCAGACTGGGCTTCGGCGACTACGCCGTTATCCCGCTGTTCTTCCAGACCAACATGTGGGCGACCCGGCCCGGCCTGCTTTATGTGCCGCGCCGCGATGAGCGTACCCTCGGTATCAACCTGAGGATTGCACCGTGAGCGACGGCCCGGACAGGCGTTCCCCGGCCCTGCCCATCGAGTGCATGGTGCCGATGCGCGACGGCGTGCGGCTGGCCACCGACGTGTATCTGCCGGCCGGCCATCAGCTGACCGGGCCCGCCTGCCCGGTGATCCTGGAACGCACGCCCTACGGCAAGCGCGAGCCCTATCGCACCGAGCGGACCGCGAGCAGCCCCGAGCCCGGCCGGCGCGAAGAGGTCGCCCGCTTCTTTACCGAGCGCGGCTATGCCGTGGTCTACCAGGACTGCCGCGGCCGCTTTGCCTCTGAAGGCGTGTTCACCAAGTACCTCGGCGAAGGGCCGGACGGCTACGACACCCTGGCCTGGCTGGTCGAGCAGCCCTTCTGCAACGGCCGCATCGGCACCATGGGCCTGTCCTATGCCGCCCATACCCAGGCCGCCGCCGCCAGCCTCAACCCGCCGGGGCTGGCCTGCATGCTGCTCGACTCGGGCGGTTTTTCCAGTGCCTATCGCGGCGCCATCCGCCAGGGTGGCGCGCTGGAACTGAAGCAGGCGGTCTGGGCCTGGAAGCACGCGCGCTTGAGCCCGCGCGCCCAGGCTGATCCGGAAGTGGCCGCGGCCCTGGACGCTGAAAACATCTTCGAGTGGTTTCGACCCGAGCGCATGCCCTGGCGGCGCGGCGCCTCGCCCTTGCGCGCCGCGCCCGAATACGAGGACTATCTGTGCGAGCAGTGGACCCGCGGCGTGATGGACGACTACTGGCGCCAGGTCGGTCTGTACGCGGAAGGACACTACGCCGAGTTTCCCGATATCCCGGTGCTGCATATGTCGAGCTGGTACGACCCCTACACGCGCTGCGCGATCCGCAATCATGCCGGTCTGGAAGCGCTGGGCAAGGGGCCGAACGCGCTGGTGCTGGGGCCCTGGCTGCACGGCCAGCGCTCGATCAGCCACGCGGGCGACGTCGAGTTCGGATCGGCTGCGACGCTCGACGGCCAGCTCGCGCTGGACTACCGGCATTTCCGCCTGGCCTGGTTCGATCGCCATCTGCGCGGGCGGACCCGGCCGTTGGAAGCGACATCGACCGACCCGACCACCGACCGGCTGGTCGATGAGGCGCCGGTTCGCTATTTCCGCATGGGCGGCGGCAGCGGTCGGCGGACTGCGGAAGGACGGCTGGATCACGGCGGCGTCTGGATCGGCGCCGGCAGCTGGCCGCCGCCCGAGGTCAGCGACCAGGCCCTGTACCTGACCGCCGCTGGCGGCCTGTCACCGCAGCCGCCGTCCGGCCCGGATGAGTCGCTGGCCTTCCGCTACGACCCGCTGGATCCGGTCCCGACCATCGGCGGCGCAGTCACCTCGGGCGTGCCGATCATGGAAGGCGGCGGCTTCGATCAGGTCGAGTCGCCGGAATTCTTCGGCTGCTGGCGGACCGGTCGGGCGCTGGCCGATCGCGATGATGTGCTGGTCTTCGCCACGCCGCCGCTGCACCGCGATATCGAGATCAGCGGCGAGCTCATCGCCGAGCTGTGGGTGAGCACGGACTGCCCGGACACCGATTTCACGGTCAAGCTGATCGACTGGTATCCGCCCTCCGAGGATTACCCGCAGGGCTATGCGCTCAATATCACCGACGGCATCCTGCGGCTGCGCTATCGCCAGTCCTGGGAGCGGCCGCGGCTGATCGATTCGGAGGCGCCGGTGCTGGCGCGGATCGAGCCTTTCGCCTTCAGCAACCTGTTCCGGGCCGGCCATCGGCTGCGCATCGATGTGTCCAGCAGCAACTACCCGCGCTTTGATCTCAATCCCAACACCGGCGAGCCGGAAGGGGAGTGGACCCATACCCGCATCGCCCTGAACCGGGTCTTTGTGGATGCGGCTCGTCCGTCGCGCATCATCCTGCCGCTGCGCGGCAAGGGCTGGCCGTGCGGCTGATCCTGGCCGGCCAGTCCGTGGTCAAGCGCGACCTGCGTGAGGCCGGGCAGGCCGAATTCGCCGATCTCGCCGCCCTTGTCGGCCAGGCCGATGTGGCCTTCACCAACCTCGAGGGTGTGGTCGCCGGCGCGGCGGGTGGATTTCCGACCAAGCCGTCCTTCATCCACGCCTCGCCGCTGGAGGCCCTGGCCGGCCTGCGCGCGATGGGCTTCAATGCCCTTGCCATGGCCAACAACCACGGCTATGACCTGGGTCCGGCGGGTATTCTGCACAGTCTTGCAGTGGCCGAGTCTCTGGGCTTTGCCGTCGCCGGTATCGGCGCCGATCTGGCCCGCGCCGGTCGTCCGGCGATGCTGGATACCGGCGCCGGGCGCTGCGCGCTGATCGCCATGGACGCTTCCAATCTGCCCGACCTGGCCTACGCTGCCGACGCCAGTGCGCGGCTGGAACCCCGCCCGGGCATCAATCCGCTGCGCATCCGTCGCAGTGTGGCCCTGCCCGTCGAACTGCTCGCCGAGCTGTCCCGGATCAGTGCCGCGATCGGCGGCGGCGAGCGCAGCCGTCGCCGCCTGGCCAAGGGCTACCCGGAAACTCAAGTTCCCGATCGGCTGAATTTCTACGGGGCCTGGCTGAAGGCCGGCGAGACCGCAGCGGAAGACTTCGAGCCGGTGCCTGAAGATCTGGCGCGCAATCTGGCTGCGATAGAAGCGGCTGCGGCGGCGGCCGACTGCGTGATCGCCTCGCTGCATCAGCACCACTGGGCGCCGGACTGGCAGACCACGCCGGACTGGCTGCGCCGGGTCGGCCGAGCTTGTATCGAAGCCGGTGCAACAGTGTTCGTCAGCCACGGCGTGCCGATGCCGCTGGGCATCGAGTTTCATCGCGGCCGGCCGCTGTTCATGGGGCTGGGCAATTTCGTCTTCGATACCTATCGGCCCGAACGCTACACCGAAGGTGCGGTCTGGCGCAGCGCGCTGGCCGAGTGCCGCCTCGAGAACGATCGAATCGAACTGCTGCTCCATCCCGTCGCCATCGACTTCAACGGCTGGAGCCGGCCGCGCCTGGCCAACGCGCAGGAAGCGGCCGATGTGCTGGCCGAGCTGCAGCGCCTCAGCCCGGCCCTGTCCTTTGAGTTCGTCGACCACGCTGCCGGCGTCCGGCCGGCGATCTACTGTCAGCGCCCGAGCAGCCAGATCGAGGCGTAGACCAGCACCGAAATCACTACATACACCATCTCGACCTTGTGCCGGCGCGCAGGATTGTGGCGTGATTGCGTCAGGTCGATGACCAGCTGGTACAGCAGGAAGGTGTAGAGCACGTAGTACAGAAACGGAACGACGTGGACGACGGCCGGAAAGTCGGCGGCGCGCTGGCCGAACAGGCTCAGCAACAGGTCGATCTGGGCGTAGATGCCGAACAGGCCGAGGCCTGCGTTGATGAACATCCACTTGACTTCGTCGACGCCGAAGATCGCCAGGTAGAACACGATGTAGATCAGGATCGCAAAGCCGCCATGCATGTACAGGAAGGCCAGGTCGGTGGTCTCCTCGCCATAGGCCAGGAAAAAGCCGGAGGCACCGAAGGCGAGCATGTGGACCATGAAGAACGGATAGACGAAACAGCCCGGCAGCGCCTTGCTGCCCTCGGGCGGGGTCGGGAAGTCGATCAGCGGCCGTCGTTCACCGGGCTCGCGCGGGGGTTGGGAGGAAGATGGTGGCATCCGCCAAGTCGGCTCCTGATCCCGGTTCAATTGGCCAGGCCACAGGATAGACCAAGCCCGTATCGCTAACGAAGCCGTTCTCTTCGGACCGAAAACCGGGAAACCACGGAAGACACTTAGAAAAACCCGGAAAGGCCCCATGGGCAGCGCAATGCTGCCGGCTTGCGAGCGGCCCCGAGCCTGGCCCTGAATGTGGTTCTCAGGCCGCGATCAGGGCCGCAGCCGAAAGCGGGGCCGGGCGGCCGAATCGGGGCCGATCAGCGCCTCCAGAGCCGCCTCGTCCTGATCGATACAGGCGCGAATGAAGGCCACTGCCAGGGCGCGCGTCCAGGCCTGGGTGAGCGCGGGATCCAGGCTGCCGCCGCCGCAAAAGCGGCAGGCCAGACCGCAGGCCTCAGGGTTGGTGACGAAGTCGATATGGGCGGCGCCGTCGAGCGTCCACTCGTAGACGGCTGGCGATCCGCTGGCCGCCTCGAAAAAGCGCGGGTAACGCTGGGCCGGGGGAATGCAGGACCGGCCGCGGCTGCCGGAAGAATCGAGCTCGGTGCCGACAATAGCCAGCGGGACGTTCAGGCTGGCCAACACTTCGGGTACCAGGTCGGGCCGCGTCTCGCTGAATCCGCCCGGCCCGCCGCCGTTGACCGGATCCAGCGCGAACACGGCAGCGACACGCGGATCGTCAGCGGCCACCATCACGGCCAGCTTGCCGCCGAGGCTGTGGCCGGCCAGCACGATGCGATCGGCTCGCAGCGTGACCGGAAGCTCGTTGGCCAGCCATGGTTCGTAGCTCAGCAAGTCGTCCAGTACCGCGCGCAGGTCCAGCGCCATGGCGATGTGCGAGACTTCGAACAGCCGCGCCGGTGGATCAGCCCGTACCGCGACAATGCCCCAGCTGGCGAGGTGATCGATCCAGTCCGCGTAGGCCGCCGAGTCGATCCGGAAGCCCGGTGCGAACAGCAGCAGCGGCGGGGATTCGGGGCCGATCGGCACGGATGCGACCCAGGGCGTGATCCTGCCGTCGCGACGTGTGCTGTCGGCGTGGTGGCGGATCGGGTGGGGTCCCGGCACCATGAACAGCGCCAGCAATCCGATGTCGTCGGCTTCGAACCACGCGTCCAGGCCATGAGAAGGCGACTCGGGCGTGGCGGCGATCCGCGTCGGGCTCGCGCAGGCCTGCAGCAGCAGGGCGCTGAGCAGGCAGGCCAGCAGTGGGCTGCCGAAGCCCGAGCTGCGGGTCCTCACTGAGCGGCAACCACGTTCGGTGTCCGGCTATTCGGGCAGTTGCAGTGCCGGGGGATCAACAAAAGGTCGAATGCCGAACTCGGGATAGACCTCGGCAGGGAAATAAACCTGACCGTTGGCGATCACCATGCTGACCTGTCTGATCGCCGTCAGATCGGCCGTCGGGTCGCCCGGTACCAGAAAGACATCGGCCAGGTAACCCGGCTCGATCAGACCCAGTTCATCATCCACGCCAAGATAGGCCGCCATACCGTGGCCGGCCCAGGCCAGGATTTCTGCCGGCCGCATGCCGATCAGCTGGTACAGCTCCAGCTCGCGGTGGAAGCTCAGGCCGCCGCCCAGATCGGTACCGGGCACCATCACGATGCCGCGCTCGCGCATCTTGCGCAAGGTGGCGATGATCTGGTCGAAAGCCCCGCGATAGGCGGCGTCTTCTTCCGGCGTAGTGATGCTGGCCATGGCGCTGCGGGCGCTGCGCTGCACCGCCACCGGCATATGGTCGATGATGTCGGCTGCGCCGGGGGCGACCTCGCCGTTGCGGGACAGCAGCAGCTGCTCATGGATGGCCAGGGTCGGGTCGATGCTCACACCGCGCTCGACCATGGCCTCCAGCGTGCGCCGCACCGGCTCCGAACCCAGGTCCAGTTCGGGCAGGCGCTGCAGGGCGGTCAGGCGCAGCAAGGTGCGGGTGTCTTCCTCCGGCCCCAGCACCCAGCCGAGCATGAGCTGGTTGATGTGGACGATCTCGTCGTAGCCCGCGTCGATCATGGCGTCGGCGTTGGTAAAGGCCGGGATGTGCCCGGTCACCCGCAGGCCGCGGGCGCGGGCTTCGGCAATCACCGCGGGGATCCATTCCGGACGCATGGAGTTGTAGATCTTGATCTGGTGGAAGCCGCCGCGCTCGGCATAGTCGGCAACCGCGGCGACCGCTTTGGCTTCGCTGGCCACCAGCCGGCCGTTGTTCGAACTGAACGGGCTCTGGCCCTCGATGAACGCGCTCCGGTAAACGCGCGGACCCGCCACCTGTCCTGACTCGATGCCGGCGATCAGCGCCTCGAGTACCTCATTGTTGTTGCCCATGTCACGCACGCTGGTGATACCCGCGACCACATTGAGCATGGCCGCGGCCTCGCCCAGATGGCCATGCATCTCGAACAGGCCCGGCAACAGCGCACCACCGGCACCGTCGATCTCCGCCTCGCCGGCAGCGGTCGGCTGGTCCAGGGCCTCGATCGCGGTGATGCGACGGCCCCTGATTACCACCGATACCGGCTCGCTCAGGCTTTCGCTGCGTGGGTCGAACACGCGCACGTTGCGGACACGCAGGCCGTCGTCAAAGGTCCGTGCATGGCGTGCCTGCATGGCGGCAAAGCGTTCGGCGCCATAGGCGGCGGCACGCGCCCGCAGCCGTTCGTCTTCCGATTCGTAGCCTGCGGCCAGAATGACGAAGCTCGGGCTGATCACCCCGAAAAACTGGCTGCCGTCCATCAGGAAGTAGCCGGGATTCAGGCTGGTGCCCGACAGCGCGTAGGCCGTGATCTCGCGGGCCTGGCCGTTGCTGGCGATACTCAGGGTTTCCAACTCGGTCAAGCGCAGCTCACCGCCCGGCCAGGCCGCCACACGGCGCGACTCGCTGGCCAACAGCACCCGCGCGGCGATCGCCAGGCTGTAGGGGCTGGCATTCTGCGGTACGTACAGCGCCATCTCGTCCAGCGCGATTTCAGTGTGTCCCGTGGTGTCCTGCCAGCTTGCCGAGCCGTCGGCAACGCTCAGCCACTCGTCGACCGGGTTGCCGAATGTGGTCGTACCCTGAATACGCCAGCTGAGCGGGAAGCCGTTCTCATCCAGTTCGATGCGCTCGGCAAAGGTCGGCCCGCGTCCGTTGTTGCGGAATTCGTAATCGATCTCGAGCACCTGGCCAGCTTGGCGCAGCTCTATCTGGCCGATCGGCGTGCCGGCGGTCAGCACGGTGAAGGAGCGGCTTGCGGTCGGCTCGGCGGCAGCCGCGGGTAAGTCCTGGGCCTGCGCGGACAGGCAGAAGCTGATGCTGAAGAGTGCAAACAAAGTCTGGCGCATGGCGTGGCTTGGGTGAGATCCGGGCCACAGGATAGCGCGCACGGGGAGCTGGCGCGTCATGCCGGCGCCTGCGGCGCTCGGCGCCACTCAGGCCGCTGACCCTTGATCGCCCAGCGCCACAGCCATTCCAGAGGGCCGGATCGGTAGCGCTTCAGCCACCAGATCGACAGCAGGATCTGGAAGGCGGCCAGCAGCAGCGCGATCGGCACGGCAATTGCCGGGCCGATGCGGCCGTACAGGCCCAGCCCGACACCGTAGAAGAAAATCCAGGCGAAGACGGACTGCATGATGTAGTTGCTCAGGGTCATGCGCCCGGCCGGGGCCAGCCCGATCAGCGCGCGCTTCCATAGCGGATGAGTGCAAAGCAGGGCGATCAGGCCGACATAGCCGAGCATGAGCAGGGGTGCGGCGGCGAAGTAGGCCAGGCCCAGCACCGGCCTGTACCAGGCCGGTGAGCTGCCGTCCAGCAATGGCCAGATCAATGATCCGCTTTGCAGCAACAGGCCGAACACCAGGCCGCGAACCGCTAGCCGCTTCAGCGCTGCGCGATGAGCCAGCGGATCCTGCAGCCAGCCCTGCCTCGCCAGCCACAGCCCGAGCAGGAAACAACCAAGGATGGGCATGCCCATGAAGATCAGGTCGCCCGCCATGTAGCGGCCCATGGCGAGGCGATGGGTCAAGGCCAGCAGTTCGCTGACCGAGCTCGAGGTGTAGCCGGCGAACATCTCCTCGGTGGTCGGGAGGCCGGCATTCAGGTCCACCCCTAGCGCCTGGATGATGCCGTAAGCCAGGATCGGGCCGACAACGGTCAGAAACCCGACCAAGGGCAGCAGGAAGCGGTTCGGCAGGCGCCACAACAGCAGCATCAGCACCCCGGCGATCACATACAGGCGCAGAATCTCGAAGCTGTAGATCAGGTGGCCGTGGATGATGCCGATCACCGCCAGCAGGGCCATGCGCTTCAGGAACATGCGCTCGAAGGACTCGCCGAGCTGCTGTGAGCGGGCCAATTGCAGGGCGAAGGCCACCCCGAACATCAGCGCAAACAGCGCCCGGGCCTTGTCGCGCAAAAAGAAACCGAGCAACTCGCCAACGGGCTTGTCGAGCGCCGCCAGCGGCAGCTGAGCCAGCTGATCCCCGGGGATGGTCCAGCCCCAGCCGGTGAAATCAAACGCGCAGTGGACGATCAGGATCATGACCAGCGCGACACCGCGCAGAATGTCGATGGTCTCGTTGCGGCCGGGGGCCATCGGGCCGGGCGCGGGAGGTGGAGCGGCGGTATCGATACCCAGTTTCATCGCGAGTCCGCCGCGCGGAGCGTCAGCGTCATCTGGATGGGTCGGCACATCAGTCGGGGCACGGGCTCTCTCCTTGCAGTCTCGAATAGCGCCTGTCCACCAGCCGGTCGGCGGCCTGACGCGAGTAAGGTCGCTTTCCGCATGGGCTGCAGCAAGAAACGGAAGTCGTGGAGCGCAGGGGCCACGGGATCAGTACGCGACGGCCGTGACCCCTGATGAGTGCGTTTCCCGTTCTCAGCATTGAAGTCCATTCAGAGTGAGTCTGCAATGCCCGTTTTTTCGATCCTTCGCCGGCCAGCCTTGCTCGGTCTGGCCGTCGGTCTGTTGGCGCCGGCCGCGCTGGCCAGCCCGATCCTGCCCTGGGTCAACGCCCAGTCCCGCGGCCTGGGCTACGAACCCTATTTCCTGAGTGCGATTCAAATCCCCTCCTTCGATACCGGCAGTGCCAATGGCGTGCGCTATGGCCAGGCCGTGGCCCTGGACGGTGACTGGCTGCTGGTCGGCGCGCCGGACCGCCTCAACGGCGGCGGCGAGCCCAACGGCGCGGTGTTTCTGTACCAGCGTCAGGGCGCGGACTGGGTCCAGCGGCAGCGGATTCAGTTCGGGGTGGGCGGCGCGGCGCGCTGCGGCCAGGCGGTGGCGCTGGTCGGCAATGTTGCGCTGATCGGCTGCCCCTTTTTCACCAGCGATGGACTGAGCGAGCGCGGACGGATGCTGGTCTACCGCCTCGACCCGGCGGCGGGCCAGTTGAGCCTTGAGGAGACGCTGCTGGGCGCCGCGCCTGGCGAGCAGTGCGGCCATGCCGTCGCCGTAGCCGGGACCGGGCTGGCCAACAGCACCTATGCGGCCATGGGCTGCCCGGGCCGGGATGTCGTTGGCGCGGGTTCGCGTGGGGGGGTGAGTGTTTATCGCTACTTCCTCAACGTCGGTGGTTTGTCCTGGCAGGCCTGGGGCAATCTGGGACCGGAGAACGAGGGCAACCCGCAGTCCGCCCATTGGCGTTTCGGCGCGGCCCTGGCGATGGAGCGGATCGCCGGCGATACCCCGCTGGTCCGTTTGCTGGTGGGTATGCCAGGCGCCACCCCCGGCGGCGTCCAGGCTGCGGGGCTGGCCTTCCTCTACCAGCGCCCGGCTTCTGGCGGTGATTGGGTGAACTCGGGCCGATTGACCCGACCGGGCGGCAACCAGGCGTCCGCCGAGTTCGGTTTTGCGGTCGGCCTGTCGGGAGACTATCTGGCGATCGGCGCGCCGGGCGCCGGCCACGATGCCGCAGCGGCGCGCGCGGGCATGGCCTATCCCTATGCCCGGGTCGAGTCGGGGGGATCGTCGAGCTGGGTTTCGGCCGGGCCGGTCGGCGCCGACATGGCCCGGCTCAACCCCTCGGGAGGCAGCCGCTTCGGCCACGCCGTGGCGGTATCAGGGGAGCAACTTTGGGTCGGGCAGCCAATTGGAGTCAGCCAGGAGTCGCAAAGCGCCGTCTGGCGCTACCGCGTTCTGTTCCCGAACGGCGCTCCTTCGCGGCTGTTGACCGACATCCATCAAGAATCGCTGCTGCGGCAGGATATTCGGGGCGCCGAGCTGGGCTTCGCCCTGGCGGTGGATCGAAGAACCCAGCGGATTGCGGTGGGTGCGCCGTTCAGCTCGTTCATCAAGACCTTCGCCACGGGCAAGGCTTTCGTCTACCAGCCGGCCGACCGCCTCTTTGCCGACCGCTTCAGTCCCGACCATCTCCGGCCGGGTGCACAGTTCAGGGACTGCGAAACCTGTCCGACCATGCTGATGGTCCCGCGCGGCAGCTTCAGCCAGGGCAGCCCGAGCAGCGAGCCGGAGAGTGAAAACAACGAGCGCCCGCAGCGCCAGGTCACCGTGCCGGCCTTTGCCATCGGCCAGACCTCGGTGACCTTTGCCCAGTGGGACGCCTGCGTGGCCGACGGCGGCTGCTCGCATGATCCCGCCGACGAGGGCTGGGGCCGCGGTGATCGACCGGTGATCAATGTGAGCTGGAACGATGCCCAGCAGTACGTCAATTGGCTGAGCAACAGAACCGGCCGAGCCTACCGCCTGCCTTCGGAGTCGGAGTGGGAGTACGCTGCCCGCGCCGGCAGCACCGGCCGCTTCAACACCGGTCCCTGCGCCCGCACGGACCAGGCCAATTTCCGCGGCAACACGCCGGCCCAGGGCTGCTCGGCCGGCATCAATCGCTCCCGCTCGCTGCCGGTCGCCAGCTTTGCCCCTAACGATCATGGGCTGTATGACACCCATGGCAACGTCTGGGAGTGGGTGCAGGACTGCTGGAATGGAGGCTACGTCGGCGCGCCTACCGATGGCCGACCCTGGACAACGGGCGACTGCGGCAGCGCCGTGTCTCGCGGCGGCGCCTGGATAGCCGTCGGCAGCGCGCAACGCCTGGCCAATCGCAACAGTGCCCCCCGCGGGGATCGCGTGTCCACGCGCGGTTTCCGGGTCGCCAGGTCGATTTCGCCCTGAATGGCGTGCCTTGAGTCATTGCCCTGCTCGCGCCTCGGCGCGGGCGGGGCGTGGCCCGATGCCAACACCAGCGAACGCGCACGCCTTCAAATCGCTGAGCCCTGATCGCGGCATTTCCCGTTAAGCCGTTAGAGCGCCCTTTTTCGCGAGACCGCCATGACCGTCTGTTCCCTGCCAAGCCTGCCGACCCTGCCGCTTCTGGCCGCCGTTCTGTTTGCCCCGGCTGCCATGGCCAACCCCAACCTGCCCTGGGCCACGGCTCAGGTCCGGGGGCTGGATTACCAGCCCTATTTCCTCAGTGCGATCCAGGCGCCGGTGTTCGATCCCGGCGCCAATCCCGGCAACAGTCCGCGCTTTGGCCATTCGGTTGCGCTGGACGGCGACTGGCTGCTGGTGGGTGTGCCGGATCGACTTAACGGCAGTGGCCAGCCGAATGGCGCGGTGTTTCTGTATCAGCGCCAGGGGGCGGACTGGGTCCAGCGCGATAGGATTCAGTTCGGGGTTGGCGGGGCGGCGCGCTGCGGTCAGGCGGTGGCGCTCAGGAACAACGTCGCGCTGATCGGCTGTCCAGGCTTTACCAGCGGCGGACTTGATGAGCGCGGCCGCACGCTGATTTATCGGGTTAACCCGACCGACGGTCAGATGAGCCTGCAGGAAACGCTGCTGGGTGATGCAGTGGGCGAGAAGTGCGGTCATGCCGTGGCTGTGGACGGCACCGGACTGGCCAACAGCACCTACGCGGCCATGGGCTGCCCGGGTCGCGGTTCGGTAGGCGTGGGCTCTCGCGGCGGCGTGAGCCTGTATCGATATGCCCTTGGCCCAAACGGCTTTTCCTGGTCAGCCTGGGGCGCGCTGTCACCCGACGGCGAAGGCAACCCGCAGTTTGCCCAGTGGCAGTTTGGTGCTGCCTTGTCGATGGAGCGTATCGACGGCGAAACGCCCCTTGTAAGGCTGCTGGTAGGCATGCCCGGTGCCACGCCCGATGGCAGCGTGGATGCCGGTCTGGCCTTTCTGTACGAGCGGCCGGCGACCGGCGGCAACTGGGAGCAGGTGCGCCGCTTCGCCCGCCCGGGTGGTCATCAGAACAATGCCGAGCTCGGCTTCTCGGTAAGCCTGTCCGGCGCTCAGGCCGCGATCGGCGCGCCGGGCGCGGGTCATGATGCGAATGCGGCCCGCGCCGGCATGGTCTATCGGTATCGTCGTTCGCCAATTGGCGGCACTTGGGCATCGGCCACCGCCGTCGGGGCTGACATGGCCTGGCTCAACCCCTTGGGCGGCAGCCGCTTCGGGCACGCGGTCGCGTTGGCCGGCAATGACCTTTGGGTAAGCCAGTTAGCGATAAACACCGAAACTCGAGGCGCCGTCTGGCGCTATCGCAGTCCGGTTTTCGCAGGCGAACCCTTCCGACTAATGACCGATATCCACTTTGACTCACTGCTTCGGCAGAGCGTGTTTGCTTTGGATGTGGGTTATGCCTTGAGCGTGGACGGCTCAGCTGGGCGGATTGCCGTGGGCGGGCCGCGCAGCGGATCTTTGGACGGCTCGCCCCCGGGGCGGGCGTTTGTTTACCAGCAGGCTGATCGAGTGTTCACTGATCGCTTCAGCCGGGACCATTTGCGCCCCGGCGCGCAGTTCCGGGACTGTGCGGACTGCCCGACCATGGTGATGATCCCGGCCGGTAGCTTTGTCCAGGGCAGCCCGGCCAGCGAGCCGCAAAGCTTCGATAGCGAGCGCCCACAACGTACGGTCAGCGTGCCGGCTTTCGCATTGGCCCAGACGCCGGTCACCTTTGCCCAGTGGGACGCCTGTGTGGCCGATGGCGGCTGCACACACAATCCCGGTGACCAAGGCTGGGGCCGCGGTGATCGCCCGGTTGTCGCTGTCAGCTGGAACGATGCGCAGGAATATGTGACCTGGCTGAGCAACAAGACTGGCCATGTCTACCGTCTGCCATCGGAGTCCGAGTGGGAGTACGCGACTCGCGCCGGCAGCAACGGTCGCTTCAATACCGGTGATTGCATCACCAGTGACCAGGCCAATTTCGCAGGCACGTTTCCGGCCACGGGCTGCCCAAGCGGCGTGAGTCGGAACCGGACCTTGCCGGTAGCCAGCTTTGCGCCCAATGCCTTCGGCCTGTATGACACTCACGGCAATGTCTGGGACTGGGTACAGGACTGCTGGAATGATAGCTACGTCGACGCGCCGGCCGATGGCAGCGCCTGGATGACGGGTGATTGCAGCCGTGCCGTGCTTCGCGGCGGGTCCTGGAGCAGCAGCGATGGCGGGTTGCGTTCCGCCTACCGCCTCGGGGTCACCCGCGTCTACCAGGACGACAGCACGGGCTTCCGTCCCGCCAGGTCCGTAACCCCTTGAACTTTGTCCTTTGACCCTCTGCCCAGCCCGCGCCCTGGCGCGGGCTGGGTCTTTGAATGGCGCTTGCTCGATGTCAGCAGCAGAAACCGCAGCAGCCCTCAAACCAGCAGCCAGATCGAGGCATAGAACAGGATCGACGTCACCACGTAGATCTGCTCGATCCTGTGCTTGCGTGACGGCCTGTGCCGGGCCCGGCAGAAGTCAAGCCGGTATGCCTGTTTTTTGGCGTGTTCAGTTGTTCTCGAGGCGGTCCGAGAAGATCTGGTCCTCGATCTCGCTGCTTTCGGCGGCGCGCTGGAAGCCGCCGCGCAGTTCGAAGCGGGCACTGCTCGCCACCGGTCCGACGTCTGCCTGGCCGATGCTGGCCTCGATCTGGAAGCGCGCGCTGCTGGCCGCGCCGCCGCCGGAATCCACGGTCTGGCGCGGCAGGCTGAACGAGGCGCTGGACGGCGGCGGGCTGGCAGCCGCGGCGGCCATGGCCACCAGGCTGGCGCCGGCGATCAGAACCAAGTCGGCGGCTGGTCTGGACTTGCGTTGATCGGTCATCTCAGCGCCCTCCGGTCCGTTCCAGCAGCAGGGCCTTCAGCGCCTCGAGGTCGCGGCGCAGGGCGGCGTTCTCGGCGCGCAGTTCAAGCAGCTCCTCGCTGATGGCCTGCTGGGCGATGGCCAGCTCGCGGGTCGCGGCCGTGGTCAGCACCTGTACCTCGGACAGATTCACCTGGAGCAGGCCGGACTCGTCCGCGGCCGGGTGCACGGACTGGGGCAGGACTTCGGCCAATTCCTGGGCGATGTAGCCCAGATGTTCGCGATCCTCGCCGCCATACTGCTCAAGATGCTCGGCGCGGTAGCGGAAGCGGGTGGGGCGCAGAGCCAGCACGGCATCGACGGCCCCTACGAGCGTCACGATGTCGCGCTTGACCCGGGCATCCGAAGTGGTGTCCCAGGTGCTCTGGTTGTCGTTGCGCCGGGCGCCGCCCATCACCAGCAGGCCGTTGTCGGCAGGCGTGGGCGGAAACAGCCCGGTGGTATTGCCGATTCGAACGCCGCTGTTGCTGAACCCGGTCAGTACCCCGGCGCCGCCGGTCGTCACGGTCAGCGGGCTGCGCCCTTCCGGGGCACGAATGCGAAACCAGCCCACGGTGTTGGTGGTGACATTGTTGTCGTGGGTGAACTGGACCGAGCCCGAGGCGCGGACCAGGAACTGGTTCTCGCCGTTCGAGACGAAGTCGCTTTCCTGTTGATCCGCCCAGGCGAAGCTACCCTGGTCACCTGAGGTTCCGGTGACCGGGACGGAAGTGCAGGTCGGACCCAGAGCGCCTGAGTGGCTGCCGGGCCGAACCTTTGCGCGGCGGCCGGCTGCCAATGAAAACATGGCGCCTGCGCAATTCCCCGCGCCACCGGGCACCGTGGCCCAAGAGCCACTGGCAGCGTTGCCAACTCCGCCGCCTATGGCACTCCCCTGGCCACTGGCAACGTTGAGGTAGCCGCCGCCGGTATGGCTCGTGTGACCGCTGGCAACGTTCTGCAGGCCGCCACCGATGCTGCCGTAGTCGCCACTGCTGCTATTGGCAGCGCCACCGCCAACGGTGCTGGCGAGACCGCTCGCGAAATTCTCGGTGCCGCCCGCCACGACGCCATACACACCCTGGGCCCTGTTGAACAAACCACCGCCCACCGACGCCCATTCGGCCGAGGCCTCATTACGATCGCCGCCGGAGATGGTCGTCCGGTTGTTGCTGGCCGTGTTCCCCGTGCCACCGCCGACCGTACTGGCGAGGCCGCTGGCCGTGTTGCCCCCGCCACCGGCTACGGTCGCGAAGGCTCGATCGTTTGCGGTGCCTTCGCCGTCCCCGGCCTGGTTGGCGTATCCGCCACCGATCGTGCCGAAACTGTCGGTGATTCGATGCGGTCGCTCATTCAGAAAGTTAGGGTCGCTGTTGCCTTCCGGCACGCCACCGCCGGCAATGGTCGCGCCACGCACGCCGGGCGTGACCTCGTTGGCATGGCTGCCGGCAATCGTGTTGGTGGTGATCGGCAAGTCCTGGAACAGGATGTCGGAAGGCTCGATGCGCAGGCTCGGTGCATTCCAGGTGCGAATGACGAAGCTCTGCTGATCGCTGGTGCCGAGGAAGTCACTGGCCGGGTTCGTCCCGGCATTGCCGCCGCGCCGCCAGGCCTCGGGATCGCTGGCTTCGCTGCCGCAGACCACAGTGCCATTTTGGTTGATCTGGCGAACATGTTGCCCGGCAGGACAGCTGCCCGTGACTCGCCGCTGAACCTGGGCGGCGTTGATGGCGCTGGTGCCGACGCTGCCATCCACGATACTGCCGGCGCTGACCGAGGCCGGCAGTGCGTGTGCCGCCGCCCAGGCATAGGGTGCGGCGGTCAGTTCGGTGCGCGGCGACAGTGTCTCGAATGCTCCTGAGCCGGCCGGCCTTACTCTCAGCTCCAGCCAACGTCGGTCGCCGGCCAGCGGCGCCTGGCCGAAGTCCAGCGGCACGCTGAACAATCCCTGTTGCACCGCGACAGCGGGACGCGCCACCACGGCACCGAGCTGGCTGCCGCCGGCATCGGCGTCGTAGAGCCGGAACTCCATGTCGAAGGCGGCATTGGCGGGCTGGCCCTGGAAGCGCAGCTCGCCCTGGTAGGTGAAGGTCGAGGCCAGCGGCTCGCTCGCCAAGGTGGCGGGGCTGGCCAGTACCAGCAGGGTCAACAACGCGATCCAGCTGGGTGGCCGGTGCCGCCTGGCATGACAAGCATCATTCATGGACCTGCTCTCCTTGGGAGTGGATACAAAACCGGGCCATCACTGACTGCAGACGCAGCGGACCCGTGCCCTCGAGTTGATAACGACAAGAACGCGCGTCAGGGGTCACGATTCCTGGTTCGGCGCGAATGGCACGGACGGCCGGGCCATGCCGGTTCCGAATGGCCGCAGTCGTCAGCCCTCAAACCCGCAGCCAGATCGAGGCATAGAACGGGATCGACGTCACCACATAGATCTGCTCGATCCAATGCTTGCGTGCCGGTTTGTGCCGGGCCCGGCAGAGATCGATGATGAGCTGGCTCACCAGGAGAAATGATTCGGGCCAGCTGATTCGGCGAGCCGCTTCGATTGCTATTGACGGCCATTGGCTCTAGAGTTGCTTCTACTTCGGTTTTCCCGTCAGTGACACGTCGGCATGTCGTTTGGCCGGATGCGACAGGCATCGGTCGGGGCTCGGTTGTGCGGGCGTACGCAGGCGTTTTTCAGGAGCAGCAGATGAAGATAGGTGCACCAAAGGAAACCGCCCCGGGCGAGGCCCGGGTGGCGTTGACGCCCGAAAGCGCGGGGCGGCTGAAGAAGTTGGGCTACGACTGTCTGGTCGAGGCGGGCGCGGGTGCGGCGGCCTCGATCAACGATCAGGCCTATGCTGCGGCGGGCGTGACGGTGGTCGCTTCCGCGGCTGAGCTGTGGCAGCAGGCTGATGTCATCGTCAAGGTGCGCGAACCTTCGATCGAAGAGGTCGATGCCGCGCCCGAGGGCAAGACCCTGATCAGTTTCATCTGGCCGGCGGCCAATGCGGATCTGCTGGAGCGGATGCGGGCCAGGCGCATGACGGTGCTGGCGATGGACATGGTGCCGCGCATCAGCCGGGCGCAGAAGATGGATGCCCTGTCGTCGATGGCCAATATCGCCGGCTACCGCGCCGTGGTCGAGGCGGGCAATCACTTCGGCCGCTTCTTCATGGGCCAGATGACGGCTGCCGGCAAGGTCCCGCCGGCGCGCGTGCTGGTGGTCGGTGCCGGCGTGGCCGGCCTGGCGGCCATCGGTACCTCGGTGTCGCTGGGCGCGATCACGATGGCCTTCGATGTGCGCCCGGAGGTGGCCGAGCAGATCGAATCCATGGGTGCCGAGTTCGTGTTCCTGGAATTCGACCAGGCACAACAGGACGGTGCGGAAACCGGCGGCTACGCCGCGCCGTCGAGCCCCGAGTTCAGGGAAAAGCAGCTGGCGAAATTCCGCGAGCTGGCGCCGGAAGTCGATATCGTCATCACCACCGCCTTGATTCCCAACCGGCCCGCGCCGGAGCTGTGGACCGAAGACATGGTCCAGGCGATGAAGCCCGGTTCGGTCATTGTCGATCTGGCGGCCGAGCGCGGCGGCAACTGCGCCCTGACCCGGGCGGATGAAAAGATCGTGACCGACAACGGCGTGACCATCATCGGCTACACCGACTTCCCCAGCCGGATGGCCACCCAGTCCTCCACGCTGTACGCCACCAATATCCGGCACATGCTGGATGACCTGACGCCGGGCAAGGACGGCCAGCCGGTGGTCAACCTGGAAGACGACGTGATCCGCAGCGCCCTGGTCTGCCATGAAGGCGAAATCACCTGGCCGCCGCCGCCGCTGAAAGTCAAGGCGATTGCCGCGGCCGCGCCGAAGAAGAAGGAAGCCGCCGAGAGCGCAGAGGCCAGGTCCGCGCGCGAAGCTGCCGAGCTCAAGGCCTCGCTGAACCGGACCGGCCTGATGCTCGGCGTCGGCGGCCTGGCGCTGCTGGCGCTCGGTACCGTCGCGCCGCCGAGCTTCATGCAGCATCTGATCGTCTTCGTGCTGGCGGTCTTCGTCGGCTTTCATGTCATCTGGGGCGTCAAGCACTCCCTGCATACGCCGCTAATGGCGATCACCAACGCCATCTCGTCGATCATCATCGTCGGTGCGCTGCTTCAGATCGTCTCCGGGAGTGTCCTGGTCATGCTGCTGGCCGCGGTATCGGTGCTGATCGCTTCGGTCAACATATTCGGGGGCTTCCTCGTCACTCGCCGCATGCTGGCGATGTTCCAGAGGAGCTAAGGGAGCATGATGTTCAACGAAGGATTGATTGGCGCCGCCTACGTGGTGGCTGCCGTCCTGTTCATTCTTGCCCTCGGCGGGCTGTCCAACCAGGAAAAGGCCAAGCGGGCGATCTGGTACGGCATCGTCGGCATGGCGCTGGCCGTGGTGGCCACCATTGCAGCCGCCAGCGCTGCGGCCGGCATCGGGCAGTATGTGCTGCTCGGCCTGATGGTGGCGGGCGGCGGCACCGTCGGCTGGATCGTCGCCAACCGGGTGCAGATGACGCAGATGCCCGAGCTGGTGGCCGGCTTCCACTCGCTGGTCGGCCTGGCCGCGGTGTTCATCGGCATCAATGCCGATCTCGAGATGACCCGGGCGCTGGCCGCCAGGGAAGCCGGCACGGTCGCCGAGCTGGCCGGATTCGCCGCGACCATCGCGGGCAAGAGCGCGGTCGAGCTCAACATTCTCAAGGTCGAGCTGTTTCTGGGCATTCTGATCGGCGCGATCACCTTCACCGGCTCGATCGTGGCCTACGGCAAGCTGGCCGGCAAATTGAGCTCCGCCGCTCTGACCCTGCCGGGGCGTCACGCCCTGAACCTGCTGGCGCTGATCACCTGCCTGGTGCTGGGCTATCTGTATCTCGGCGGCGCCGGCCTGTGGACCATGCTGCTGGTCGCAGTCATCGCCGGCCTGATCGGCGCTCATCTGATTCTGGCCATCGGCGGCGCGGACATGCCGGTGGTGGTGTCGATGCTCAACTCCTACTCGGGCTGGGCCGCTGCCGCGATCGGCTTCACCCTCGGCAACGATCTGCTGATCGTCACCGGCGCGCTGGTCGGCTCCTCGGGTGCGATCCTGAGCTACATCATGTGCAAGGGCATGAACCGCTCGTTCATCTCGGTGATCCTCGGCGGTTGGGGCGGCGAGACCCAGTCGGCCACCGCCGTGGACGGCGAAATGATCGCCGCCGATGCCGACCAGGTGGCCCAGGCCCTGGCCGATGCCGACAGCGTCATCATCGTTCCCGGCTACGGCATGGCCGTGGCCCAGGCGCAAAGCGCGGTCTCCGAGCTGACCCGCAAGCTGCGTGAGCAGGGCAAGACGGTGCGCTTTGCCATTCATCCCGTCGCCGGCCGCCTGCCGGGGCACATGAACGTGCTGCTGGCCGAGGCCAAGGTGCCCTACGACATCGTCCTGGAGATGGAGGAGATCAACGAGGACTTCCCCGGCACCGACGTGGTCATCATCATCGGCGCCAACGACATCGTGAACCCGGCCGCCCAGGATGACCCCGGCAGCCCGATCGCCGGCATGCCGGTGCTCGAGGTCTGGAAATCGCGCCAGGTCTTCGTTTGCAAGCGCGGCCGCGGCACCGGCTACTCCGGGATCGAAAACCCGCTGTTCTTCAAGGACAACACGCGCATGTTCTACGGCGATGCCCGGGCGTCCATGGAAGCCCTGCTGAAGGCGCTGCACTGATCGACGGGTACCGAGACATTCGATTGACCCGGCCCAGGCCGGGTCGGTCGCTGTCGGTTCCTTGACGCCGGAGACGGCAATCTTGCCGACGATTTCTTTCGGAGCGGCGGACAGTGAGCTCAGATGAAATTCTCGTTGCCGGCAAGGCCTTGATCTGGTTCGGGCTGCCGCTGGCACTCGCAATCAGGGAGCTCTGGCTGCTCAGGGACCGGGACCGCTAGCAGGTCCGGCAGGCGCGCGGTCAGAATCCGCGCTTATTAACCCGGCAACGAAATACCTGCGGTATTCGTTGCGCGGCATTTGCGGCGCGTATCCGCAAATGCCTTCGCTCATAGGCCCCGGCCGTTCCGGCCAGGCATTAACGCGGCAATCTATTTGATTGCCTCGTTAATAGTGGCCCCTGCACCGCCCGATTGGCGTTCTGTTCATCAGAGCCCGTAGCTGATGATCCCGCCATGCCTGTTGCTTCCCTGCTTCGCCCGCCGCGGCTGCCGTTTCTGGCCGCCGTTCTGTTCGCCCCGGCCGCGCTGGCCAACCCGACTCTGCCCTGGACCAGTGCTCAAACTCGGGGGCTGGACTACGAGCCTTTTTTCCTCGGCGCGATCCAGGCGCCGGTGTTCGACCCCGGTTCCAATCCCGGCAACAGTCCGCGCTTCGGGCATTCGGTCGCGCTGGACGGTGACTGGATGCTGGTGGGTATGCCGGATCGCTTCAACGCCAGCGGCCAGCCCAACGGGGGCGTATTTCTGTATCAGCGCCAGGGTGTGAACTGGGTCCAGCGCGATAGGATTCAGTTCGGGGTCGGCGGGGCGGCGCGCTGCGGTCAGGCGGTGGCGCTGAAGAACAATGTCGCGCTGATCGGCTGTCCGGGCTTTACCAGCGGCGGACTTGATGAGCGCGGCCGCACGCTGATTTATCGAGTCGACCCGGCCGACGGTCAGATGACCCTGCAAGAAACGCTGCTCGGTGCTGCAGCAGGCGAGCAGTGCGGTCATGCCGTGGCTGTGGACGGCACCGGCTTGGCCAACAGCACTTACGCGGCCATGGGCTGTCCGGGTCGCGGTGTCGTGGGTGCGGGTTCGCGCGGCGGCGTCAGCCTGTATCGATTTTCCCTGGGAGCCGGCGGCGTGTCCTGGTCCGCCTGGGGTACGCTGTCGCCCGATGGCGAAGGCGACCCGCAGTCGGCACAGTGGCGCTTCGGCTCGGCCCTGTCGATGGAGCGGATTGGTGGCGATGCGCCGCTGGTGCGGCTGCTGGTCGGCATGCCCGGAGCCAGGCCCGATGGCATCGTGGGTGCCGGTCTGGCCTTGCTGTACGAGCGGCCGGTGAACGCCGGCAGCTGGGAGCAGGTGCGCCGCTTCGCCCGAGTGGGCGGTCATCAGGGCAATGCCGAGTTCGGCTTCTCGGTGAGCCTGTCGGGCGCTCAGGCTGCGATCGGGGCGCCAGGTGCGGGGCACGATGCCAGCGCGGCGCGTGCCGGCATGGTCTATCGATTCCGTCGTTCACCAGCAACTGGCGCTTGGGTGTCGTCCCCGGCTGTCGGGGTTGACATGGCCCGGCTCAACCCCTCGGGCGGCAGCCGCTTCGGGCACGCGGTCGCGATGGCCAATAATGAACTGTGGGTCGGCCAGCCGGTGGCGGTAGCCAATGAAAACCTGGGCGCGGTCTGGCGCTATCGGAGCGTGATTGGCCTGACTTCAGCCCCTGAAGCAGCGCGCCTGCTGACCGATATCCACCAGGGCTCGCTGGTTCGCCAGAGTGTGTCCGGCACCGGGCTGGGCCATGCCTTGAGCGTGGATGGAGCGTCCCAGCGGATTGCCGTGGGCGGGCCGCTTGCTGCCTTCGTTCCCGGTACGACCACGGGCCTGGCGTTTGTTTACCAGCAAGCTGACCGGGTGTTCACGGATCGCTTCAGCCCAGATCATCTCCGACCTGGCGCTCAGTTCCGGGACTGCGAGGATTGCCCGACCATGGTGATGATTCCCGGCGGCAGCTTCATCCAGGGCGCGCCGGCCAGCGAACCGGAGAGCATTGACTGGGAGCGGCCCCAACGCCAGGTCAGCGTCCCGGCCTTCGCATTGGCCCAGACGCCGGTCACCTTTGCCCAGTGGGACGCCTGCGTGGCCGATGGCAGCTGCACGCACAATCCCAATGACCAAGGCTGGGGCCGCGGCGATCGCCCTGTGATCAACATCAGCTGGAGCGATGCCCAGGAGTATCTCGCCTGGCTAAGTGCAAAGTCGGGCCATGAATACCGTCTGCCGTCGGAGTCCGAGTGGGAGTACGCCGCTCGCGCCGGCACCAGCGGTCGCTTCAGCACGGGCGATTGCATAACCACGGGGCAGGCGAATTTCTGGGGCAACAACCCTGTGGCAGGCTGCCCAAGCGGCGTGGTTCGTGCCCGAAGTCTTCCGGTAGCCAGCTTCGCACCCAATGCCTTTGGCCTGTACGAGACCCATGGCAATGGCTGGGAATGGGTGCAGGACTGCTGGAACGACAACTACGTCGACGCGCCCACCGATGGCAGCGCCTGGATGACGGGCGACTGCAGCCGCGCTGTCGGACGCGGCGGCTCATTGATGAATGCCGCCACGGAGCTGCGCTCGGCGAACCGCCGATCTGCCCTCCGCGAAGGCCCCTATGCTGACGCCGGCTTCCGTGTCGCCCGGTCGATATCGCCTTGAGCAGAGTATGTTGACGCTTAGCCTTGTCCGCGCCTCTGCGCGGGCGGGCGCTTGACTGGACTGGTTCCGAACCCGGCAGCGGAAACCGCAGCAGCCATCAGTCAAGCGGCCGGATCGTGGGGTAGAGCAAGGCCTGATGACGTACGTGACTCAGCCATCGGTCAGAGGGGCTTGTGCTTCAGGCCTTTGAGGTGCAGCCGAAGCGCGCAGGGCCGGGTGGAAAAAGGGCCGCCGGTGTTTGAGCGGAGCGCCCGTCAGGGCGTGGAGCGAGTTCGGCGGCCCCCGCCCGGACCGAGCACTGCAGGGCATCGGCCGCCCGCAAGGGCGGTCTACAAACCGACGGCCTGATGCACAAGTCCCTCTGCCCCGATGCAGGCTGAGTCATGTACGTCATCAGTAAGCAAGATCGATGTCGGCAGACAAGGGCTAGCGCGGCGAATCCACGCTTTCGATGCGACTAGGCACAAATGCCAGCCGCAGTGTCCACTCGCCGAGATCAAGCTGTACTCGTGCGGGCAATCAGGGCTGGATCACCAGGCTGCCGCTGGCGCGTCGGCCGAACAGGGCGGCGAAGGCTTCGCCGCCCTGTTCCAGCGGATAGACCCGGGTCGGGGTCGGGTCGATCGTCCCGCTGAGCGTCCATTCGGCCAGCGTGCGAATCACCGGCGGTACCACGCCGGGGTCGGCCATGACCGTACCGCCCCAGTTGACGCCGTGGATGGCGCAGCGCTTGAGCAGCGGCAGGTTGAGCGGGATGCGGGCGATGCCGGTGACGAAGCCGACCACCAGGAAACGCCCGCCGGGCGCGATCAGCCGCAGCGCGGTTTCCGACAGCTCGCCGCCGACCGGATCGTAGATCACATCCACGCCGCGGCCCTCGGTGGCCTGCTTGACCGTCTCGCGCCAGTCCGGACTGGTGTAGTCGACGGCCAGCTCGGCGCCCTGATCCAGGCAGTGCCGGCGTTTTTCGGGGCTGGAGGCGCAGGCGATCACCCGGGCGCCCAGTGCCCGCGCGCAGGCGATGGCGGTGGTGCCGGTGCTGCCGGCCGCACCCAGTACCAGCACGGTCTCGCCCGGCGCGGTGCGTCCGATCTCGCGCAGGCCGTACAGGCTGGTCGCCCAGGAGATGAAGAAATTGGCCGCGGCCAGCGGCGAGATGCCTGGCGGCAGCGGCGCGCAGGAGCTGGCCGGCAGCAGGATCTGCTCGGCCATGCCGCCGTTGAGCGCAAAGGCCGCCACGGTATCGCCCGGCTTGACATGCCGGACGCCTTCGCCGACCGACGCCACCGTCCCGGCCAGCGAGCTGCCCGGCACGAAAGGCAGGCTGGGCCGGATCTGATAGTCGCCGCGGATCAGCAGGCCGTCGAAGTAGCCGACGCCGATGCCGGCCACGTCGAGGCGGACCTGGCCGGGGCCAGGTGCGGGCGGTGCGGCGATGTCGCTGACCTGGATGCGGGACGGGTCGCCGAATTCGTTGATCTGGATGGCGCGCATGGCGGGTTCCTCGACGGGCTCAAGGGATCAACCGCCGATGATCGCAGAATCCGCTTCGCTTCAGGGCTCCACCGCACCGCGCATGCGACCTTCGCGCAGCGCCGACAACTCGGCCTGGATGCCGCCCTCGGTGAGGACGTGGACCGGGCCAGGGCAGGGCGTGCGGACGGCATTGGCGTCGCGACAGGCGTAACTGCCGACCACGATCCGCAGCTGGTCGCAGGCGATCGGATGGCCCATCAGGGTTCGGTCGGCCACGCGCCCGGCGCTCAGGTTTTCCTGCAGGGTGCCGAACTCGCCGGCGGCCTGCAGCACCTCTCCGGTGGCAGTCTGCCATTCGATGCTGATCAGCAGGCCGGGGATGTCGACATCGGTCTGGTTGGCGAACGACCATTGCGGCTGGCAAAATCGGTCCGGCCGTCCGCCGGGAGCGTAGCGCAGCACGATGCCATGCAGAGTACTGGCCACCCCGCCCGCGGGCGCTGGCGTCTCGCCATCAGTTACTGCTGAGGCGCCGCTGGCAGTGCCCTCTCCGCCGCAGGCGGTGGCGAGTGCCAGAACGATCAAGACCGGTAGGATTCGATGACTCACGGACTAGTCCTTTTGCAGTGAGGGAGGATTGGGAATCGGCTGCGGTTGACCCGTCCCGGCCAAGGCATGGCCTGCCCGGGCATTCGCAGTCGGCCTCCGGCTACTCAATTCAGGAGCGACCCAAACCAAACTACGAGAAAACTGGCCAAAGCTGTTCAGTGCGCCCGCCGGATCTTCGGGCAGCTGGCTGCTCAGGGCGCGCCGTAGCGCAGCACCAGGATGTCGGCCGGATGATCGGGTGTCAGACGGATGTGATAGTAGCGATCGAACGCCTGCTCGCTCATCGCCTCGGCGGGGTGGCCGCTCAAGCCTTCCACGATCGCCGGCACGGTATTGCTGTGGCCGACCACCAGCAGGCTCTGGTCGCGGTGGCGCTCGCAGATGGCGGCGACCAGCGCGTCGACATGGGCGCTGGCCTGGCCGATTTCGATCGGCCAGGTGACGACTTCGGGGTTCTGGCGCGCCACCAGCGCTGCTGCGGTTTCGCCGGTTCGGCGCAGGGCGGTGACATGGACGACATCGATGCGGGTGCCGGCCAGCGCGACGGCCAGGGCTTCGGCTCGCGCCCGGCCAGCTTCGCTCAGGCTGGGGTCGCGTGTGCCGTCCTCGGCGCGTTCGGCGTGGCGGACGATGTGGACATTCAGCGGGCCGGCAGTGGCGCAGCCCGGCGCCTGTTTCGATTCGGCTGCGGACAGAGAGGTCGCGCAGGCGAGCATCCCGGCGAGCAGCGCGTCACGGAGTTCAGGCCCGCGCCTCATCGCAGCTGGCTGTCCTTGCTGCCCCTGCGGTTGTAGCCGGCCGCGTTGCGGTCCTGCGCGTCCAGTTCGCTCTGGCAGGCCACGCACAGGCGCACGCCCGGGATCGCCGCCCGGCGCGCTTCGGGAATGGCCGCGCCGCAGGCCTCGCAGTCGGTCCGGCTCGGACCCCGCGGCAGCCTGGCCCGGGCACGCTCCACCGCCGCTTCCACGGTGCTGTCGATCTGATCCTGTACGGCGCCGTCGCGCGCCCAACCACCGGCCATCTCCGTCTCTCCATGCGCCAACGACAATCGGGCGCAGCTTGCACTGCGCCCGATTATGACAGCTTGTCGAGCCGGGTCTCGTGGGAAACCCGGCTGCCGAATCAATCGACGGCCTGGAAGGCTCCGGCATCGCAGGCCGAGGGCAGCCGCGGCTGGCCGCGCACGTCCGCTACGCTGCAGCGTTGACTCAAGCCGAAGCCCTGCTGCGGCCGCGGTGGATTGGCCAGCAACCAGCCGAGCACGGGGAAGGAGTCGTTCCAGCTGCTGAACTGCAGGCCAAGTGCGGCCGTCGGGATATTGGTCAGGTCGTTGATGTGAGCGGGGCAGCCGAGCGCGGTTTCGGCCAGTACACTGCCGCCGCCGCTGACAAAAGCCAAAGCGCCCACCTGAGCGCAGGCGTCGGCGATGAGGCTGTTTTCCAGCGACAGGACCGCCGCTCCGCAGTCCTGCCCCTTGTCCAGGGCCAGGCCGGGGCCGGTCGTTCCGTTGCCGGCAACCGTCAGGTGCACGAGCTCGGCGCCGCCTGCGATCTGCAGGCCCTGTCCGGCCGCGTTGCCGGCCACGTTGCCGGTAAAGGACAGGTCGCTGGCCTGCAGCATGGAGCATCCGGAAAACAGGCCGCCGCCGGCGCCGGCAGCCAGGTTGTCAAACAGGCTGAGGCGGTCGAGGTGGCGACCCTGATTCCAGTCGATCAGGCCGTGCAGCAGCACGCCGCCGCCGTTGCCCTGGCTGGCGGTGTTGCCGTCGATCCGGCTGTCGCTCAACGTTACGGCAAAGTTGCTCGCCAAGCCGCCGCCGCTGTCGGCCATGTTGTCGCTCAAGCGAACGCGGCTGATCCGATGCTGATGGACATGGATCGCCATTGGGGAGTAGTCGAGGTCGATGCCGCCACCGCGCTCGGCGCTGTTGCCGGTGATGGCGATGAAGTCATCCGGCGCCTGCCCGGGCGCGCTGCTCAAATGGAGCTCGCCCCCGCCGCTGAAGGCTATGCCGCCGCCGTGACGGCCGGCACTGTTGTTGGCGATCCGGCTGCCGCCATGGTCGACCCAGTCGATCAGACTCGACCAGCCGACCATGCCGCCCTGGCCGTCGATCGACACCGCGCCGCCGTCGTTACCCGCCTGGTTGCTGCTCCAATCGGAGTCCTCGGTAATAACGTTGATGGTCCCCATGAGCATCATCGCACCGCCGTTCCCTGCCGCCAGGTTCTTGTCGAAACTGCTGCGCACGGCGGTCAGGTGCGTGGCTCGCAGCTGCATGGCGCCGCCGCTGCCGCTGGTCTGGCAGGCTGTGAAGCGCGTGTCCGCGAGCTGAACATGATTGGGCAGGGAGTGAACGGTCCGGCTCTCCAGGCAGCCGCCGAAGGCGCCTCGGCCATGCGATACGCTGAGCTGGTTCAGGGCCAGAGTCATGGTTGGCAGCTGGCTGTTTTCCAGCAGGAATACGGGATTCTGATGGCTGCCCTTGGTATCCCAGCGGATCCGGGTTTGCTTCGGGCCGGCGCCGACGATGTTGATCGACTGGCGAATCGACAGCGGCCCGCTGGCCTGCGGGTTGTTGCTGGGCCCCAGCCGCGTCAGGTTGTAGGTGCCGGCCTGGAGCACGATGGTGTGCGGGCCGGGCTGGCTGTTGGCGGCCATCACCGCCTCTCGCAACGAACAGCTGCGCAAGCAGCTGACGGGTGTGGGGTCGCTGAAGTGAGTAACGACAAAGGTGGCGGCTTGCGGCGCGTCGCCGGGCCAGATCAGGGCGATCAGTAAGGCCGTCAGGCCGAGTGGGAGGAACCTGGGCAGCATGAGACGATCCTGGACATTGGGTTCACAGGGGAGAACGCCAATCAGTCCGCTCAGGGGTCAGGCCGGCCCGTTTTTTTCCTATCAGCGCGGCCAGTGGCCTGGCCGCCGAACTCAGTGCAGGGCGGTCGGTGCGATTTCGTCCTGCAGGGCTTTCAGGCTTTGGATCATCTCGCGGCTGGCCGCATCGAGGTCGGACAGCGGTTCCAGCCAGTGTTCCGGTGGCGTGCCGCGCTGGTTCAGCAAGTGGGCGGCCAGCTGATGAACCCGGCGGTGGCGTTCGACGACCACATCGAAACCCGTGCAGTGTCCGTAGAGCTGCTGCCCTTCATCGTCCAGCCAGCGGCCCAGGATGCAGCGATCGGCGTCGATCTGCGGCTCGGCCAGGCCTGAACGATGGCCAAGGATGGTCTCGTGCATGCGCCGCAGCCAGTTCTTGTGGGTGTTGATCGCAATCGACAGCGTGGTGCCCAGATGGTTGGACGTCGGCGCGGTCCATTCGATGTCGGCGGCACGCCGCTGCCAGTCGCTCAGCCAGGCCTCGAGCTGCTCGGCTGGCATCGGCGTGGCAAAGGCATAGCCCTGGCCCAGATCGCAGCCCAGTTCGATCAAGGCGCGCATGTGATCCATGGTTTCCACCCCCTCGGCCACCACCCTCAGATTGAATGCCGTGGCCAGCCCCAGCACGCTTCGGACAATGTTGTAGTCGCTCAGATCAGCCAGCATGTCGCGGACGAAGGCGCGGTCGATCTTGACCTCGTCCACGGGCAGGGATCGCAGGTGGCTCAGGGACGAATAGCCGGTGCCAAAGTCGTCCAGGGAAACCTGCACGCCCAGCAGGCGTGTGGCGTTGAGAACCTCGATCGCCCGCTTCAGGTCGGTCACGGCCGCGCTCTCGAGGATTTCCAGCTGCAGCAGCCTCGGCGTGACCGCAGGATGACGCGCCAGGCTGGCGCGAAGATGGTCAATGAATCCAGGCGACAGCAAATGAAAGCCGGAAACATTGATGCTGATCGGCAAGGTCAATCCCGTGGCAAGCCAGGCATCGAGCTGGGCCAGCGCACGTTCGATCACATACTGACCGAAGCCGACTTCCAGCGCCGACTGGGCCAGGTCGTCGAGAAAGGCCGATGGCGGCAATAAGCCCTGATCAGGATGCTGCCAGCGAATCAGCCCTTCGAGGCCCACCACGGCCCCCGAATGCAGATTGATCTTGGGTTGATACCAGAGCTCGAACGCTTCCGCGGCAATGGCGGCCTCGATCTCCAGCAGGCGTTCCCGCCGCCGCTGTAGATGCTGTTCGAAATTGAGGTCGAACAGGCTGAAGGTGTTGCGCCCCTGCGACTTGGCCCGATACATCGCCTGGTCGCCGTGCCGGAGCAGGATGTCCGGATCGGAAGCGTCATCCGGATAGATCGTCACGCCGATGCTGGCATGCACCTGAACCGTATGGTCGCCGACGGTGATTGGCTCGCCAATGCGATCGAGCAGCGCGCGCAGACGGCTCTCCAGCGCGGCACTGCCTTCGAGCCCATCCATCAGCAGCACGAACTCATCACCGCCGAGACGGGCGACGACATCCGAGCCGCGGACGATGGATTGCAGCCGGTTGGCCACCGCGATCAGCACCTGGTCGCCCACTTCATGACCGTGCTGATCATTGATCGGCTTGAATTCATCCAGGTCCAGATAGGCCAGGGCAAAGCGGGTACGGCCGCGGTCGGCGCGTGCGCACAGCTCGCGCATGAGATCGGCCAGCAAGTTGCGGTTGGGCAGCCCGGTCAAGGCGTCATAGTTGGCAATCCGGGCCAGTTCCTGCTCATGCCGCTTGCGTTCGCTCAAGTCAAAGTCGATGCAGAACAGCTCGGTCGGCAGGCCCTCGCGCCGGACGATGCTGTGCGAGGAATACACAGCGACCCTGGAGCCATCCTTGCGCATCAGCTCCAGTTCCCCGTTCTCGATCGAGCCGCTCTCGGCGACCTCTTGAAGACGCCTGGCGGTTTCCTCGCGCAGCTCTGGCGGGATGATCAGATCGAGCAGATTGCTGCCCAGAGCCTCGGCTTCGGTGTAGCCGTAGAGCTTTTCCGAGGCCTGGTTCCAGTAGTGCACGCTGCCGTCAAGCCGGTAGCCTTGCACGGCCACTTCGGGTACGTCGGAGAGCAGCAGGCGAAAACGCTCATCGCTCTCTCGCAGGATACGCTCGGTTTCGCGTCGCAGGGTGATGTCGATACTGGCCGAGAGTACGCAGTCGCGATCATCGAGCACCAGCGGGGTCAGCGTCACCTGCTCCCAGAACTCGCTGCCGTCGAGTCGGCGGCTGCGCCAGTCGAACTGGCAGCG
Source organism: Gammaproteobacteria bacterium (assembly GCA_050485825.1). GTDB lineage: Bacteria > Pseudomonadota > Gammaproteobacteria > Xanthomonadales > Wenzhouxiangellaceae > Wenzhouxiangella. The sequence goes on from JBJHCC010000021.1 coordinate 35,004, forward strand.
GCCGCGGGCCAGCGCTTCATGGATGCGGGCCAATGCGGCGACCTCGTCATAAGGTGCTTCACTCCAGATACGATGCTGATTGCGCTTGAGCTCGTCGACGTTGGCGGCGCCGTGCAGTTCACAGCCCGACGCGTTGCCGTCCAGGATTTCGCCGGTGGCTGCGTCGTGAATGAGCAGCGGTAGCGGGGCCTGTTCGAAGATGGTTCGAAAGCGATGCTCGAACTCCGACAGTCGCCGCTGCTGCTCGACCAGGTCGGTGATGTCCTGGAAGGCGCCGACCAGCTTGACCACGCGCCCATCCTTGAACACAGGCTCGCCCATCGAACGCGTGATGATGTCGCGATCATCGGCGGTGCGCATGCGCAGGGTCAGGTCGAAGGGGAGCCCATTCTCGGCCGCTTTGCTGAGCGCGCGCTCCAGCGTCTGGCGGTCCTGCGGATGATAGAAGTCGATCGCCCGGGACAACTCGATTCGATCTGAAACCGGCAGGCCATGAATGGCAAAGGTCTGCTCGGTCCAGCGCACACTGCCGCTGTCCAGTTCCAGCTCCCAGCCGCCGGTGGCCGACAGCCGGGACACGCTGGCCAGCAGCTTTTCACGCTCGGCCAGCAAGCGCTGAGCGGCGCGCTGCTCGGTGATGTCCAGCGACATCGAGAACAGACAGCGGCGATTGGCGACCGTGATCGGAGCGATCACCACTTCTTCCCAGAACAGGCTGCCGTCAGCGCGCCGGCTTCGCCACGGCAGACGCTGCTTGATGCCGGCGCGGGCCTTGTCGACATAGGGCATCAGATCAGCCAGTGAAAACGGCGGATGATCAAAGATGTTGTAGGCTTTCAGAGCTTCGAAGGAGTCCAGGCCGTAGGAAGTCCAGGCGGCTTCATTGGCTTCCAGCAGCTCCAGAGTCTCCGCGTCGTTCATCATCACCGACAGCGGCGTGTTCTCGATCAGCGCCCGGAACCGGTCTTCAGCCGCCTGCTGCTGCGTCAAATCGGTGATCACGCCCGACCAGTAGATGCCGTCGGCTTTCATGCGCGGCGTCGACTCGGCGCGAAGTGACAGGGTCTGGCCGCCGACTACCACCCGAAAATTGATCTGGAACGGTGTCCGCTCGCGCTCTGCCAGGTCGTTGGCGGCAATCACCGCGTCGAGATCGTCGGGATGCACATTGACGAAGGCCATTCTGAAACCGCCATCGATCTGCTCGCGGCTGATCCCCATCAGCTGCAGGGCGCGTTCAGACACAAAGCTGACTTCACGGCCGCGGTCCGGCCGATCAACCAGTTCATAGACGCCCACCGGCAGGCCCGCCACCAGCCGCTCGCGGGCTGTAATCTCCTCAGCGAGGCGTCGGCGGATTCTCACCAGCCGCCGGTTGACCGCGATCAGGCTGACGACCAGCAGGCTGAGCACGGTCAGGAGCAACGGGTTGAAGCCCGGGTCGGCGCTCACCGGCAGCAGCTGGCCTTGGGCCATGGCCGGGCCGGATCGGCCGGCCACGGCGAGCAGAGCTACCAGACCAAAGGCGCTGCCAGCCCGGCATCCCATGGAGGTTTGCTCAGGCTGCATGCTCGGTTTCCTCCACTACGACGCGGTTCTTGCCGGCCATCTTGCCGCGATACAGGGCGGCATCGGCCCGGCTCAGCGCCGCGGTGGCGCTCTCGCTGCGGTCGAACAAGGTCAAGCCAATCGTCACGGTCACCTTGTTGCCGCCAGCGACGATGTCAGCCTGAGAGACTGCGCGTCGCAGGCGCTCGGCCATCGCCTCGCCCCGCACCAGATCGCAGTCCGGCAACAGCACCAGAAACTCCTCGCCGCCCCAGCGCGCGACCCGGCCCTCGTGCCCGATGGCGGCCGTCAGGACCTCCGCCAGGCGGACCAGCACCTGGTCACCCTGTTGATGACCCAGGGTATCGTTGATGCGTTTGAAATCATCAGCGTCGATCAGCATCAACGCGGCACTTTTCGCCGGCGCGCCATCGGCCGACAGGGCGAGATCTGCGAGCAGGCGATCCATCTCGCGTCGGTTGTTGAGGCCGGTCAGCGGATCGGTGCTCGCCGCGAGCTCCAGGGCCCGGGTCATGCGCTGGCCCTGTCGATACAGCCGGAACATCAGTACCAGCAGCAGGAACAGCGCGACCGCCGCGGTCAGGGCCAGCGCCGAGGCGATGCGCTGGCGATCCAGTTCAAGCTCCCGGATCATCGCGTCGGTTCGCAAGCGGTCGAGCTGTTGCTCTCGCTGCTCCGACTCAAAGGCCAGGCGCATTTCCTCCACGCGCAGGCCCACCTGGTTCTCGTTCATCCGGCCGCGCAGGCGCGTCACTTCTTCCTGCCAGGCCAGCGCATCGGCGTATTCGCCTCGGGCTCTCGCCAGGTCGACCAGGCGTTGCGCGCGCTCTTCCGACAGGGTCAGATTGTCTGCAGGAATCACCTCGCCGGCTTCCTCCAGCAAGCTGGCTGCCTCATCCAGCCGCCCGAGGCGGATCAGCGCAGCACTCATCGTGTTCAGCGAACGTGCCACGCCCAGTCGATCGCCGACCTGGCGGCGAATTTCGAGGGCCCGCTGGTGATAGCGTAGTGATTCCTCGGGACGATCCAGCTGCTCCAGCGCGCTGGCCACATTGTTGGCAGCGTAGGCGATACCGAGCGGGTTACCCAGCCCCTCAAACAGGGCCAGCGCCTGCCGGGCGTTATTCAGCGCGCTTTGCTGCCAGAGGCGGGCTTGATCCGCGTTGCCCTCGCTCAGCGATTGACCGGCGGCGCGGAAATCCAGTGCGGCAAGATTGATCAGCGTGCCGGCCTGGCCGATCTGATTACCGACCTGCTCAAAGCCGGCAAACGCGCGGCCGTGAAACTCGCGTGCGCGCTCGAAGTCGGCCAGGGTGTTGTAGAGATTGCCGAGATTGCCGGCTGCACGCGCCATGCCGTCAATGTCGCCAGCCTGTTCGCTCAGCTCCAGCGACTGGAGGTAATGACCAATCGCGCGATCATGCGCTTCCAGCTCCCAATGCGCGACGCCGGCAGTCAAATGCAGGGCAGCCAGGTGGGCGGGCGCCTCGACGCCGCTGTCGGCGATGATCGCCAGCCCGCGGTCGACATCGGTCAGTGCCTGTTCGGCCTGGCCAAGAACGGTCAGATTGGTGGCGCGGGCGCGCAGCAGCTGGGCCGCGCCGGTCGGGCAGGCGCGTCGGGCGGCATTGTCGAGGCCGTCGAAATCCTCGGTTGCACGAGCGACGCCGGTCGCGGCGTCATGCTCGCGCAGCTGGCGCCATTGTTCCGCGCGATCCAGAATCCGCTGGCAGTCGGCGTCTACAGCCAGCGCTGCCGGCATCCACAGGAAACCGCTCAGCACCAGCACGCAGAACCAGGATCGCATCGATCCAGTATACGCGTCGGAGACCCCCCTCCTGTTTTGCACGATGTTCTATTCCCCAAAGATTGCGGGCTGAGCACAGAGCGATGCGCAGCCGCTCGCAGCCAGTGCTGCCCGATTGCAGCGGCGGATACGCCGAGCGCTCCAAGGTGACCGGTGGGCGCCGATGAGCCCTTCTCGACCCCGATTCAGCGGGAGCGTATACCGCATTGGCAGGCTCGCTTTTGAGTTCCTGCTGTCTGCCTCCGGGCGTCAGCATACTCCCGCCACCCGGGTGCGTCCATGCCGCATGGCGCGCCAGGGTAGGCCGCAAGGCTACAATCCCGTGCCTGGGACCGAGCGATCTTCGGCCCTGTGCCGAAAACGAAGCGAGCAGGATTGTTCTGAGCCACCCCGGGATTACGAGATGTTTCTGTTTGTGCTTGTCGGGGCTGGTCTGGGGGCATGGGTTGGCGGTATCGCCGGGCTCCTGCTCGGGGCGGCGACGGGCTGGGCGACGGGCTGGGTCGTCGGCCACTTGCCGCGTTCGCAGGTCGAGCCTGATCTGCAGTCACGGTTCATCGATGTGACGTTTGCCGTGATGGGGGCGCTGTGCAAGGCCGACGGCCGGGTCAGCCCGGCCGAGATCGCGGTGGCCGAAGCCTACTTCGACAAGCTGGCGCTGGCGCCCGGGCAGCGCCAGGCGGCTCGAGACTCTTTTGTCCGCGGCAAGTGCCTGGGCTTTGATCTGTACGGCGAGGTCAGCAGCCTGCGCCGGCAACTGCGCCGCCATCCGGCTTTCCTTCAGCTGTTCCTGCAGATCCAGCTCTCGGCGGTGGCCGCCGACGGCCGCGTCCATGAGGCTGAACATCGGATGATGCTGCGGGTCGCGCGGGCCCTGGGGCTGGGCGAGCCGGACCTTGCCCGGATCGAGGCCATGCTGCGCCAGGCCGCGGCCGGCAGCGGCTCGCGCCCGGCGCCCGCGGCCACCGATGCCTACGCAGTGCTGGGCGTGGCGCCGTCGGCCAGCGACGCGGACATCAAGCGGGCCTATCGTCGCCTGATGAGCCGCTATCATCCGGACAAGTTTGCCGCCCGCGGCTTGTGTGAGACCATGCGCGAAACCGCCGAGGCGCGGGTGCGCGAGGTGCGCCGGGCCTACGACACGATCCGACGGCAGCGCGCGGCCTGATCCTCGTGCACCCCGCCACCGCGAAACCTGGACTTCGAATCATGCGTATCACCATCATGGCCCTGGCACTGCTGCTGAGTCTGCCGGTCGTGGCCGAGTTGCGCCTGCTGTCTGATCCGACCGAGCCGGGCAGCCTGGCGCCAACCTGGACCGTTCTGGCCGACGGCCGCGCCGTCCTCAGCTGGCTCGCTCGCGTCGACGACGGTCATGCGTTTCGCTTCAGCGCTTACGACGGCGAAGGCTTCGGCCCCGCAACCGAGATCGCGCGCGGCGCGGATTGGTTCGCCAACTGGGCCGACATGCCGGGCCTGTTCGAGCTCGAAAGCGGTACCTGGCTGGCCCACTGGCTGGTCAAGTCGGGTCCGGGCACTTACGCCTATGACGTGGTGATGGCGGTGTCAGACGACCAGGGGCGGCGATGGTCCAGTCCATTCAGCCCGCATGACGACGGCACCCAGACCGAGCACGGCTTCGTCAGCTATTTCGCGGACGGTCCGGGCCGCGCCGGCGTGGTCTGGCTTGATGGTCGTGACACTGCCGGCGCCGAGTCTTCCGACGCTCATCAGCATCACCACGCGCATCATGGGCACGGCAACGCTGCCATGACCCTGCGCGCCGCCATCGTCGATGCGGGCGGGCAAGTGCTGGAGTCGGTGTTGCTGGATGAGCGCGTTTGCGACTGCTGTCCGACCGCCGCGGCGAACAGCGCAGCGGGGCCGGTGGTGATCTATCGGGGGCGCTCGATTGATGAGGTCCGCGATATCCGCATCCTGCGCCGGGTCGACAGCGCCTGGACCGAGCCGGCCGCCCTGCACGAAGACGGCTGGCGCATCCCGGCCTGCCCGGTCAACGGCCCGGCGCTGATTGCGCGCGATCAGCAGCTGGTCGCCGCCTGGTTCACTCTGGCTGATGACCGCCCCAGGGTTCAGTTGAGCCTTTCTAGCGACGCCGGCGAGCGCTTCTCGATGCCCATCAGTCTGGGCGAAGGCACGGCGCTCGGCCGGGTTGATCTGGTCTGGTGGCGCGATGGTTTTGCCTTGAGCTGGCTGGACCAACACGGCGGCGAAGCGGTGCTGCAGCTGGCCCATTTCAGCGCTGACGGCGAGCCGCGCTGGCAGCATGAGCTGGCGCGCCTCGACAGTGGACGAGTCAGCGGCATGCCGCGTCTGGCCAGCCCGGACGGCGAGCGCCTGCTGCTGACCTGGACCGAGTCCGACCCGGAGCACCGGTCCCGGGTCCGCGTTGCTGAATGGGTCTCCGCCGATCCGGCGATCAGCCCGCCCGAAAGCAATCCCTGACGGTCAGCCTGCCGGTCATCGGCGCGGCGGCTCGGAGTGTGCCGGCTGCAGACGATCCGAGCCGCTTGATCGCCTTACAGCCGCCGTTCTGCTGCGCGGATGAGGTGGCGGGAAGTCCCGAGCGAATGCGAACTCAATGAACAGGAGTCTCTGTTCATGAATGAGGAGCATGGCAATGCGATCTGTCCGCCTGACCCTGACTCTGGCCGCCTTGGGCAGTCTGTGCGCTTTGGCCAGTGATGATCCCCTGCCGATCGGCCAGGCCCTGTCGCGCGACTATGTGAACGAACACCTGCGGATGACCGAGCTTCGGCCCGAGGGCAACCCCGACCACGCCTTCCAGATGCTGCTGCCGCCGGGCTGGGTGCAGGATGCGCCTGACGGCCTCGGCGAGCCGGTTGCCAGCGACCGATTCCGGCCGCTGCTGGCGATCAGGGATGCCGACGAAGGCCGCGGACCCGTGCTGTTTCATGTCCAGGCACTGAGCTTGACCCGCGACCTGCGCGCCGCACATGTCTGGGAGCAGCACGCCCGCAGTCTGGGCCAGCAGCCGCTGGCCCGGCGCGAGCTCTCGCCCTGGTTCGTCGACAGCCTGATGGCGCAGCGCATCGCCGGCGAGGACATGCGCGTGCGTCAGGCGGTGCTGCTGTCGGGGCCGCGCGCCTTCATCCTCAGCGGAGTCGCGCCGGCGGCCCGCTATCCCGATTTCGCCGACCGATTCGGCGTCATGGTCGCGTCCTTCCAGCTGCTGGATCTGCCCGAGCATCCGGGTGTTGAGCCCTGGCCATCAGCAAGGCTGGGCGACGGGGTCAGTTTTCGCCATCCGGCCTCGTGGCGGTTGCGCGAGATCGGTGTCGAGGGCGGCACCGTGGTGCGGCTGGGCTGGCACCACGACGACGGCCGGCTCGTCTCGCAGATCTCGCTGGAGCGCGAAGCCAGGCGGCTGGAGGATGAGCAGGCTTTCGGGCTGATGCTCCGGCTGCTGCGCGAGGGCGGACTGGCGCTGTCCGAAGACTTCGACACGATCCAGTTCGAGCTGAGTGAGTCGCCGCTCGCTGTGCGCGCAGGCCGCGTCTATGAGGCTAGCCAGGCCGATGCCGCGCGCGCCTGGACCCTGCGCCTGTTGCTGTTCGATCTGGCTGACGAATCGCTCCGCGTCTGGCAGCTGCAGCCGCGCCGAGAGGCGGACTTTCCGGGCTGGGCGGCCAGCACCCGCGCGCTGGAACTGATGCTGTCGACGATGGTGGTTGACCATCACTGAGCCCTCTGTCGGCGTGGCAGCCCGCCGATTCTCTTGCGCTGGCAAGCTGCTGGGTGGTCGCTGCCCTGATGCCAACTGCAAGGGCCTGGGCCTTCAGGCTCGCCATGCGGCCTGGCAGCCGTTGGGTTCCGATACAGGCGCAGCAGGTTGCGCCTGTATCAGTGTCACGCCGGGTGGGGGCGTGTACCGGCTGGCGCCGTCAGTTCTGGATCTGGTTCATCAGCTGCTCGAAGTTCAGATCCTTCATCGCCTGGCCGTTGGCAATCAGGCGGCCGATCGTGACCGGGTCAAGCTGGCCATGAATATTGGCGAACACCGCGGTGTCAGATCCATCGCGGAGCAGCAGCACCAGGCCGTGCACGAATTCACCCGACTCCAGCAAAAGAATATTGATTCGGGACGATTCATCCTCGACCGTGATGGCTGGAGTCCAGCCGCCTGACTCCAGGCGCTGGATGATGCCGAGTACCTGCGGTTCGGCGCCGCTGCTGTCGATGCCCTCGAATACCATCAGGCGAAGGCCGGTGATGCCGCGCAGCAGCGCGGCGACTTCCGGGCTGCTCTCTCCCAGCGTTTCGGCAAAGCCGGCCATGATCGCAGTGCCGAAATTGATGTTGACCTTCGGGTTCGTCCCCAAGGTGGCAGCGATCGGGTTCAGGTCGACTCGGCCGCTATCGGACGCTGCGGCGGTGCCGCTCAGAACAGCCAGTACCAGGCTCAGCAGCAAAGTGGGAAAACGGGTGATCATGATGGCGCTCCTTGGTGGTGGATTCTAAAGGGTGGGTAAAGCGGGTTCCCGGTCGCCAAGTGGCGCCGGGCTCAGCCAGTAGCGGAGTTCAGGGCCGTAGGGAAGCTGGTCGAATTCGGGCATCGGCAGGCGCAAGTGCGCGGCCAGCTCCTGGCCCGCGATGTGGCCAACCCGCCGCGCGCTGTCATCCAGGGTTGCCAGCGCCAGCTGCAAGGCCAGCAGATCATCGCGGTCGACCAGCGCCGGCGTGGCCGGATGGTCGGCAGGCTGGTGAATCAGCACGAAGACCATTGCCAGGCCGGCCGCTGCTGCCAGGGCCAGCCAGCGGGGCCAGGGGCTGCGCGCGCTGGCCTGGCTCAGAATGCGCTGGCGTAGCGCCGGCGGCAGGGTAGTGGGAGCCAGCGATCGCAGTTCCTGTCTGAGCGCCTGGTCGGCAGCCAGCGCGGTGCTGTCACCGCCCGCCTCGAGTTCACGCTCCGCAGCCTCTGCGGACCTCAGCGCCGAGCGCCAATCTTCAAGCGACGTGCTCATCGGGCATCTCCTCAAAGCTGATGGTGTGTTCGATGGCCTGGCGCAGCGCGCGCCGGGCCCGAAAGCAATAGACCTTGACCTGGTTCTCCGACAGGGCCAGGGCCCTGGCCACATCGGCCACCGGCAGATCCTGGATATCGCGCAGGATCAGCAGGCTGCGCCCGGGTTCCGGCAGCGCCGCAATGGCGGCGTGCAGCTGGCGGGCGCGTTCACCGCGAACGTGGCGCCATTCGGGCTGCTCGATCGGCTGGGATCCGGGCATCTGCTGTTCGGCACCATGCAGCAGCTCACCGCGCCGGCGCTGGCGCCGCAATCGGTCGAGACAGGCGTTGCGAGTGCAGGTGATCAGCCAGGGCAGCTCCTGCTCGACCGGCAGTTTTGGCAACGCGGTCCACAGCTTGAGCAGGCAGTCCTGAGCCACATCCTCGGCCTCGGCCCGGGAGCGGAGCATCAGCTCGGCCAGCTGGATCAGCCTGCCTCCGTGCTCGTCTACCAGCTGTTCGAATCGTTGCCTCATGTCCCATTAACGCGCAAGCCCGGCCCCGGTTACAGGCCAGGAAGTCATGGCCGGGATGCGGGACCAGCGCCGCCCGTGTCAAAATGAAGGGCCTTTGGCTCGCATGGAACTGACAGACAGCGCCTCATGGTCATCAGCCACGACAGAGTCAAACACTGGGCGATTGTTTACGCCACCGCCTGGCTGCCGCGCCGGGCGCGGGTGGCGGCCCGCTACCGGCTGATGGAGCGCCAGCGTCTGGGCATGCTGCGACGCGGCGACGTGGTGATGATCCGCCATCCGAAAACCGGCTCGACCTGGCTCAGAACCCTGCTCACCCAGCTCTACCACCGGCGCGACGGCATCTCGCCGAAGCGGGTGTTCGCCGCCGACGAACTGGCCCTGCAGAAGCCGGGGCTGCCGCGCTGGGTCATCTCCAACGGCTGGTACAGCCTGGAGAAACGGCTGGCGGATGCCTACCGCGATAATGACCCGATCATCCACGGCAAGAAGACCATCCTGCTGGCACGTCATCCGGGCGATATCGTGGTGTCCTGGCATCGCCAGTACTGCAAGCGCACCAAGCCTTTCAAGCGCGAGCTGATCGAGGCCGATGTCAGCCGCGACAGCGGCATCGACTGGCGCAAGCTCGACCTGTGGTCCTTCGTCCAGCGCGATGAGCTGGGTCTGCCGGCGATCATTCGCTACTACAACTTCTGGGCCGAGACTCTGAGCCGTCGCGAGGACGCGATGATCCTGCGCTACGAGGATCTGCGCGCCGATACCGAAGCGAGCCTGCGTCGGGTGGCGGCACTGCTGGGCGAGACCTTCGAGGATCGCCACTACGCCGAAGCGATCGAATTCTGCTCGGTCGACAACATGCGCAAGCTCGAGCGCTCCGGCTACTTCCAGAACAACTCGCTGAGGCTGCGCGACGCCAAGGATCCGGACGCGCTCAAGGTCCGTCGCGCCAGCGTCGGCGGTTTCCGCAATGACCTGACGCCGGAGCAGGCTGATTGGGTCGAGGCCCAGGTGCGCGCGCTCTGTCATCCGGTGCTGGGCTACGGTGAGGGCAGTGCTGCCACGCGACCCGGTGTCACGGCTGCTCAAGCCGCGACCGCGCGGTAAGCTACCCGGGCGCCGACGGACAGCGATGAAGCTCAGCAGCCTGGAAGAATTTTGTCGCCGCCTGCCTGGCGCCACCGAAGACATCAAGTGGGGCCAGGAACAGGTATTCTCGGTCGGCGGCAAAATGTTCTGCGTCTTCAGCAGGAATGACGGCCAGCTGTCCGGCGTCTCCTTCAAGGTCCCGGACCCGCGCTTTCTCGAGTTCACCGACCGGCCGCAATTCATCCCGGCGCCCTACCTGGCTCGGGCACGCTGGGTGACGGCAGTGGACGGCGCGGGCCTCAAGCCTGCGGAGATGCGGGCCAACATCGCCGAATCACACCGCCTGGTGATGGCGAAGCTCAGCAGAAAACAACAGGCGGAGATTCTGCAAGCACATTCTTGACCATCACGGCGCGTGCGCGTTTGCAAGCCGGGTGATGCGCGCCGCCGGCCTGACGCTGTCCGGATTTTCGCTGCCGTCGCGTAGTAGGGGGTACAGCCCACCTTTCTAGCGAGAATCTCGATGAGCATCCCGTCATGTCGCCGGCTCCTGCCAGCCGGTCTAGTCCTCGCCGCCGCCCTGTCTGGATCGCCCGCCCTGGCCCAGACCGACCGCTTCGTCGCCACCAGCGGCAGCGACGGGGGCAACTCTTGCGTCAATTCAGGCTCGCCCTGCGCCACTATCGGCCATGCCTTGAACCAGTCCAACGCCGGTGATCGCATTCAGGTGGCTGCCGGCGTCTACACCGAAACGCTGAGCATCGATCGCAACATCGAGATTCGCGGTGCCGGTCCGGACCAGACCTTCATTCAGGCCGCTGCCAGTCCGGGCGCGGTGACGCAGCGGGTGATCTTCGTCGAGGCGTCCCGCGACCTCAGTCTGCGCCAGCTCACCGTTCGCCATGGCTACGCCGATGGCAGCAGCAGCGTCAGCCGCCGCGGCGGCGGCATCTATCTCGACGGTGGGGTCCTGACACTGGAGTTCGTTGCACTGGCCGCCAATCGTGCCCGTTCCAGCGGCGGCGCCATCTACAACAATGCCGGCAGCATCACCGGTCTGCATGTCGATTTTCAGAGCAATCGGGGCTGCCAGCTCGGCGGCGGCGGTGGTTGCGGCGATGGCGGGGCGATCAATAACCTCAGCGGCTCACTGAACCTGACCAACAGCTTCCTGCGCGGCAATGAAGCCGGTCGCGGCGGCGCCGTCTATTCCAGCGGCACCGGCGCCACCATGAGCCTGACCAACGTCGCCCTGACCGGCAACTACGCCGCCAATCTGGGCGGGGCGATCGCCAATGTCGCGGGTCAGCCGCAGCTGACCAACGTGGTGTTCAGCGCCAATCGGGCCATCGGTGACGGTGGCGGTCTGCACAGCCAGTCCACGGGCGCTGCGCCGGTCATCCGCAACAGCATCTTCTGGAACAATCAGGACCAATCCGGCGTCGGCACGCGCACGGCCTCGCTGTTCAACAGCGCCCTGACCCAAACCTCGGTTGCCCACAGCATGATCCAGGGTTGCGCCGGTTCCGGCGGCGGCTGGGACAGCGACTGCGGCACGGACCTTGGCGGCAATCTGGTCCCCGCCAACCCCAACTTCGTCGAGCCGATCATGCCGGCCAGCGCGCCCAGCGCCTTGGGCTACTTCCGCCAGAACACCGGCTCGCCGGTGATCGGGCAGGGTAACAACAGCTTCATCGCCAGCGTGACCACCGACCTCGACGGCCTGGCCCGCATCGTCGACGGCACCGTCGACCTCGGCCCCTATGAATTCGGCAATGACGGACTGTTCCGGGATCGATTCGAGCCCTAGGAGCCTGCGCGGTAGAAGCCATCCGGGTGCCACTGCCGCCCGGATGGCCTCTGCCGCGCAGGCTTCTAGCGACTGCAGAGGGGCAGGGTCAGAACTGGGGGTGCGCCGGTTTCGGGCTGCAGAACGCGGATGATCTCCTGCCCGCCGCTATCCAGGATCACCATGTTCAAGGTCGGCGCCGGCCAGATCAGCGTTGGCTGCGAGCCGTCCGGTGTGGCCGTGATCGACAGGAAGATGACCGCCGGAATGCCGGGAACGGGTCCGGTGCTTAAAGTGGCCAGGCGTTGGTCGGCGTCGATGCTGACTTGCAGCGGCGTGCCGCCGCTGATGCTGCCGCTGATCGACAGGCTGTTCAGGTCGATGCCCTGCGGTAGCGGCAGCAGGATGCGGGTGTCGTCGCGTGGCCCGAAGGCCTGGGCCGGCTGCAGGTTGGAGATGAAGCCGACGGCGCTGATCTCGGTCGGCTGACCCGCCGCCGCCGGTTCGGCATCGACCTCGAAATCGAGCCGGATGCCGCTGGCCACCGGAATGCCGAGCAGGGCGTCGTAGGCTGAGCTGGTGTGCTCGACGATGCCGTCGCAGGCCGGATCGGCCACCACCCGCAGGCGGGCGGTGCCGAACTCGGTCAGCTCGACGAATTCGGGGTCGGGCTGGTGAAACCAGTCGGCCTGGGTGGCCCAGCCGGTGTTGTAGTCGGCGTCCGCGCCCGGTGCGGTGGCGACATGGCGCAGCGTCCAGAAGCGATGCGGAAAGGCGCTGAGCTCGATGTTCTGGTTCTGGGCCAGCACGCCGAGCAGCGAGTCGACCAGGTCGTGGTCACGCAGGCTGGGAAACCCCACGCTGGTCCCGCTGATCGTGCTCGAGTTGGTCATGGTCAGGCAGTGCACCACCTCCGAGCCCGGCGCGACAGTGCGCAGTCGATAGCCGCTGGTCCTGGGCGGCGGAAACGGACCGAACAGACCGGGCGTGCAGTCCGCGGCGCTGGCTGCCAGCAGCCGATAGAAGGTCTGGTGGGGTGAGAACCAGACCTCGTGACTGGTCCGGCGAAAGCCCTGCCGGGTGCCGTCGGTGACGTAGAAGCCGGGGAAGCCGCGCAGGGTATCGGACAGCGCACGGGGACCGTTGGCATCCGGGAACACGATCGACTCGCCGGGTGCCAGGTCAATGCTCAAATCCGCCATCAGCCCGAAGCTCGGGTCGATGACGCGCACTCCGGTGAGATTGACCTCGCCCAGATTCGCCAGCCGATAGCACAACAGCGCCGAGGCGCCCGGAAAGCCATCCGGTCTGCCAGGGTCACTGCTCGGGCAGGTATCACCCAGCGTCGCCCAGGCTTCGGCCTGGAACTCGCTGGCCGGCAGCACCGGGCGAACCTGGAAGCGATCGCTGAAGATCGGATCGGGCTCACCGGCCCAGGCGGGCAGGGCAATCAGGATGGGCAGCAGCCCAAGCCACAGTCTGGCGGTTTTCGGAAGCTTGCGCATGCGGGCGATGTCCTGATCGAGTGATGGATTTGCTTGCCTACGCGCGAGAACGGCGCAAATCGGATCAAAACTCAGGAACACCGCCGTCGCCAATCCTTAGTCCGGCGTGTCCCGCTAATTTTTGAGCCGATTGCGTGGGCTTTGGCGCGCAAACGCCAAAGTCCAACTATTTCTTGAGGAGACGCGAACGTGAACGAGCGGCCGAACCCCATCCTGCTGGCCGTGTTGCTGGCCTTCGCAACGATCAATCCGGCGTTTGCGCAGGGCTCGACGCCCTTGGGCGACGATCCAATCGAAGTCCAGGCGACCTGGGACGGCGGCACCGGCAGCTGGTCAGACGCCAACTGGTCCTTCGTGCCCAGCAACGGCTTTACCGAGCCGAACAACACGGCCAGTCATGTGTTCAACGTTTTCATCGATGGCGGTCAGGCCGGTACCCACTCGATGGTGTCGCTCAATGCCAATCGATCGATCCAGCGGCTGACCCTGGACGCAGGCGATCAGCTCCAAATCAACAACAGTCGTCGGCTGAGTTTGTTCGGAGACCTGGTCAATGACGGCGTGCTGCGTGTTGCTGCCACCACCGGCAGTACCTATCTGCAGCCGGTCGGGACAATCAACGTGACCGGCAGCGGGGTGATCGAATTGGGCGGCGGCAATGCCTGGCTGTATGACGCCACCAACTCAAACGCGGCCCCGGATCATCTGATTCATTCGGCCGGGCACAGCATTCGCGGCGTCGGCGGCATCGGCTTCCAGAACAATCTGCAGATCAGCAATCACGGCCTGATCCACGCCGATGTCGACGGCGGCACCCTGGCCGTTGTCCCCAACAGCGTCGGCATGCTCAACCGCGGCATCCTGCGCGCCTCCGGCGGCGGCAACCTGTCGCTGAACGGCACCAGCCTGGGCAGCGCGGTGATCGACAATGACGACGGCCTGATCGAGGCCGAATCCGGTGCCACGGTCAGCTACATCAATTCGGCCCATATCGTCGGCGGCGAACTGGCCGGGGCCGGCACTCATGTGATCGGCAGCGGCTCGCCCAAGCGCTTTGAGGACTTGCTCAACAGCGCTACTGTCAACATCAACAACAGCCAGCGGCTGAGCCTGGCCGGCGAATTCGTCAATGACGGCCTGGTGCGCATCGCTGCCACGACCGGCAGTACCTATCTGCAGCCGGTCGGCACGGTCAACTTGAGCGGCAGCGGCGTGGTCGAGCTGGGCGGCAGCAATGCCTGGCTGTATGACGCCACCAACTCGAACGCGGCACCGGACCATCTGATCCATTCGTCCGGGCACAGCATTCGCGGCGTCGGCGGCATCGGCTTTCAGAACAATCTGCAGATCAGCAATCACGGACTGATCCACGCCGATGTCGACGGCGGTACGCTGACCCTGATTCCCAACAGCAGCGGTATGCTCAATGCCGGCACGCTGCGGGCCTCGAGCGGCGGCAACCTGAGTCTCAACGGCACCGCCCTGGCCGGTGCCGTGATCGACAACAGCGACGGGACGATCGAAGCGCAGCAGGACGCCACTGTCAGCTACATGAACGGTGCGCGCATCGTCGGCGGGCAGTTGGTCGGCCCAGGCAGCCATGTGATCAGCAGCGGCAGCGCCAAGCGCTTCGAGAATCTCACCGTGGCCGCGCCCGTGGCCATCAACAACGCTCAGCGCCTGCACCTGGCCGGGACTATCGTCAATGACGGTCTGATCGGTATCAATGCCACCACGGCGTCGACCTATCTGGAAGCGGCCGGTACGGTGACGCTGGGCGGGTCCGGGGCGGTGCAACTGGGCGGTAGCAATGCCTGGATGATCGGCACCAGCAATCTGGGTTTTCTGATCCATCAGGCTGGCCATGTGATCCGCGGCGCCGGCAATCTCGGTTTCCAGAACACCCTGCAGATCAACAACCAGGGCCTGATTCATGCCAATGTCAGCGGCGGCACCCTGGTCATTACGCCCGGCACCCAGCTTCGCAACACCGGCGCCCTGCGCGCATCCGATGGCGGTACGCTTAACATCGTCACCACCTTCGGCAGCTTCGCCAGCCTGATCTCCAACCTGCTGCTGGAAGGCAGCTACGAGGTGATCGGCGACAGCACCTTGCGCCTGAGCGCCGCGGTCAACAACAACGCCGGCAGCATCCTGCTCGACGGGCCGGGCTCGAAGTTGTTCAGCACCGGCAGCACCGATGCGCTAGCCGCGCTGGCCACCAACCAGCGCAACTTCACCATTCGAGGTGGGCGCAACTTCACCACCGCAGGCCAGTTCAGCAACACCGGCAATGGCATGCTGCGGGTCGGCGCCGGCAGCATATTGACTGTAGCGGCCGAGCAGACGCTGACCAATGCCGGCACGCTGGCCGGCGCGGGCCGCATCGTGGGCGAAGTGGTTTCCTCGGGACGGTTCGCGCCAGGCGACGCCATCGGAACCCTGACCATCGAAGGCGACGTACTGATCAACGACGGCGCCAGCTACGACTGGCAAATCGACGCCAGCGCCAGCGACCTGGTCCAGATCGAAAGCGGTGACTTGAGCTTCGCCGGTGGGACGGTCACGATCAACGTGCTTGTCGAAGCCCCGTTGCCGCTGCCAGACGGCGACCATGTACTGATCGACGTCAACGGCGGCCAGATCGTGGTGATCGATGCACCGAGCTTCGAGCTGGTATTGCCACCCGGCTGGACCAGCGACGGCGTCGAAGTCACCCAGACCCAGGTCCTGCTCAAGAACCTGTCGCCGCCGGATGAGCGCTTCCGCGATCGCTTCGAACCGTGAGGGCTGGCTAACCACGGGCGGTCATGGCTTGGGAACTGGCTGCTGTCGTGGTCACGCTGTGGTCGCGGGCAGTGAACCTGTTTCGGTCTGCGTGGCGCGTTACATTTAGACGGACTCGCGAGAGGGCAATCGATTCGTGCATTCCTGGTCAATCTTCCACCAGCGCGACGCTATCGGCGGGCGGCCACTGGCAGCCCTGCTGGTGCTCGCGCTGTGCATGGGCGATGTGATCGCGGGGCTGGTGCCGTTGACGGAAGTCGAACAGCTGGCCACCCGCGATGCGCATTCCTGCGTGGTGACAAAAGCCGGCGGCGTGCGCTGCTGGGGCAGCAATGCACACGGTGAGCTGGGCGACGGCACGACGCAGGCCAGGCTGACGGCGGTTGATGTCGTCGGTCTCGGCAGTGGTGTCGCGGCGGTCAGTACCGGCCGCGGTCACAGCTGCGCGCTGACCCTGGCCGGGGCGGTGCTGTGCTGGGGCAGAAACAATTTCGGCCAGCTGGGTGACGGCACGACCAGCCAGCGCCTGACGCCCACGCCGGTGTCCGGCTTGAGCAGCGGGGTGCAGGCGATTGCGCTTGGCGACGCCCACTCTTGCGCGATCACCGGCAGCGGAGCAGCCGCCTGCTGGGGCCATAACTTCCTCGGCCAGCTCGGCAACGGCAGCAGTGAGGACCGCTCCGTACCCGGCCTGGTGTCCGGCCTGACGAGCGGTGTCCAGGCCATCAGCGCCGGGCATTCGCACAGCTGCGCCATCGCGTCCAACGGCGGGGCGCGCTGCTGGGGCTACAACCTTGGCGGCCAGCTCGGCGACGGGACCAACGTCACCCGATTCACCCCGGTCCATGTCAGCGGCTTGAGCAGCGGCGTGCTGGCCATCCAGACCGGCGTGCTGCACAGCTGCGCCTTGACCACCGGGGGTGCCATGCAGTGCTGGGGCAACAACTTTCTCGGTCAGCTGGGCGACGGCAGCACCACCAACCGTTTCACCCCGGTCCAGGTCACAGGCCTGGCCGCCGGAGTCGCCGACCTCGGCGCCGGCTACTACCACAGCTGCGCGCTGCTGACGAGCAGCGAGCTGCGCTGCTGGGGCAGCAACTACTTTGGACAGCTCGGTATCGGCATCGAACTATCGCGACAGCTGACACCGGTTGCGGTGACCGGTCTGGGCGGAACGGCGGTGTCGATCGCGATCGGGCGGGAGCACGTGTGCGCCGTCCTCAGCAACGGCCAGGCGCGTTGCTGGGGCAACAACGACCACGGTCAGCTCGGCATGGGTACCCTGTCCCCTCCAAGGCAGAGACTGGAGCCGGTCAGCGTATCGGGCCTCGGCAGTGGCGTGCAGGAAATCGCGGCCGGCGCCGATCACACCTGTGCCCGCCGCGCCGACGGCAGCGTTCGCTGCTGGGGCAGCAATTCGCATGGCCAACTGGGCAATGGTCAAAGCACCCGCCACTTCGTGCCGATCCAGGTCGCCGGCTTGCCCGCTTCCATCCAGGCTCTGGCGGCCGGCGGTCGGCACAGCTGTGCGCTGGCCAGCGGCGGCGATCTGCGCTGCTGGGGTGACAACCAGTCCGGCCAGCTTGGCCATGCCAGCGGGCCGGGCCCGCACTTGCCGCTGCCGGTGGTGGGGCTGACCGCCACCACAGCGGCGATCAGCGCCGGCCTGGTCAACAGCTGCGCCTTGAGCACCGGCGGCAGGGTCAGCTGCTGGGGCGCAACACCGCTGGGCCAGGGCGCCCAACCCATGGTTCTGGCCGACATGGTCAGCGGCATGCAGGCCGTCAGCGTGGGTGCTGGCCACGGCTGCGCGCGAACCAGCGCCGGCGGAGTGCGCTGCTGGGGCAATAACGTCCAAGGGCAGTTCGGCTACTTCGGCGACAGCAGTCCCTTCGCTACGCAGGCCGTTCCCGGGCTGGGCAGCGGCGTGCTGGCCATCAGCGCTGGCTTCAACCATAGCTGCGCGCTCAGCAGCGGCGGCCGGGTCGAGTGCTGGGGCAGCAACACCCACAGCCAGGGCGGCTCGCCGGCGCCGGTGAGCATTTTCGGGATGTTCTCCGGAATGCAGGCCGTCAGCGCCGGCGGTTCGCACAACTGCGCCTTGAGCAATGGCGGCGAAGTGCGCTGTTGGGGCAACAACGAGTTTGGTCAGCTGGGCAATGGCACGACCACCGGCGACTGGATGCCGGTCCAGGTCACCGGCCTGGCCAGCGGCGTGCAGGCGGTTGCGGCTGGAGAACGGCACGCCTGCGCCCTGACCACGGCCGGCGGCGTCGTATGCTGGGGTGACAACGCCGTGGGGCAGTTGGGAGACGGCACCCTCCCGGGCGTGCCCGTCCCGCATGTCGTCCTGCAATCACCCAGCCTGTTCCGGGATCGGTTCCAGCAGTAGGCGGGAGAGATTCAGGGCTTCGGCAACCATGGTCCGTCGGCCGCGTGGGGCCGACCTACGCGATCCGAGTCCGATCATGTCTCCGGGGTACCCACCCGCACCGAGTAGGTCGGGGCCACGTCCCCGACGGGCGATGCTCGGGCTTCGGCAAGCATGGTCCGTCGGCCGCGTGGGGCCGACCTACTCGGTGGCCGATTCAATTTCGGAGGCATCGACCCGCACCGGGTAGGTCGGGGCCAAGTCCCCGACGGGGGATGTCGGGGCTTCGGCAGGCATGGTCCGTCGGCCGCGTGGGGCCGACCTACTTGGTGCCCGATTCAATCTCCGCGCCATCGACCCGCACCGAGTAGGTCGGGGCCACGCCCCCGACGGACGATGCTGGGGCTTCGGCAACCATGGTCCGTCGGCCGCGTGGGGCCGACCTACGCGATCCGAGTCCGATCATGTCTCCGGGGTATCCACCCGCACCGAGTAGGTCGGGGCCACGTCCCCGACGGACGATGTTGGGGCTTCGGCGAGCATGGTGCGTCGGCCGCGTGGGGCCGACCTACTTGGTGGCCGATTCAATCTTCGCGCAATCGACCAGCACCGAGTAGGTCGGGGCCACGCCCCCGACGGTCGATGCAGGGGCTTCGGCAACCATGGTCCGCTGAGCCGGAATGATATTGATTTCGGGCTAGAATGGCCGGACTGGAGGCGCGATGCGGGCACTGGCCACGGCGCTGACGGCAGGGCTGGCCTTGTTGCCCGGACTCTGCCTGTCTGCGACCTATTACGTTTCAACGAACGGCAGCGATGCCGCCGGAGACGGCAGCCTGGCCAGCCCGTGGCTGACGATTACCCATGCCGTCGACAGTGTCGCCGACGGCGACGAAATCATCGTCCTGCCCGGGACCTATCACGGCCGGCAGCGGCTCCGACGGGAGTTCAATGAACATGTGACGCTACGCTCCCAGATTCCCTACGCGGCCCGGCTTCGCCACGACGACGGCGCCGCGCTGATTGCCTACACGGCCAGGAACGTGATCGTCGAGGGCTTCGATATCGCCCATGCCCCGGGCAACACCGGCGCCCTGGTCGTCCATATCCAGGATCTGCTGGGCAATGTCAGCGGCAGTGCCGGCGGTACGGACCCGGTCGTCTCCGGCATCGTGCTGCGCAACAACATCATCCACTCCAGCACCAACAACGACTTGCTCAAGGTCAACAACGGCGCCGAAGACATACTCATCGAAGGCAATCTGTTCTTCAATCAGTCCGGCAGCGACGAACACATCGACATCAACAGCGTGATCGGCGTGACCGTTCAGGACAACATCTTCCTGAATACCGCGGATCGGCCCAACACCAGCTCCTTCATCGTCGTCAAGGACAGCAACGGCAGCGACGATACCGTTCTCGGTGCTCATGACATCAGCATTCGGCGCAATGTGTTTCTCAACTGGCATGGCAGTGAGGGCCAGAGCTTCGTTCGGATTGGCGAGGACGGCACTGCGAACTTCGAGGCTTTCGATGTACTGATCGAGAACAATCTGATGATCGGGAACTCCAGCCAGATGATGCGCAGCCCCCTGACCGTTCAGGGATCGCGGGACATCGTGTTCCGGCACAACACCCTGGTGGGCGACATGCCGGCGCGAAGCTTTGCCGCGCGCCTGATCGCATCGGCACCCAACCCCGCCAACGACGGCATCGAGATCTACAACAACATCTACTCGGATCCCACCGGCACCATGGGCTCGGAGGCCTTCATCGGTGTTTACCTGTTCGATGCACCGGTCTCGCAGAATCAGTCCGTTGCGCTGGACAACAACCTCTATTTCAACGGCCCCAACGCCATTCCGCTGGATGTTGGCCAATTTCTGAGTGTCGAGAGTGACGCCAATGCCGTGTTTGGCGATCCGATGCTGCCCGCCCAGGCCGGGCTGGTGGCGCCAGTCTGGGACGGGCAGGGCTTTGCCGACGGGTCAGCGACGGTGCGAGAGGCCTTCATCCGGCTGGTCGTGGAGTACGGAACCCCGGCCGAGGGCAGTGCCGCCATCGGTCGCGCCAACCCGGCTCAGACGCCCGCGGACGATATTCTCGGCCAGCCTCGCGGCGCCGCGCCCGATCTGGGCGCTGTCGAGGTCGGCATCGGAGCCGGGCTGCTGTTTCGGGACCGCTTCGAGACTGCCAGGGCCCGGCGGGTCGGCCGTCGCTGAGGAGGCTCAGGGAAACCATGCCCGAATTGATCATCATCGCCCTGGCCGTGCTCGGATGGGTTGCCTATCGCCAGCTGCGCGCCCGGCGTCGGGAGGCGATCAGGCAGCGGCCGTTCCCGGACCAGTGGCGTTCCATTCTCGAGCGCAACATGCCGCTGTATCGGCGTCTGCCGGAGGATCTGCTCGATGAGCTGCATGGCCATATTCAACTGTTCCTGCATGACAAGCATTTTCAGGGATTTCAAGGCCTTGAGGTGACCGAGGAGATGCGGGTGACGATTGCGGGCCAGGCCTGCTTGCTGCTGCTCAATCGCGATTGCCCGGGTTATGCCAACTTCTCATCCGTGTACATCTACCCGAGTACCTTCGTGGCTCAGCAGCGAAGCGTCGAGGGGCTGTTGGAGCATGTCGGCGAGCAGGCGCGCCTGGGAGAATCCTGGCAGCGCGGGCCGGTGATCCTGGCCTGGGATGCGGTGCTCCATGGTGCGCATGACATTCGGGATGGACACAATGTCGTCTTGCACGAGTTCGCGCACAAACTCGATGACGCCACCGGCCGAGTCGACGGCGCACCGATTCTCAACTGTCAGTCGCATTACGTGTGCTGGGCCCGTGTCATGCAGCGCGAATTCGACCAGCTGCAAAAGAGCGCTTCCCGTGGACTGCGGACCGTGATGAACCATTACGGCGCCACCAACCCCGCCGAGTTTTTTGCCGTTCTGACCGAAACCTTCTATGAGAAGCCGCGCCAGCTGAAGAGGCATCACCCCGAACTGTATGCCGAAATGATGAAGTGCTTCCGCGTCGACCCGCTGAGCTGGCATCAACGCCCGCCACGGCCGATTGCTCCGCCGCAAGGCGCCGAGTAGGTCGGGGCCACGTCCCCGACGGGGGATGTCGGGGCTTCGGCGAGCATGGTCCGTCGGCCGCGTGGGGCCGACCTACTTGGTGCCCGATTCAATCTCGGTGGTATCGACCGGCATCGCGTGGGGCCGGGCCACGTCCCCGACGGGGGATGTGGGGCTTCGGCGAGCATGGTCCGTCGGCCGCGTGGGGCCGACCTACTCGGTGCCCAACCCAATCTCCAGGGCATCGACCGGCACCGGGTAGGTCGGGGCCACGTCCCCGACGGGTTTGGATGGCTTGCTTCCAACCTTTTGCCTATCGAACGCGTCTACTGGGCTATGGAACGTCATGCCGAACATTGCCTACTCGCCACTCTCGCGATCGGGCTGGTCGTGTGCTGGTGGCTGGAGTTCGCTCAGTGTGATGCTCCCGGCATGACTTTCGATCGTTCCAACCTTTTGCCGCTTGCGCGCATCATGTCAGTCATGGATGCCCATTTCCAGCCGCCAGACGATGCGCCGGACGAAAGCAACGATGCGCTCGTGGCGCGCGCCCGAGCCGGTGATCGCGCTGCCTATGAGGGCCTGTATCGACAGCACGCCCCCTGGCTGCTACCGATGCTGTGGCGCCTCACCGGCGGTGATCGCGGCCGCGCGGAGGAGTTGCTGCAGGATACTTTCGTGCAGGCCTGGCAAAAGCTCGACCAGCTGCGCGAGCCGGCTCGCTTCGGCGGCTGGCTGAAGCAGACTGCGATCCATCTGGGTCTGAGCGATCGTCGCCGTTTGCGGCCGATCGAGGAGGCGGCTGCGCTGGATACGCTGGTCGACATCGAACCGCCCTGGCCGGCCAGCGATCTGGACCTGGAACGCGCCATCGCCGGCCTGCCCGAACGGGCCCGTCAGGTGCTGGTGCTGTTCTGTCTGGAAGGCTACCGCCACGAGGAGATTGCCGCCCTGCTCGGGGTCGAGGTCGGCACTTCCAAAGCCCAGCTCCATCGCGCTCGCAGCCTGCTCAAGGAGGTGCTGTCATGAGCTTGAGTGACCGGCAGTTGGACCAGCGGCTGGCGCGCTTGCGCCATCCCGCCGAACCCGATCCCCGCCTGTGGCAGGGCATTGCCCCGAAGCTGGCTCGACGCCGCCGCGTCTGGCCGCTGTGGCTGTCGGCCGGTTCGGCCGTCGCCGCGGTCGTGCTGCTCACGGTCCTGGCCGTGCCGCCCAGGCTGGGTTCGCCGCTGGATGCGAGCGACCGCATCGTCGGTGCGGAAATCAGGGCGATGGATGCCCATGCCCCCAGCGTGGCTGATCTCGAGGGCGCACGGCTCGGTGAAGTGCTGGGCGGTGCCTGGGACGAGAACGAGGAGGCCATCGCCGAGCTGGAGCAGGCGCTGGCGCGCCAGCCGGGCAATCCCATGTTGATTCAATTCCTGGCGCAAGCCCGCCTGCGCCAAAGCGAACTCATTCACCAGGCCACGGTGGGCGAAGCCATGGCCGAATTCAGGAGACAGTAAACATGATCAGAACAATCCGCATGAGCTCGGTCCTGCTGGGCTTGACCCTCGCCTTTGCCCTGCCGCAGGCCGCGCTGGCCGAACGCATCGTGGACGAAACCCGGCCAATGGCCGCTGGTGGTCGCCTGCATCTGGTGGCCGTGGTTGGCCAGTTCGAAATCATCGGCAGTGATGAACCCGAGCTGCGCATCACCGGTACGCTGGGTGGCGAGGTGCGCGAACTCAGCATTGAAGGGGCCGACGATCGCTGGGAGGTCGAGCTGCGCACCCAGAGCCGGGCGCAGCGCGGAAACGGACGCACGCAGCTGGTCATCGCCGTACCGCGCGGCGCAGATGTACAGGCGCGCACCGTCAGCGGTGACCTTCAGCTGCAAGGTCTTGCCGGCCGCAACGCTACTATCGTCACGGTCAGCGGCAACGTCGAGCTGCGCGAGGTTCGGCCCGATCGCCTGGAGGTCGAGACCGTGTCCGGCTCGCAGAGTCTGAACGCTGGCGGCCGCTCGGAAACGCGGCTGAAGTCGGTCAGCGGCAACATCGACGTCGGTGATGTGGCTGGCAGGGTGCGGGTCAATACCGTCTCCGGCGCCGCAGCGCTGAACGCTGGGGCCCTTGATACCCTGGACATCGAGACCGTGTCCGGGCGCATTCGTGTTCAAGCCCGCCCCGAAGCCAATGCCAGTATCGGCATCAGCAGCCACAGCGGGTCGATCCGCATCGAGTTGCCGGCCGACACCGGCATCGATCTGCGCGCCAACACTTACTCCGGCCGTATCCGCAGCGCGTTCGGCGGCCAGCCAGTGCGTGGCCGCGGCCCCGGCGAGCGCCTTGAACATCAAAGCGGCGATGGCCGGCTGCGCCTGGATCTGCGCAGCTTCAGCGGCGGCATCCAGGTCGATACCCTGGATTGAGAGCGATTGCTAGCCGACAGGCCGCTGCGCGCCAGCCTCGGCGGCAGCGGCTTCGTCGTCCCGGGCTGGCGTGGGCGGCTTCAGATCCAGCTCGTACTGCGGAGCAAACTTGAAGGGGATATGGAACCGCATGCCGCGCCCGGAGCGGCCGTTGGTCTCCTCGCTCACGGTATTCGGGTCGTGCTGGATTTCGATCGTGTGCAGGCCGGGATTCAGCTGCGTCACCGGCACCAGCCCGGTCAGGCCGCGCATCCCGAGGTCCATGCGTTCGGTGGCCAGGAAACCGTC
Organism: Gammaproteobacteria bacterium; assembly: GCA_050485825.1. Taxonomy (GTDB): domain Bacteria; phylum Pseudomonadota; class Gammaproteobacteria; order Xanthomonadales; family Wenzhouxiangellaceae; genus Wenzhouxiangella. The sequence goes on from JBJHCC010000021.1 coordinate 59,215, forward strand.
CAGGCTGACCGGGCGGCCGTTGATGCTGACCTGCCAGATCAGGCGCAGGCAGGCAACCGCGTCCTCGGCATCATCAGCGCACAGGCGATCCAGCACCGGGTTGTCGCGGACCGGCCAGTAGGGCAGGAACAGTCGCACCTGGCCGCCACCCTGCTCGAAGGCGCTGATCATCGGCCAGGGTCGAACCCGATCCTTCTCGGTTCGCCAATCCTCGTAATGGCTGCTGATGATGCCCTGCTCCAAAGACTGCTCGCCGAGGTAGCGGAACTGGCTGGAGAGCGTGAACTGATACCAGCCGTCCCAGCGCGTCTGACCGAGCATGGTGATGACCACCATGCCGGCGCCAAATAAAACAATAAAGGCCATGGGTTTGGTGTTGCTTTGCAGGGTCAGCTGCACCGGCAGGACCAGTCGCTGCGGGTACATGTAGCCGGTGAAGCGGATCATGGCCCGCACCGGATCGGAGAACCAGCGCGCCGACTCCACCTGCGGCCAGCGCGCGACCACCTGGGTGTCCAGCAGCCACAGCAGTGCCGGGATGCCGACGCCAAACAGCAGGATCAGACTCAGGCCGATGTCGACACCCCGGCCGAAATCACCAAACCAGCCGCCAATGATGCCGCTGAGCAGCAGGGTCAGCAGGATGATCGCGCTGACCCAGAGCACGCTGAGCGCGATCAGGCTGATCACAGCGAACAGCGAAGAGGCCAGCCGGTCGGCGCGGGCAATGGCGGTCTTCAGGTCCGGCAGGTGCTCGCGGTAGTGGGCGCGGGTCATCGGGCCGAGGCCCGGTGTTCGCGACCAGTTGATGCCATCGGGGAAAGTCGTTCTCAATCCGATCAAGCCGATCCAGTAGGCTCGGGTCAACAGATGAATCAAAAAGCAGCCGCCGAGGACGTAGCACAGGCCCGTGACCATCACCATGATCACGTTGCCCGCGTAGGACAGGGTTTCGGACAGGTGGGTTGTATGGGCGCTGAGCTGCTCGAACAGCCAGCCTGGCAGGGTGAACAGCGCCAGAATGGTCAGGCCGGAAATGATCAGCTCGACTTCATCGGTGCGCTCGCGCAGGCGCTCCAGCTTGTCGGGTTCCGAGTCGCCCGAATTCAATTGATTGCTCATCGTCCCGAACGCAATCCCGCAGCGCCTGTCAGCTCAGGCGCCGCAGTATAGCCCGGTGGCGGTACGACGGCGCTCGATGGCCCCACGCGGCCGACGGACCCTGCCTGCCGAAGCCCCCAACTTCGCCCGTCGGGGACGTGGCCCCGACCTACCCGATGCCGGTCGATACCACCGAGATTGAATCGACCACCGAGTACGTCGGCCCCACGCGACCGACGAACCATGTTCGCCGAAGCCCCCAACATCGCCCGTCGGGGTCATGGCCCGGCCCCACGCGATGCCGGTCGATACCACCGAGATTGAATCGACCACCGAGTAGGTCGGCCCCACGCGGCCGACGGACCATGTCCGCCGAAGCCCCCAACATCGCCCGTCGGGGACGTGGCCCCGACCTACCCGGTGCTGGTCGATGCCTAGGTGATTGAATCGGCCACCGAGCAGGTCGGCCCCACGCGGCCGACGGACCATGCCCGCCCTCTC
>JBJHCC010000022.1:0-10761 GCA_050485825.1 Gammaproteobacteria bacterium
TGCGCACCAGCTCCGGCGGCAGCACGGTGATGTCGTTGGCGGTGGCGGCGATGAACACCCGGGCCTTGCGCTCGGCCATCCAGGTCAGCAGCGAGCCCAGCATGCGGCGAGAGGTGCCGCCGTCGGTATCGGACACGGCCAGGCCTTTCTCGATTTCGTCGATCCACAGCACGCAGGGCGCCATCAGCTCGGCCGCGCGCAGCGACTCGCGCAGGTTGCGCTCGCTTTCACCGTGGTAGCGGTTGTACAGCGCGCCGCAATCCAGATGCAGCAGCGGCACGCCGAACAGGCCGGCGGCCGCGCGTGCGGCCAGCGACTTGCCGCAGCCCTGAACACCGAGCAGCAGCATGCCGCGCGGCGGATCCAGGCCCGGCGGCGGCTCGGCCGCAGTGAACACGCTGGCCCGGGTTTCCAGCCAACGCTTCAGCCTGGGCATGCCGGCCACGGCGCTGAAGCGCGCGGTTTCCATCTCGAAGTTGAGAATCCCACCGGGATTGAGCAGCTCGAACTTGGCCTGCATCACGGCCGGCAGGTCGCTGTCGCTCAAGACCCCGTCATCCGCGATGGCGTTGCGGGCGAGGCGCCGGGCGTCCTTGCTGGACAGGCCTTCAAGGTTGTTGACCAGGCGCGCAAGCAGGTCCTCGCACAGCGGCGGCAGCGCCCGTCCGCGGGCATGGGCCCAGCGCCGGGCCTCGGCCCGGACCAGCTCGGTCAGAGCGGCGCGGTCCGGCGCCTGCAGGCGGAAGCGGCGCGCCACCGGGGCCAGCTCGGGCGGCAGGCTCAGTTCCGGGCTGACCAGGACCAGGCAGCGCTCGTTGAAATCCTGCTCCGGCCGGCTCATCTCACGCAGCTGGCGGACGGTGACCGGATCGCGCAGAAAATGATGAAAATCCAGCAGCAGAAAAATGCCGCGGTCGCGGCGCTGGCGAATATGGACCAGCGCCTTTTCGACCTCGCGGAATTCGGCCGACAGCAGCTGGTCGCGGTCTTCCCAGCGCAGGCCCTGCGCGGCCGACCAGCTGAACAGCGGTCTCCCCAACTGGCGGCGCAGCTCGCCGAACAGCCGCAGCGCGTGCGGCTCGTCATGGGTTTCGATCGTGATCAGGGGCGAGCCGGCGCGGATCATCGCGGCCAGCTCGGCCAGCTCGGCCGGGTTGATCAGGGCATCGGGCGCAAACGAGGACATGGCGGGGGCAAAAACCGGCGGTGAGTAGCCCAAATTGTCGCCGATCCCGGCTGTTCTTGTCAGACGAAGGCACCAGGCGCTGTGGCAGAATGCCGCCATGGCCGTGCTCACCCACCTCAAGCCCTACCCCCAGTTCGAGCGCCATCGCAGCGAGATGGCGCTGGCGGCTCGACAACGGCGCCGGCGCGCAGTGCTCGCGGCGCTGCTGGTGGCCGGCTTCGGCTTTGGCGCCTGGATGTTGCATCCGGCGCTGGCCTTTCTGGTCGCCGGGATCGGCCTGATGGTGCTGTTTTTCGTCTCGCTGACCGGCAGCTCCAGCGTGCCGGCCGATCAACTGCTGGGCATCGAGGGGGAGCTGCGGGCGCTCGACCAGCTCAAGCGCCTGCCCGACGATCGGATACTGTTCAACCGCCTGAAGGTGCCCGACCCGTGGCTGCCGAACGGCGAGCGCGAGCTGGATTTCCTGGTGCTCGGCCCCGATGGTCTGACCGTGGTTGAAGTCAAGAACAGTGCGGGCGCGGTCTACGTCGACGTCGACCAGGCGCAGTGGTCGCTGGCCTGTCGCGGCGGCTGCGGCAGCAGCCCGGGCTGGAACCGGCTGGACAATCCCGTGCGCCAGGTGCAGGCCCAGTGCGCCAGCCTGGAGCGCTGGCTGCTCAGCCACGGTCTGGTGTTGCCGATCCGCGCGGTGGTCTGTTTCGCCCGGCCCGAAGTCGCGCTGATCAACGCCGACTCGAGCCCGGTGCCGGTGGTTGTGCCCGAGCAGCTGCCGGCGCTGCTGCTGACACCGATCTCGGCCACCGTCGACAGTCGCCAGCAGCAGCTGGCCGAACGCATCCTGTCCGGCAACCCCCGACCAACGCCCGCCCTCGCCGCCTGATTGTGCTTCAGGAAGCTCTGATCAACTAGGCGTGAGCTTTCCTAGGCCGCCAGCGTGCGCGCCAGCCGGATCGTGTTGGCGTGGATACGGACAATGTCTTCGATCCGGCGCGCATAGCCGCCGCCCATGGTGACCACCACCGGTATCCCGCGTCGCCCGCAGCGATCAAATACCATCCGGTCGCGCTGCGCGAGGCCGGCTACGCTGAGCTCGAGAAAGCCCAGGCGATCGTCGGCATAAGGATCCGCGCCGGCCTGATACAGCACCAGCTCGGGGGCGAAATCCTCGATCACCTGTTCCAGCGCAGGCGCCAGCCGGGCCAGGTACTCCGCGTCGCCGGTGCCCTTGGGCAGCGCAATGTCCAGGTCCGAGGGCGGCTTGACCGCCGGGTAGTTGCGCTCGCCGTGCATCGAGAAAGTGAACACCCGCGGCTCGTCGGCGAACAGGCTGGCGGTGCCGTCACCGTGGTGGACATCGAGATCGATCACGGCGACCCGGCTCAGGACCTGTCGATCGAGCAGATCGCGGGCGGTCACGGCCAGATCGTTGAACACGCAGTAACCGCCGCCGCGATCGGCATGCGCATGATGGGTGCCGCCAGCCAGATTGACGCCGACACCGGATTGCAGCGCAGCCGCGGCTGCGGCCTGGGTCGCGCCCACCGAACGGCGGGCGCGCTCGGCCATGTACGGCGACCAGGGAAATCCAATCCGGCGCTGCTGGCGCTCCGGCAGGCCACCCCGCAGAACCTGATCGACATAGTCGCTGTGATGAATGGCGACCAGCGCTTCGCGGCTGGCTGCCGGCGCTTCCTCCAGCCGCCAGGGCGGCTGCGGCCAGCTGGCCACGCGCTCCCGCAGCAAGCGGTATTTCGCCATCGGAAAGCGGTGCCCGGCCGGCAGCGGCAGCACGAAATGGTCGGCATAGAAGCAACGGATCATCGTGCTATGCTCGCAGAACCAGCGTCAAGGTCGTCAGTCACTCAGGGTCGGCCACCAGGCGCCCGCCAACGGCTCGGAGCAGGCCCGTGCGAAGGCGCTCGCGACGCTGCCGATCGAGCGGGTCCCACCGCCTCTGCAAGGGCTGCATTGCCGCGTGCTGCGGTACCCATTCAGTCGGGCCGATTCATCACGGGAAACTTGATACGATTCGCGCACCATGCGGTACATCATTTCATTAAGCCTGCTTCTGATCGCCCTGTGGCTCGGCGCCTCCGGCGTCTACAAGCCGCTGTTGTTCATCCTCGGCGGCGCTTCCGTGGCGCTGGTGGTGTGGCTGTCGCTGCGCATGGACGTGGTTGGCATCGAGCATGATCCGGCGGTCTTTTCCTGGCGATTGCCGGTGTACTGGGGCTGGCTGTTGTGGCAGATCGTATTGACCAACTGGCATGTGGCGCGGCTGTGCCTGAACCCCGCGGGCATCAGCCCCCGGATGGTCAGCATGCCGGTACCGCAGAACAGTGCCGTGGGCAAAGTCACCTACGGCAACTCCGTGATTCTGACGCCAGGGACCTGCACGGTGCACTTGACCGATGAGACGCTGGTGGCGCACGCGCTTGACGAACGCTCGGCGCGAGATCTGGAAACCGGTGAGATGGCCGCCAAGATCTGCTGGCTGGAGCGCCAACCGGAGTCGCCGCCATGATGATGACCCTTGTTTACCTGCTGACCACGCTGGCCGTGTTCGCCACGATGGCCCTGGCTCTGGTGCGGGCACTGAAAGGGCCAACCGTTTATGACCGTATTGTGGCGGTCAATGTTTTCGGCACCAAGACCGTGCTGGTGGTCGCCCTGATCACCTACATCACCGGCAACCATGACCTGATCGATGTCGCCCTGGTCTACGCGCTGATCAATTTCATCGCGATCGTTGCCGTGCTGAAGCTGGTCAAGATGCGCGACCTGGCCAAGGCGGGCGCCGGAGACATTTCCGATGGTTGAAACCCTGGTCAACCTGGTCTCCTGGGCCATGCTGCTGGCCGGTGGGGTGTTCGGCGTAGTCGGCGGTATCGGTCTGATCCGCTTTCCGGACTTCTACACCCGCCTGCACGCCTGCGGCGTGACCGAGACCCTGTGCGCGATTCTGATCGTGCTCGGGCTGGTGCTGCAGTCCGGATTCAGCCTGCTGACCATCAAGATGCTGCTGATTCTGCTGTTCCTGCTGTTCACCGCGCCGACCGCCTCGCATGCCCTGGCCCGCGCGGCGATGGTGGATGATGTCGAGCCGTTGCTGGGGGACGGCGCCCGCCAAACCAGGGAAGCACGGGGAGAGCCGTCATCGAATATCTGATCGACATCGGCCTGCTGATCTTCATGGTGGTGATCGCGATCGCCTTCGTGCGTGTGCGCGACCTGTTTTCCGCAGCCATGCTGTTCGCCATCTATTCGCTGCTATCCGCGGCGCTGTTCGCCGTGCTCGACGCCGGCGACGTGGCCCTGACCGAGGCCGCCGTCGGCGCCGGCATCTCCACCATTCTGATTCTGGCGGTGCTGACCGTGACCCGCCGCTTCGAACATCCCACCGGCGGCCATAATCTGGTCGCCCTGCTGGTGGTGTTCGTCACCGGCGCGGCACTGATCTATGCGACGCTCGATCTGCCGGAGTTTGGCGCGCCGGACAACCCGGCCCAGGTCCATGTCGGCCCGCACTACATCGAGCAGAGCTACCCCGATATGGGTATTCCGAACATGGTGGCGGCGGTTCTGGCCAGCTACCGTTCGATCGACACCATGGGCGAGGCCTTCGTCATTTTCGCCGCCGGCCTGGCGGTGTATGCCCTGCTGGCCGTGCGCCCGCGACGCAGCCAGCTCAGCCTGGTCAGTCGCCGTCGGCCGCGGCAAGCGGCGCAAGAGCAGGAGCCGGAAGCATGAAGAACAACGGCATACTGCGCATCGTCGCCCGGCTGCTGATCCCCCTGATCATGCTGTTCGGCCTGTACATCCAGTTCCACGGCGAGTACTCGCCCGGGGGCGGCTTCCAGGCCGGCGTGGTGTTCGCCGCCGGCTGGATCCTGTTCGCCCTGATCTACGGTCTGGAAGCGGCGCTGGCGGTGATTCCGCAGCGGGTGATGTATGGCCTGGCCGCATTCGGCGTGCTGCTGTATGCCTTCGTCGGCCTGCTCGGCGTTGCTCTCGGCGGCCGCTATCTCGAATTTACGCCGCTGTTGCCCGGCCAACATGCCGCCCAGCAGTTCGGCATCATCACCGTGGAGTTCGGCGTCGGCGTCACGGTGGCCAGTGTGGTGATGCTGATCTTCACGATGTTCGCGCGACGCAAGAGCGAATGGGAAGCCATCGCCGATGATAGTGTCATCGACGAACTGGAGGGAGACGCGGAGCCATGATGACGCTGCTCAGCTTTTTCAACTACTGGGTCGTCGTCGTGCTGATGATGGTCGGCTTCTACAGCGTCATTGCGCGCGGCAACATGATCAAGAAGATCATGGGCCTGGGGCTGTTCCAGACCTCCGTGTTCATCCTGTTCGTGTCCGCCGGCAAGGTGGTTGGCGGGTCCACGCCGATTCTGCGCGACGGGGTCGAGGTCTACTCCAACCCGCTGCCACACGTGATCATCCTGACCGCGATCGTGGTCGGCATTGCGATCACCGCCGTCGGCCTCGCCCTGGCCGTCCGCATCCAGGAAGCCTACGGGACGATCGAGGACGATCACCTCGGCGATGATGAAGACGACGCCGCGCTGGCGCGCCTGAGCCGACTCGACCGATGAACGTCACCGAACTGATGCCGTTCAGCGTGCTGCTGCCGCTGATCGCCTCCGGCGTGGTCGCCCTGCTGCCGGGGCGGCTCTGGCCCTGGGCCGTGACGCTGCTGGCGGCGCTGGCCAGCGCCGTGATCGCGGCCTTCACCCTGTCGGTGGCGATGCACGAGACGCTGTCCTACGCCTTTGGCAACTGGCAGCCGCCGATCGGCATCGAGTACCGGGTCGACGCCGCCAACGCCTTTGTCGCCCTGCTGGTCGCGGGCGCGGCCGCGCTGGCCCTGTTCTGGGCCAAGACCAGCGTCGACCAGGAAGTGCCCGAACGCCAGGGACCGTTCTATGCGCTGTTCCTGATGGCGCTGGCCGGGCTGCTCGGAATCACCCTGTCCGGCGATGCCTTCAACGTGTTCGTGTTCCTCGAGATCTCCTCGCTGGCGACCTATGCGCTTATTGCCCACGGCCGCGACCGTCGCGCCCTGCTGGCCTCGTTCCGCTACCTGATCATGGGTACGGTTGGCGCGACCTTCCTGCTGATCGGCATCGGCTTCCTGTACATGATGACCGGCACCTTGAACATGGCCGATCTGGCCGAGCGTCTGCCCGAGGTGCATCACAGCCGCTCGGTCGATGCCGCGCTGGCCTTCATCATCGTCGGGCTGGGCCTGAAGCTGGCCATGCTGCCCTTGCACCTGTGGCTGCCCAACGCCTACGCCTACGCGCCGAACTTCGTCACCGTGTTCCTGGCCGGCACGGCCACCAAGGTCGCGCTGTACGTGATGCTGCGCTTCATCTTCACCGTGTTCTCGCCGGACTACAGCTTCCTGGTGCTGCCGCTGTCCGCCGTGCTGATGGCGCTGGCCATCGCCGGCATGTTTGCCGGCTCCTGGGTCGCCATGTTCCAGGTCCACGTCAAGCGCATGCTGGCCTATTCCTCGATCGCGCAGGTCGGCTACATGCTGTTGGGCGTCGCGCTGGCCACTCTGGCCGGCCTGACCGCCACCTTCCTGCATCTGTTCAATCATGGCCTGATCAAGACCGCGCTGTTCATGGCGGTCGGCGCGGTGATGTACCGCACCGGTTCGATCAAGATCGACGACCTGCGCGGCCTCGGCCGCCAGATGCCCTGGACCTTCACCGCGTTTGCTTTGGCGGGGCTGTCGCTGATCGGCATTCCGACCACGGCCGGCTTCATCAGCAAGTGGTACCTGATCCTGGCGGCGACCGAAGTGGGCGCCTGGTGGCTGATCGGGCTGATCGTGATCACCAGCATGATGGCGGTGTTCTACATCTGGCGGGTGATCGAGGTAGCCTGGATGCAGGAGCGGCCCGCCGAGCTGCCCACGGTCCGCGAAGCGCCCTTGAGCCTGCTGCTGCCGACCTGGGTTCTGGTCGCCATGAACTTCTACTTCGGCCTCGACACCCGCCTGACCGTGGGCGCGGCCACGGCCGCCGCCGAGGCGATGCTGGGTAGCGGGATGCTGTCGCCATGAGTCTGCTGCCGCAGCTGTCCCCCTTCACCATCGTGCTGATCCCCTTTGTCGGGGCGATCGCGATCGCGCTGTCGGCCCGTTCGCGCGCGCTGCGCGAAGGCTTCTGCTGGCTGAGCGCCGCGGTGTTCCTGCTGGCCGTGCTGGGGCAGGTCGGCCCGTTTCTGGAAGGCCGCACGGCCACGCAGACTGTCTGGGAAGTCCTCCCTGGCTTGAGCATCGCCTTTTCGATCGAGCCCCTGGGGCTGCTGTTCGCGCTGCTCGCCTCAACGCTGTGGATCGTGGCCACGCCGTATGCGATCGGCTACATGAACAAGGGCGGCTACGGCAGCCTCGGTCGCTTTTTCGCCTGCTATGCGATTGCGCTGGGCGCGGCAGCCGGTATCGCCTTTGCCGACAACCTGCTCACCCTGTTCCTGTTCTACGAGATCCTGTCGGTCTCGACCTACCCGCTGGTCGCACACACTGGAACCGCCCAGGCCCGCCAGGGCGCCCGCACCTATCTGGGGCTGCTGCTGGTCACCAGCATCTGCTTCTGGCTGCCGGCGATGATCTGGGTCTATGCCGCCACCGGCAGCCTGGATTTCGCCAGCGGCGGCATCCTGGCGGACGCAGTCAGCCCGACGGCGGCCGGCGTCCTGCTGCTGCTGTTCATGTTCGGCACCGGCAAGGCGGCGCTGATGCCCTTCCATCGCTGGCTGCCTTCGGCGATGGTGGCGCCGACCCCGGTTTCGGCGCTGCTGCACGCCGTGGCCGTGGTCAAGGCCGGAGTCTTTGTCGTCCTCAAGCTCAGCCTGTACGTGTTCGGGCTCGATCTGCTGCAGAGCCTGCCGCTGACGGAGTTCGTGCTGTACGTGGCGACCTTCACCATGCTGGCGGCCTCGATCGTCGCCATGCAGCAGGACAACCTGAAGGCGCGGCTGGCCTACTCCACGGTCAGCCAGCTGGCCTACATCGTGGTCGGCGCCCTGCTCGCCACCCAGCTGTCGGCGATAGGCGGCGGCATGCACATGGTCATGCACGGCTTCGGCAAGATCACCCTGTTTTTCTGCGCCGGCGCGATCTACATCGCCACCAAGAAAACCCTGGTCAGCCAGCTTGACGGCCTCGGCCGACAGATGCCGGTGACCATGGGCGCGTTCTTCCTTGGCGCGCTGTGCGTGATCGGCATTCCACCGCTGGGCGGCCTGTGGAGCAAATGGCATCTGGTCGCCGGCGCCTCGGAAGCCGGCTATTCGCTGGTGCTGGCCGCCTTCCTGCTCAGCACCTTGCTCAACATCGCCTATTTGTTGCCGCCGGTGCTCCGCGCCTTTCTGCGCCCACCGCCGGCCGACGCACCGACGGGCCTGCGGGAAGCGCCGGCGCTGATGGTGATCCCCTTGAGCCTGACCGCACTGGGCGCCGTGGCACTGTTCTTCCTCGCCGGCCTGCCGCATGGACTGATGCGGCTGGTGTTCCCCTGAGCGAGCCAAGGCATCGATCGGACGGAGACGTACGCAATGGATCTGGGCAAACTGCTGGAATCGCTGGTCAGGCGCGGACGCACCCTGAGCCTGATCATGCTGGTCGTGATGGCCGGCATCGTGCTGGCCGACATCATCATCCCGCCGGCTTACAAGCGCTTCCCGTGGGACGGCATCGGCGGCTTCTACGCGGTCTATGGTTTCCTGTCCTGCGTCGTGATCATCGCCGTGGCCAAGCTGCTGGGTCATTACCTGCTCTATCGGCCGGAAAACTACTACCGGGACGAACAGCGCGATGACTGACTGGATTCATCCGTCGCTGGTCCTGATCGCCGGCAGCCTGCTGCTGCCCTGGCTCAAGGGTCGCGCGCGCCAGGCCTGGATGCTGATCCTGCCGGCGCTCGTGCTGGCCCTGATCGCCAGCCTGCAGCCGGGCGAATACGGCCGCTTCGAGTTTCTCGGCCTGGAACTGGTCACCGGCCGGGTCGATGCCTTGAGCCTGGTCTTTGCCTGGGTGTTCGGCATCATCCTGCTGATCGGGGCGATCTATGCCCTGCATGTCGGCGATCGCATCCAGCACGTCGCCGCATTCTGCTACGCCGCCTCGGCGCTGGGCGTGGTCTTCGCCGGCGACCTGGTCACCCTGTATGTGTTCTGGGAACTGATGGTGGTGACCTCGGTATGGCTGATCTGGCAGCGCCGCGAGCCGGTCGCCTACGCCGCCGGCATGCGCTACCTGCTGATCCACGCGCTCGGCGGCGTGCTGCTGCTGGCCGGCGTCATTGTCTTCCAGCAGACCACGGGCACGATTCGCTTCGACCAGATCGAGATCGGCGGGCCGGCCTTCTGGTTGATCCTGATCGCCTTCCTGATCAACGCCGCCGTGCCGCCGCTGCATGCCTGGCTGGCCGACGCCTATCCGGAAGCGACGATCACCGGCGCCGTGTTCATGAGCGCGCTGACCACCAAGACCGCGGTCTACACCCTGATGCGCGGCTTCCCGGAGACCGAACTGCTGGTCTGGGCCGGCGCCATCATGACCCTTTACGGCGTCACCTACGCGGTGCTGGCCAATGACATCCGTCGAATTCTGGCCTATCACATCATCAGCCAGGTCGGCTACATGGTCTGCGCCGTTGGCATGGGCACGATGCTGGCGATGAACGGCGCGGCCGCCCACGCCTTCACCCATATTCTCTACAAGGCGCTGCTGTTCATGGGCGCAGGCGCGGTGATCCACATGACCGGCCGCTCCAAGCTCACCGAGCTCGGCGGGCTGTACCGCCACATGCCCTGGACCTTCCTGCTGTTCATGATCGGCGCGGTCTCGATCGCCGGCTTCCCGCTGTTCTCGGGCTTCGTCAGCAAGACCATGATCGTCGAGGCCGCGGCCCAGGACTACCGCACGCTGATTTTCCTGATGCTGCTGGTGGCACCGGCCGGCACTTTCCTGAGCGTCGGCCTGAAGCTGGCCTGGTTCACCTTCCTCGGCCGCGATTCGGGCCTCAAGCCCCGCGAGGCGCCGCTCAACATGCTGGTCGCGATGGGCATCGCCGCCCTGCTCTGCTTCGTCATCGGCATCTACCCGGCGCCGCTGTACGCGCTGCTGCCCAACCCGGTCGAGTTCAACGCCTGGACCATCGGCATGGTGTTGAAGGAGCTGCAGATCCTGCTGTTCACCGGCCTGGCCTTCTTCCTGCTGATCCGGTATGTCGGCGGCAAGAGTGTCATCACCCTGGACACCGACTGGCTCTATCGAGGCGGTGGGCGCCGCGCGGTCACGGCGGTTCGCAACGGGCTGGTATCCGGCAACCGCCGCCTGCGCGAGCGAGTGATGACTCTGCTGCGGCTGATCGCGCGTCGGATCCAGCGCCGCTACGGACGCGACGGCAAACTGGCCCGCTCCTGGCCGACCGGCTCGATGGCGATGTGGACGGCGGTGTTGCTCGCCTCTTTGTTGCTGTTTGGAATTCGGTGAGGAAAAAAGGGGAGAGGGGGAGAGGGGAAGAAGGGAGAGGGGAAGAAGGG
>JBJHCC010000022.1:10771-33588 GCA_050485825.1 Gammaproteobacteria bacterium
GTTTCGTTTTGCGATGGCGGGCCTAACTATTCGGGCTGGGGCGCGTGGGTCCCAGGGTCGCGGGCATGCGGGGAGTGGGTGGGGATCAGTGGGGAGAGGGGAGAGGGAAAAGCTTCGAATCACGGCAGGCACTGAAAATTCGGAAAGGCCTTTTGGTCGCAAAGCAGCCAAGCAGCAAAGAGGCAAGGTGAGCAGCGACGACCTGGGAGGGTGTTTTTCGAGCAAGCCTCCATACCGACAACTTGCTGGCAACTGAAACCACCGATAGTACGGAAGGTCCAGGAGCCTGCGCGGCAGAAGCCGTCCGGGCTGCAACGGCGCCCTCACCATTGAGTGCGCCTATCGTCGAGCTTACATAGGTCCACTATGCGCGCTCTCCGATCGACACACTCAATCGCGATGGCATCCGTTTCGCCTCGAACGTTTCTGCCGCGCAGGCTCCTGGAGCACGTTTCCGTGTCCTTCGGTGTCTTCCGCGGTTTCGGGGTTTTCCTTCAGGCCCGCAGACCGTAAGAATCACTCGTCGTTGCTGCGGCGTTCGCGGTGGATGACCCGGTATTCGACGTCGATCACGCCATTATCGGGTTTTTTCCCGGTGCGGCCGCCCAGCCAGCGCCGGATGGTCAGGCCGATGAAGCCGAGCACGGTCAGGCCGACCGCAATGGCCAGAAAGACCAGCCCGAGCACAAAGCTCATGGCCAGGATGCCGATGCCGAGCAGGGCCAGACCAAGGCGCGCCAGGGGGCTGGTCGGCGGCTGATAAAATCGTTGCCAGGGATCATTCATGCAAGGGAAGACTCCATGGGTCCGTCCGAGTTCCTGTGCAACAGCGAAGAAATCGGCGAAGGCGAGTTCCGGGAGCGCTCGCTGGGCCAGGGCCAGCAGCGGCGCTACCTGATTGTGACCCGCCGCCATGGCCAACTCAAGGCCTGGCTGAACATCTGCCCGCACCAGGGCCGCGCCCTGAACTGGGCGCCGGACCAGTTTCTTACCGATGAGAGGGGCCAGCTGGTCTGCGCCGTCCACGGCGCCGTGTTCGAACCCGATGAAGGCCGCTGCGTATCGGGACCCTGCCTCAAGGCCAGTCTGCGCGCGGTCGCGATTGGCGAGGAAGACGGGAAGGTGTGGGTAGGTGAAAGGTGAAAGGTGAAAGGATAGGGCGTACACCTTCAAGCTACCGAAAACACGGAAATGTCTTTAGGGTCGCAAAGCAGCCAGGCAGCAAAGACGCGGAGTGAGCAAGGATGATGGGCGAAGGGTGGTTTTGATCAACCCCCAAACCGTCAGCGGGGAGTGGTGGTGGCTGATGGTGAGGACTGGCTCGCGGGCCGCGGCGCGATCTATCAGCTGCCCGAACAACCTGTGGCGCCTATCGACCGCAGAGAAATTTCAAGCCTCACCGATGCAAATCCTACCCGCACCCAGGCCACCCGGACCTCAACGCCATCGACAGCCTCGTTAAGAGCCAGTCCTCGCCAGCAGCCATCACCACTCGCCGCACCCTACCCGCCGTGGCAAACGCGTCACTCCGGTGCTTGCAATAGGAGGATCTGTCGCGGCAGTTCGGTGCGGCGATAGTTCGACAGCACGTTCTGGCCCTGATGGTCGGTCAAGGTTCCGTTGCTGAACTGCTGGATGGCGAAGCTGACCAGGGGCTCGCCGAGGAAGCGGGTGCCGTCGGTGGCGGTCAAGGAGTCACCGTAGACGCTGCCGACACTGCCAATTGCGGAGTCGATTTCAGCCGTCCCCCCCTTGAAGACGAGATTGTTGCTTCCCATTCCGCCCAAAGCGAACACCCTGAAGATGACCACCGGATGCCCAAGTATCGACGACTCGACGGTCGTCGCGTCGGACTGGAAAACCGTATTGAACGGCAAGCTTTGAAGCACGGCGTGAGTAGGGATCAACTGCCTGGTAATCAAGCAAAGATCATTCGGAATGACGCAATTGGTGAAGATGTACCGACGGTCGCCTCTGCTGTTTCGCACTTCCATCAGCGGACGAGAGCCAATGGTAAAACCGTCAACCACGTCTTCATAGCGCTTCAGCGGCCGATGAACCACCCATTCAAACTCAGCGGCCAGATCGGGATCGACCGAGTAACCCACCATCTTGGTCGACACCATCAGCACCGCGGACACCGCCTCGATCGGCCGTTCCCACTCATCGATGCGGCAGTTTCCTTCAACGCAGACCCGGCCGCGCACGCCGCCGTTTGCTGATCCAGAGTCGAAGGCGTGAGCCAGATCGGGCAGTTCGGATGCCGGCGCGGTGTGCTGGGCGATATCGCTGAAGTTGCCCATCGCCGTTGCCGGCACCGTGTTCATCCCGCCAGCCGCCACATTGATCAGGGTAGCCTGCGCGTTGATCTTCTGCGTGGGCGGCTCGAAGTCTGTGTTGGGGTCGTCGGCCCAGAGACCAGTGTTGAAGCCATCGGCCAGGGCATCACAGTCTGTCCAGCGGCCCCCATTGACCAGATCCAAGTCATCGCCGACGCTACCCATCTCGATGATCTCGACCGTGCCTCGCGGCGCGTCCAACGTCAGGGCCGGACGGCCGTTGTGACTGGCAGAGGGCGCTGGCAACATGCAACCCACCTCCGAGGGCAGCAGCAGGGTCTGACCATCGATCCGCGCCAGCGCCCCGCCCCACTGACTGCGGGCATCGAGGTAAAGACTGAAGTGGCTGAGCAGTTCGCCCTCCTCGTCCAGCAAGCGAAATTTGAGCGCCGTGGCCCGGGTGGAATCGTTGCTCACCCCGATCAGCGTGTCGTTGCCGGCCGCCACCGTCCAGTACGGAAGGATCAGCGCACCTCCCAGACCCGAATCAGAGCGATAGACCTGCGCTGAGCCGGCGGCGCTGAAGAGCAGTCCGGCGAGCAAGATCGAACGACAAACGAATCTTTTCATGACAGCTTCTCGTATTCTCGATCAATCAGAGCAGTCACCAGCGCTTGTGCCCTTGCTCGGCCATGGCCTCAATTCGGCGGCCGCAGGATCAGGATCTGTCGTGGCAGTTCGGTACGGCGGTAGTTCGACAGCACGTTCTGGCCCTGATCGTCGGTCAATGTACCGTTGCTGAACTGTTGGACGGCGAAGCTGATCACAGGCTCACCCAAAAACCGCACGCCGTCAGCAGCGGTCAGGTTTTCAACCCTATCAAGACGAACTCTGGCTGTTCCACCCAGAAAAGGCGAATCAAACTCCCCTTCCCCAGCCAACGCAAACACTCCGAAGATCGGTGCCAGGTGGCCGAGGATCGACGACTCGACGGTCGGCGCTCCGAGCTCGAAAACGCTGTTAAACGGAAAGCTCTGAAGAATGACCTGCCCAGCTATCGGTGCTTCCCCAGGAAGGCAGCCCGGTGGCGGAGGCGGTGTGAAGGTAAAGCAACCAGTAGCTAGCCGAGCACTACCGTTACTGGATCGGATGTGCATGTAAGGATCAGATAGGAAAGTAACGCTCTCGACATCCTCCTCGTATCGCCTGAGCGGGCGGTGCATCGCCCACTCGAACTCCGCGGCCAAACCTGGATCAACCGAGTAGCCGACGGTCAGCTCCGAGGCCATCAGCACCGCCGCCAGCGCCTCGATCGGCTGTTCCCACTCATCGATGCGACAGCCTCCTTCAACGCAGACCAGGCTGCGCACGCCGCCGTTCGCCGCGCCTGAATCGAAGGCGTGAGTCAGATCAGGCAGTTCGGATGCTGGGACGGTGTGCTGGACGATATCGCTAAAGTTGCCGATCGCCGTGGCCGGCACCGTGTTCATCCCACCAGCCGCCACGTTGATCAGGGTGGCCTGTGCGCTGAGTTGCTGCGTGGGTGCCGCCATGTCGGCATCCGGCTCCTCGGACCAGGCGCCCGAGTCAAACGCATCGGCCAGGACTGCACACTCTGCCCAGCGAACTTCATCGGCCAGTCCGGAGGCATCACCCGCCCGGCCCATCTCGATAATCTCAACCGTGCCTCGGGGTGCATCCAGGGGGATGGCCGGACGGCCATTGTGACTGGCAGAGGGCGCTGGCAACATGCAACCCACCTCCGAGGGCAGCAGCAGGGTCTGACCATCGATCCGCGCCAGCGCCCCGCCCCACTGACTGCGGGCATCGAGGTAAAGATTGAAGTGGCTGAGCAGTTCGCCCTCCTCGTCCAGCACTCGAAGTTTGAGCGCCGTGGCCCGGGTGGAATCGTTGCTCACCCCGATCAGCGTGTCGTTGCCGGCGGCCACCGTCCAGTACGGCAGGATAAGCGCGCTTCCCAAACCGGAATCGGAGCGATAGACCTGGGCCACGGCAGAGCTGGTGAACAGGAGGCAGGCGAGGATTCCTGCAAAAATGGCAAATGGTTTCATGTCAGTTCCTGATGCTTCTCAAAGGGATAAATGCCTATTCGGCCTATACCGGATTAGGACTGTAGTGTCCGGAGGCAGTTCAGTGGCAGTTGGGCTGGTAAACGGCCTGCCCGATCGTGGTCCAGGGCCCGGATGCCACCATGTTGCAGGCGCGAACCCGAAGGTTCTCCGATTGACTGACCCAGACCACCGCACCCGTTCCGCTGCCCGTGTAGTAGTTCCACAGTGAACTTTCACCCTGCAGTTGGTACTCGGTGACGTTGCCCGACACGCTGGCCCAGCTCGCCACGTTATGACCAAAACAAGCCATCCAGTCGACGCTCCCGCTGGCCGGTCCGCTCCCGGGCGCGGGAGGCGGGTTCATTGCCGCGGCCAGGTTGAGGCGCGGTTTCGTGTATTGGGTCAGTCCCTGAGTGAAAGTAATCGGCGTACCAGACGCGATCATCCAGTCACTGACGGCACTCGCGCTGGCTGTGGGATAGCGGCTCTGCAGAAGGACGTGCGCACCGGCGGCATGAGGCGACGCCATTGAAGTACCTGAATCCTGAAAGTACTCATCGCTGCACCCCTCATGGGAGTAGGCCGACCAGAGCCCGTCAGGAAGATCGAAATCATCCCGACAGGTCAATACGCCAGGCGTCCTCGTAGCTAATCCACCGGGAGCCAAAAGATCAAGAATCCCGGTGGCATTCGAATAGGTGGCAAACTGATTCGAGCTCTTGCTAGTCGCGCCTACGCTGACTACATTGCTGAGGCACGAGGGTGGTCCAATCATGTTTCGATAGTCAGCCGAATCGCCGCTATTTCCGGAAGCCCCGTAAACATGAATGCCGGCACCGGCCAGCAGATTCACAGCGTCTCTGACTGCCGGCCAATCAGCATCGCAAATCGAGTCTGAGTAATCTTCGGCCGCTGCGGACAACAACAAGCTCAAATTGACAGAACTGATGGCGAAGCTATGTCTTAGCGCGTAGACCCGATTCAAGGCAGCGGCTACCGAGAGTTCAAGATAGTAGAAGCAGGGGATCGGCGTTGGAGAGCAGATCGACACATTATCGACATGACTCAGAGGCATGACACTGATCAGGTTCGCGCCGTAGGCAATACCCTTAAGCGGCGGCACTCCGCCTCCGGGGAAGACTGACGCTCCGGAGGCAATTCCTGCCACGTGAGAGCCGTGTCCGGAACTACAGTGCGGCGGCGGCACAAGAGGTGGAGCTGGGCAAGCCTGTGGATCCACCGTGCAGGGCGTTTTCTCGACAGTGCATCGCCCGCCTGTGTCGATTCCCACCGACCCGTAGCCACCCGACCGGCAAATGCTGCCCAGACTGGAATAGGCGCCACTGGAGTAGCAGGCCTCGGACACGACCTTCCCGGCAAACATGGGGTGGTTCCGGTCCACGCCCGTATCGAGCACAGCGATTGTTCGCCACTGGCCGGTATGGCCCATACCATGGGCGATATCGGCGCCGATAAACGGGATACTTTCATTCAGCAACGGCGGGCCGCCGCTTTCGGTGTTGATGGAGACGACATCCGGGTGGTCAAGAATGAACGCCACGGATTCGGCGCTGGGAAAGAAGGCGACGTAGGGCAGCTCATCCAGTTCTTCGATCGACAGGTCGCGCTGGTCCGGATGATGGCGATGGAAGTCTTCGAGAAAACTCTGGCGCGCCTGCCGGGCATGATGGTGAAACAGATCAGGGCCGTCGGGACCGTAGCGATTGATCTCGTCGGCCCTGATGGGTGATCTGAGACCGATCAGGAGCCGTCTAGGCGACTCGGAGGCCACTTCTTCGTACAGCGCCTCGACCCCAGGGCTATTCCCCACCGGGCGCAAGCTCCCGTCCTCCTGACGTTCAAGGACTACCCGAGATGCCGGGGGGGGGCGTCATCAGCACGGTCCATCGCGCCCGCAACCGAAGCGGTTATGGGCAGCAGTAAAGCCCAAACCCAAACATTGAAGTGGTGCATCGCCAATTTTCTCGCCATTCGACTATCCCCTGAGTGAACTTTTACCCGTATCAGCGAGTGCAGTCAAGTCCTGAGACCGGCTGGGGAGCGCCAGATTCCTTGAAAAACGCCACACCCCAAAGCGGGGAGTGGTAGTGGATGATGGTGAGAACTGGCTCGCGGGCCGCGGCTCGGTCTATCTGCTGCCCGATCAACCGAGAGCGCTTATCGACCGCAGACGGGTTTCAGGCGGCTGTGAGGCCATTCTGACCGGCACCCAGGCTCCTCGGACCAACGCCATAGACAGCGTCGTGACGAGCCAGTCCTCGCCAGCAGCCATCACCACTCGCCGCACCGCCGCACTCTCGCCAGCAGCCGCCGCCACTCGCCGCACCCCCCTGATTCTCGTCAGCAGCGGCCTTCGTCCTCTGCATCCCTAGAGCAAAGTTTCACGGGCAAGGCCGAGACTGGCGCCGGCCCGGAGATTGGACGTCGCCCGCGTGGGGGCGACTTGCGGTACCCTGCTCGCCCGAGTCTCGAGATACCCTCAAGCCATCAATCGGTAGGGAGCAGCGAAGGCATCGAGGGCTGGGCAAGGCGCGGCGAAACGCCGGCGGCCAGGTTGATGAACTCAGTAGAGCAGATTGACAACAATAAGCATGACAACCAGGAAGATCAGGCTCATGACGCCGCCGACGCGGATGAAGTCGCGCACCTTGTAGCCGCCCGGGCCCATGATCAGGGCATTGACCGGATGGGTCGGCAGGATGAAGGCATTCGAGGTGGCCAGCGCAACGATCAGGGCGTAGACGGCCGGGTTGGCGCCGGTCACCAGCGCGATGTTGATGGCGATCGGAACCAGCAGTACGGTGGCGCCGACGTTGGACATGACCAGGGTGAACAGCGTCCCCAGCAGCACCAGCGCGATCTGAACGGTCAGCGGCGACACATCGCCCAGCACCCCGATCGCCTGCTGAGCGATCCAGGCTGCCGTGCCGGTCACTTCCATGGCGAAGCCGAGCGGAATCAGGCTGGCCATCAGGAACACGGTCTTCCAGCTGACCGACTGATAGGCTTCGTCCATGCTCAGCACCCCGGTCAGGACCATGCCGATGGCGCCGGTGAGCAGGGCGATCGACAGCTTGAAGTCGGTAAACAGAATCAGGAACAGCGACAGCCCGAAAAAGCCCAGCGCGAAGCCGACCTTCTGCGGCCGCTGCTCCTCCTTGGGGATATCCGTGGCGACGATAAAGTCCTTGTCGCGGGCCACGCTGGCCAAATCGCGCCAGGTCGAATGACTGACCAGGCAATCGCCGACCTGCAGCGGCTCGGTGCGCAGGCCGCGGCGCATGATCTCGTTGCGGCGATTGATCGCCAGCACTGAAATGCCGAAGCGGGAACGCAGGCGCGCCTCGGCGATACTCTGGCCGACCAGGCGCGAGCCCGGCGGGATCACGACTTCGGAAATGCCGGCCCGGGTCGGGTTGAACAGCTCGCCGAATGTCCGCAGGCGCGGCTGCAGGCGGAGCTTGTTGTCCAGCGCAAACTGGCCGACCGCCTCACGGGTCCCCATCACGCCCAGCACCGTGCCGACCCAGATCATCTCGTCGGCGGGCGGCGCCAGGCGCGGCTTGTCGGTGTTCTGGATAGCCAGCATCAGCGGCGCGCCGTCGAGCTTCTCGGCTTCGGCCACGCGCATCCCGACCAGCGGCGAATCCACCGTCACCAGCATCTCGTAGACGTCGCCCTCGATGCCGTACACCTCGGCAAAGTAGCTCTTGGTCCGCCCCGGTGAGGCGGCGCGCTTGGTCTCCCCGGCCGGCAGCAGACGGCTGCCGAGAACCACGAAGTAGATCAGCGCCGAGATCAGCAGCGCGATGCCGATCGGGGTGACGTCGAACAGCCGGAACGGCTGCATCGCCTCGGCCCCGGGCGGCAGGGAGCGATTGGAGGTCAGGATCAGATCATTGAGCAGGATCAGCGGCGATGAGCCGACCATGGTGATGGTGCCGCCGACGATGGCGCAGAAGCCCATCGGCATCAGCAAGCGCGGCAATGGCAGATCGAGGCGCGCCGAAATCCGACTGATGACTGGCAGAAACAGGGCCGTGGCGCCGGTGTTCTGCATGAAGCTTGAGGTCAGGCCGACGGTGGAGGAGACCATGGTCATGACGCGCGGCTCGGAGCGACCGCCAACCTTGACAATCCAGGCCGCCACCGAGTTCATCACCCCGGTGCGATCCAGGCCGGCGCCAATGATCATCACGGCAATGATCGAAATCACCGCGTTGGAAGCGAAGCCGCCGAACAGCTGTTCCGCCGGTACCAGCCCGAGCAAGCCGATCAGCACCATGATGCAGAGCGCGGCGATATCGACGCGAACCACTTCGAACACGAACAGGAAGACGGTCAGCCCGAGCAGCATGAGCACCAGGATCATGTCGCCGCTGAGACTGAGTCCACCATCCATGGTCGCTGTTAAGGCGCTGCCTGCACGCGGTTGCGGTAGCAGCTACCTTAACTGAATTGAAGACACTGTGGCGCAGCTGCTGGCAGATTGTCGGCTTGCCGGCCGCCACTCAGTCGTCAGACCGCTCCAGCAGGATGTCAAAGATGGCATGACCGCGACGCTGGCCGCGCCGTTCGAAATGCGTCTCCGGCCGCCACTCGGGGCGCGGCACGAAAGGATCGCCGCGATTGACCAGCGTCGGTACCGCCGCGATCGCCTCCAGCATCCACTCCGCATAAGGCGCCCAGTCCGTCGCCAGATGCAGCAGGCCGCCAGGCGCCAGGCGATCAGCCGCGAGGCTGAGGAACTCGGGCTGGATCAGGCGCCGTTTGTGATGGCGCTTCTTCGGCCAGGGATCCGGGAAATACACGCGAAGCTGGGCCAGGCTTGAACTGACTGTCTGCCGCGCCAGCACCTCGACCGCATCCCGCATCGCCACGCGAACATTGCCGAGACCGTGCTCATCCAGCGCGCGCAGCAGCCGCCCGACCCCAGGCTCATGCACCTCGATGCCAACGAAGTTGGCCGCCGGTTCATGGCCCGCCATCCAGGCGAGGGCCTGACCATTGCCGCAACCGACCTCCACGATCAGGGGTGCCGCGCCTTCGAAGGCCAGGCGAAGATCTTCCAGACTGTCGCTGACCGCATAGCGCGGCAACAGCTCGTCAAGCGCGCGCTGCTGCGCCGGTGTCAGACGCCCCGGACGGCGAACGAAACTGCGGATGCGACGCATGTGTTCAGTCATGGCAATACCGGAATGCAGGTGCAAGGTGCGAGGTTGAGCAGCTAACCATGCCCTACCCTCTTCCTTCTCCCCGCTACTCCTCTCCCCTCAAAAAAACATCCCATCGATCGGCGATGAGGCCGAGGCAAAGCGCTTGCGCGGAATGCGCCCGGCCAGCCAGGCTTCGCGGCCGGCTTCAATGGCCAGACGCATGGCCCGGGCCATGCGCACCGGATCGCGGGCACCGGCGATGGCGGTGTTCATCAGCACGCCGTCGCAGCCCAGCTCCATGGCGATGGCGGCGTCGGAAGCCGTGCCGACGCCGGCATCGACCAGAATCGGTACCTGCGCCTCCTCGACGATGGTCAGGATGTTCCAGCGGTTCTGGATGCCAAGACCCGAGCCGATCGGCGCGGCCAGCGGCATCACCGCGACGCAGCCCATCTCGCCGAAGCGACGCGCCAGGATCGGATCGTCATTGGTGTAGACCATGACGTCGAAGCCTTCATCGATCAGGACCTCGGCAGCCTTGAGCGTCTCGGTGACATCCGGAAACAGGGTCTTGTCGTCGCCCAGCACCTCAAGCTTGACCAGCTTGTGCCCGTCCAGCAGTTCGCGGGCCAGGCGGCAGGTGCGCACGGCATCGGTCGCCGTGTAACAGCCGGCGGTGTTGGGCAGGATGGTATAGCGATCCGGCGGCAGCACATCCAGCAGATTGGGCTGGTCGGCGTCCTGGCCGATGTTGCTGCGCCGTATCGCGACAGTCACGATCTCGGCGCCGGCGGCCTCGGTGGCGAGGCGGGTCTGCTCCAGATCCCGATACTTGCCGGTGCCGGTCAGCAGCCGCGAGCGATACTCCCGCCCGGCGATCAGCAGCGGGCGGTCAACGGGTAAGTGGCTCATGATTCAACCGCCTCCGATGGCCTGAACGATCTCGACCCGATCACCGTCGACCAGGCGATGCTCGGCCTGCAACCCGCGCGGCACCAGCGCGCCGTTGCATTCCACCGCCACCCGCTTGCCGGCCAGGCCGAGCGCGCTCAGCAGCTCAGCCAGGCTCGATCCGTCTGCCAGCTCGTGCGGCTGGCCATTCACTTCAATCTCCATGCCGGTATTTTAGCCGGCCCACTCAGTGTCTGTCCGACCGATAGGTCCGGGCCGGCGCGAGATGGCGGGCGATGCACCGGCTTCAGCGGCTCATCAGCCACTCCAGCAAGGCCATCCGGGCGCTGACGCCCATCCGGACCTGCTCGAGAATCAGCGAGCGCGGGCCGTCGGCCACCGCCGAATCAATCTCCATGCCGCGGTTGATCGGGCCGGGATGCATGACCCGGCAGCCCGGCCCGGCGCGCTGCAGATGTTCCGGCCGCAGCCCCCAGTCGCGATGATAGGCGGCAGGGTCGGGCCAGCCGGCGGCATCCATGCGCTCACGCTGAACACGCAGCATCATGATCAGATCGGCGCCGGCCACAGCCTGCTCCAGGGTCTGGCAGATCTCGACGCCGGCCGGCGGCGCGTCCGGCAGCAATGCGGCGGGCCCGGCCAGACGAATCCGGCCGGCGCCAAGACGCCGGAACAGCGCGATTCCAGATCGGGCCACGCGGGAATGGCGGATGTCACCCACGATCGTCAGCGTCAGCTGCGGCCAACGGTAGCCAGCCGCTTCGATGGTCGCGGCATCCAGCAGCGCCTGGCTGGGGTGCTCGCCGCTGCCGTCGCCCGCGTTGAGCAGGCGCAATCCGGCCGGCGCGACAGTCGCCAGGCGCGCGCAACGGCCGGTTTCAGGATGCCGCAAGACCAGGCAGTCGACGCCCATCGCCGCCAGCGTGGCGACGGTATCCTCCAGGGTTTCGCCCTTGGTTGAGGAGGAGCGGTCCAGTTCGATGTTGATCACTCGCATCGCACAGCCCAGTGCGGCCAGCTGGAACGACACCCGGGTGCGGGTGCTGGGCTCGAAGAACAGATTGGCCATGGTGCCGCCGACCGCTGGCGGTTCAGCACCGGAAGCCAGCGCCCGGGCCCGATCGATCAGCTGCCGGATACTGCTGTCGTCCAGGCTGTCGATGTCGAGGAGATGTCGAACCGGGCCTTCAGCTGCGAGCATGTTCACTCATCCAGGATTCCAGAATCAGGGCTGCGGCCATGCTGTCCAACCGCTCAGCATCGCGCTTGCGGGCGCGACCCTGGGCGCGGCGCTCGGCAAAGGCGCCATCAGCGGCGCTGGAACTCAAGCGCTCATCATGCAGTTCCAGCCTGAGGGTCGGTACGCGCTGGCCCAGCTCGGCCGCAAAACCGCGCACCGCCCGGCTGGTTTCGGTTTCCTCGCCGGCCAGACTCAGCGGCAGGCCGATCACCACCCCGCCAGGCCGCCATTCCTGGATCACCCGCAGCACCGCTTCGACCAGGCCGTCCGGGGACTTGTAGCGGATCGGCGCCAGCGGTCGGGCACTGCCGGTCAGCGGATGGCCGATGGCCATCCCGACTGTGCGACGGCCATAGTCGATCCCCAGCCAGTGGCTGTGCTCAGGCATGGCCTCCCAACGGCTGGAGACGGCTGACCTGGATGCCGAGGCTGGCCACCGCCTGTTCCCAGCGCTGCTCGACCGGCAGATCGAACACAATGTCCGCGCGGGACATCACGTTCAGCCAGGCATTCTCCCGAATCTCGCTTTCCAGCTGCCCGGCGCCCCAGCCCGCATAGCCCAGCGCGACCAGAAACTTGTCCGGACCCTTGCCGTCGGCGATGGCCTGGAGGACATCGCGCGAGGTCGTCACCGCAATGCCGGGGCCGACTCTCATGCTCGACTCCCAGATCGGGTCACCGTTGTGCAGCACAAAGCCGCGCTCCGGATGGACCGGCCCGCCTTCATAAACCGGGGTCGCGCCCAGCGCCTCGTCGGCGCAGGCAATGCCGATCTGGGACAGGATTTCCTTCAGGCTCAGGCCGGACGGCCGATTGATGGTGATGCCGAGCGCACCGTCGTCGTTGTGCTGGCACATCAAGGTGACGCCGCGGCAGAAGTTGGGATCTTCCATGCCCGGCATGGCAATCAGGAATTGCTGCTCAAGATAGCTCACGACTGCCATTCTAGCCCGAACCCTTCATGAATTCGCGCGATCATCGCGCAGGAGATTGTTCGCACAGTAGATTTTCCGATGGCGCGTCGTATCGGGCGAAACGGCCGATTGAGGAAAAAAAGTGCGCTGTGCGGACCATGGACTACGCTTACTGCAGGCCGCCGCGCGGCGAAAACTGCCAGGTTCGGGTGATGGTGAGCACATCGACTTCAGCCCGAATCTCCTCGGGCAGCGGCGCGAACGGCGACGACAGACGCACGATTCGCACTGCCGCCTCATCCAGCACGTCGAAGCCGGACGAGCGCAGCACCCGAATCTGATCCACGCTGCCGTCGACCAGCACATCGACGCTCAGGACCAGGCTGCCGGTCAGGTTGTGGCGCCGCGCCTGCTCGGGATAATTGAGGTTGCCGACCCGCTCGACCTTGGCGACCCAGGCGCGCATGTAGCTGGCATAGAGATGTTCCTGGGTATTGGCCGAAATGAAGCGACGCCGGGCGCGGGCCGGAAAATCCTGGCGCTCGGCCAAACGATCGGGTGCCAGCCTGGCCATGGCCAGCGACTGCTGCATCAGCTCCCGGGCATCGACCGGGTCGCTGCGCGCTTCGCTGTCGTCCAACGCCTGCGGCAAGGGTTCCGCCTCGTCCAGATAGGCCAGCAACTCGGCCGGAGAGGCCTGAGGTTCAGCGGCCTGGGCCGGATCCTCAAACACCTGCAGATCGATCTCGGGCCGCTCCTCGCCGGCGGGCTCGGGCTCTGCCGGGCGCTCGAGATCGGGACTCTCGCCGCCGCCGCGCTGGGTGACCTGGGCCAGGAAATCAGCCTCCTCAGGGGCTTCTTCGGTGGCCCAGTCGACCAGAATCACGTCCAGGCTGGTGGGAACGTTGTCACCGCGCGTGCCCAGCACTTCGAAATGAACCAGCCCGATCACCGCGGCATGCAGACCCAGCGCCAGCGCAACCGCCAGCGTCAGTGTGTCAGCGCCGGAAGCAGTGGACCAGCCGGCTTTCATGGATCGACAAGATCGAAGAAATCACCCGCTATGTTGATGCCGAACTGCGCGTCCAGTTCCCGGACGCAAGTCGGGCTGGTGACATTGATCTCGGTCAGGCGGTCACCGATGATGTCGAGACCGGCCAGTTCAATGCCGTGGTCGACCAGCACCGGCCCGACTGCCGCGGCGATCGCCGCCTCGGCGGCACCCAGCGGCCGACCTTCGCCGCGGCCGCCGCGGGCCAGGTTGCCGCGGAAATCATCGCCGCCGGGGATCCGGGCGAGCAGATAGGGCACAGGTCGCCCATGAATCATCAGTACACGCTTGTCGCCGTCGGCGATCTCAGGCAGGTACTGCTGGGCCATCGCCAGCTGGCGGCCGCTATCGGTCAGGGTTTCGAGGATGACGTTGAGATTGGGGTCGTCGGCGGCTGCGAGAAAGATACCGCGACCGCCCATCCCATCCAGCGGCTTGAGCACGGCGCGGCCGCGCTCGCGAACAAAGGCCTTCAGCAAGCCGGGATCGGCGGCCACCAGGGTCTCCGGGATCAGATCGGGAAAGCGCGCAATCGCCAGCTTCTCGTTGAACTCGCGCAGGGCCTGCGGGCGATTCAGCACGCGCGCGCCGTTGGCCTCGGCCTGGCCGAGCAGATAAGTGGCGTACAGGTAGCCGTCGTCGACCGGCGGATCGGCCCGCATGATGACCAGATCATCCGAGCCGAAAGCATGCTGCTCGCTGGCACCCAGCTCATACCAGCCGCGGGGATCGTCCTTGACCCTGACCGGCCAAAGCCGCCCCATGGCCTGCGCGCCGCGCAGAGACAGGCCGCCTTCGTTCATGTAGAGCAAGCGGTAGCCGCGGCGCTGGGCTTCCAGCATCAGGGCGAAACTGGTGTCCTTGGCGATCTTGATCTGGGCGATGTCGTCCATGACGACAATCAGGTTCTTCTTCATCGCAGCTCCGGCGGTGCGGCCATCAGCGAAAACGGGCGGGTTCCGTGACGGACGGCAACCAGAAAGTTCTTTTCCGCCATGAACTTGAGCAGCGATATTCTACCGGATTGGCAAAACCGGCGAAGATAGACTAACCTACGGGCTGATCCCGGGTCATGGCCCCTATTTACTGTTGTCACGGACATGAATGCAGATCACGAGCAAAGCAGCGCAGACGGTCAGGCAGAGCTGTCCGGCCTGAAGATCATGCTGATCGACGACAGCCGCACCATTCGTCGGTCGGCGGAGACCATGCTCAGCCGCGAAGGCTGCGAGGTCATCACGGCCAACGATGGATTCGAAGCGCTGGCCCTGATCCACAAGCATGAACCGGATCTCATCTTCGTCGACATCATGATGCCGCGCCTGGATGGTTATCAGACCTGCGCCATCATCAAGAACAACAGCCGCTTTCGCAGCGTGCCCGTCGTCATGCTGACCAGCAAGGACGGATTGTTCGACAAGGCCCGCGGGCGTATCGTCGGCTCGGATCAGTATCTGACCAAGCCGTTCACCCGGGATGAATTGCTGGCGGCCGTGCGCGACCAGCTCAAGCACTGACCAGCCGCCGGAGAGCGGTGCGCGACAACGAGGGATCGCGAGAGGAGCCATGAAAGGGGATTACCAGCCAGACATCGACGGCGGCGCAGGCAGCAGCGTGTTTGCGCTGCTCGCTGCCTATGAGCAGCGCAGCCTCAAGCATGATGTCGGCGAAGCCAGCCGCCAGCAGCAGATCAGCAACTGGGACGGCGTGGTGTTCCGGCTTGGCGACTACTTCCTGACCTGCCGTATCGACCGGGTCGACGAAATCATCGCCTTCCCGCCCTGCTATCCGATTCCAGGATCGAAGGACTGGCTGCTCGGCGTCGCCAACGTCCGCGGCAACCTGGCGCCGGTCTCCGACCTGGGCTGGTATCTGTTCGGAACGCGCACTCCCGTGACCTCACGCTCGCGCCTCATTCTGACCAAGCTGCAGGGACGGCTGGCCGGGCTGATGGTCGACGAGGTGTTCGGACAGCGCCATTTTCACACCGACGATCTGCACACCGAAACGGCCTGGAATGACAGCGAACTGGCCGGCCTGGTCAACCAGGCGTTTCCGACCAGCGAGCGCCGCTGGGGGGTCTTCAGAATCGACGAACTGCAGCGCCGCATGGACTTCATGGACGGCGCGCGCGCGCACTGATCAAGACAGGGAGGCCCGGCTGGCGCTTCAAGCGGCGTCGGCGGAGCCAGGATAGGGAACAATTGTTTCAGCCGCTGACTGGCAATGGGTGTACCGCTGCAGCCCCGGTCAGCAATCACGGCCCGAGTTGGCAGAATCGCGGCACGGGCATGAGCCAGTCACCATGAACGA
This sequence comes from Gammaproteobacteria bacterium, assembly GCA_050485825.1. Taxonomy (GTDB): domain Bacteria; phylum Pseudomonadota; class Gammaproteobacteria; order Xanthomonadales; family Wenzhouxiangellaceae; genus Wenzhouxiangella. The sequence goes on from JBJHCC010000022.1 coordinate 26,730, forward strand.
CGGTAAGAACGAGGTGAAAGCATGAGTAGCGTGGTCACGCAATCAACCGAGCAGCGACTCTCGCCGGCGCAGCTGCTGCTGTTTGCACTGCTGGTCGCCCTTCTGGGCCTGGTTGCCTACAACTTTTATCTGCTCAACCAGCGCAACCAGCAGGAAACGCAGTACATCGCCCTGACCACAGAGATCCAGGTGCGCGCCCAGCAGCTGGCCAAGGCCGCCGGCGAATCGGCGGTCGGCAACTTCGACGCCTTCGACGAGCTGCGCGATACCCGCAACGCCATCGATGCCGCCATTACCACGCTGCGGCGCGGTAATCCGGCGACCGCGCTGCCGCCCTCACCGGCCCAGGTCAATGACGCGCTGGCCACCATGGAGCAGACCTGGAGCCGGATCAACGATTTTGCCAACCAGATTCTGGATCGTACCGACCTGGTGATCGAGCTGGCTGACAGCGCCCAGGCTTTCTCCTCGAATATTCCGCAGCTGCAGGCCCTGTCTGACGAAGTGGTCCGCCGCATGATCGAGACCGGCTCGCCGAGCGTTCAGATCTACGTCGCCAGCCGGCAGCTGGTACTGGCCGACCGCATGCTGCGCCGAACCGGCGACATCATGGCCGGCGGCACCGGCGCGATTACCGCCGCGGACGCGTTCAGCCGCGATGCCGGCCTGTTCGGCCGCGTTCTGCAAGGCCTGATCAACGGTGATCAGGGCCTCAACCTGACGGCGGCGCGCAACGAACAGGTCCTCAACGCCCTGGCCGAGGTAGTGCCGCTGTTCGAAGAGATCCGGGTCGATGTCGACACCATTCTGACCGCCTCGACCGACCTGTTCGAGGTGCGCGAGGCCGCCGACGAAATCTTCCTGGAGGCCGATGACCTGACTGACCAGGCGCGGGCGCTGGCCGGTGAATATGCCGGGCTGGGCACCAATGTGACCTGGCCATCGCTGATCGCCGGCCTGGTGCTGGCTGGCCTCGCCCTGGCCGTTCTGTTCCTGATCGGTTTCACCGCCTACATCAACCAGCGCCGGCAGGCCGGCGCCACCGCCGAGATCAACCAGCGCAACCAGGACGCCATTTTGCGCCTGCTGGATGAAATGAGCTCGCTGGCTGACGGTGACCTGACTGTGGAAGCGACCGTCACAGAAGACGTCACCGGAGCCATCGCCGACTCCGTCAACTACGCCGTGGAAGCCTTGCGCGACCTGGTAGCCGGGGTTAACAACACCGCCCAGCAGGTGGCCGCGCAGGCGCAGGAAACCCGCGCCACCACCATGCAGCTGGCCGAGGCCTCGGAGCACCAGGCCCGCGAAATTCGCGACGCCACCGACACCATCAACGACATGGCGCGCTCCTTCGACGACATGGCCAAGCGCTCCAGCGAGTCGGCCGAAGTTGCCCAGAACTCGGTCGAAATCGCCAACCGGGGCGCCGACATGGTGCGCCAGACCATCGCCGGCATGGATAACATCCGCGATCAGATCCAGGAAACCTCGAAGCGCATCAAGCGCCTGGGTGAGTCGTCCCAGGAGATCGGCGACATCGTCGAACTGATCAACGGCATTTCCGAGCAGACCAACGTCCTGGCGCTGAACGCCGCCATTCAGGCCGCCTCGGCGGGCGGCGCCGGTCGCGGCTTCGCCGTCGTTGCCGACGAAGTCCAGCGGCTGGCCGAGCGCGCCACCAACGCCACCCGCCGAATCGAGGCGCTGGTGCAAACGATTCAGGCCGATACCGCCGAAGCCGTCTCCTCGATGGAACAGACCACCTCGCAGGTGGTCTCCGGGGCGCGCCTGGCCGAGGATGCCGGTGAAGCACTGGAGTCGATCGAAAAGGTCTCCAATGACCTGGCCGGCCTGATTCAGAACATCTCGCGCCAGGCCCAGGAAGAATCTCGCAACGCCACCCGAATTGCCCAGCTGATGAACAGCATTCGCGACATCTCGGTGCAGACCACCGAAGGTACCGGCCAGACCGCGAAGTCGGTGGCCAACCTGGCCGAACTGGTCCGCGAACTGCGCGACTCGGTGGCCGACTTCACGCTGCCGGAGGAAGAGGCCTGATCGCCGGGCTTCGATGAAGCCTGGACCCAAGGCCATCGGCGATCCCGCAGTCGAGGAGGTTTGAGTTTGATGTACGCCAGTCCCTATAACGACGCCCAGGACGCCCGTCAGTCATGAGCGGCACGCGCCTTGGCAACCAGTCCCTGCAGTGGACGCGTCCGCTGCTCGACGAGCTGTGCGACGAAGTCCGGCATGCCGTCGAGCGCTTCGCCGACCCGGACCGCGGGCCTCAGGATGGCGAGCTGGATGCCGCCGTTGAAGCCTGCGAGAAGGTCGCCGGTTCGCTGGCGGTCATGGAGTTCAGCAGCGGCCACCTGATCGCCGAAGCGATGGGTATGGCACTGGACGCGCTGCGTCGCGGCACCGCCAAGGATGCCAACGCCGCGGTGGCCTCGGTTCTGGAAGCCACCGCCATCCTGCCCGATTATCTGGACTATCTGGAAAGCGCCCAGCGCGATGCGCCGATCGTGGTGCTGCCCACCATCAATGAGCTGCGCGCCGCCGCCGGTCGCAAGCTGCTCGATGAATCGACCTTCTTCCAGCCCGACGTGGAAGCTGTGGCGCTGCCCCAGCCCATCGACGTGCCGAGCATGCCGGTAATCGATCTGCGCCGCGAGTATCAGCTGGCCTTGCGTGGATTCCTGGTCAACCACCAGGATCTGTCGGCAATGGACCGCCTGGCGGCAATCGCCCTGCAGCTGCGCGATACCGTCGGCCTCGACCCGGCCGTGCGGCGGGCCAGCTGGTCGCTGGCCGGCTTGTGCGAGGCGCTGCAGGCCGGCCAGGTGGCCGGCGGACCGGTGATCACCCGCCTGTTTGCGCGCATGGACGTCACCCTCAAGGACGCCAGCGCCGACCAACCCGGCGACGGCCTCGGCGCCAAGGCCGTGGACCTGGCCAGAGCCATTCTGTTCCAGCTGGCGATGAGCCGGGCCGACACCCCGCTGGCCCGCGAACTGCACGAGGCCTTCAGGCTCTCCGATCACGCCCCGGATCAGATGACCCAGGCCAAGATCTTCCTGGCCGGGCGCAACCGCGCGCTGTTTGCCGCGGTCACCGAGGCCGCCCGGGAGGATCTCGCCCGAATCAAGGCGGCGCTGGGCTCGCAGCTGGAAAGCGGCGCCGACCCGACCTTTCTGCAACAACAGACCGCGCTGCTGGAGTCGGTGGGCGAAAGTCTGGGCATGCTGGGCCTGGATCATCTGGCCACCCGCGTTCGAACGCAGGCCGGGCGGCTATCCGAGCTGAGCGCGGACCCGAACGATCCCGCGCTGCTGATGGTCGCGCGCGAGCTGCTGGTCGTCGAATCGCTTCTGGAGGAAGACTTCGGCCTGGCCGCCGACCTGGACAGCGACAGCGAGGTCGACATCGGCTCCACCCTGCTGCCGGCCTCAGAGCAGCGTCGCGTCCTGCGGCAGCTGGTCAAGGAGGCGCTGGAGGACCTGGCCCATGCCAAGCATCTGCTGGACGCCGTCAATCGCCAGAAGGCCGGCGACGAGGCCGTGGGCGAAGCCCAGGCTCTGCTGAGCCGAATCAGCGGCGCCTTGTTCATGGCCGAGCTGGACGACGCCGCCCGCATGCTGGTCGGCGGCAGCCGGATCGCCGGCGATCATCTGGGCGCGGCAGGCCAGCGCTCCGCCGAAGCGCTGGAAACGTTGGCCGAGACCTTGACCGTCACCGAGTTCTATCTCGAAGCCCTGACCACCCGCGATGAGCGGGCCTCCGGCTACGTCCAGACGGCGCGAAGCCGGCTGGAGCGGCTGGGCTACTGGGACGATACCGAGGCGCCTGCCGAGCCGCCGGCGGCGCAGCCCGACCTTGTCGAGCCCGAGCTCACGGCCGATGCTGCAGAAGCGCCGGCAACCGAGCCGGCGAGCCCGACCGAGACCGCGGACGCCGCCGAGCAGGACATGCGCTTCGAGGATGCCGCGCCGGACGGCGATCTCGAGCGGACCGACACCGTTCAAGCCCAGCCGCAGCCGCCCGAGGCCGAGCATGAGCACCCGGCGCCGCCTGTCGAGCCCGTGCTGGAAACGCCAGCGCCGTCCGCGCCGGTGTCATCGGCGCTGGACGACTTCGACATCCTCGAAATCTTCCTCGAAGAATTCGACCATGAGTACGCATCGCTGACCGAACTGGTTCCGCAGTGGGCGCTTGACCCGCGTGATCCGGAACGAACCACCACCATCCGGCGCTCGTTCCACTCGCTCAAGGGTTCCGGGCGCATGGCCGGCGCGATGGAGATCGGCGAGTTCGCCTGGCACATCGAAAGCCTGCTCAATCGGGTGCTCGACCGGCAGATCGAGGCGGACGAGACCGTGATTGCCCTGGTCGGCGATGCCGTCGCCGCGCTGCCCAGCCTGCGCGCTCGTCTCAGTGGTTCCGGCAGTGGTGAACTCGACGAGCAGGCCTGCGCCGATATCGCCGAGCGGGCCGCCCGCCTGGCTGAGGGCCAGCATGCGGCCGCAGCGCCCGCCGCATTCAAGGCCCCGGAAATGGATGATCTCGACCCCACCCTGGTCGAGCTCATGGTCAAGGAGCTGTCGGAGAACCTGGATGGTCTCGACCAGTGGCTGCGAGAATCCGAAGAGAATGCCCATGGGGGCGTGATCGACGAGCGCATGGTGCGGATGATCCACACCATGAAAGGCACCATGCGGCTGGCGCCGATCGGCGATGAGACCGAGACCGCCCAGATCCTGGAGTCCTACCTCGAAGAACTGTCGCTGTGCGGATCCGAGCCATCGCCGGCCGGACTGGCGGCCATGGCCCGCTGCGCCGATTTGTTCCGGCAGCGTCTGGAGCGCTTGCAGGGGCAACCGGTCGCCGATGCCTTGTTTGATACCCGCGATCTGGCAGAGACGCTGCGCAACCTGCACAACCAGGCGCATCGGGAGCGCACCAGCGGCCAGGTCGATCGCTATGAGCCGCCCAGCGCCGAGCGAGCACCGACAGCCCCGCTGGTGCCGCCAGCACGAGACGAACGAGCGTTGGAAGAGCTGGACTTCAGCTCACAGCTCGATGAGTCCCTGGCCGACATCCAGATCGGCGAGGACCCCTTCGGCATGGGCGAAGAGCCCTTCTCCACCAGCGCTGATCAGGAGCTGGCGTTCGAGGACGAGGCAGGCCCCGCAGACCGCCGCGAAACCGAAGCTGTCGAGCCGCTCACGTCCGAGGACACTAGCGTTGCAGACGGCGGCGTGCCGCCCGAATACCGGGAGACGCCAACGGTCGATGCCGAAGCGCCGGATCGGGACGAGGCGGCGCCGGAACCCGATTCGGATCTGCGCCAGGACGAAGCGCCGGAACAAGGCTTCGACGACACGGCGCTGCCCGCCAGCGCCACGCCACAGTCGGTCGACGATGACATCGCCGATCTGATCGACGAGCCGGCACTGGAGCTGGGCGAGCCGATCGCGCCGGTGGACAATCTCGAACAGCAGGAAGCGCCCGCTGACGACCGCGACGAGCCGGCCCTGGAACTGGGCGAGCCGCTGGACGACCTCGAACCGCTGGCGCCGCCGGCGGCTCTGGACGACATCGAAGACATCGATGAACTAACGCTGGAACTGGGCGCACCGCTGGCCGATCTCGAGCCAGCGGCCGAGCCCGCGGTCACCGAGGAGGCTGACGACAGCGATGAACTGACGCTGGCATTCGACCCGCCATCATCGCTGGCGGACAGCGACGATAGCATCGGTGAGCTGAGCGCAGACGCGGCACTGGAAGCGCTGGAAGACGATGAAGAGCTCGATGCGCTGGCCATTGACTTCAGCGATCAGGCCTCGGAGCCCACGCCGGAGCCCGGCCCGACAGAACAGGCTGCCGACGACGACCAGGCTTCGCCTGCGCCGACGACGGCAGGCGATGACGCGGATACCGGAGACGAGCTGACCGAGGTTGCGCTGACCGACGAAGACGCCGTCGAAGCGGCGCGCTTCGACGCCGAACTGGCCGCGGAGGAAGCGGCGGCCAAGGCGTCCGCAGACAGCCTGGCCGACCTCGATCTGCCGGACTTCGTGCTTGATTTTGAAGCCGCCGAGGGCAGCGCGGCGGCGGCGGACCCGAATTCAGATGGCGACGACCGCCTCGCTGAATGGACCGACAGCCTTGACGCGTCGGACGAGACCGCCGCGGTCGACCGTGACGACGATACCGAAGCACCCGCTGCGCTCACCATTGAGGACGACGAAGCCCTCGACTACGAGGCGCTGTTCGAAGCCGAGCGAGCGCTCGAAGCCGACGAACGGCAGACCAGCGGCAGCCAGACATCGAGCGACGCCGGCGCCGCCGAGTTGGAAGCGCCGGCCGATGAGCTGCCCGTCGACAGCGCAGCAGGGCCGGCAGAGCTCGATTCAATCGAGGACACCGAAGCGCTGGACACGGCGTTCATGTTCGACAGCGAGCCGCTGGAGCAGGATGCTGAAGATCGCGCCGTCGAAGCGCTCGACGCTGACGACCGTAGCTTCCTGCACGCGGATGCGCCAGGGCCGGAAGAAGCCGCTGACGCCGAAACCGCTGACGATGATCTGACCGCAGCCCTGGATAGCGGGGCGCTGGAAGCGGCGCCGGTCGCGGACCAAGCGGACATCGAGAGCACGGAATCGCCCGCTGAAGCAGCCAAACCGACGGAAGACGGTCCGGGCGTCGATCGCAGCGAGCCGCTGGACTGGGCCGTCGAGCTGACCGCAGACGAAGTCTTGCCCGGCTTGGAGGAGGCCGGACCGGCCGAGGCATTGGAGCCCGAACCCGAACCCGAACCCGAACCCGAACCCGAAACACTGACTCTTAAACACAT